>CAYUZX010000001.1:0-57468 GCA_964449285.1 uncultured Prolixibacteraceae bacterium
ATGCACCAACTGCAGGTAGTAAAGAAGAGGTCAAGGAATACGGTTTTCCCTTGATCCAGCGTGGAATAAAGATTCAATTCGTTGCCTTCTGTGTCAGTAATCGTAAAATCAGCGATCTGTGATCTGTCAAGCACCAGGATCTTTGCGTTCTGTGGTACAGTGGAGGCACAACGGTTCTGTGCAAAGCTGACAGAAAGGCTTGTAAGAAGAATTAAGAGTGTAATAATTGTCTTCATTGCGTTAGGTTTAAGTGTGATATGGATGCAAATATATATAAAAAATAAGGCTGACTCACACGGAATCAGCCTTGTAAAATCAGATTCGACCTTCTAAGCCTTTTTCGGGATCCTCATATTGTAAAAGGATCTGTAGACAAAGTAAAGGGCGATCACACCAAATACGATTCCTATATAAGGAGCCATCCGGTAAAAATCTTCCGAAATGGCTATCTCCATTGCCAGTAGGCCGAAAAGAGTCGTAAATTTAATGATCGGATTCAAAGCAACAGAAGAGGTGTCTTTATATGGATCACCAACTGTATCACCCACAATGGATGCTTCATGCAAAGGTGTCCCCTTCTCTTTCAGGTCAACCTCAACAACCTTCTTGGCATTATCCCAGGAACCACCGGCGTTGGCCATAAAAATAGCCTGGAACAACCCAAAGAATGCAATTGAGAGCAGATAGGCTACAAAGAAGGAGGCAGCAGCATATATATTTGGATCACTTGGTTCCAGCCCCAGGTTCCTGTAACCCGAAAGGAAGGCGATCGCAACCGCAAATGAGAAGATGGCAACAAAAATGTTCAACATCCCTGTTTGTGCATATTGTGTGCAAATCTTTACCACCTCTTTCGATTTCTCAATGGATGCCTTTTTCTCGCCTATATCATCCAGGACGATGTTCTGTTTTATATACTCAACAGCACGATAAGCTCCTGTTGTCACTGCCTGTATGGAGGCGCCTGTAAACCAATAAATCACTGCTCCACCGGCCATGAATCCCAGGATAGTGTAAGGGTTTAAGACATTCAGAATCTGTTCTGGTGCAATGCCGAAATGTTTCTGGATGATCAATATCAGAGAGAAGATCATCGTAGTGGCGCCAACAACTGCAGTTCCAATCAGTACTGGTTTGGCCGTTGCCTTGAAGGTATTTCCGGCACCATCGTTGGCTTCAAGATAGTGCTTAGCCTTCTCAAAGTCGGGTTTGAAACCAAACTCCTTCTCTATCTCAACCGTAACTTCAGCCTGATTTTCTTCAATCAGGGACAACTCGTAAATTGATTGAGCATTGTCTGTAACCGGCCCATAACTATCAACCGCAATCGTAACTGGCCCCATGCCCAGGAAACCAAATGCAACCAGGCCAAAAGCAAAGATAGAGGGATAAATCATCGTTTCGCCCAGGCCATACTGACTGGCCACAAATGCGATGAACATCAGAGCAAGAAAAATCAAACCCTGCCAGAATGCACTAAAATTACCAGCTACCAGTCCAGAGAGGATGTTTAGGGAAGCTCCTCCTTCACGGGAAGCGGTAACGATCTCGTTCACATGTTTGGATTTGGGGCTGGTAAAGATCTTGGTAAATTCGGGGATCAGGGCTGCACCTAAAGTTCCACAACTGATGATAATGGAAAGGATGAGCCAAAGATTGTTGGGCAATGCCCCGAGTTGCCAGTAACTTGCGCCAAAGGTAGCGATGATGGATAATACCGATGTGATCCAAACCAGGGTGGTCAATGGCTTCTCAAAGTCGAGGTCGTCTACGTTATTGTATCTGGCCTGACTGATCATTTTGTTGATGTAGAAGGCGGTAATCGATGTGATAACCATCAGGATACGCATCACGAAGATCCAGGTCAACAGTTGTCGCTGGAACTCAATATCGGTGATAGCCAGTACGATGAAAGCAATTAAAGCAACTCCTGTCACCCCATAAGTCTCAAATCCGTCGGCGGTCGGACCAACACTGTCGCCAGCATTGTCGCCTACACAGTCAGCAATGACACCAGGATTCCGTGGATCGTCTTCCTTGATGCCGAAAACCACCTTCATCAGGTCAGACCCAATATCGGCGATCTTAGTGAAAATTCCTCCGGCAATACGAAGCGCTGAAGCTCCCAGCGATTCGCCTATCGCAAACCCGATGAAACTGGCGCCTGCGTATTCGCGCGGCACGAAAAGAAGAATGATCAGCATCATGATCAGTTCAACGCAGATCAGTGCTACTCCAATACTCATCCCGGCATTGAGTGGGATATTCAACAATTTCAGCGGTTTTCTTTCAAGCGAAGCAAAAGCCATCCGACTGTTGGCCAGCGTATTCATTCGAATACCAAACCAGGCAACGCCGTATGATCCCAGGATGCCGATAACAGTCCAGGCAAGGATTAACAGGACTCCACCAAAAGAGTTATGCTGCAAGTATCCGAAGTAAAAAGCCATACATAGTCCGATGATGAGAAAAAGGATCACCAGGAATTTTCCCTGCTGGATCAGATATGTTTTACAGGTCTGAAAAATTACATTTGCCACATCGAGCATCGATTGATGTGCCCTTATTTTTTTCACTTTTGCATACTGATACCATCCAAATAACAATCCCAGGACACAAATGATGAATCCGAGGTATAACAAGTTATTTTGGGCGGCAGTCAGCTCAGGTATAACCAGGTCTGCTTCACTGGCCATACTTAAAAATGGAACAAGAATTGCAATTAGAACTGTCGTAAATCGCTTCATATGAATGTATTTAGTTTCAATGATTTAATTCCGGCAAAAATAAGACTTTTTTCAAAGATAGAGCGGAATTTTTCCACAGTTGTTTGCTAGATTGATAAAAATCACGTAGGTTTGTGTAAAGCAAACTTGTTAGGGAATGGAGAAACTCCGGCTTGAGATCATTGGCATGTCATACAGCCAATCACAAAGCGGCGCTTATGCGATCATTCTGGGAGAACAGGAGGGTAAGAGAAGGTTGCCTATCATCATTGGGAGCTTCGAAGCCCAAGCTATTGCAATAGAAATCGAAAAAATCAAAACACCTCGTCCGCTCACGCACGACCTCTTCAAATCGTTTGCAGAGACCTTTCACATTAACGTAACGGAGGTGATTATCAATAAATTTAGTGAAGGGGTCTTTTACGCAGTTCTCCTCTGTTCCGATGGAAAGACTGAAAAGGAGGTGGATTCCAGAACCTCCGATGCAATTGCCCTGGCATTACGGTTCAACTGTCCGATATACACCTATGAAAATATCATGGTGGCGGCGGGGATCGTCATGGATGAGGAGACTTCAGAATCCATTCATCCTGAAGTGGAACAGGAGATTCCCACAACCCTGGGAGATGACTTATCAGTTTACACGATTAAAGAGCTTAAGCAATTAATAAAAAAAGCTGTTGAGAGCGAAGAATACGAGAAGGCATCTAAAATCCGGGACGAAATCACAAAAAGAAAAAGGGAGACCTAGGATTGATCCCAGGGATAGTGCCCATGTTGTAGCATTTTTCATGCCTGAAAAAACTGTATGGATAGATTTACCGGTATTCTTGGCCTTGTGCTGATTTTTGGAATCGCATTTCTGATGTCTAATAACCGAAAGGCGATTAATTACCGCCTTGTGATTACTGGCATCATTCTTCAGGTTGGAACTGCTGTTTTCGTTCTGAAAATACCAATTGGGCAACTGATCTTTGAAAAGATTGGCTTCGGAATTCAGAAACTCCTGGAATACAGTATGGAGGGTGCCCGTTTTTGCTTTGGTTTTCTGGCAAATGGAGATTTACTGAATTCCATCCTTGGTCCTGGGAACAGCTTCATCTTTGTCTTTACGTTGATTCCAACGATCATTTTTGTCTGTGTCCTGGTTGCGATTGGCTATCATATAGGACTTCTGCAAAGGATCGTCGCTGTCATCGCAGTAGGAGTTTACAAGATTATGCGGGTTAGTGGGAGTGAAGCGCTTTCCAACGTGGCCAGTGCCTTCGTCGGACAGGTTGAAGCCCAAATTCTGATCAGGCCATACATTTCAGGTATGACAATGTCGGAACTCCTGGCTTCCATGAGCGGCAGTATGGCTTGTATCGCGGGAGGAGTGCTTGCTGTATATGTAGCTATGGGTGTGCCTGCCCCTTACCTCCTGGCAGCCAGCTTGATGGCTGCTCCCGGCGCACTGGTGATCGCGAAAATCGTATATCCTGAAACCCAGGAGTCAGAAACCAAAGGACGGGTGAAGCTTGAAGTGAAGAAGACCCACGCAAACCTGATGGATGCCATTTCACATGGTGCAAGCGATGGAATGAGAATCAGCATCAACGTCATCGCTATGCTGATTGGGATGATCGCACTGATCGCACTTGCTGATGCACTTCTGGGGTGGCTGGGAAGTTTAGTGGCCATGACCGGATTGAGCCTGAATGCAATAGGATGGAACCTGGAAGACCTTCGGCTACGTGATATCCTTGGTTCGTTTTTCTCCATCTTTGCCTGGGCTATGGGTGTCCCATGGAAAGAAGCACATACTGTTGGAGCGTTGATGGGAACGAAACTTGTAATCAACGAGTTTGTTGCCTATACGGACTTGGCGCCAATGATAGCAGCTAAGTCATTATCTCCAAAGGCATTGGTCATTGCAAGCTTTGCTTTGTGCGGATTTGCAAATTTCAGCTCTGTGGCCATTCAAATAGGCGGTATCGGAGAGCTGGCACCCAACCGGCGCCGCGACCTTGCCAAACTCGGGATCAAAGCGATGATCTGTGGTACACTGGCATCCTATGTGTCTGCCACACTGGCTGGAATTATGATGTAAACGGAACTACTTCTCTATTATCTTTCATCGTGCAAGAGGTAAGGGAAGAGACAAGCTGAAACTATGAAACAATACCTCGACCTTCTGGATCATGTACTAAAAAATGGGGTAACCAAAGCCGATCGCACGGGCACCGGCACCATCAGTGTGTTTGGATATCAAATGCGGTTTAACCTGGATGATGGGTTCCCTGTGCTCACTACCAAGAAATTGCACCTCCGCTCTATCATCCATGAATTGCTGTGGTTCCTGCGAGGAGAGACAAATATTAAGTATTTGAATGACAATAAGGTTACCATCTGGAACGAATGGGCTGATGAAAAGGGGGAGCTGGGCCATGTGTACGGATTTCAGTGGAGGTCATGGCCCAGAGCTGATGGATCTCATATTGACCAAATCTCTCAGGTTGTTAAATCGATTAAAATGAATCCGGATTCACGCCGACATCTCGTCTCAGCCTGGAACGTTGGTGAGTTGGACCAGATGGCATTGCCCCCCTGCCATCTATTGTTTCAGTTTTATGTTGCAGAAGGGAGACTCTCGCTCCAAATGTACCAGAGAAGTTGTGACATTTTTCTCGGGGTGCCATTTAATATCTCATCCTATACGCTGCTTTTGTTGATGATGGCTCAAGTAACCGGACTGAAGCCCGGAGAGTTTATTCATACCCTGGGTGACGCCCACATTTATTTAAACCATATCGATCAGGTGAAACTTCAGCTGACAAGGGCCCCATTTCCTTTGCCATCCATGAAACTCAATCCTGATAAGTCAGGTATATTTGATTTTACTTATGAGGATTTTGATCTGATCAACTATCGGTTTCATCCCCATATCAAAGGAGAAATTTCTGTTTAAAACAATAAACTATGATCTCAATTATCGTTGCCATAGCTGAAAATAATGCCATTGGGAAAGATAACCAGCTGTTATGGCATATTCCCGATGATTTGAAACGGTTTAAGCGGCTAACGACAGGTCATACAGTTATTATGGGCAAAAATACCTGGGAATCCCTTCCCAATCATCCATTACCAAACCGAAGAAATATTGTAATTACGGATAATCCTTGTGATCATTTTGAGGGTGCAGAAATGGTTACTTCTATTGAAGATGCTCTGGCATTATGCCGTTCTACAGAAGAGAACTTTGTGATGGGTGGAGCTTCCATTTACCAGCAGTTCTTACCGATTACCGACCGACTTTACCTGACGAAAGTCCATAAGGCCTTTGATGGCGATACATTCTTCCCGGAATTGAACCTGTTAGACTGGGAGAGAGTCTCGAAAGACGACTATCCTCCTGATGCAGATAATGATTTCGGCTACACTTATTTTATCTTCGATCACATTAAAGGCCAGTGATCAGTTGGCAGTTGGCAGTCATTTCGAACTACGAATAATTCGATTTTCGATTAACACTCTTCACTCTCATACCCTCACACCCTCTTACTCCCACGTCCCACGTCCCACGTCCTACGTCCCACGTCCCACGTCTCACGTCTTACGTCTTACGTTTTTCCTTACGGGCAGCCGGGAATAGAATGTTATTGAGAATTAACCTGTAGCCGGGAGAGTTGGGATGCAGGTTGAGTTCTGTCGGAGGATCCCCAACCATATGCTGGTAATCTTCAGGATCGTGCCCTCCCAGGAAGGTCCAGGTTCCTTTCCCAAAATCACCATGAATATACCTAACCTCACGCAATACCTTATTCTCTCCCATAATGAGAACAGACGGTTTTAGAAATTCCTTCTTGAAAGCTGTCGTTTGTCCCATAAATCCAGAAATGATGGTCTCATGATCCTGGCAAAGCATCGCTGGCACAGGATCCCATTTCGCTGAAAAATCAAATAGTGTAAAGAAGTCGGTCGATTGATTTAATTCACGTGGACGGGTTTCGGTAGCATCTATGGATGATATCTCATATTGATAGGGATTCTTGCTGAGGGTGAAGTTCTCAAAGGCAAAACATCTTGAATAATCGAGTTTGCTGTCGGCTTGAGGGTCGGGTGGATCTCCGTCGAACATCACATCACAGATATCGACTCCCTCTGCAGCCAGGGCAACATCATAGCTATCAGGGGCAGAACACATGGAAAAAAGGTATCCTCCTCCTGCCACGAAATCCCTGATTCTTTTAGCTGTCTCCAACTTCATTTCAGAGACCTTTTTAAATCCTAGTTTATAAGCCAGATCTTCGTTTAATTTAACATCCTCCTGGTACCATGCGTTTTGTTTATATGCAGCCCAGAATTTGCCATACTGTCCTGTGAAATCTTCATGATGGAGATGCAGCCAGTCGTAAAGCGGGAGAACTCCGGCATGAATCTCCTCATCGTAAACCACTTCATAAGGGATTTCTGCATATGTGAGTACTAAGGTTACGGCATCGTCCCAGGGCTGTTTATTTTTTGGCGAATAGACTGCTATCCTCGGGGGCTTATGGAGCTTGACGGACTCCATGTTTATCTGAGGATCGGCAATCTCCAGCAGAATCGCATTGGCTTGTGCATCGCTGATAACTTGAGAAATGACCCCACGGATCTGGCACTCCTGTTCAATCTCCTGCGCATAGGGGATCATGAAACTTCCTCCCCGGTAATTCAACAGCCAGCTGACCTCCACATTCTTTTGAAGAACCCAATAAGCCACTCCGTAAGCTTTGAGATGATTCTTCTGGGTATCATCCATAGGAATTAAAACATAGAACCCCATTGTAAGATGCGACATCAATACGAAAAATAGAAGAATAATACCTCTGGAAAAGTTAAAATGGAATATCATTAGGGCTGCTCTCTTCATGGTCAATCTCATCCATTCTGGACATCACATTGCGGGTCCTTATTTTTCCATCAAACGAGTCGTTTGGAGAAATAGTATCAGCAAAGGCGTAATCCTTCTCGTAATCCATGAATTTGGCATTTTTGGCAACGAAACGAAGTTTGATTTCTTTTGTGGGGCCATTACGGTTTTTGGCTATCCCAATTTCTGCCAATCCTGTCGTAGAATCGCCCTGTTCATCCACATCGATTTTGTAATACTCCGGGCGGTAGATAAACATCACCATATCGGCATCCTGCTCAATGGATCCGGACTCCCTGAGGTCGGAGAGGATCGGTTTTTTTGTTCCACCTCTTTTTTCCACTTCCCGGCTCAGCTGTGAAAGCGCAATGATTGGCACGTTAAGCTCTTTTGCAAGTGCCTTCAGAGACCTCGAGATGCTGCTGATCTCCTGTTCCCGGTTTCCCCTGTGCTCAGCTCCGCCCTGCATCAACTGCATATAGTCGAGGATGATCATTTCAATGTTGTGTTGCTGCCGCAACCTCCGGCTTTTTGCACGGAGTTCAAAGATAGTTAATGCTGGTGTGTCATCAATATAGAGAGGAGCGTCAATCAGATTAGTGACTTTACTGTTTAAGAGATTCCACTCATCTGTGTTGAGAGTCCCTTTTTTCAGTTTCTCCGCCGGGATTCCAGTTTCGCTGGCAATCAATCGTGTAACAAGCTGAACAGCAGACATTTCAAGTGAGAAAACAGCGACAGGTTTATTGAAATTGACTGCTGCATTTCTGGCCATCGTCAGGGCAAAAGCTGTTTTACCCATCCCGGGACGTGAGGCGAGAATGACCAAATCAGAACGCTGCCAACCACCAGTAACACGGTCGAGTTCAGTAAACCCCGATCCAACTCCCCGTAGATGCCCTTCGTGTTTTTGGCCCGCTGCAATCTCCTGGATTGCCTCTTTCATCAGCGATTGCATCGATCTGTAGGTCCGACGAAGGCTATTTTCACTGATGTAAAAAAGATTATTCTCTGCTTTGTCAAGTAGCTCAAATACATCGGTTGTGTCTTCGTAGGCCTCTTTGATAATCTCGGAAGAGATATGGATTAACTCGCGTTGAATGTATTTTTGCAGCAGGATATGGGCATGGTATTCAATATTGGCTGCCGATGCTACCCTATTTGTAAGCATCGTAATATAATATGGGCCGCCAACCACGTCAAGTTCTCCACTTTTCCGAAGCGATTCTGTAACAGTAAGGATGTCAACGGGTTCCGTGCTTCCAAATAATTTCTGGATAGCAGCAAAAATAATCTGGTGAGCCTCTTTGTAGAAGATCTCTGGTTTTAGGATCTCTATAACTTCCGTCAGCGGATCTTTCTCAAGCATCATGGCACCCAATACAGCCTCTTCCAGGTCCACAGCTTGCGGAGGGACCTTCCCATGCTCAAGAAATAGTTCTGAAACCGGGCTTTTTTTCGCCCGTTTTCTATTTAGATGCTGAGCTTCCTGCAGTTGTTTTTTATCCTGGCCCAGTGCATCCGGACTCTTATTTATCAACTCTTCCATTGGTCAAAAGTAAAACTTCCATGAGAGAAATCTTCAAAAATCATCCATTAAAGTTTTCAACATTAGAAGCTGAAAGTTAACCCGATGCTTAACCACTTATGCCACCAACCATTCACAAATTCAGGGCTGAGTAAAAATTGTTCTCCTTTGAGTTGGATGCCTCCATAAGAAAGGGCAATCCCCCCTGAACCAGTAAACATCAAGCGGTTGATGTTATCTGCCGAAATGGTATAAGGACTGGTTCGATTGAACATGCCACCCTGAAGTGTTGCATCATACCCTATTGCTTTCCCTGAAAAGTCAGCAAAAAAATAAAACTGGACATTTCTGGCATTGCGCAACCTATTTAAGGAACGTTTTGAGAAGAATAGGTTCATGAAGTATGAGTTGAACCATCCTGATCTTATGTAGGCTCCTCCCCCAATATTTGTGTATACTGTCCCGATACTTCCAGATCCATGTATCAGAATGTTAAGTCCGGGGATGGAGACAATACCCTTCTCAATGCGTACAACATAGTTTAGAAGAAGATCATTCTGGATCTGAAATTCCCATCCAAGAGGTTCATTGTTAGCAGGAACCGCATTATGGAATGTTCGTTGAACATATTCTCCCAAAGATGAAGGGCCAATGATCCCTATCTGAATTTCACTTGACACTCTGACTTTATTGAAGGCATCGTTGGTAATTTTACTGCTGCCGATATAAAGATACGATGCATAAGGCCGGTCTCCTTCGAGGATGCCTCCGATTTTTGTAGTTGAAGGTGTATACATATCCTGAACAAGAGAGATGCCATAATAGTTGATTCCCCGACTCCAGTAAGGAATAAGTAGCCTGCTTAAGGGGTTCTGACTTAACCCAGGAGTGATCAATGTAAACCGGATGCCATTGGTGTAATACCTATCCGTATAGTTAAAAATGTCATTGTCAAGCTGAAGATGGAAATAGCGTTCCCGGCTCAACGTTATCATAGATGGATATGGTCCGGTTTCAATATAAGCTACCAGAAATCGTTGGCTGGTTGGTTCATTCAAGTCTAAATCGGGATATTGGCTGTGTAAATTGAGAAGAGGAAATAGAATGTCGGGATTTCTTCGGACCACTTGTTTTGGAAGATAACCTGAGAGGGCAGATTTATACTTTGGGGTTAATTTCGAAAAGGGGATGGTTTCAGGAATGGCACGTGATGTTAATGGGTGAGTTGAGCGGGCAATTTCCCCACGATAGTAGATGGGTCTTTCAGTAGATCGAACTCCATTTGGCATGGGTTCATCAGGAACACAACCAGAGATAAATAGGAGTAAACAGCCGATGATGCGTAACCGATACATGATTCTGGGCAAAGTTACTTATTCCGGGTTTTCCGGTCATGTAGAAGAATTGATTATTTTCGTAAACAAATAGTGAGTTGTGAGATTCATAATTACATGGATGTTGATGTTTTTTTGCCTCTTCACTATGGCCCAAAAAGTATTGGTTATTGAAAAAGTTGGTAGAGGGAGGTATTTTTCATTCAAGGAGGGTGATAGGATTCAACTGAGGACGAAAACAGGTCAATTTCGTATTCAGGAAGAGATTATCCAGGTGAATGATTCTTCAATTCTTGTCAGAGGGAATTATCAAATCCAGCTGGGTGATATCTCATATATTGAAAAGGTGTTCAGGAGCAGGAAGAGTAATGGGATATTACTTATAGTGGCTGGAGGAGCTCTTGTGACAATTACTTCAATCAACAATGGATTGCATAATAAGCAGGTTTTAGATCCGGTTTATTTGTCAATTGGAGCAGGAATGGCAGCAGCAGGAGGTCTGTGGTACTCATTGGGAAAACGAAAGTATTGGGTTGGCAATAAATGGAAATTGAAGGTGCTTGATGCTTTTCTTTATTGATTATAACTCCTTCAGCAGATCTTTAATGATTGTTGTCATTTTTGGTTCCGCTCTGCTGGCTGCAGCGATAACATCCTGATGGGAAATCTCTACGATCTTCCCATGGACACCCAAGTCGGAAATAACAGAAACAGCAAAACATCTTATTCCGATATGGCGTGCAGTAATCACCTCTGGGACTGTCGACATTCCCACTGCATCTGCTCCAATCAAGCGTATGTAGTTGTATTCGGCCGGGGTTTCAAAGGTCGGTCCGGTTACGGCCGCATAAATACCCTTGCGTAAGGTAATCTGCTGCTGATTGGCAATCCTGAAAACAGATTCAATCAGTAATGGATCATACGCTTTGCTCATATCAGGGAAACGGGGGCCCATCTCGGATTCATTTGAACCAAGCAGAGGATTATCGCCCATCAGGTTGATATGATCTTCAACGACCATTAGATCACCGATCTCGAAACTGGGATTCAATCCGCCACTGGCATTGGAGAGAATAAGCATAGAAATTCCGAGGTATTTCATGATCCGAACCGGGAATGCAATCTCCTGCATGGTATATCCTTCATAGTAATGAAAGCGTCCTTGCATGGCAACAACCGGATGACCTGACATGTTGCCAAAGATGAGCTGTCCGTGATGACCTTCAACAGTTGAAACAGGGAAATTGGGGATGAACTCATACGGAATTGTATGCTCAATATCTATTTCATTGACCAACCCGCCAAGCCCTGTCCCAAGAATGATGCCAATATTAGGTTTAACACAAGTTTTCCCTGCCAGGTACTCAGTAGTTTCGTGTATTTTCTTCAACATAGTTCAGAATAGTTTGATCAAATCGGCTTTTATCGTCGCCATGGAATTCAACCGTGATAGGAAGATAAAACAACGGCAATCGTTTGACAAAATTACTGAGTTCAGGGGTTTTTATCCGCATGATATCCTTTTCGGTTGTAAAAATCACCTTTTTTCTGGTTGGAAAAGCATCAAATTGATTTTTGATTTTTTTAAGGTCATCCAGTGAATAGGGATGGTGATCAGGAAATTTCATGACATCCAATTCACGGCAATGCCTTCTGAGATGCTCCCTGATAGGGTAATCATTTGCAATCCCGGAAAAGAGAAGGATCATCGAACTGGAGTAGGGAGAAACAGTTGTGGACGTTGGGGTTACGATTACCGGGTCACAGTATTGGATATATGAGAAGAAGATTTGCTGGTTTTGCCGTGGTCTCAACTCCTCCATAATCCGGCGCCGTGTAATGGGTGAAAATATCTTCGGTGTTTTAGTTACAACGATGATATCTGCTCTCTTTGACCCACAGGAAAATTCCCGCAGTGTCCCTGAAGGGAGAATAAAATCATCGGAATACAATTTATGGAAGTCTGTCAGCAAAATCGATAATCCAGGCTTGACTTGCCGGTGTTGAAATGCGTCATCAAGCAGAATTACGTCGAGTTTCATGAACTTTTTCTGCAATATCTCAATGCCTTCAACCCTGTCTTCATTTACGGAGACTTTGATATCTTCATACTTTTTCGCAAATTGTAATGGTTCATCCCCTACATATTTATATGCCGACTTCTTGGATGCCAGGACGAACCCTTTACTTGATCTGCCATATCCACGGCTTAATGTAGCTATAAGAAACCGTTTCCTGAGAAGCCTGATTAAATATTCAATGTGTGGTGTTTTACCAGTCCCGCCGAATGAGAGGTTACCGATTACAATGATGGGTGTGTCAAATTTTCGCGAAGGCAAGAATCCGCATGAGAATAACCAGTTGCGGAACATCATCGCCACTCCATAAAGGAGAGAGAATGGGAACAGAAGTACCTGATAAAATTTCATCTTCGCTCGGGAGAGGCGAAAATTACGAAGAATTTAATTAGAATCCAATGATGTTAGGAAAAATCCCTAACAAAAATGAAAAATAAGTCTTCAGTTGTTATGTATCTTCTCTCGTTGAAGAAATTCAATGTTCTTGACTAAGTCTTTTATCCCATAGTCCAGCTTACTTGTTTTCATGATATAATCTGAAGCGCCGGAGTCGATGAGTTGCATCGCGAGAATTGGATCATCAAAAGCTGAGAAGAAAACGACCTGCGTCGAAGGAGTGAGTTGTTTTACCATTCTCAGAAAATCAAATCCGCTATGGTCTGCGAGGTCAAATTCTGTAATCAGATAATGGGGAATAACTCCTTTTCGAAGACGGTAAAGGCACTCCTCAGCAGAATGATACAATTGAACATTGGCAAACCGCTGAATAGTCAAATGGTATTTGAGAAGGCTGCTGTGAATCGGGTTTTTATCTACAATAAAAATCAGGACTGATTTCATATGTCAAATATTCCACTTTTTTTAGTCAATCCGTACTCTTTTACATGTTTTTTATTAACAACGTTTTGAACAATTCCCTCTCCCCACATGTATGTTGGTTTTATGATGCTCATTCAGTACCTTTGGACCGACAAGAAACAAGTGATGAAGCTTAAAGAAATTATCTCGGTACTGGAAGCCTGGGCTCCTTTGTCATTTCAGGAGGAGTGGGATAATTCCGGTTTGATTATTGGAGATCCCCAGATGGATATTTCCGGCATCCTGGTGAGTCTTGATACGACCAATCAGGTGCTTGAAGAGGCCCTTACCCGACAATGTAACCTTATCATTTCGCATCATCCATTGATCTTCAAAGGAATAACTAAAATTACACCTGCCTTGCCGGAGTATTACGCTATTCAATCTGCGATTAAGAATAATATTGCAATTTTGGCCCTTCATACGAATCTGGATAACAGGAATGATAGCCTGAATCATCTTCTTGGAGATAAAATAGGATTAAAGCAAATAAAGATCCTACAACCAAAAAGAGGGTATCTGAAAAAACTGATTACATTTTGTCCTTCTGATCATGCTGATAAGGTCAGAGAAGCACTTTTTTCTGCAGGAGCCGGACAGATTGGGAACTATGACTGTTGCAGCTTTAATACACCAGGGACAGGAAGTTTCAGAGCTTCTGAAGAGACAAATCCTTTTGTTGGTGAGAGGAATAGCATCCACGTTGAAGAGGAGATCCGTATTGAGGTTATATTTCCTAAATACATAGAGCAAAGGTTAATTGAAGCTTTAATCAGGTGTCATCCATATGAGGAGGTCGCTTATGATATCTATCTTCTGGATAACCTGTTTCATCAGGTTGGTGCAGGAATTTACGGCAACCTTCCTGAGCCAATGAATCCTGAGAAATTTCTTCAAATGGTTAAGACTGCGTATGACTTAGACCTCATTCGTCACACAAAACCAGGGAATGAATTGATAAAAACAGCAGCTATATGTAGTGGAGCAGGGGCATTTCTCATCCGAAATGTTCATCAGAATGGTATTGATGCATACCTGACAAGTGATCTTAAATATCATGATTTTCAGGGAGCTCCAGATGGTTTATTGTTAGCAGATATTGGGCATTTTGAGAGTGAACAATTTGTTAAAGAGATGCTGAAGGAGTTTCTAATCGAAAAATTTCCTAACTTTGCGGTCCTCATTTCTGAGCGTGAGTCAAACCCGATAAAATATTTTTAAGAGCTGAATTATGGCTAAAAAGACAAGTAATCCGATTGCAACTTCTGAACCTTCAAAGCTGAAAAAGAAAGAAGCCCCCAAAGCGAAAAGTGTCGCTAAGAAAGAACCCAAAAAAGTGGCGTTGAAAGAGGAAGTCGTCATTAAGGAGCCTCTTGGGGTTGCATCAAAACCGAAGAGAGAGCAGCCAGACGAAAAGCTGGAGTTTTCAAATGAGCAAAAGTTAGTAGCACTATACAACCTTCAACAGATTGATTCACAGGTAGACAAAATCAGGATCATTCGGGGTGAACTCCCTCTTGAAGTACAGGATCTGGAAGATGAAATTGCCGGACTTGAAACCCGTGTTGATAACTATATCCAGGAAACTGTAATGATTGAAAAGTCAATGCTGGAGAAAAAGAATTCAATCAAAGAGAGCCAAACTCTGATAAAACGTTACGAAGAACAACAGATGAACGTGCGGAATAACAGGGAATATGACTCTTTAACAAAGGAAATTGAGTTTCAGAACCTGGAAATCCAACTTTCGGAGAAGCGCATCAAGGAGTTTCAGAATACGTTGGAGGTAAAGAAACAGGAAATTGAACGGTTGCAGAGTGTCCTTTCGGAAAGAAGAAGCGATCTTGAGATCAAGAAAAATGAGTTAGATGATATTGTTGCTGAGACGGAAAAAGAGGAGAATGACTTGATCTTAAGGTCAGAAGAAAATCAGAATTTTATTGAAGAGCGACTACTGACAGCGTATTCAAGAATTCGCAAGAATGCCAGGAATGGCCTTGCGGTTGTGCAGATCGAGAGGGATGCTTGCGGAGGATGTTTCAATAAGATACCCCCTCAGCATCAACTGGACATTAGGATGCATAAGAAAATAATTGTTTGCGAGTATTGTGGTAGAATTCTTGTCGATGATGGAATTGTCAATTATGTAAAATAATGTCCTTTTTTCATATACCAACCAGAGCGCTGCGTGGGAGCTTGTTTTTCCTGATCGGCGCTTTCATTTTTTTATCAGGATCTCTTTACTCCCAGTATGTTTATGATCATAAGTGCCAGGAAGCTTATCAAGAGATACTCAAATTTCGATTTAACGAAGCCACCAAACTTATTCAACAAGAGAGAGACTACTATCCCGATAACCTGATTCCTATCTACCTCGAAAATTATATCGATTTTTTTAAACTCTTTACGGGAGAGGATAAATTGATGTTCGAAACCTTAAAGAGGAATAAATCAGATCGTCTCGATTATTTAGAACGCGGAGATAAAGAGTCTCCCTATTATAGATATTGCATTGCAGGGATAACACTACAATGGGCATTTGTCCGGCTAAAATTCGGGGAGTACACGACAGCGGCCTTTGAAATCAGACGGGCGTACCTTCTTCTCAAGGAAAACGAAAAGCGTTTTCCCAACTTTCTTCCTAATCAGATTGGATTAGGAATTCTGCATATCATTGTCGGCCTTGTTCCTGAACAGTATCATTGGCTTCTCAACCTTGCAGGATTGGAAGGGACCATCACTGAAGGAGTATCGGAGTTGAAATATGTGTTGGATTATAACGGTGATAATCCGATTTTTACCCTCTTTAAACCTGAGGCGTGTTTTTATCTTGCTTTCGCTGATGTCAACCTCCTCAACAAAAAGAAGGAGTCTTTATCTCTGATCCAAAGCTTTGATAGTGATCCTGTTCTTCATGCTTATAATCAAAGTCCTCTGATTATCTATGCTAAGTCCAGTATATATATGAAAAATGGGAAAAACAATGAAGTAATTACTCTTCTTCAAGACTATCAAACTCCACCCAATACATACCCATTTGTATTTCTCTATTATCTTGAAGGGTTAGCCAGATTAAACAACCTGGATCCATCTGCCGTCATTTTTCTTGACCGTTTCCTAAAAGAGTTTACAGGCATCAACTACATCAAGGCTGGCTATCAAAAGCTGGCATGGGCATATTTGCTTCAGGGAGACACAATTAGGTATAGGAAGGAGATCGAGAAAGCAGGGACAAATGGGAATTCAATCGTTGATGAAGATAAGCAGGCACACTCGGAATATAATGTTGGGATTATTCCAGCAGTTCCATTATTAAAGGGGCGTCTCCTGTTTGATGGAGGATACTACCAGGATGCGTTAAAGGTGCTATTAAACACACCTCTTGACAGTTACATGCGCAGTAAAAAGGATCTCACGGAGTATACCTACCGTCTAGGCAGGATTTATCATGCAATAGGAAATATGCCAAAAACCATTCAATACTATTTATCTACTATTGAAACAGGGCGCAACCTGCCTCACTATTTTGCTGCCAGTGCCGCGTTAAACCTGGGATGGATTTATGAGGAAGAAGGTAACTACATTGCGGCGGACACCAACTTTCGGCTTTGTGTTTCAATGAAGTATGATGAATACGAAAACAGCCTTCGCCAAAAAGCGAAGGCTGGGCTTAGCAGATTAAAAAAAGTCCAGAATTAGAACTTGAAACCAAATGTAGCAGAAACAGTGTTAGTCTGTGTTGTCAGGTCTGCTGCATTCACAAGTGCTGGGTCGTACATATAATAATTCGCTTCTGATTTCGACCACTGATAAGCGAAATCAACGAAAAACCTTTTTATATACACTCCAAGTCCTCCGGTTACTGTATACCTGTCACTAATGTTCCCGGTTTTATCGGGAGCACCGTAGTATCCAAAACCACCCCTGATCCGGAACATGTATATCCTCCACTCAGTTCCCACCCTAACATTGATTGGAGCTTTATAGTCCGATGAAATAACTGAGTTGACATCATTGAACGAATCGCCCTGCGCTTTGAATCGGGCTTGGCTAAAATTCGCATATTCATATTCACCGCTGATAAAACCGTGTTTCCCTATGAAGAAAGCAAGACTTCCAATAGCTCTGAATGGAGTCATCATCTGATACTCATAAGCACCGGAAGGGGAATATTGGTCCGGGTAATTCAATACACTGTCGTATGTTGCAGAAATACTTGAAGAATAGTAATCATACATTGTAGGATACCAGGTGGGTGTGTGTATTGCACCGCCAATCCGTATCCAGTTAGCAGGCCGGTATATGAGTCCAACCTTGAGGTTGACACCCGTACCATGTGTCTCATAATTATAGTCATACCTGAGAGATTGAAAGTAGGGGATAGAATCTCCCGTATCCTCTTCCCAATAGCTGCTTTGATAAAAGTATCGAATGCTTGGGATCCCAATGGTCAGTCCGAAATATAATCTGTCATTGATATTGCCACCAAGAGCTATAGCAAATTCATTGATGGACCCCCATGTATTGATTGCTTTATCCTGGAATACGCCTCCATTCGGCATATCAGAGAGATATTTGTTCTGAGCACTATCATAGTAGATCAATCCGCAGTCATAGGCTAGACCGATATCAAATGGGTAGTTATACCGGACATCTCCGGGATTTAATACAGGAGGCGTATTTAAAATATTAGTGAAAGAGGTCAGAAGAGAACTTGTATGATTGGGCCCCTGAACATATAAGCGACTGTTGAAATCATTCTGACGGTTCATACCAAACGCAACACTGATGGATTTAAGGCCTCCGGATCTGTCTGGCTTTCCTGTGTAGAATGTGTAGACATAGCCAAAGTTAGACAGAGCGAGGTTCAATTTGTAATCGGTTGAGTTATATCCATTATAATCAGCAGAGTTAAAACTGCTGAAAAAGGACGGGGAGATTGTTATCTCGGTGCTCCGATACAATCCGAGCCCGGCAGGATTAGTAGAAAGGCTTGAAAAATCTGCTCCAACAGCTCCGAAGGCACCTGCAGTCGCCATGAATCTGGATGTACCATTATAAAAGATCCGTGAATATCGAAGTGCATCCTGAGCTGTCTGTGCCGAAAGGTCGATCCATGCGGCGCCAAGAAATATAGCGATGAATAGGACTTTTTTCATTTTTACAGGAGATTAATAGTTAGCATAGAATCATTACTTGCGTCGTCCGCCGAATCCTCCACTTCCTGAACTTCCTGACGACCTGGAAGGAGCAGAGTAGGATGGGCTGCTCGACCTGGAAGGAGAGGAGTAATTGTTTGACCTGGAAGGAGTAGGGGAACTATTTGATCTCGATGGGGTTGAATAACTATTCGAGCGGGTAGTAGGAGTCGTTCTGGATGGTGTATAGTTCCTTGTAGGGCTGTTATTCGTTTTTATTTGATTTCCAGTTGATCCGGGGCTTTGTCTGTTGATGGTAGACGGAACAACATTCTGTCTTTGTGTTTGAGTAGCTGGTGGTCTTGTGGTAGTTGGTTGTCCACTTCTGGTTTGTTGCTGCATTGAAGTTCTGGAGGGTTGAGTCCTGGGACTTAGATATTCCTGACTGGATTTCGGCTGCCTGTAAGTAGGGGAAGTGTAGCTTTGCGTTCTGGTTGTTGTTTGAGTTGACCGGCTCTGTTCTGGTTTGATGTATTTAGGTGAAGGTTGCTGTTGTTGACGTGTATATTGAGAAGTGGTTTTGGTAGAAGAAGGCTGATTCTCTTTTTGAGTGGGAGTGTATTGGTACCTCTGTTGTGTTGCAGGTGGATTCACCTTTGTCGATGTCGTTCTTTCAACAGCAGGTACAGGGTTAGTTTTCTTTGAAGTTACATCATTGTTAACAACTGTCCGCTCATTCATAGGCCGTGTTTCCGGTGCACGTTCGTTCTTTGTTTGAGTAACTGATCTCCCATCTTGTCCTGTAGGAGTGTTTGGTTTCACTTCCGTGTTACGGGTATTCAGATTATTGCCTCCTGAAGAAGTGACTGTCATACGTCGCCCGTAGTATGTGTTGCTCCCGTATTGATAGTCCCAGTTGTTCCATCCATAAGGATTTCCGTAATATCCATCATAGTACCCGGCATAATAGCCATTCCAGTATCCGTATGAGTAGGGGCTCCAGTAATAGGAATACGGGTTATACCACCAGGAATTATATCCCCAATACCAGCTATTATAGTATGGATATCCCCAGCCCCAGCCAGATGACCAGTACCATGGGTCGTATCCCCAGCCAAATCCAAATGACATTGAGGGTCCGTAACAGGATCCATAACCAGCGTCAACATATACATTCACATCGGGACTTGATGTTCCCTCCTGGTAATTAGAGTCATAATTTGCGGGATCCGTATACGTATCATTAAAATAGGTTACATCCTCCTCCGGGTTATGAAACCTCTTGATGCGGGCAGAATAAGCGTAGTCATTATAGTCATCATAAAGAGTGGATGATTTTGGAGACACTGAAGAGGAGCTGTCTGGGTCTACAACTTGCTGAACAGAATCAGAAGACTCAGTTATTGTCTCCGATTGCTTCTTGTTGTTGTCCTTCTTCTTGTTTTTGGATGCTGTAAAATAAACGTCATCGCCGTAAACAGCATCTTTATTTTGCTGGGCGAAAGAACCTGATAAGATAAAACCCAGGATGAAGATGATTAATGCTGCTTTTTTCATGATTGTACCTCCTTTAGTTTATTGCGAACGGTTATATTCATTGGGGCCCTTATTTTTTATTACTTTTGTGCGCAGTAGTTGACACAGTCAAGTAACAGCAAATATCATACCGTATTCAAAAAATGGCTAAAGATTTTCCAACCCGAGCTGAGAATTTTTCACAATGGTACAATGATCTTGTACTTAAGGCTGACTTAGCAGAGAACTCGGCTGTGAGAGGTTGCATGGTGATAAAACCTTATGGATTCGCTATCTGGGAGAAGATGCAATCTGTTCTCGATAAGATGTTTAAAGATACAGGCCACTCCAATGCCTACTTCCCGATCTTTATTCCAAAATCTTTTTTTAGCAAAGAGGCGAGTCATGTCGAAGGATTTGCAAAAGAGTGTGCAGTTGTAACCCACTACAGGTTAAAGAACTCCCCTGAAGGGAAAGGAGTTATTGTAGACGAGGAGGCCAGGTTAGAGGAAGAATTGATTATTCGTCCAACATCAGAGACCATTATCTGGGCTACTTATAAAAACTGGATTCAGTCTTACAGAGACCTCCCCTTGTTGATTAACCAATGGGCTAATGTAGTCAGATGGGAGATGCGAACAAGATTATTTCTGCGAACCGCTGAATTCCTATGGCAGGAAGGACATACAGCCCATGCTACCAAGGAAGAAGCGTATGATGAGACAATTACAATATTGAACCTTTATGCAGAATTTGCTGAGAAATGGATGGCAATTCCGGTTGTAAAAGGGGTGAAAACTGCCTCCGAACGTTTTGCTGGTGCCATTGATACCTTTGCTATAGAAGCGTTGATGCAGGATGGGAAAGCGCTTCAATCAGGGACTTCCCATTTTCTTGGACAAAATTTTGCCAAAGCCTTTGATGTAAAGTTTCTTACCAAAGAAAACCAATTGGAGTATGTATGGGCTACTTCCTGGGGCGTATCCACACGGCTGATTGGAGCTCTAATTATGGCTCACTCCGATGATAATGGGCTAGTGCTTCCTCCGAAACTTGCACCGATTCAGGTTGTCATTATACCTATATTTAAAGACAGTGATCAACTTGGAATAATTTCAGAGCAGGTGATCCCGATTAAAAAGAGGCTGGAAGAGCAAGGAATATCTGTCAAATATGATAACAGGGATACACAGAAACCAGGGTGGAAATTTGCCGAATATGAGTTTAAGGGCGTTCCGGTGAGACTCACAATTGGCCCGAGGGACATTGAAAAAGGAACTGTTGAAGTTGCCAGGAGGGATACGTTGCAAAAAACAGTGGTCCCCATTTCTGAGATTATAAATCATGTATCTGAATTACTGGATGATATCCAGCAGAACTTATTTAACAGGAATCTACAATTCCGGGAACAAAGCACATTTCATGTAGATACCTGGGAAGAGTTTGTGGATGTGATTGAGAACAAGGGCGGGTTCGCTTATGCTCACTGGGACGGCACTGCTGAAACAGAGGAACAGATTAAAGAGAAGACCAAGGCTACGATCCGTGTTATTCCTATGGAAAATACCAAAGAGGATGGATTTTGCATCTTCTCTGGGAAGCCATCTTCTGAACGGGTCCTTTTTGCTCGGGCATACTGATCAGAATGGGATCACACTCCCTGACCCATTAATTACTGTATAAATCTCTTTGGGATTCCCCGTATAATAAATATTTCCAATTGATTGAATTGTGGCGTTCAGCTCCTGGTGAACCTGGATATAGCAGTCATTGGATGATTTATTGGTTGCAAAGACAAATCCTGAACTCATATTTCTGGCATCAATAAAACCGAAGTCGCCCGTATATATGGAAACAATTCCACAGGATCCTGCCAGATGAATGTCAGCTGTACCTATCTGGAGATAAAAGAATCCCATGTTGGCATTTATATCCAGGTCAATCCTGCCACATCCTCCCCATACTTCGAGCTTAAGGGAATCAGTGGTCATTGTATTAAGGCTTGTAATATTCCCTGAAGAGTTATAATTGATCTTCCAGAGATTTGGAGTGGAGATGTAAATATTAATGGGTTTATTAAAGCTTCTGACCCAGTTACAGCCATTCATATTATGGATAATCAGATTTCTGTTCTCCACGGTGGTCTCTATGCCTTCAATAATATTTTTTCCAGCCTCAACAACTACTTTATATGTAGTATCCTGGGAGATGAACACGTTTACATTATCGTTGACTTCAATTGAATCAAAGGCATTCAGATTCCGCTCTTGCAGAATGATCTCACCTGTATTGGTCATGCAATCCACTCCGGTTTTTCCACATCCGATGACTATCAGAAGTGCAATAAGAGTCAAGATCATCCATGACATATTATTGTATTTCATGTGTTAATAATTTTGATTTCAATGGTCACATGGAATATCCATTATTATCATGTTCGGTTGGTATGAACGGCGTTTGTATGGATATTTCATTCCTTTATAGTTTTTCTCCCAAATGGTAAAGTAAATTTATATCCCAACCCTATTCCCAGGTAATCGGCTCGGCCAAAATGAACTTTAAGCATCAGATTAGCAAAGAAGTTTTTTGAGAAATTGTATTGTAAGGTAAATTTCTCATAAAGCGGGCCATTGCTCTTCTCAGCGCCTCCAAGATAATATCCGATGTTGAAAATAAATCCCAGTTTCCCAAGGATCAGCTGGTAGGCACCATTAATGCCTGGACGGAGAACCTTAAGCGGATTGTCAAGTGTATCGCCATGTAACGCTAGAATTTTAATATGCGATGGATCATATGAAAGATCCACCCCTAGACCAACTTTACTCTTTCTACTAATTTGATAAAATGTATTTTCATAGATGTGAAACACGATGAAATTTTCCCCTAGAACGGCTTCCATGTTTTTATAGCCGATAGCTACACCAACGTCAAACTCAATATGATGCTGGATTATGGCAGAATAGGGCTCTAGCGGAGGATAAAACCGGTCTCCAATTTCGTTGTTTTGTCGTTTTGGCCAATAAGCAAGACCAACATTGATCATAGGTGCATTCAAACCATAATTAGGCATTTTCAACGAACCATTTGAGAAATGCTGCCAGCTTATTCCAGCCGAAGCAGTCAGCCAGGTATTGATCCGGTAGCGTGTTTCAAACATCAGGTTAATTGCAGCATTGAGGTGAGAGCCAATGGCAGTGTTTTTATAATTGTCGAGCCGGTCGAACTTTTTAGTTAGAATTCCTGCGCCAAGGGCAAAACGAAATCCAAAAAAAAAGTTTTTGTGACGATATAATGGGAAGTTTATAAAAGGCATCAGCCCAATTGCCTGGCCCAGGTACGGAGAGTTTCCAAGGCCTGAATACCAGCATGTAACACCAATTATTGGATAGGCAAAAGCCCGTTCCCATTTGTGTTTTCCATATGTTTGCTTCTGTATACTGATTTCAAACGCAGGAAAATGAGTGTTAAAAATCTCAAGTTCAAGGTGATGCGCATAGATGAACCCATAATGAACCTTCCCTTCAATAAAGAGATTGGATGTGTAGAGTTTATTTCTGTTTTGACTATATAAGAAAAGTGGGAGCATACAACAGATCCCGAACAGGAGAGTGGGAAAAGGTTGTTTTTTCCAGGAGTGATAATTAACAAGTCTCAACAGGGGTTCTTCTTTGAAGCAAATTTAGCATGATTCACCTACATCAGGAAATTGAAATGCCGAAACCGGATAAATAAGTAATTTTGCTGCCATGAAGAATACGATTGAAAAGAATGTTGAAGCCTTCCGGAAACTTCTGGAAGTGATGGATGAACTCAGGGTAAAATGTCCCTGGGATAAAAAGCAGACACTCGAGAGCCTCAGATATTTAACCATTGAAGAGACATATGAACTCTCGGATTCCATTCTTGAAAAGAACATGGATGGAATCAAAAAGGAGTTAGGGGATTTGATGTTGCATCTTGTCTTTTATGCAAGGATTGCCTCGGAAACAGAAGCATTTGATATTGGAGATGTCCTCAATGAAATCAATGCCAAGTTGATTCACCGACACCCACATATTTTTGGAAATGTGAAGGTGAAGGATGCACGTGAGGTCCGGGATAACTGGGAGAAGATTAAACTTCAGGAAAAGGGAAATGAATCGGTTCTCTCAGGTGTTCCGGGGTCGCTACCGGCTGTGGTTAAGGCCTACAGGATACAGGAGAAGGCAAGTGGTGTCGGGTTTGACTGGGATGATGCTGATCAGGTTTGGGAGAAAGTTCTGGAGGAGCTTTCCGAATTAAAGGTGGCGGAGCATTCCGGTGAATCACATGAAGAGAAAGAACAAGAACTTGGAGATTTACTCTTTGCCATCATTAATTACGCACGGTTCATTGATGTGAATCCTGAAGATGCACTGGAGCGAACAAACAAAAAATTCATCAAACGGTTTCAGTTCATTGAGGAAAAAGCGAAGAGAGGCAACAAGCCACTTAAGGAAATGACTCTTCAGGAGATGGACTTTTTCTGGAAAGAGGCTAAGAAGCTGGAAGGATAGCCATGCATTGCCCCATTAGCAAGTATTTTTTTATTTTTTGTTTCGTTCCTTTACTTGTTGTGGGGCAGCCAGACTCAATCTCACGAACCAAACAGGCATCCTATATAGATAAGCGATACGTTAAATCGTATCTGACAGATGCAAGGGATATTGCGATCTCACCAGTTCGCTGGAATGCTTACCAATGGATTGGGGCAACTGCCGTTGTTGGAACAACTGTGCTATTGTTCACACAGGATGGTCGCATACAGGATTGGGTTCAGGGAAAACGTACCCCTTCGCTTGATAAGGTAAATAAATATTTATTTGAGCCGATCGGAAGCGGTTTATACAGTCTGTCAGCAATGGGAATTCTATATGGTTGTGGACTGATCTGGCATAACGACCAGGCTAAGTTGACTGCGTTGAAGGGAGTCGAGGCGTTTATATTGGCCGGGGTTACCAGCCAGATCATCAAGCACCTGACTCATCGTCACAGGCCTTTTCAGGATGAACCTCCCAATTCCGGGATTTGGGAGGGCCCGTTTCAGGGATTTACTTACACATCATTTCCTTCGGGACATGCTGCGGCTGCATTTGCTATTGCTACTGTTGTTGCTACTTCCTATGAGCATACTATTTGGATCCCGATAGTGTGTTATACACTTGCTACCGGGGCTGCTCTTTCGAGGGTTTATAATAATGACCATTGGGCTTCCGATGTCTTAGTCGGTTCAGTAATCGGGTTTGCGATAGGGAAACTTGTAGTGAAGAACGAAAGTAAACTAAAAGTCCTGCCGGTATCACCGACAGGACCAGGAATTTCATTTGTTTATCCGTTTTAGTGTTTGCTTAGGTAATCGGCTACACCCTCGACTGTTGCTTTCATACCTTCGTCACCTTTGTGCCAGTTTGCCGGGCAAACTTCACCATTTTCTTCAAAAAATTCTAACGCATCCACCATTCTGAGTGCTTCGTCAACGCTACGGCCAAGAGGAAGGTCGTTAACAACCTGATGCCTTACTACGCCCTGTTTGTCAATCAGGAAGAGTCCCCTGTATGCAACAGGCGCTCCTTCAAACTCCAGATTTCCGTCTTCGTTGGTGTAATATTCTCCGGCAAGGACATCATAATTTGCTGAGATTGTTTTGGAGAGGTCGGCAACGATTGGGTATTTCACACCTTTGATCCCACCATTCTTTTTCTCGGTATTAAGCCATGCCCAATGTGAGAAATTGGAGTCGATGGAACAACCGACAACAGCTACGTTCCTCTTCTCAAACTCGTAAATCTTGTCCTGAAAAGCGATCAACTCGGTTGGACAAACGAAGGTAAAATCTAACGGATAGAAAAAGAAAAGCACATATTTTTTCCCGATGTACTGTCCCAAAGAAAACTTTTCAACAAATTCACCTCCGTTAATAACTGCATCTGCTTCAAATAACGGAGCCTTTTTCCCAACTAATACTGCCATGATAAACTATAATTAAAGGTTAATAATTTTTTTGCAAAGGTACAAAAATTATTTAGAAAGAATATTAATTAGTTCTCCTTCTTCCTTCTAAAGCTGGATGTCTTCGATACTAAACTGGATTTGTCGGTTTGTCGAGAAGTCAAAAAGTGTCAGTTTACGGAGTTCAAAATAGTTTCTCCAATATGTCTGCAAAGCCTGGTAATAACCTTTTTCTGCATTGTCAGTCTCAATCTGGGCATTGTTCAGGTCAAGGATACTGTTCATTTTTCCAATAAGGTAACGACCTTTGGTCACATCATAATTTTTTTTGGCTACCGTGTCGGATTTCGCAGCAATAGCGACCTGGTTCTTTTGCATATTGAACTGCACGACTTTCAGGTATACATTTCGCTGAAAGTCGAGGGTCTCCTGCTCCACAGAGTTCTTAATAATTTCTTCCTGAGATTCGGCTATCTTAATTCTTCCCCTGGCAACACCCCAGTCATAAATTGGAATGCTAATTCCGAACGAAACCTACTGCTGGTCAAGAGGATTCTGATAAGCAGCTCCCAGTGTGTTTGCATTTTTTGTTAACCCAACAATGGCTGTTAACTCGGCATCAAACCGTCCGGTCAGTCTGGCCTGGTTAACATCCCTTGAAGCTTCGAGGAGTCGTTTTTGGAAATCAAGATAGGTAGATGAATTAGTTTGAGATAGTTGGACTGCTTCATCTGGGTTAACGGTAAAGAAGTCGATACTTGAGGGAGGCATTAATTCAATTGGGATTGTATCTTTTATCCGCAGATACGATTTAAACCGAAATAGAGCATTGTCGAGTGAAAGTTCCGTGTTTTCAACTGCTGCCTGAGCTTTCAGGAAATTTAATTCGAGCAAGAGCAAATCATTCTCGGCAATCTTTCCAAGCTGGTATCTCCCTTTGGCGATTCGGAACAGGGTATCGTAATTAGAGAGATTGGTATAGGCAATCTTTAGTTCTATCTGTGCATTTAGCAGTGTAAAGAAGTAATTCGTGGTAGTAATGCTGATCTGTTCTACATCTTCCAGAAATTTTTGTTTTGCCTGGGAGTATTTCATTGGCTGTATCTTCCGGTCCCATTTATAGGGGTTATATTGAAAGATAGGCTGCACCAGTCCGACATTCACTGGTGTGGAGAGGAAAGATGCTGTGATACTGGAATCATTAATGTTGTAAACAGCTTCCAACCCCGACCGAAGAAAGACAGATCCACCCGTGATTCCAATGCTTTGAGAGATTGAAAGGTTTGCATTCGAACTGATATATTGCTGTGGCACAAATACCTGTTGACCTGTATTGATATCTGTTTGTTGAGAAATTGTTCGTTGAAATTGAGGTAGGGTTGCATCAAGTGACAGCAGAGGCAGTTTGGTTGCCTTAAAAGATTTGTATTCCCAAAAGCTTGCACGGAAAGTTTGCTTTGAGTTAAGAGCATCTGGCGATTGATCCTTTGCAATTTCGATAGCATCCTGGAGGGAGAGTCTTCGCATCTGGATTTGTGCCAGGCTTAAATTGGTGATGAAACTTGAAATGATCAGAAGTGTTGCTAGAGGGATGAGTTTTTTCATAACATAGAATATTGCCGGTTATTCATGTCTGAGGGATACAACAGGATCATGCATAGCAGCACGTTTTGCAGGCATATACCCAAACACAATGCCTACAGTAACGGAAACCCCGAATGAAATCAGGATAGAGACGGGTGATATGATTGTCAATATTCCCGCTGCTTCCATGATGATTTTAGAGAATACCAATCCAAGAATGATGCCAATCAACCCTCCAGTGATACTGAGAATGATGGCTTCGGAGAGGAATTGAAATACAATATCTTTTTTAGTCGCACCAATTGCCTGGCGGATTCCGATCTCTTTTATTCGTTCCATTACTGAGGCGAGCATGATATTCATGATCCCAATACCTCCAACCAGTAATGAAATACTCGCGATGGCTCCAAGAACGATATTGAAAATATCTTTGGTTCGTTGTTCCTGCCGGAGAAGAAGTTCAGGCACTTTGATTTCAATATCTGGGACTCCAACATGCCGTCTGGTAATCATCCGGTTCAGGATCTCAGTTGTGGGGCTTATCATCGAACTTTCCTTCACTTGGACAACGATTTTATCGATCTGATTTTTTTCAACACCCTCCTGAGATCCCCCAAAAGAGATGGCAAAATCTCCTCCGTAGAACACTCCCCCACCTCCTCTGATGGATGCTGATGTAACAAGGGCACGGTCTTTATAACGCCTGAGGATGGTCTGGATCGGGGCATAAATGGTATTGTTGTAATCGGAAATACCAAGGTCGTCAATAGCTGATTGGTTGAGTTCCTGTTTTTTAAGTACACCGATAACTCGCAACCAGATATGGCCACATTTGATCTCCTTACCGATCGGATTTTCTTTAGGGAAGAAACGTGATTGGATTGAAGGTCCAATGATGCAAACAGGGATTCCTTCCCGCATTTGCTCTTCGTTAAACATATCGCCTTCCTGAAGATCCAGGCCAAAAACAGCGAAAAAATCGGGAGTGATTCCGGTTAGTTTTGTCGAGATTCGCCTGCCATCTTTCATGACCTCAGTTTCGTAGATGATCTCTGGGCTGACCCGTTCAACTGTTGGGATAATATTTCTGATGCTTTCGGCATCCTTCAAGGTAAGGCCTGGGGTAAACCGTTTTTGTTCCTGACGCACTCCAATATCCTGATCTCCAGAACTAGCATCGTCAGAGCTGGATCCGGTGGCTTTTTCTGGTTTTGGCGTGATGATGATGTTGTTAACTCCCACCAGTTTCATCTGGTCAAGAATCTCCTTTTGTGCCCCTGCACCAATCGCCATCATAGCAATCACGGCAGCTACTCCGAAGATGATCCCCAAAGCTGTAAGCATGGAACGGAATTTATTCAGAAACACCGCTTCCAGGGCAATGTTGAGAATGTATATGTATCGTTCAAACACCGGAGTATCGATAAAAAAAATGAATAAGTTAGTTGCCTGGCCTTCGCTGATGTTCTCCAGAGGGTCTTTCCCCCTGTTTAAACATCTTGTTCTTCCCATCTTCCTGTAATTTCAGGCGATTCTCGGGTACTGTATCCTGGACAAGAGAGGCATTCTCTTTAATTGTATCTTTTAAGGGATTGTATTTCCCAACAACTTCGGGCGGAAGCATGATAATATCGATACTTTCATCAGACTCAGGAGCCATAAGAAGCACTTCGTCTTCCATGCTAAGTCCCTCTTTCACAACGATTTCATCATAGTTACTTTGGCCTAGAATAACCTGTTGTTTGACCAGGGAGCCATCTTTTTTATAGACAAATGTGATGCTATCGTTGTTGAAAACCGATTCTAAAGGAATGGATAAAACACTATCAATCGTGGCGGTGAGGATGGTATTTTTAGTGGTCATCGCAGGGCGCAGGATGGAATCAAACTCATTAACCAGGATCTTTACTTCAAACACCTTTGCATTGGAACCCTGAAGTTGCTCACCAATATTCGCGACCTCTGTAACTACTCCAGTGAATTTTTTATCGGGGAATGCATCGATCCCAATATCAACATGTTGACCTGTTTTTACTTTACTGATGTCGATCTCATTCACGTATGTTTTCGAGATCATCTTTGAGAGGTCAGGCAGTTCTGCAACGATCGGATCCCAGGCGCTGATCGTTGCTCCAACTCCCATTTTGCTCCCATCCCAGCTCCTTCTATAGATCACCATTCCTGATTTAGGGGCTGTGACAGTAAACTGTTGAAGGACTTCCTGCATTTGATCGAGTTTGCGCTGAGCCGTGTTAAACTCGGCGTTGACTTCATTCATGGTAGCAACTGCTTTTTCGTAACGAAGTTTGTAGTTCTTTTCAGCTTGGGTAAAAGCTCTTTCTCCTTTTTCAAGGTCAATTTCAACCTGCCGGATGGTGGCTGGTGGCTCAAATTTGGATTGCTCAAGAGCGATCTTCTTCTCTTCCAAATTGTATTTCAGATTTATCAACTCATCTCGGGCGTTTCTAAGTTCGAGTGATGTATCGAGTTTAGTTTTTATCAATGTCGACTCATATTTTTCCAGGTTCGACTCTTCATCTTTTATCTTATTTGTAATTTCTGTCCGATCCAGGGTTGCTACGTATTGACCCGAATCTACAACAGTACCATCAGGGATTATATCTTCAATCTTGGTTTGATATACGCGAATCTGACGCAATCCCTCTGGGCCATAGATTTTTTCAGAACTCTTTGCTATCAGTTCCCCGGTTATAGTAACTTCAATGGGGAACGCGCCGAATTTGGGCTGAACCACAACCTCCTGTTTTTTCTCCGACTTAGAAAAGATAAAAAATAGAATAATTGCCAGAATAATAACCCCGGCAAAAATGTAAGCATACCGTTTTGTTGTCATAGGAAAGATATGTTGTAGCCACAAATATATGGTCTAATAGGGAAACGAACAAGAAAAAATGATAGATTAGGCGTCAATATTTGCGTACTTCGCATTTTTCTCGATGAATTCCCTTCTGGGCGGGACATCATCACCCATTAGCATGGAAAAAATCCTGTCGGCTTCGGTGCCATTTTCAATCGTAACCAAACGTAATGTCCGGAATTCAGGATTCATGGTGGTGCTCCAAAGTTGTTCAGCATTCATTTCCCCGAGGCCTTTGTAACGTTGAATATGAATTCCACTCTCTTTCCCATTTGCAGTTAGTTCATCCACCAAGGCAACCCGTTCATCTTCGTTCCAGCAATATCTTTCGAAACTCCCTTTTTTTATCAGGTAGAGTGGTGGGGTGGCAATATAGACATTCCCATTCTCGATCAGCTCTTTCATATATCTGAAGAAGAAAGTCAGGATTAACGTAGCAATATGGCTCCCGTCTACATCAGCATCAGTCATGATGATGATTTTATGGTACCGAAGTTTTTCAAGATTGAGTGCTTTGCTATCTTCTTCCGTGCCGATTGTCACGCCCAATGCAGTAAACATGTTTTTTATCTCTTCGCTTTCGAAGATCTTGTACTGCATCGCTTTCTCAACATTGAGAATTTTCCCTCTTAGCGGAAGAATAGCCTGGTATTTTCGATCCCGCCCCTGTTTTGCTGTTCCGCCGGCAGAATCACCTTCTACAAGGTAGATCTCGCATTTTAAAGGATCGGCTTCTGAGCAGTCGGCCAGCTTCCCGGGGAGTCCTGATCCGGAGAGCACATTTTTACGCTGAACAAGTTCCCTGGCTTTTCGGGCGGCGTGACGGGCAGTGGCAGCCAGAATGACTTTGTTCACAATGGTTCTGGCCTCATTCGGATGTTCTTCCAGGTAGTAGGAGAGGAGCGCAGATACGAGTTGGTCAACCACACCCATAACTTCATTGTTTCCCAGTTTGGTCTTGGTTTGTCCTTCAAACTGAGGCTCCTGCACTTTAACGGAGATGATAGCTGTAAGTCCTTCACGGAAATCGTCTCCATTGATGTCGAACTTCAGTTTGGAAAGCATCCCTGATTTTTCCGCGTAGGTTTTCAGGGTTCTGGTAAGCGCCCTGCGGAATCCAGCCATGTGTGTGCCGCCTTCATGGGTGTTGATGTTGTTCACATAACTGTGGATGTTTTCTGAGAAAGAGGTGTTGTACTGCATAGCAATCTCGATCGGAATCCCATTCTTTTCTCCCTCCATGGAGATGGGCTCAGGAATGAGTTTTTCGCGGGTGGCATCCAGGTAGCTGATGAAATCGGAAAGGCCGTTTGACGAAAAAAAGGTGTCTGACATGAAATTTCCATCGTCATCTTTTTCTCTTTCGTCTAACAGGGATAGTGTGATCCCCTTATTCAGATAGGCAAGTTCACGAAGCCGGGAAGCAAGTATGGCGTAATCGTAATGTTCTGTGATAAAGATCGAGTTATCTGGCTTAAACGTGGCTTCTGTCCCTGTACGATCCGTCTCACCGATGACTTTTATCGGGTAAAGGGGCTTTCCAAAGGCGTACTCCTGCTGATAGACCTTGCCAGCACGATGAACCGTGACTTTGAGGGCAGAGGAGAGAGCATTTACAACAGATACGCCAACACCATGGAGACCTCCTGAGACTTTGTAGGAATCTTTATCAAATTTTCCTCCGGCATGGAGTACTGTCATGACGACCTCAAGTGCAGATCTTTGCTCTTTTTCATGAAAATCTACCGGGATACCACGGCCATTATCAACGACAGTGATAGAGTTATCAGGATGAATTGTTACTTCAATATGGGTGCAATAACCGGCGAGAGCTTCATCAATGGAGTTATCTACTACTTCATAAACCAAATGGTGTAATCCTTTGATGTTGACATCTCCAATGTACATGGCGGGACGTTTCCGAACTGCTTCCAACCCTTCCAGTACCTGTATGTTGTCGGCCGTGTAATTCTTGCTCGCCAAATCCTTTTCTATGTCAGTCATAATCAATCAGTTAGATTAAATAATATTACTATACAAATGTACGAAAAAATGCGATACGGAAGCTGGATTAAAAGCAGCAAAATCAAGGATTTTATCAACAGGTTCCGGTGAACAAACCGACGATAATTTCTGCTGCATTTCCCTTCCCGAATGCCTGTGACTGAGGGTGTTTTGGTAAGGGGGTCTGAACCGCCCGGATTATTTTCTCCGAATCAGTAGCCGTAATGGTATTCCAGCCATCGTGAAGTGTCTCCACCCACTCGGTTTCAGTCCGGAGAGTGATACAGGGTGTTCCCAGGAAGTAGGCCTCCTTCTGCAGTCCACCTGAGTCGGTAAGAACTTTCTTGGCTTTCAGTACAAGAGACAGCATCATAAGGTATCCGATGGGTTCGATCAAGTGAAGATTTGGAGGGATGGAGAACCTGGAGATGATTTTCTTGGTGCGGGGATGTATCGGAAGCAAAACAGGGTAAGGAAGTTTTCTGATCGCTTTCATAATGTTCTCCATCTGTTGAGGGTGGTCAGTATTCTCGGCTCTGTGGATGGTTGCCAGGAGAAAATCTTTGGGAAGGTCCTGCAAGGAGTATGCCGCCGGATCTTTCTCAACGATTTCCCTGTAGTAAAGAACCGAGTCATACATCACATCACCGGTGAACCTGGTAACATCAGCTAACCCTTCGTTGCGAAGGTTTGTAACGGCAGTCTCGGTAGGAGCAAAGAGCAGATCAGAGATTCTGTCGGTAACGATCCGGTTGATCTCTTCCGGCATAATCCGGTTGAAGCTTCTCAACCCAGCTTCAACATGTGCAACCGGGATATGCAATTTGGTGGCTGCCAGAGCACCTGCGACGGTTGAATTGGTATCGCCGTAGAGCAACGTCCAGTCGGGTTTCTCTTTTAGCAGGATTGCTTCGATTCCCTCAAGCATTCTCCCAGTTTGCCAGGCATGGCTTCCCGATCCAACGTCAAGGTTATATTGTGGTTCCGGGATACTGAGCTCATCAAAGAATAGCCTTGACATATTTTCATCGTAATGCTGACCGGTGTGGAGGATGATCTCCTGGATATCTGGCCGAGCCCTGATGACACGGGAGATGGTTGCAGCTTTGACAAACTGGGGACGAGCCCCGATGACGGATACGACCTTCATGCAGTGCAAGTTAATAGAAAAAACAGCAGTTCAGTAAGCAGGATTCTGTTTTAATCTGTCATTTATCTGAACCGACCGTCACCGGACGGTTTTCGCGACCTACCCCTCCCGTTGCCTTGCGGCCCTGGCGAGCAGCCAGGTGACTTGCGTCAGCGGGATGTACATGGCCTTTCAACCCATGAGGTTTACCCATTCGGGATGTTACCATCCCAGATCGTGGTCTCTTACACCACGTTTTCACCCTTGCCCATTTGAACGACCCGTTGGGTCGCCCGTATAGGTGGTTATTTTCTGTGGCACTAGCTGTAACCCGGTTGCCCGGATCCCTTCCTGTTAGGAAGCATGGTGCTCTGTGTTGTCCCGACTTTCCTCCCCGGAAGGAAGGTTCCACGGTATTCTTCTTCCCGGAGCGACAGAACGAACTGCTGATGTGCAAAGATAACACATATACCTGACAATTGTCTACCTTTGCGCCCCTCCACGAATTGTGATGAAAGATTTAAGTCAAGGGAACGAAGGAAAACTGATATTCAGGTTTGCCATACCGATGTTGCTCGGAAACCTATTCCAGCAACTTTACAATGTAGTTGATACGATCATTGTTGGCAAGTTTATCGGGAATGAAGCACTCGCCGCCGTGGGGACATCCTTCCCGATAATTTTCATGCTTATCTCTTTTATTATGGGCATCACGATGGGGTTTACCATCATCATTTCGCAATATTTCGGAGCAAAAGATATGGGAAGGGTGAACCGGGCGATCAACACCCTCTATATTTTTGTCTTTTTCGCCTCGATCATAGTCAGTGTGTCAGGTACACTGTTAAGCGGGTGGATATTTAGATTGGTTGATCTCCCTGAGCAGATCATACCTCAGGCAAAGCTTTTTCTGATCATCTATTTTTCGGGGCTGATCTTTGTTTTCGGATATAACGGGACCAGCGCCATCCTCCGCGGATTGGGAGATTCCAAAACCCCACTCTACTTCCTGATCGGGTCGGTTTCATTGAATATTCTTCTCGACCTGCTGTTTGTACTCGGCTTTGGATGGGGGATTGGGGGTGTGGCTTTTGCCACTGTGCTCTCCCAGGCATTTGCTTTTCTATCCCAGATCCTGTACCTGAACAGGTACCACAGCTTCCTGAAATTTTCTTTCAGGGATCTGAAATTCGATCGGCTTATCTTTAACCAGGGTATCAGGATCGGATTGCCAACAGGCTTTCAGCAGACATTTGTCGCGGCAGGGATGCTGGCATTGTACTGGATTGTAAACCAGTATGGGGTAGCTGCCAATGCGGCCTATAGTGCAGCTGGCCGAATCGACATGTTAGCCGGGATGCCAGCGATGAGCTTCAGCGCTGCACTCAGTACATTTGTCGGACAAAACTTAGGGGCTAACCGGCCTGAACGGGTTAAACGGGGGCTTCGGGATACGTTTTTAATGACTACGGGTATTGCAGTTACAATTTCCCTTGTAACAGTTTTTTTCGGCAGGTATTTGATGATGATATTCTCAAACGATCCGGAGGTGATTGAACTTGGCAGGATCTACCTGCAGACCATAGCTCCATTCTATATTTTATTTACCACTATGTTCATCGTCAGCGGTGTGTTGCGAGGTGCCGGAGATACTTTTATCCCAATGATCTTCACTCTTTTATCGCTCTGGGCGGTGAGGGTACCTGCGGCATACCTTCTCTCAAGTGTGCCCGAGATTGGCCTTCATGGTGTATTCTGGTCCATCCCAATCGGATGGTTTATCGGGGTTGTTCTTTCTACACTCTATTACTTTTCGGGGCGGTGGAAGAGAAAGGCGGTAGTACGATATAATGCAGGCGGGGAGAGAGTGGGTTAAAGGTATTAGGGTGTGAGAGTATGAGGGTGTGAGAGTAAGGAACAGGGAAGTAGGGAGGTAGGAAGTGGGGAGGTCAGGAGGTGGGGTGGGTGGATATGCGATTCAGGACAGAGGAGAGTCGTTCGGTGAGTGCTTTGCGGGAATAGGTCTCTATGTTCACGCTTTCCGAATGCAGGTCTCCTTTTTTAAATCGGGCATAGAAGTCCAGGATATGTTTCTCAAGGGTCTTTGTATCCCCATGATCTGAGATCAGTCCAGCACGGGTATTCCCTAGAATCGCAGCAGCATCACCATCCAATGGGCCAACACAGAGAATCGGACGCTTTGCAGCCAGGTATTCAAAGAATTTTCCGGTAAGGATCATCTTTGCATTGGGCGTGTTGTTAATAATCAGGAGCAATACCTGGGATTGAAGCTGGGAGATCACGACCTGATCGTGTGGCAGGTATGGAATGCGATTCACATATGGTGTGAGGCCATATGATTCCAGCGATTCAGTTACCGTATGGTCGAGCTTCCCAATAAGTTTTATCTCAAGGTCTTTGGCTAGGTCCTGATGGGCAGAGAGAAGTTGTTGTAGAGCGGACCATAGTGATTGCGGGTTTCTTGTACTTACCAGTGTCCCTATATGAGCGATGGAGAATTTTTTATCCAATACAGGAGGGGGAGCCGTGAGGATATCATCTGAATCGTAACCATTGGTGATAATATCATAGTTTCTGGGGAGTATCCGGTTGAAATCATCAGCCATCGTGTTGCTGATTACTGTAACAGCCGTGGCATCATGAAGGATCATCCGTTCCAGTTGCTGGTGCTTTCTGTCGGATGAAGCTGTTAATCGTAAATCCTTATAGAAATCGATATTGGTCCATGGATCCCTGAAGTCGGCCAACCACGGGATAATAAAGTGACGCGTAATGTTCCAGGCGATGAGGTGCATCGAATGGGGAGGGCCTGTTGAGACGATGGCATCAACCGGATTTGTTTTCAGGTATTGCTTTAGGAACCTCACGGAAGGCTTGATCCAGAACTTCCTGGCATCGGGGATGAAAAAATTTCCCCTGATCCAGACAGAGAAGTTCTCCAGGAACATGTTTTGTTTTTTCTCCGAAAGGAATGCGGCGTTGATCGTCTCCTCCTTTTTTCGGCCCATCACCTTTTTATAGGCATTATATGGCTCCCAGATGGGTTGACGTAGTATGGTGAGATTTTCTGGGATGTCCTTTTCCAGAGAGCTGTCCTGCTCGGGGTATTCAGGGTTATCGGGAATATATAAAACCGGTTCCCAGTTAAACTCCCGTAAGTACTTGACAAACTTCAGCCAGCGCTGGACGCCGGCCCCTCCGCTTGGAGGCCAGTAGTATGAGATGATCAGAACTTTTTTCATCCTGCAGTTTTCCATGCCTTTCGGGCTTCCAGAATGCCAAGGAGAAGGATCAAAACTAGCAGCGTGATGGAGCTGATCAGTGAGATCTTCTCTCCAACAATGTATACATTCGGTTCAAATTTGAATTCCAACTGATGGCTGCCAGCCGGAAGGATCATCGCCCTGAGCACATAGTTGGCCCTGAAGTATGGAGTAAGGTTACCATCAATATAGGCATTCCAGCCTTTTGGGTAGTAGATCTCTGAGAAGAGGGCCATTTCATCCTTCCCACTCTCATACTGATACGACAGATGATTTGGCGCATAGGAAGTAAGTTTGATATAAGCTGCTGAATCTCTTCCAGGTGTATATGATGCAAGTTCATTTTCGAACCGCTTGTCAATGACTGCAGTATCTGCAGGATTGAAAACGGAGATGGCGGCCATCTCCTGGTCGGCATTATCAACGAGTTCATACCCTTCTACAAACCAGGCATGCCCGAGTGCATCAAAGTTACGTTGAGCTGTTGGTTTTCGATCATCTCCCGGAAGAATGAAGTATTTAGTGTTGAGCATATTCAGGACGCTCATATTTTGCTTACTTATCTGATTTTCAATAAGCTCCTGGTAGCGCCTCAGTTTTGCTCCATGGTATCCGCCTATGCTTTTGTGGAAATAGGAGGTGCTGGCATCATTGAATGTGTTGACAGTTAGGTTGAAGACCCTGTAGTCGGGATCGCTATCCTGAAGGATTTGCTGATCAGCCTGAGTAGGTGTAAATGGTGTTTCCACTTTGGTTTTGGAGGTAAAACTATCATTGTTGAGATATCTTTTACTGATGACAAACATATCGAGTAAAATCAGGACCCCCAGGATGATATAGATATAACTCTTCTGCAGTTTGCTTAAAAGGAATGCCCAGAGGAGGCCGGCCGTAAGGACGATAAATGCCAGGGAACGAAGGGCATCAAGGCGGACAAGCCGGGCACGTTCATCACGGATCGCCTGCATCATCCAGTCGGGGAACTGGTACTGTTGCTGGATTGTTGCATCAACAGGGCCTGAAAAACCAAGAAAGAGGCCGGGCATGATAACAAACAGTAATGCAAGTCCGCCGGTAATCCCTGCTGCTATCTGCAGAGATCTAAACAGTGTCTTCTGATCCAGGTGCTTTTCAAAAAGCACTTTCAGGGCTAACAGAGAAAGTATCGGCATGGCAACTTCGACAATCACCAAAGCCATTGAAACACCTCTGAACTTGTTGTACCCTGGGATATATGCCATGAAGAAATCAGTGAAAGCCATGAAATTGTGACCCCATGAGAGGAGAACACCGAGCACCGTTACCGCGAGCAGCCACCATTTAAGCGGGCCCCTTACAATGATTAATCCTAGAACGAACAGGAAAAATACGATTGCTCCCACATACACCGGACCTGCGACCGAGGGTTGATTCCCCCAGTAGAGAAATGGAAGCGGATACTTGGTGAATTGCGAGATCTGGTTTTGCGGGACGTTATTCTCTTTCAGGGCTTTGACAATTGCAGAGTTTTCGCTGATCTTTCCCGCCGAAGCTCCCCCATAAAAGTTGGGGATAAAGAGTGTCATTGTTTCACCAACCCCATAGCTCCATTGGGTGGCATAGTCTTTATCCAGCCCTGAGGTTTTATTGTCCAGATCACTGGTCAGTTCCGATTTCCCGCGGATCGTATCTTTACCATACTCCCACGTTGCCCAAAGGGTTGCAAGGTTGGTGACGACAGCAAATGAAGCAGCAATAACCAATACGCCAATTGATGCAAGTAACCGAACAGCACGTTTTTCGCGCACAGCAAAAATCAGTTCAAAAAATCCCAGCATTAAAACCATTATAACGAGGTAATATGTAATCTGGGGGTGATTCGCCTTGATCTCGAGGGAGAGGAATATGGCAGTCAGTATTCCTCCGAGGATATATTTTCGCCGCAGAGTAAGGATGATCCCGGCGAGTACCGGCGCTATATAAGCTATTGCGTGGGCTTTTGAGTTATGCCCCACATCGATGATGATGAAGAAGTAGGAGGAAAAGGCAAACGCGATAGCGCCTGCTATGGCTAACCATGGGTCAACCTTCAACACCAGAAGCAGGATAAAAAAGCCTATGAAATAAAGAAATACGATATTAGCGGGATGGGGGAGTCCCAAGGAGAGTATTGTGTCAAGGTAGCCCAGGATATTTCCCTTGTAGACAACGGAAATCTGGTAGGCAGGCATCCCCCCGAACATGGAGTTTGTCCAGAGCGGTTCTGTATTGGTCTTCTCTCTAAAATCAGCAATCTCTTTCGACATCCCGGTGAATTGCATGATGTCTGATTGCTGAATTCGTTTCCCTTCAAGCAAAGGGCTGAAATAGATCAGGGTGATCACCAGGAAGACAAGAATTGCGGTGATATAAGGGAGAAGGGTTTTGAAATCAAACTTTTTCATAGCCGTATATTTATCAAGTTGGTGAAAATAAAAAAAGAAGATCATATTTCAAATCTTCTTTCTCTACAAAGGTGGGTAAAAAAAATTAATTCTTATCCAACTTTTCGTCTGATATAGTCAATTTCTTTCTTCCTTTAGCCCTCCTGGCTGTAATAACCTTTCTCCCGTTTGCGGTGGACATCCGTTCCCGGAAGCCGTGCTTGTTCTTTCTTTTTTTTCTTGAAGGGTGGTATGTAGGTTGTGCCATGGTACTAAATTTTAGGGCTGCAAAAATAGGAAGATTAATTCAATATTCAAAGGATTGAAATCAAAATATTGAGAAATCTTTGACCTTCTTAACTATTTTACCGGGATATCTTTCAGGGTTTCAACGAGGAAGTCCCAGAATTTCTCCACGGTTGAAATGTTCACTTTTTCATCCGGGGAGTGTGGGAAACGGATCGTTGGCCCGAAGGAGATCATATCCCAGTTTGGGTAAGCACCGCCCAGGATTCCGCACTCGAGTCCGGCGTGGATAGCCCTGATCTCAGGAACCTTGCCGAATTTCTTCTGGTAGACATCCTGCATCACTTTCAGGATGGCTGACCCAGGATTCGGTTTCCAGCCCTGGTATTGCCCGTCGAATACAATCGTTGCACCTGCCAGCTCAAATACCGACTGTATCATCTGTTCCAGATCAAACTTGGCTGAGTCGACTGAACTTCTCAACAAGCATTGAATCTTGATCTCACCATTTGCTGACTTCACGATTGCCAGGTTGGTAGAGGTTTCAACCAGTCCGGGCATTTCGTTACTCATCCGGATCACACCATTGGGGCATGCATAAATTGCATTGAGGAGATTTTGCTGAGTCTTTTCGTCAATCCATGTCGAGGGGATCGCGATCGGGTCAACCAGGATAGTCAGATCTGGCTCCACGGCTAAGAGTTCCTTCTGGACGATCTCTGTCAGCTCTTTTACATACGATAAAAAACCATCTTTGTTGGCTTCTGGGATTCCTATAATCGCAAAGGATTCGCGTGGGATGGCATTACGGAGGCTTCCGCCATCAATACTGGAAAGGCGTAGCCCGAATTTCCTTTCAGCAACCCACATCAGACGAGTAAGGATTTTATTTGAGTTTCCGCGACCGAGGGGAATATCGAGACCACTATGGCCACCTTTCAGCCCTTTAACCGTCAATTTGAATGCTGAAACTCCAGCAGGGGCAGCAACCTCATGGTAGATGAATGTTGCATTTGCATTGGTGCCACCTGCACATCCGATATAGAGCTCTCCTTCATCTTCCGAGTCCATATTGAGAAGGATATCTCCCTTAATTACCCCGGATTGGAGTTCAAAAGCGCCTGTCATGCCAGTCTCTTCATCAATTGTGAAGAGGCCTTCAACAGGGCCGTGTTTGAGATCTTTGGATGCGAGTATAGCCAATGTAGCAGCTACTCCGATACCATTGTCGGCACCGAGTGTAGTCCCCTCAGCTTTTACCCAGTCACCGTCGACGTATGGTTTTAATGGATCTTTTGTAAAGTCGTGGTTAGTATCTTCGTTTTTCTGAGGCACCATATCGAGATGGGACTGAAGGATGACCCCCTTGCGGTTTTCCATCCCAGGTGTTGCAAGTTTGCGGATGATGACATTTCCAACCTCATCAACAATGGTTTCGAGCCCATGTTCCTTCCCGAATTCAACGACATATTGACGAACCTTCTCCTCGTGCTTGGAGGGGCGGGGGATTTGGGTCAGTTCATAAAAATATTTCCAGAGAGATTGGGGTTTAAGGGTTAAAAGTTCGCTCATGATTCAATTGATTTATTGGGGTTATACTATAAGTTGTCGGTTGTTAGTTGTTGGTTGTCAAGTTTTTACCACATTGGGTACAATCGTTCACAGGAGTTCTATTGTGTCCTATTTGCCTATTGTGGTTCAGTAACGAATTTTCACGGCAATTATTTTACTTCTTAGAGTCTACATTCTCTTTTTGCAGTTGCTGGAATGAGATGAATCGTTGTTGGTATAAAACAGACATGAACTTGTTTGCCCGATCGGCTGTTTCGGTGGGTGGATTCAGCTTTTCGGGAAACTCTTTTTCCAGCTCATTGCAGATTTCCTGAACCGATTTTTTCCCGTCAATCAGCAGCCATGTAGCAGATCCGAACTGGTCGAGTTTGATCCTGATTAACTCTTCTTTATTCAGGGGGGCAAGAAAGCTGGCCAGCCAGGTTCGTTTAAATCGTGGGAGGAGGATGTTCAGTTTTCCCTCCTCCCTTGTTTCATGTTCCATTAACCGGATTGGAATCAGGTCCAACGCACTGATATGCTTCAAGATTCTCCGGCGTTTCAGAAAGTTGACTTCTATGCCTTCATGTCTTTGTGCCTTCATGCCTGTTGATTACATTCCGGATGCAGGTGGAGCAGGATCATCTGGTTTCCCAGCGTTCTTCAAAGGGATCTGGATCATGATAAATCCGATGATGCCGATGACTACCAGGCTAATCAGGAATGTAGGGTGCTGGAAGAAGACGAAGTAGTCGTAGATGAAGATGTTGACCACAGCTAGTATAGCGATCACCAGTCCCATCAGGGCTTCCCCGGCGATCATCCCGGAGGCTAGCAGCACACCGGTATTCTCGACCCTCGTTTTTTGAGCCTGGTTGTATTTCCTTTTTTCGGTGAACCAATCAACGGCACCTTTAAATATACCACCCACGAAGATGGCGAATGTTGTCTCTATCGGCAGGTACATGCCAACGCTGACAAGCATCGGGCTTTTTACCTGCATCAGGATGAAGGCGGTTCCCATCAGCATTCCGGCAATGATAAGAGGCCATGCCATAGCGCCTTCCACAATCCCTCGCGACAGGATGGCCATCAGACTGGCTTGAGGAGCAGAGAGGTTTTTGCTTCCGAATCCGCCCTGGTATCCCAGATTGTTTCCACTGGCGATATCTCCTTCATGAAGGTAGGCTAATACGACAAACATCACAGCACCGGCTAGGATAACGCCAATGATATCCCCTATCTGCATTCGCCAGGGGGTACCACCCAGGATATGACCTGCTTTGAGGTCCTGGAGCATCTCACCGGCAACGGCAGCAGAAACACACACGATGGCTGCTACTCCCAGAACGGCTGCTACTCCAGCTTCACCCTGCACGCCCAAACCTACCAGGATCAGGGCAGTAACGACCAAAGCAGTAAGCGTTAATCCGCTGATAGGGTTGTTACTGGATCCCATGATCCCAACCAGGTAGCCTGATACAGCCCCGAAGAAGAATGCCAGGATAATCATCAATGTAGCTGCGACTACAGCTATCAAGACGCTGGTTTGAAAGATGAAATATGTGATGCCGAATGTGAGAACAGCTACAACAGCAATCCCGGCCATGATCACACCAAAGCTGAGGTCACGCTCAGTACGTGATTCGCTCTGGTCAATACCTGATGCGGCTTTTTTTACGTCGGAGATAGAACGCCCGATTCCGGTGATGAGGCTTTTCCTCATTTTATATAATGTATAGCCAGCGCTTACTAACATCCCGCCGATTGCTATCGGGCGAACGATGAAACGCCAGATTGATGTGATCTGATAGGATGGGTCGGTTACCCGTTCAAAAGCAGCTTCTGCAGTGAGTGTTGGATCAGAGCTCATCAGATAGGTAGCCCAGGCCTGGAAATCAAAACTGGGCATCAAAAAATAGAGGATCATCGGGGCAAGTAATCCCCAGGCAATCAACCCTCCGCTGAAGTTCAAAGCGCCCAACCGTGGACCGATGATATAACCTACTCCCATATAAGCGGGGCTTACCCCGGGAGAGCTTAGGAGCATGCCTCCTTTTCCTGTAAATACTGTCCCTGCAATAGTTTGTTGTGAGAATGTGATAAATTTTTCCCAGAGATATTGGAAAAGCCTGACTTCAGCCAGGATTTTTATCAGACCACCTAATCCCATTGCCCAGAAAAGAAACCTGGATCCACCGGCGCCAGATTGGCCGGCTTTATGGATCTCAGCTGCAGCGAGTGATTCAGGGAAAGGCAACTCGGCATCTTCCACCATCACCCGTCTTAGTAAAGCCACGAACATAATCCCGAGAACACCACCGGCGATCAGAATTAACGTTGATGTAACGTAATGCCCGGCTGTGAAAAACTCAGGCCATACTCCGGAAATAAAGAATGCCGGTAGGGTAAATATTGCACCCGCGGCAACCGACTCCCCAATGGAGCCTACGGTACGTGTGAAGTTCTCTTCCAGGATGGTGCCTCGCAGCATCCGTAGGATGGCCATGCCAAGTACAGCAGCCGGATATGTTGCTGCAATCGTCATCCCGGCCTTCAGGCCAAGATAGGCATTGGCGGCTCCCAGGATCACGGCGAAAAAGAGCCCGATGATCAGAGCCCTGGCCGTGAATTCACGCATTTTTGTCTCAGATGAGATAAAAGGGACGAATTTCGGTTGTTCAGACATAAAATCGGATTTTAGTGGTTATCAGTTTCAGGCATCTAAATAACAAAAAAAAGAGAGGCGGTCAACGGACCGGTATGTAAATCAGTTTTTTTGAGACAAAGTACGATTCCGAAAAGAAATCAGATATCGGAGTGACAGTTACTCCCGAATGTATAGTATTCACCTGTGTTTCAATATCTCCTCCGCTCAGGTAGAGGATCCCATTCTTCAGATTGTTTTTTTGTTTGGGAGCAATTATTTTTCTGGCGATTTGATAAAATTCACCAACATCGAGTACTGCTCTTCCGGTGACGAAGTCGTAGTTACCTTTCATCGATTCCAGTCGATTTTGTACTGGATCAATATTGTTTAGCTTCAGTTCCCGTCCGATTTCCGACACTACCCTGATCTTTTTTCCGATAGAGTCGACGAGCGTGAATGTTACATCAGGGAAGAGAATAGCAAGCGGAATTCCAGGCAGTCCTCCTCCGGTTCCGGCATCCAGAACCCGAGTCGTGGGTACAAACCTGATTGCAAGCGCGATGGCAAGAGAGTGAAGGATGTGGTGAATGTAGAGATTGTCTATATCTTTTCTGGAGATCACATTGATCTTCTCATTCCAAAAACGATAGAGATCCCCCAGCACAGAGAACTGTTGTTGCTGGCTGAGTGTAAGAGTTGGAAAATATTTTTGGATAACGGATGTCAGAGAGAGTGTGTTATTCTTTTTTCTTTTTCGCCTTTGGCGCTTTTACTTTGGGTTCGGCAGCAGCAGCTTTTTTGGTAGTTGCCTTTTTTGCAACAGGTTTTTTAACAGCCGGTTTTTTTACTACTGGCTTTTTGACCGCTGGAATCTCTGCGACTGGAACTTCTACAACTGGAACTTCTATAACTGGAACTTCTATAACTGGAGCTTCTACAACTGGAGCTTCTACAACTGGAGCTTCAATAACACGAGTTTCCACTATAGGAGTCTCTAAAACCGGAGTCTCAACTATCTTAACTTTTTCAACTTTTTTATGTTTCACCTCTTTTTTTGCTTTCGCAGTTGCTACCAGGATAGCTTTTTTCGCTTTCCTTGGCCGGCTAACGCCATAACTCTTGTTGATGATTTTGCCTCTTTTGCTCTTTTTATCTCCTTTTCCCATAACGCTCTTTTTAGATTTTCTTTCTTGGTTTACAGGCGGCAAAAGTAATAAAATTTTATGGATTGCTCATGAAGTTACGAATGATCAAATCCGGCTTTTTAATCATTGCGGAGGCCCAGGAGATCAATGTATTGGTTTCTTCTTCTTCAGAAAGCCTCCAGTTGATTTTCGAAGCGTGCAACCTGCCTGTAAGAGCATGTAATAGAATTGCGGCTGAGACACTGATGTTTAAACTTTCAGTAAATCCAACCATAGGTATCCGGATAAATTTATCTGCTAATTTAAGCGCATCAGGGGTCAGACCGCGAAGTTCAGTGCCGAATAGCAGGGCAATTTTTTTTTCGAGTGGAAACGATTCCGGGGTGAAATCATCCTGGTGAGGTGTTGTCGCCACGATCTGATAGCCTTGTTCTTTTAACCCGGAGAGGCATTTAATCGTGTTGTTCTGATCCTGGTTGTATTTTAACAGGTTCAGCCATTTGGCAGATCCAAGAGCTACATCTGGATTTATTTCGTATTTATTCCTGTTCTCTATGATATGGACATCCTGAATCCCAAAACAATCACAACTACGCAGTACCGCGCTTGCGTTGTGAGGCTGGTAAATATCTTCAAGCACGATGGTAATATATTGGGTCCGGAAGCGGATAATATCCTGGAATTTTTGTTGTTTATGCTCTGAAATAAAGGTAAGGAGGTAGGCAAGTATCCGTTGTCGGTCAGGGAAGGAGTAACTGGAAGCTAGGTTCATGGCTATCCGTTTCAAAATGAGCTGTAAAAGTAAAAAAAAGCGCCCGGTTGATTTCATTTCAAGAAAAAAACTAATTTTGCACTTCCAAAATCAAGCAAATATCCCATCTATGACTGCAAAAAAGGTTGATACGAAGAAGGCAGATGAACGGCTTCACACCGTTGAAGAGGCTCTAAGCAAGACAGAATCGTTTATTGAGAACAACCAAAAAATTATCCTGATTATAGTTGGAGTGCTGATTGTCATTGTACTCGGATTCTTTGGCTTCAGAAAGTATTATCTTGAGCCAAAGGAAAAAGAGGCGCAAGGTCAGATGTTCATGGCAGAGATGTATTTTGAGCAGGATTCGCTTTCAAAAGCGCTTAACGGTGATGGAAACTACCTTGGATTTTTGGATATCATCGATCAATATGGCCTAACGAAATCTGCGAACCTGGCTTCATACTATGCAGGGATAAGTTACCTGAAGCTGGGAGATTTTGAGCAGGCAATCGAATACCTGAAGGATTTTGACGGCAACGACAAGGTTGCTGCCCCCATGGCTACGGGCGCTATCGGAGATGCATACATGGAACTTGATAACGTTGACAAAGCAATTGGCTATTATATTGATGCTGCCGACCAGAGCAATAATGAACTCACTGCCCCTCTCTTCCTGATGAAAGCTGGTATGGCTTATGAGATCCAGGGGAACTACCGTAAGGCACTGGAGCTTTACAAACGTATCAAGAAAGAGTATCCACGTTCGTTTGAAGGAACTCAAATTGATAAGTTCATCAGTTTAACACAAAAGAAAGTGAACGAATAGCTTGTGCATAATAAGATGTAAGAGGTCAATAGTTAATGCTATTGGCCTTCTTTTTTGAGTTGTTTTCGTTTACTTTTGCAATTATGGAAACCAATCCTCGAATCGTTTTTTTCGGAACACCCGAATTTGCTGTGGTTTCCCTGGATGCACTGCTAAGGGCTGGGTTCACTATAGCAGGAGTAGTAACCGCTCCTGACAAGGCGGCTGGGAGGGGACTGACAGTTTCAAAATCGGCTGTCAAGAGATATGCACTTACTCATAATCTGCCTCTTTTTCAGCCCGAGAGGTTGAAAAGTCAGGAATTTCATCATGCACTTGCTGCTCTTAAACCTGACATCCAGATAGTGGTAGCATTCAGGATGTTGCCGAAAGAGGTGTGGAGCCTACCAACGCTGGGAACCTTTAACCTGCATGCCTCACTGTTGCCTCAATACCGGGGAGCAGCCCCAATTAACCGGGCTATTATGAATGGGGAGGAGGAGACAGGGGTAACTACGTTTTTTATTAATGAAGAGATTGATACGGGTAGTATCTTAATGCAGGAATATTTACAGATACACCCTGACGAAAATGCAGGTGAATTGCATGACCGGTTAATGGTCCTTGGTGCCGAACTTGTTGTGAAAACGGTTGACGGGATTGTTTCAGGGGCTGTTTCTGCAGTATCACAGGAGTTGATAAGTATGGCGCCCGGGCAACTCAAACTGGCTCCTAAGATTCACAAAAGTGATACCAATATTGATTGGGACCAGGATACGCGAACTGTTTACAACCAGATCAGAGGGCTGACTCCATACCCTGGCGTATACACTGAGATTGAACTTAAAGATGGATCTTCCCTTGTTTTTAAAGTTGGATCGGTCAGGGTTTCTGACACCCCTTATCAACAGGCATTGATTCCGGGAAATGTCTTCACAGACCGAAAACGATTTCTGAAGATAGCGACCCGGGACGGATATATTGAGGTTCTGACCCTTCAACCTGCTTCCAAAAAACTGATGAACGTCAGCGATTTTTTAAATGGATCGGGCGCTCTTTTAACATGAAACCCTTGCTAGTTGTGGCTTTTCGGTCTCAGTTATTAACAAAAACATTGATTTATTAACATTTATGCTGGTTTTCGACGATCAAACATTGACAAAGCCTGTAAATAGTGTATATTTGTGAGGTTAAAAAATGAGTATTCACTTAAATTGAACGAAAATGAACAAGGCTCAATTAATCGAAGCAATCGCAGGTGAAGCAAAAATGACGAAAGCTGATGCTAAAAGAGCATTAGAGGCTGTCGTTGGTGCCACTACTAAGGCACTTGCCAAAGGCGAAAGAGTTGCTTTAGTCGGTTTCGGTTCTTTTGCAGTTTCCAAGAGAGCTGCTCGCAAAGGCCGCAATCCTCAGAATGGCAAAGAGATCAAGATCGCTGCCAAGAAAGTAGTAAAATTCAAAGCTGGTGCTGAGTTAGCTAAGAAAGTTAAATAAGGGCTAAATCGCACAAAAAAAGGAGGGGCAATTCATGAATTGCCCCTCCTTTTTTTCAGGAGAAACCGGTAGGGGAGTTTTGCATCGTCTCCTGCGTAGGCTATGCCGATCCGTGTGGTGATATGGATCTCCTCGGGAAGAATTGGCTCCCCGTCATCTTCAATCCAGATCGCAGGTTTGCCAGGATCAGAAGGTATGCGAGTGAGGTCAATGCCTGAATGAGAGTAAAGGATCCCCAGAGCCTTTGCGACTTTTCCCGGTCCGTTTGAGAACCCGTTACCGATCATCTCTCTTCCTCTTCGTTGCTCCATCTTTTCAATGCCATCGGATGGCTGGATCGCTCGTATCAATACGGCATGCGGAATTCCTTCGGTATTTGTCACAACGTTGAAAAGTGAATGCATCCCGTAACAGAGGTAAACATAGGCAATACCCCCTTTTGAATACATGATCTCAGTACGGTGCGTTCTCCTTCCTCCGTAGGCATGGGAAGCTCTGTCGGTCACGCCTGCATAAGCTTCGGTTTCGGTGATAATCCCTGATGTTTGTTTACCATCTATCCTGGAATAAAGCCGCTTCCCAAGTAACTCGCGAGCAAGTGAAACGACATCTGGCTGGAGGTAGAAGGAACGGGAAAGCATAGACAATTACGAATGACGAATTACAAATTCAAGTTCGAGTACCGAAGTTAAAGGTAATTATTCAGATTGCTATTATTTCAGGTCTTGTAACAGTCGAAACAGACGAAAGGGATGGAGAGTGTGAATTCACCATCCTTATCGCAAATTGCATTAATCCGCTGCTGGATTCGTAGCATCACTTCTCTCTCTTTGTTTCCAGGAAGGATTGCTTTCCATGTATCAAGGAAGAAGTTCCGGATGAGATAATGCCGGAAGATAGCTTCTGCATTGGTAAACCTGTATTTAAACCCGTCGATATTGATACTTGTAATTGAGAATCCGGTAGAGATTATCAGCCCCTTTAGGAAATCTACAGATTTCCGTTTCGACAAGATGTGATCTTCCATTAGCGCAAGCTCTTTCACCAACCTGGTTTCCCGAAGCACCTCTTCAAAAATCTTGTAAAACTCAATCATGGTATGTGGAAGGTTCATGGTTACCACCATCTGAGTACCTGGTTTTGCAACGCGGTAACACTCCTTGAAGGCCATCGGTTGATCATTGACATTGTTCAGCCCGTTGTTGGAAGTGATCAGGTCAAACTGATCATTGTCAAATGGCATCTTTTCTGCAGCTCCCCTGATAATGGTTGCATTTGGGATCTCCCTGTGTGTGATTTTTGCAGAGACTATCTGGATGGCATCCTCCAGGGGGTCCAATCCGGTGACATGACCCGGTGTCCCAAGTCGATCAGCGATTTCGAGCATGGGGAATCCATTACCGCTCCCTACATCAAGAACCCTCATCCCTTGCTTCAATCGGATTGTGTCCAGGAGCATCAGGCCAAATGGGGCAGACCAGAGGGGGAGTTCGTCGTACGATTCAATATTTAAGCCTGTCATAAGTAATAAATATAGCGTATCTATTACGTTTCATTGTGTTGATTTCGAGGACCAAAAATAGTGGTTATTTTAGTCTCTGGTGGATTTTCCGTACCTTTGTGGTCCAGGGAATTGAATTTTTAGTTATGTATTGGTCATGCATCTGCAATCTTCCAATCATTCTTTCACTGAACTCCTCCCGGGATTATCTTTCTGGAATCGGTTAGCCTTTCATTGGGTAAGCCCAACTAATTAAGTTATAATTAATTCTACAACCTGCAAAATCAGGTAGAACCATGCTTATTGTAGACCAAGTACGAACTCATTAATATAATACCTATGAAAATTAATTATTTTACAAATACAGTTTTATTGACGACTCTTGAAAAAAATGAGATCGTGGAGTTTCTTTTTGAACACCTTGACCAATTCGGAGATTCCAAAACCGCCATCCTCAATGCCATTGATTATGCCCTCGTATCCTCTCCGATGGCAGGAGGGTTCATCCTTGTTGCCCGGGAGGAAAAAGATATCGTCGGCGCTGTTGTAATGAACAAGACCGGGATGGAGGGTTACATTCCGGAAAATATCCTGGTATACATCGCAGTGCATAAGGATTATCGTGGGAAAGGAATGGGTAAGAAGCTGATGCAGGAGGCGATCAAAATGGCAAAAGGGGATATTGCGTTGCATGTAGAACCTGATAATCCTGCCAGGCTATTGTATGAACGGCTTAACTTCACGAATAAATATCTAGAAATGAGGCTTGTAAAAAAATGACTGAAATAACGTATACACTTCCGGCAACGTCACGCATCGAGCTTAATCCAGCTGCATTGGAGAATAACCTGGATTTTCTCCGGAAATACATTGGTCCCCAGACAAAAATATCTTCCGTAGTGAAAGCGAATGCTTACGGACATGGATTCAATCAGTTTATTCCACTTGCAGAAGGCATGGGTATCGATCATTTCAGTGTATTTAGCTCCCATGAGGCGTTCCAGGTAAACTCAATCAAATCAACAGCAACGAGACTGATGATCATGGGTTGGTTGTCAGATGATGAGATTGAGTGGGCGATTCAAAATAACATTGAGTTCTATGTTTTCGACCTTTCCCGGTTGGAATCTGCCATTTCTTTAAGCAGGAAACTCGGAAAACCTGCAAAGATTCACTTCGAAGTGGAGACAGGGATGAACCGAACGGGCTTGAACAGGAAAGAACTTCGCCAGGCTGTAGAGATGATCAAACATCATCCGGATAACGTTCATGTTACAGGAGTTTGCACGCATTTTGCGGGAGCCGAAAGCATTGCAAATTATTACCGTGTTCAAGCCCAGATTCGAAAGTATAAGAAGATAGTAGCGTGGATGGAAACGCAAGGAATCAGGCCTGAGTTCAGGCATACGGCGAGTTCTGCCGCAGCGTTGAGTTACCCCGCTACCCGGATGGACCTTGTAAGGATTGGTATTGCCCAATATGGCTTTTGGCCGAGTGCTGAGATCTATATGGATTATGTTCATTCTCTGAAGGAAAAAATTGATCCATTGCAACGTATGCTATCCTGGAAAAGTGAGATTATGAGTATCAAGGATGTAAGGGAGGGAGAATTTGTCAGTTATGGAACGACATACCTGGCTCAATCAGACAAACGGATCGCAGTAATACCCGTCGGTTATGCTTCAGGATTCAGTCGTTCACTGAGTAACCAGGGTCGTGTATTAATTGACGGACAGCGGGTCGCTGTAATCGGGTTAGTGAACATGAACATGCTGATTGCTGACATCACCCATATTCCTAACGCACAACCCGGCGACGAAGTAGTGTTGATTGGGAGACAGGGAGACCTGGAGATCAGTGTCGCTTCCTTCAGTGAGATCAGCAACCAATTGAATTATGAATTGCTGACAAGGTTGCCACAGGATATAAATAGGGTAGTAAAACCTTTAACACAATAGCCATGGCCTTTATCACAATGAACCGGAATAGACTGGCGCACAATTATCATTTCCTTGATGAACTGTTCACCAGGAATCACATCGAATGGGGAGTGGTTAGCAAAGTCCTTTGCGGTAATGCACTTTATCTGCGTGAGTTGATTGACCTTGGAGCCAGGGAGGTCCATGATTCCAGGATCAGTAATCTGAAAGCAATCAAGACGATCAACCCGAACGTTCAAACTGTTTACATCAAACCTCCGGCCAGGAGAGCCATCAAGAGCCTTATCAAGTATGCGGACGTTAGTTTCAATACCCAGCTGGAAACCATCCAATTGATTTCCGATGAGTCTGTCCGTCAGAATACACTGCACAAGATCATCATCATGATTGAGATGGGTGATTTACGGGAAGGGGTCATGGGAGACGACCTGATAGATTTTTATTCGAGCGTGTTTAAGCTGCCAAATATTGAAATTATCGGCATCGGTACTAATCTAAACTGTTTAAATGGCGTGATGCCTTCGCATGACAAGTTGGTTCAACTCAGTTTGTATAAGCAGTTGATTGATGCCAAATTCAACAAGCATATCAAATGGGCCTCAGGTGGATCCTCTGTTACCATTCCCCTATTGCTTAAGAAACTAATCCCTAAAGGGAATAACCATTTTCGGGTTGGAGAGACTCTTTTTCTTGGTAATAATCTGGTAACCGGAGAAACCATCAGGGGCATGAAAACCGATGTTTTCAAGTTATATGCTGAGATCATTGAACTGATGGAGAAGCCACGCGTACCGATGGGAGAGATGGGTGTAAATGTGGCCGGGGAGCAAGTTACTTATGATGAAAAGGATTTTGGAAAAACTGCCTATCGGGCAATTCTTGATTTAGGTTTGCTGGATATTGATCCTAAGAATATCAAGCCCGAAGACAAGTCGATCAGCATCATTGGCGCCAGCAGCGACATGATTGTTCTGGATTTAGGAAGTCATAGAAAAAGGTACCAGGTGGGCGACCTGGTACCTTTCCGATTGAATTATATGGGGTTGCTTAGTATTCTAAACTCAGCCTATATAGGTAAAAAGGTTGTTGAGTGATCAGTTCACACCCATTTCCTTCAGGATAAATCCTGCATTTGCAAATTTCTCAGTAATAAAGAGGACATACCTGATATCGACAGAGATCGTCCGTTGAATTTCGTAATCGTATTGCCAGTCACTGATCATGGCTTCATAGTTGCCATCAAAGCAGACCCCGATTACCTCCCCTTTTGCATTCATCACTGGGCTTCCGCTATTCCCGCCTGTAATATCGCAGCGGTGAAGAAAAGCAACCGGTACATCCTTCAATGCAGGATCGGCCCACTGTCCGAAATCCTTTGTCTCATAGAGGTTGATCAATTTCTCGGGAGCATTGAAAGGAGCAACTCCCTTGTTTTTCTCCACAACCCCTTTGAGTGTTGTAAAGGGTTCATACCAGACAGCATCCTGAGGAGTATATCCTTTTATCGGGCCATAGGTAAACCGGATCGTACTGTTAGCGTCAGGATAAAGCGTGGAGCCTTTCCACTCATACAATGCGTCGATGTATTGTTTACGGAGATCAATCACGATCGTGCCGAAGGTGTTGTTCATCTCACGGTTCTCTTCGATATAGGGGTAGAGATTCGCCATCATGTTGATGATCGGATCGTTCAATGCTTTTAACTCTGCGGATGACTTGCCAAGCAGAGAAACCACATACTCCAGGCTATCCAGCTTCGAGTTTTTATAAGCTTCATCAACGAAGAGATCCATGGATCCATTCGGCTGTTCGAAAATGTAATCCAGGCTCTCAATGCGTTGTCCGGCCGGGAGTTCATTTACCTGGTTTAATGTTCTTACCAGCAGTGCTTTGTCAAATGGTTCATAGTAATCGTTGTAAGTATATTGAAGACCGTTTTTAAGGTTGTCAATCAATCGTTGTGAAAATCCAGGCATCCTTTGATCTTCCGGTTTCTCTTGTTCTGTTGCGATCAGGAAGGCATAGAAAGCAACATTGGTTTGGGTCCCTGCAAGCCCCTGAAATATGCCAAGCAGGTTGTCACGTTCTTTGGTTTTCTTGATGACCTCATATTGCGTTTTGATATCATCCAGGATAGTGCCGTATTTTGCTTTTGTCACAGGAGTACTGTTAACCCAGGCCATGAACTCTTTCTCAAATTTCTTTTTCCGTTCGACGTATTTGGTTTTGGTCATCCCATCAACTTTCCCCTGGTAGTTCTTTTTTGCATTGGCAAGCCCTTTGGTTAAGTTCGCAACTTTGAGCTGTCCTTCAGGATCATCTAGTGTCAATTCTTCAGCCAATGAAATGATAGCGCTAAAGTTTTTAATTGAGAAAGGATAGTTTTCCGTGAGATTCCAGGCTGCTGAGTTCGACGTCCTGTACCTTGTTGTTGAACCTGGGAATCCGACGACAAATGTGAGGTCACCAGCCTCAAGTGGTTTCTGGGCAACGTTTAACCAGATCTCCGGTTTGTAAGGGATATTTTCTTCGCTGTATGCAACACCTGTGCCATCGGGAGCGGTATAGGCACGCAAGAATGAAAAGTCGCCCGTATGCCTGGGCCACATCCAGTTGTCGATCTCCCCACCATAGTTTCCGATGGAGAGAGGAGGGGAGTATACAATCCGGATATCTTTCAGCACTTTATATACGAACAAAAAATATTGCTTGCCGTTATACATCGCAACAACCCTGGCATCGGCATCGGGTTTTGCATCCTCAATCTCTTTGGCCATGGCATCCGATTTCTCATTGATTTTGCGATCGCGCTCTTCGAGGTCATCGATTCCTTTAGCTGCTCCAAGGACAATAGCGGTTACATCTTTCATTTCAACCAGGATTCTGGCTTCGTAACCCGGGGCCTGAATCTCCTTGCTCTTTTCCCGTGCCAGGAATCCATCAGTGAGATAGTTGCTTTGGACGTCAGAAGCTCGCTGGAGAGCAGTATAGGCAACATGGTGATTGGTTAGCAGCAATCCTTCAGAGGAGACAAAAGAGGCTGTCCCTCCACCGAGTTGAACCACGGCATTTGCAAGAGCAGGTTTGCCGGGATTGTAGATTTGCGTGGTACTGATCTCAAGGCCCGCATCCTTCAGGTTTAACTGGTCGATCTGATTCAGTAACCACATCCCCTCCTGGGCCATTCCGGAGAATACCAGTAGGATTGAACAAAAAATAGGAATAAATCTCTTTTTCATAAACAAAATATTTAATTGTGAATATTAGATTTTACGAGTTGAATACATCAAAACTAAAAAACCATGCGCACATGGTGAAAGATATTGGACATCCACCCTGTTTTACTCGATATATAACCAGTTTTGAAGTATTAGAAAGGACAATTTACAACAATTTTATATATTTACACTTCTGTTATTTGTTCTCCTTAAAATTGATGAAGCGATGAAGCCATTAAGAATCAAACTAAAAGGGGCCTTTTCTAAACTATCTTGGCCGGTTATTATTACCGAATTCTTTTCCGTATTATTAGCTGTTTTGCTGGCTTTCCTTCTGACTGAATGGAGAACAGAAAATGTGAACAGGGCTACGGCAAAAGTTGCACTTCAAAGCATTTAGGAGGAGGTCTTGCTTTCAGAAAATAAACTGACCAAGGATGAGATTATTATTTTTAAACCTGATATTCCAGTCAATCTTATTACAATGAAATCAAATTCCTGGAAGGCGACAGTTGAAACGCATGCGTTTTACGAAAACATCTTTACTAATCTCGATTTTTATTCCGGAGAGAAGAATTCAATTTTTTATTTGATGATTTCGTTGATCGGAAACCTTGTTCAGGTTGAAAAGAAACTCATTAAACGGTACCAGGAGGCGATCAAGGAGATTGAAACGAATCTTGACTAGATGCCTGCATATTATTTCTCTAAGTTCCTGATCGGGCTACCGCCACGCAAATTCCACAGGTACGGATAACCTGATTGAATTGATCTTCAAAAATTTTACATTGAGTCTGGCATTGCTCAGGGAGGCAGAAGTTGTCGGTTTCAGGTTTCAAGTTTTTACCACATTAGGCACATTAGAACACAATAGTTCTAGTGTGATCTATGTGTCTATTGTGGTTCATTTCCATTGATAGGTTCTTTTGTCAAAGGTGATAATTTTCCCGTTATCAAGCAGCCAGCGGATTACCAGGAGAACTTTGTCTTCGTGCACCGGTGAGGCAGTTGAAACGATCTCTTCAAGGGTAGCCGGATTTGTTTGAAGCAGTGGTTTAATCCGTGAGAGAACCTCTTCGAATTCCTGTTCGTTAAGGCCTAACTTATTTCTCTCCAGGCAGATATCGCACATGCCACATCGTTTCGTATTTTTCTCGCCGAAGTATGCAAGGAGAAGCTGGCTCCGGCATTTCCGGGTTTCCTCAATGTAACCGATCAATGCGTCCAGTCTTTTCGTAGCTTCTTCGAGGCGGTGTTTGTAATTCTCAGGAGAGATGGAGAGATTGTTGGCGTTTACACGTTCCTGAAGGAAAACGACCATTGGCTTGGAGGTTCGGGGCACATAGTCGAGAATATTCTGAGTTTCCAGGTACTTGAGGTGTTTGACCACCTGTTCAAGTGGCATCTCCACCCTTCTGGCAAGCTCGCCTTCATGGATCATGACAAAATCGTTAAAAAGCCCTGGGTATGATCGCAATAGGGTTTTTAGAAAAGGATCGTATTTCTCATTGGCAACCTGGAATCGGTATAGCCCCTCCTTATTGGCTTTGACAAAGAGTTTTGAAGGGTTATTCAGTCCGTCGTTTAAGGCGACAAAGCCCTCTTTCTCAAGAAACTTCAAAGCATTATAGACGATGACCTGTTGGAATTTGAACTGTTCGCAGAATTTCGAAATATCGAATTCAAACGGTTCATCATAGCCACTCCCTACCGGTAGCTGGAGAAAATTTCCGAGTGCCTGATAGATGGAGCGGATTGTAGCCAGTGCAGGGTAGGCCGTCTTCAGGTTTTGCCGAGCGTTCAGGATATCTGCCTCTTCACATAGAAGGATAGCATACGACCGTTTTAGATCTCTGCCCGCTCGTCCGGCTTCCTGGAAGTAAGCTTCTATGCAGTCGGGAAGATCGAGATGCACGACAAACCTGACATTGGGTTTATCGATCCCCATGCCAAATGCGTTGGTTGATACGATGATGCGTTTTTCCTCTTTCATCCATGCCTGTTGCCTGCGTTCCCGTGTTTTGGCATCGAGTCCGGCATGATAGAAATCGGCCGAGATGTTGTTTTTGATAAGGAAATCAACTATTTGTTTGGTCTCCCGGCGATTTCTGACATAGATAATGCCCGGGCCTTTCACTTTTCGGATGATCCGGAGGAGTCGTTGTCGTTTATCCTCTTCTTTGATGACGACATAGATCAGGTTCTTTCGTTCGAAGCTTTGTTGAAATAGATGTTCTTTCCGGAATTCCAGTTTTTGCTGGATATCCTTAACCACTTTAGGAGTGGCCGTAGCTGTCAATGCGAGGATGGGGATGCCAGGAATGAATGGCCGAATCTCAGCAATTTTCAGGTAAGGAGGACGGAAGTCGTAACCCCACTGCGAGACGCAATGGGCTTCGTCCACAGCGAGGAGGTTGATCTTCATCCGGTCAATAGCATCACGCATCTGGGTTGATTCCAGTCTTTCAGGGGAGATATAAAGCAGTTTTGTTTCTCCGAATTTAGCGTTTGACAGCACAAGGTCAATCTCATCGCGATGCATTCCCGAATAGATTGCTGCAGCAGGAATCCCCCGTTTCTTTAAGTTGTCCACCTGATCTTTCATCAAGGCGATCAATGGAGAGATCACCAGGCAAAGTCCTTCCCGTGCAAGAGCCGGGACCTGGAAACAGATCGACTTGCCGCCGCCGGTTGGGAGCAATGCCAGGGTATCCTTTCCATCCAGGACCGATTGGATGATCTCTTCCTGCAGAGGGCGGAAGGAGGAGTAACCCCAGTATTTCAGTAAAATCTGACGAATCTCCATACTGCTCAAAGATAAGAAAAAGCGAGGTAGTGAGGTAGC
>CAYUZX010000001.1:57568-139538 GCA_964449285.1 uncultured Prolixibacteraceae bacterium
AGCTACGATTTCATCAGTCAGCTCTGGTTTTTCGGGGATGCCGCAAATCTTTTCAGCTTCATCTTTCAGCTCCTCTATCGTCTTGATGGGTAGCGATGTCCCTTTCATCTTCTCAATCAGATCGGTACGGCGTGGGTTGATCGCAATTCCACGTTCGGTGACGATAACATCAATCAACTCTCCGGGTGCACACAGGGTGGTCACCTCGTCGCGGATTACCGGAATCCGGTCGCGAAATAGCGGGATTGGAAGGATGACCGTTTTGCCGAAGAGGCAATTTTGCCATCCTCCTATGCCGTGAAGCAGCAATCCATCGGAGTGGGTCACTACGTTTGCATTAAAATTCACATCCACTTCGGTTGCGCCAAGAATAACAACATCAATCATGGAGGAGAAATTCCCTTTTCCGTGGTAGTTATAGCTGGTAAAAGGGCTTGTGTTGACATGGGATGGGTTGTCGCGCATGGAACGAACGCCGTCCAGGTCAAATGTTTGCCCGTCGAGGATGTAGTCGGTTAGCCCCTCTTCCAGCATTTTCACGAGGTATTTGTTGCTTCCGCCTCTTGCAAACCGTGCTTTCCACCCCCGTTCCCGCAGGATATCAGCGAAGTAGATCCCGATTGAGAGGGAAGTGCCTCCTGCTCCGGCCTGGAATGAGAATCCATCATGAATGAGCCCGGCTTCATCGCAAAACTGAGCGCTCCATTCTGCCAGTAGCAACCGGTCGGGGCTTTTGGTCACTTCGGTAGTTCCTGAAATGATCTTCTCCGGGATGCCAATCTGATCCAGGACTACGACATAGTCGACGTAATTTCCCTGGATCTGCCAGGGGATGCAGGGGAAGGGAACAAGGTTGTCGGTCACGACAATTACCTTGTCGGCATATTGTGAATCGGCCAGGGCAAAACCAAGGAGTCCGCAGGCGGCGGGACCGTTGACACCGTTTGCATTTCCAAATGCGTCGGCAGAAGGAGCGGCGATCACGGCAACATCGATATGGACATCCCCATCCTGTATAGCCTGGTACCGACCTCCATGGGATCGCAACACGCCAAGTCCTTTCATTTTGCCTTCGGAGGTAAATTTTCCGAGAGCTCCATTCATACTACCTTCTATATGATGAATGGTTCCGTCTTCCAGGTAGTTGATCAGGGGTTCATGGCAGGGGAAGGAGGCTGACGGGAACCACATCAGATCTTTAATCCCCATCTCTTTGGCTGCATCAAATATGGGAACGGCAACAAGGTCGCCATTCCGGAAGTGATGGTGTGTAGATATGGTCATGCCATCTTTGATGCCGCATTTTACCAGTGCCTCTTTGAGGGAGGCGACCACTTTGTTGCCATCAACCGGGTAATCGGCACAACTTACGATTTTGGGGGCGGTTTTTCTTCCAGTTGGTTTAAATTTACCGATCCCCATGTATGGAACAGCCGGTTTACCGTTGACGATGGTGGGAACCACTTTGCCGGCTGCATTGGTTACCAGTTTATCATACTTACACATGGCTTTCCCTCCAGTTTTGATCCAGTTTGTTCATTTTTACAGCGAGTTGGATCGTGTTCAGCGCTCTTTTTACTATCGGCGGATCGATCATCTTACTGCCAAGGGCAACAACTCCTAGCCCTTTTGTTTCGGCATCGTGGAAAGCAGCCACAATCTTTTTTGCCTTTTCAATCTCTTCGTTCGTGGGAGCAAAGGTCTCGTGGATCACATGGATCTGGCGGGGATGGATGCATCCCATGCCATCGAAACCCATGGCTTTGGAACGACGTACATTCGCGGCAAGCCCTTCCATATCACCCACATCCGAGAATACCGAATCAATTGGCTGGATACCGGCTGCGCGTGCTGCGTTGACGACCATGCTTCTTGCAAAGAAACTCTCTGATCCTTCCGCGGTTCTCCGGGTCCCAATATCGGCTGTGTAATCCTCCAGACCGATTGCCAGAGATACCACATTCTCTGCTGACGAGGCAATTGAATATGCATTGATCACTCCCATGGCACTTTCGATAATAGGCATGATCCAGATAGGATTCTGCAGTTTATGATGTTGTTGAATTTCCTGAATCCGCACATTCACAGCATGAACCTGCTCCGGATGCTCACATTTTGGCAGGAGGATGAGATTCGCGTTGTGCGGAACGATAAAATCCAGATCGTCCAATCCCCGTTCCCCCTGATTGATCCTGACCATTCGTTCGACACCGTAAAAATTAAAACCACGCAGGGCATTCCTTACCATGTAGCGAGCTTCATCCTTTTTATCAGGGGCAACCGCATCTTCGAGGTCGAGAATAATGCCATCGGGGCGGTGGATAGCGGCATTGATCATCAATGAAGGAGTATTCCCGGGGAGATAGAGGCGGGAGAAACGGTTCCGGTCCCTGGTGGTCGCGTACTGGTTCTCATCTAACATTGGAATGATAAACTCATTTTCTCCCGGGATTGTTTTTTTGATAGCGGCTTCAAGCCGTGCTGCTATCACGGGTGGCAATGCCCCGGAATCTTCGACCTTAACCATTGCATTCTGGATGGAGAAGTGATTGAGGATAATTTGGATCTCCTTCCGGATTGAATTTCCAAACAGGACATCCACTTTGGAATTCAATTCCAGCTGGATGCCTCCGCTGGAAGTCAGTTCGAGTGAAATGAAACAATCGGAACGCACTCCTTTCCCTTTGTTCCCTGCAAATACAAGTTCTCCCATCGTGGTTTTTTTCATTCTTGAAAAGATGGTCAAAAGTAGTAATTTTGTAAGTATTAACATGGGATATATGGGTAAAAGAGTTCGAAAAAAAGGATCAAAGCGGACCTCCGGAACGAAACGTTCTAATCTGAAGCGTTTCATTGGCAATATTTATATTGTAATGATACTAAAACTAGCGGTAGTCCTGCTATTGTTATTTCTGTCCCGTATTCTTTTCTACCTATTTAACTTTTCTCATTTTCAGTCCCTTTCGTTTACAGAATTGATATGGATCTTCATTGCAGGCATCCGCTTTGATCTCTCCGCTCTCCTGCTACTGAATCTACCGTTCATCCTGATGAACTCCGTTCCCTTCAAGTTCCGTTATAGGAAAGTTTATCAGTGGTTTGCCAACGGTTACTTCTATGTGATCAACGCCCTTGGATTGATGGTTAATTTCGTAGATATTATCTATTTCAGGTTTACATTAAAGCGGATAACCTCCGACATCTTTAAATATGTTGAGGTGGGGGGCGATTTCGACAAATTGATTCCCCAGTTTATCAGAGATTTCTGGTACGTTCAATTTCTTTGGATCGGATTTACTCTCCTCATGGTTTTGATTTGTCGCAGGATTCGAATTTCTGAATCTTCTCCAAAAACAAAAGGCTTTCGCTATTACGGCATCAATTCAGTAATTTTTGCTGCAATTATCGCCCTCATGGTAATCGGATTTCGCGGAGGATTCCAGTTGAGGCCAATAAGCTTGTTAACTGCAGGAAAGTATGTTTCCGCCAAAGATGTCCCATTGGTATTAAATACACCGTTTACAATTATCAAAACCTTAACACACCAGAACATTGAGTTCAAGAACTATTTTTCGTCGGAATCTGATCTGGAGAGGGTTTATACACCTGTTCATTCTGGGAAGAAGGGGGGATTCAAACCGTACAACGTGTTGATAATTGTGATGGAGAGTTTTTCAAGGGAGCATATAGGGTTTTTAAATAAACATTTGGATGGAGGTAAATATCGTGGATTTACGCCAGTGTTTGATTCCCTGATCCAGCGGGGCACTTATTTTGAAGGATTTGCCAATGAAAAGACCTCTATCATGGCTATTCCAACCATACTTTCATCTATCCCGAGTTTGATGGATGATGCAATGACGCAATCGACCTATGCCGGGAACCGGTACACCAGCATTGCCGGATTGCTTAAACCAAAAGGCTATAGTTCGGCATTCTTCCATGGGGGCAGTAATGGAACGATGGGATATGATGTGTATACACGAGCGACAGGTTTCGATCACTATTTCGGACGAACAGAGTATAACAATGAGAGAGATTATGATGGTAAATGGGGGATTAGGGATGAGGAGTTCTTTCAATTTACTGCTCAACACCTAAATGAGATGAAGCAACCCTTCGTGGCTTCGGTATTTTCACTTTCAGCTCATCATCCATATTTTGTTCCGGGAAAGTATAAGCATGTTTTCCGGGAGGGAAAGTTACCGATCCAACAAAGTATCATGTATTCAGATTATTCACTGGGCCGTTTCATTGACACTATACAGCGGATGCCATGGTACAGGAATACGATCATCGTAATTACTGCTGATCATACCTCAGAAGGATATTTCCCTTATTATCGGGGTCCCGTTGGACAATATGCAATTCCGATACTGATTCTTTTTCCGGATGACAGTAAGCGAGGCATTTACAGGGAGATAGCTCAGCAAACCGATATTGTGCCAACTCTTTTAAGTTACATGGGTTATGACAAGGATTTCATCGCTTTTGGTTCCGATATGATGGATCGATCAGCAAAACATTTCTCTGTACATTATGTTTCAGGGATATATACCTTAATAAAGGGGGGGTATGTCCTAGAGTTTAATGGTTCTGAAAGCCTCTCCCTATATGAAGTATTAGCTGACGGGGCAAGCAAGGAGAATCTCATAAAAACTAATCCAGAAGCAGCAAAAGAGATGGAACAATTCATAAAAGCATATATTCAGCAATATAACAACCGGATGATTGAAAACCGGGTGTCATTACCATGACGGATTCTTCGATATATCCTGATGAAAATATCGTTTTCATCGTTAATCCTGTTTCCGGAGCAGGCCGGCAGAAGAGGATTAGGGAGGTGGTTGACCGATACCTTGACAAGTCAAAGTATAACTCAAAAGTTCTTTTTACAGAAGCCAGAGGCCATGCATCCACGCTAGCCAGACAGGCTGTTGAACAAGGCGCCGCAGTTGTCGTAGCCGTTGGCGGTGACGGAACGGTAAATGAAGTTGGACAAGGGCTTGTTGAAAGCGACACAGCACTCGCCATCATCCCAACCGGTTCTGGCAATGGATTGGCACGACACCTGAAACTTCCGATGAATTTCAGGAAAGCAATCGAAATTATCAACCAGGGAAATCGGCAGAAGATTGATACAGCAACATTAAATGGTTCTTTGTTTGTCAATGTTGCCGGGGTTGGATTCGATGCTCATGTCGCCCGTAAATTTGAACAAGCAGACAAGCGTGGTTTTTTTTCCTATTTCTCCATTTCAACCGCGGCATACAGAAAATACAAACCCAAGAAATATACGATATCGATTGACGGGAAGGTGTTTAAGAGGAGAGCATTGATGATAAGTTTTGCTAATTCGAGCCAGTTTGGGAATAATACAACAATTGCGCCAAAGGCATCTCTCGATGATGGGTTGATTGATGTTTGTATCCTTCGGAAACTCCCTTTTTGGAAAATCATACTCCTTTCTCCACTGGTATTTACTAAAAAATTTGATAAAACTCCATTTCTGGAGATCATCCAGGGCAAGGAGGTTATTGTTAAACGGAGAAAGGGTAAATATGTACACCTGGATGGAGATCCTGGAAAAGAGGGGAAAACCTTTACTATTCAAATTCATCCATTATCTTTGCAAGTAATTGTTCCATAATGATAAAACTATGACGGAAAAGGTTGCAATTACGTATGGTGAAAAGTTAAAAGATCTTCTACTGAGTTGGGGACTGAGCGACACTTGGGCTGGTTATATGGTTGATTTTTCAGCACTTTTTATAATTTTTCTCATTTCGGTTATCGTATACTACATCGCCAAGTATATCATCAACCGGGTTTTACAACGGTTGATTAAACGTTCAGTCAGCCAATGGGATGACCATCTCTACGAGCAGAAGGTATTTACACGACTGGCGTTGCTGATTCCGGCACTCCTGTTGAATGTGACCATTGATGCTTCCGTTACTTCTCATCCGATGGCAGTCAAATACATTCAATTGGGAATCAACCTCTATATCGCTTTTATTCTCATTCTTGTTGTGGTTTCGTTCCTTAATGCAGTACAGAGGATATACCAGGAGTTTGAGGTTTCTGACGCCAAACCCATCAAAGGTTATATTCAGATAGGAAAAATCATCACGTTTGTCATCGGTGGGATTATCATAATCTCTCTTCTGGCAGGAAAATCCCCAGGTACTTTATTAACTGGACTCGGAGCCATGTCGGCAGTGATGATGTTGATCTTTAAGGACAGTATTCTCGGATTTGTTGCCGGGATTCAGCTTTCGGCAAACAAATCCATTCAAATTGGTGATTGGATCTCAGCTCCAAAGTTCAACGCTGATGGAACTGTATTTGATATCGCATTGGTAACGGTCAAAGTAAGAAACTTTGATAACTCCGTAAGTCTGCTGCCTACCTATGCATTGATCACCGATTCTTTTATAAACTGGCGTAGCTTTGATGACGCAGGGGGGCGACGAATGAAGCGCTCCTTTCTTGTGGATGTGAGGACGATTGAGGCAGTTAGTGAGGGGTTTAGTGAGGAGCTTCGTATGAAGGGCTTCGCAGTCGATTTTTGGTTTCCGAAAGATAAAGAGTTGACCAACCTGGGCGTTTTTCGTCGATATCTGGCCTATTATCTACGGAATCAGCCTGTTATCAATCAGGAAGCAACGTTGATGATCCGACTTTTACAGCCCACGGAAAACGGCCTCCCGGTTGAGGTTTATGCATTTTATAACTCTCCTGATTGGGTCCCTTTCGAAGACTTCCAGGCAGATTTTTTTGAACACATTTATGATACGCTGCCCGATTTTGGGTTGAAAGCATTTCAGCGAATCAGCAATGTATTGCCTGATCTTGAACCTCAGACTACACCTCCAATTTCACCTTCAACGCCTTCAGCTATTTCTCCAAGACAGTAAGCCATGAACAAACACCGTTCCAGAAAATGTCACAAGCTGATTTTGAGCTCAATTGTTGTCTTTGTCGGGATAACTTGTTTAGTCAGCACCCTTCAGGCGCAAAGCGATACGCTGACTCCAGGACAGCAAAGCAAGTTTCATCGATTACTTAATAACTTTGATGCGAGTTTATATGTTGATGCATATTATGCGTTTGTTCTTGATGATCCGGCAGGAGATACCTCCAACCTGATGGAGTTCTCATCAAACTGCCCTTTTGCTGATGAATTCAGGCTCAATGTGGCCAGTATCTGGCTGGAATATGATTCAAAAAATATTCGCGGGAAGCTTTTAATACAGTTTGGAGATGTTCCCAATCTTCGGTCAACGCCTGCAGAACAGTTCATCAAGTATATGAAGGAGGCTCATTTCGGATTTCGTGCCTATAAAACGCTGTGGGTCGATATCGGTTACCTTCCAAATCCCATCGGATATGAATCCTCTTATCCAATCAAGAATCAGATCAGTACAGTAACAGTTGGAGGTTATTTTGAAACAGGAAATTTCCTTGGGGTTAAGGTGTCAGGACAATTGACTCCATCTATTTATGCGGGCATTTACGTGGGGAATCAATATACACTTGCTTATGGCAAGAACAAACGCATTTACGGTGGAGCGACCTTTCTGTATACCTACAAAAATATCTTTTCGGTGAATTATAACAATATGCTGGGAAATGCATCCATTGTCACCTCTGAATCAAACCATTTTTATTTATACAACAATCTCATTTTAACAGTAAATCCTATAAAAAACTTACTCTTGGTCGGCCAGGCTGATTTTGGTTTTTATGGAAACGCGCAAAAGCCTCCCGACACAACTAAAACAGCATCGGGTATATCGGGTTTCATTCAGGCTACCTACCGTTTTACAAAATGGTTTGCGACAAGCATACGCGGAGAATATATGAACGATCCGGATGGTTCAGTCACATCTCTCTACGCTTATGATGGAAAACTCAGGGGTTTACTAACATATGGGTGCACAGTTGGAGTAGAATTCAATCCGGTGAAAAATTCGTATCTCCGTGCTGAGTACAATTATCTTTCAGCAGATAAAGGCAATAACATTTTTAACAGCATGCTAACTGATAATCGTCATTCTATCACGTTTACGGCGGGTTTGAGGTTTGGCGCCTTCTAATAATATCATACATTTGCACGGTGAGACGTGAGATGTGAGACGTGAGATGTGAGATGTGAGACGTGAGACGTGAGACGGTGAATATATATAATTGATAATTTGTAATTTGTAATTTAAAAAAGTATGCCTTTTAATCTGAGAAACCGGAATTTTTTAAAGTTGCTGGACTTCACTCCCCAGGAGATAAAATTTTTGCTCGATCTTTCGCTGGATCTGAAAAAAGCAAAATATGCAGGTGTCGAGCAACAAAAACTGAAGGGAAAAAATATTGCACTGATATTTGAGAAGGCCTCCACACGCACTCGTTGTGCATTTGAGGCGGCTGCTTATGATCAGGGAGCACAGGTTACCTATCTTGGCCCCGAAGGCTCGCACATTGGCAAGAAAGAAACCATGAAGGATACTGCAAGGGTGCTGGGACGGATGTATGATGGTATTGAGTACCGCGGATTTGGACAGGAGATTGTTGAAGAGCTGGCTGCTTATGCAGGGGTTCCGGTATGGAACGGACTTACCAATGAGTTTCACCCTACACAGATCCTGGCAGATTTTCTGACCATGATAGAGCACTCAGACAAGCCTCTTCATAACATTTCATTTGTTTATTGCGGGGATGCCCGGAATAATATGGGAAACTCCCTGATGGTAGGTGCAGCCCAGATGGGAATGGATTTTCGAGCTTTTGCACCAAAGAAATACTGGCCCAACGAGCAACTTGTTGAGCGTTGCCAGACCATTGCCATAGAGACAGGTGGAAAGATCACCCTAACAGAAAACATTGACGAAGCGGTAAAAAGTGTGGATTTTGTCTACGCCGACGTTTGGCTATCCATGGGTGAAGCAAAAGAGTTGTGGGATGAGCGGATCAAAGAGATGTTGCCTTATCAGGTAAACAAATCGATGATGGAAAAGACAGGTAACCCGAAGGTGAAGTTCATGCATTGCCTCCCCGCTTTTCATAATAAGGATACAGAAGTGGGTTGTGAGGTTTATACAAAGTACAATCTCGATGGTCTGGAAGTCACGGAAGAGGTATTTGAATCAACTGCATCCATCGTATTTGATGAAGCTGAAAACAGGTTGCATACGATCAAGGCTGTGATGGTGGCAACGCTGGGAACTTAATTTACAGGGATCACCTTCCCATATTCGCATTTCAGCGTACGGGAGGGATACTTTTCAAACATTGCGTAATTGTGTGTTGCCATCAGGACGGCCCGTCCTGTTTTAGAGATATCCATCAACAGGCTTATTATCCCTTCAGAACTTTCGGGATCAAGATTTCCGGTTGGCTCATCCGCCAGAATGATTTCAGGGTCATTTACAAGAGCTCTTGCAATTGCAACACGTTGTTGCTCACCCCCTGATAGTTGATGAGGCAGTTTATTCCCCTTGGTCTGAAGTCCCACTTTTGCCAGTACTTCCTGGAGACGCTTGGTCATCAGAAGAGAATCTTTCCAGCCGGTGGAGTGCATGACGAACTGAAGATTTTCATTGATTGAACGATCCATCAGAAGCTGGAAATCCTGAAAGACAATGCCCAATTTACGCCTGAGGTATGGGATCTCCTGCCTGCGAATTTTTCTCAGATCATAACCTGCTACACCGGCAGTCCCCACACGAACGGGCAACTCAGCATACAGGGTTTTCATCAAACTACTCTTACCTGTGCCAGTCCGTCCGATGAGATAGACAAACTCTCCCCTGCTTATTGTCAGAGAAACATTGGCAAGGATCAGGTTTTCATTCTGATAGACAGATACTTTATCCAGAATTATGATCAGGTCTCCAGGCATGTTGAAGGAATTTTATTTTACAAATGTAGACAACACAGCTTATACTTCAAGTTTCTGGATCTTTCCGTAGGGTAATTTTTTTGCCAGATCAATGATTTGATCTTGTTTGTCGATCAGCCGGCATCGGTTCAGCGCCCGTCTTGGATTGTTAATCCTGAAATAGGCGATCAGGGTAAAATCGTCATCCCTGATCTGAATGAAATCGGGGATTTTTGAAGTTCCTTGTATTTTAACGATGTACATTAGTCAGATCTTTCTTGATGAATTTCGTAGGGGCAAGATAGTAAAATTCCTTCAATTCTCTTGAATTCCGGAAGATCCTCAAGGGACATGAAATCTACCTGGAAGTTATCAATATATAGCGGAGCGCTCTTCATGGGATGGAAAAAGTAGAGTTTCATCCGTAGTTGTTCAGGCATCCCTGATGGCAGATAAAATGCGCATTGTACAGGGGTCCAGCGATTTTTCCTGACATATGACTCCAGATAGAAGGCCTTGTAACAGGAGAAATCATCCGGTCCCGTCAGATGCCATACAAGACTGGATTCGGTTCTTCTGTCTGTCGACCAAACCCTGGCTGATACCTTTACGATCCTGGTATGGGTTTTAAAGAGGGGAAATGGATCAAGTTCAATCCCAATGCCGTAAGGATGTTCATCCTCGATGCAGGAGACATGGTTCTCAGAGCTATCCGGAAATGGTTTGAATGTATCCTCATTTCTCCATCCGTTTCCCCATCCCTGCATTGCTTCCATATCATGATTGAAGGTCTTTTCGCTGACGATTCCTTCTCCCGACAGGTAAACCCGTGCTTTGGGATTTATGGAGAAAAATGAGTCCCGGAAGATTTCTTTGGTAATCGTTGTCACAGGGAATATCCATTTCGTAAACTGATAAAACTGGAAGATGTTAAAAAGGATAAGCACTGATATCATGATACTGCAGGTAATCCTCCATGCCTTTGAAGAGTGGATTTGGAACAGGTATAGCAGAAGGATGGCTACAACCGCATAAAAATCAATGAAGACCCTTTGTCCGCATTTACTGGCGTAATACCACATCCACCAGGAAGAGAGGATATAAATAATAAGGACAAGAAAGGCGAGCAGGGAATAAAACCGGGTTTAATTTATTCTGTATAATCCAGCGAAGCCGGCCATGGATAGAAATGCCAGCGGTGTATAGACAAACCATCCTCTATTGTAACTGAACAGGATACTAAAAAAATGGGGATCAAGAAACTGCATCTTTTCATTCCCATAGGAATAGATCCAGAGTTTTCCGGACTGAATGTAATAGAAAAGGGGTTGAATACAAACGATTAACGTGAAGACCAGTAGGACAAGGATGAGCCACCCCTTTTTTCGGACAATGAAGATGAAGGTACTCTTCAGCTCTCGGTAGCTCCCTGAAATAAAAGGGAGAAGGATCAGAATCAGACCATTGGTTGGCCTGATGAGCAGGATCAGGCTATAGATAGAGGTAAGGGCAAGCAACCAATGTAGTTTCCTGGTTTCGAAGAAATGGTATCCGGTCCAGAGAAAAAAGGTGATTAATGCAAATGAATAAATGTGAGTCATTGATGGCTCGATCACTGCATAAAAGATGATATTGGTGCCCAGCGCAATCGAAAAGGTAATCAGTGATGCAGTATTTATGGATGCTCCAAGTTTACGAAGCAGGTTGAACAGGACCCGACACCCTGCCCAAAGATAGAAGAGTGTTGAGAATGCAATCGCGTACTGGTAGACCAGGCTATATCCGTCGGCTGGAAGCCCGGTGATCAGGGCGATGAGATGTGCCAACAGAAAAAAAGGCAACCAGATTACGGCAAGCCCCGTGAAGGTCTTGTTCACAATCCCGCCGTCGATATTCATATAACCCTGTCCCACGTTTGACCAGGATGGTTGAACCCGAAAAAGAGGAGAATGTAGATGACAAGGATACATTCAGGGGTGAGCAGAAAGAGACGTTTCATAGAACACTAAAGATTCCGTTGCCGGTTTATCTCAAAAAGGAAGATCCCTGATGCGACCGAGACGTTGAGTGATTCAATCTCTCCTGCAAGGGGGATCATGATGTGTTCGTCACACAGACACAACAGTTCTTCGGAGATGCCCTTTCCTTCGGATCCCATAATTAAGAGAAGCGGACTCATAAACTCGACCGACGTATAACTCCGACTCCCTTTTTCGGTGGCTGCCATCACTTGCAACCCACTATCTTTCATCAGACTGACAGTCTCTTTCGCGTTCGCTGTGCGGCACACCGGTATTTTATAGAGAGCTCCGGCTGATGTTTTTATTGCTTCTGAATTGATCAGTGCAGAGCCTTTCAACGGTACGACGATGGCGTCGACACCTGCGCATTCAGCTGTGCGTGCAATGGCCCCCATATTTCTGACATCGGTGATGCCATCAAGGAGCAGGATGAGGGGCACTTTACCACGTTCATAGAGGAGAGGCAGGATATCTTCGATCTTCTGGTAGGATATGTCAGTAACATAGGCAATCACCCCCTGGTGGTTCTGTTTGGAAAGGCGGTTCAACTTCTCAACCGGTACGAATTGAAAGGGAATGTCAAGCTCGCGGATCAGGTTGAAAAGTTCGCGAAAGGATTCTCCCCGGAGGTTTTTCTGGAGTAAAACCCGTTCCATCTCTTTGCCCGATTTGATTGCTTCGATAACCGGATGCATTCCGAAAATAAAATTTTCTTTTTTCATTCTTCATCAGCATTTTCAATCATTTGCGCGGGGAGTTCCTTACTGGATTTGGCACCGAGTTCCCGGATTTTTTCAGCCCGTCTGACAAGGTTTCCTTTTCCGGTAGAGAGTTTGTTCAGAGCGGCATCATAACTTTTTCGGGTCGAATCCAACTTTGACCCGATGTCGGTAAGGTCATTTACAAAACCAGCTAGTTTATCCAGGAGTTCACCACTTTGCCGGGCAATCTCCAAAGCGTTTTTATTCTGGTTCTCCACGCGCCAGAGGTTGGATATCATGCGTAAGGCAGCAATCAGGTTGGTGGGACTGATCAGAAGCACCCTTCGTTCATAAGCGTAATTCCAAAGACCGGGATCTCCCTGCATGGCAACAAGGTAGGCAGGTTCGACCGGCAGAAACATCATGACGAAATCAAGGCTCTTCAATTGATAGAGATCCTGATAGTTCTTGGCACTTAGCTCGTTCACGTGATTTTTGATCGATATCATATGATCACGCAGGGCACCCTCTTGCTCCTCTAAGTGGTCTGTGGATGCGAACCGTTCATAGGCAGTAAGTGAGACCTTTGAGTCTATGACGACATGCCGGTCGCCAGGGTAATTGACCACGACATCAGGCTGTAGCCGTCGCCCATGTTCATTGACGTAGGATTGTTGAACAACATATTCCCGGTCTCTCATCAATCCTGACTTTTCGAGGATGCTCTCCAGGATGATCTCTCCCCAATTACCCTGAACCTTTGATTGCCCTTTGAGCGCGTTAGTCAGGTTATTTGCCTCTTTGCTGATTTGCTGGTTGAGTTCCGCCAGGTTTTTGATTTCCCTGCCTAGTGAGAAGCGCTCTTTCGACTCTTTATCGTAAGTCTCTTCAACCTTTTTCTCAAAGTCACGGATCTTTTCACTCAATGGTTTCAGAATCTCATCCAGGCGTGTTTTATTCTGGTCTGTAAATTTTTGTGTTTTCTCTTCCAGGATTTCATTTGCCAGGTTTTTGAATTCGATTTTGAATTTATCCTGAAGTTGTTCAATCTCAGTCTTCTGATCGGTGAATTTTTCCGTCATTGCTTTGATCTCAGCCTCTTTCCGTGAAACCTGACTGCTCAGTTCCAGGATTGCACTCTCTTTCTTCTGAACTTCGCGTGTAACAACCTGGAGTTGTTCTGTCAGCCAGGAGATCTTCTCTTCGGCAACCCTCTTTTGAGAGGTCACCTCCTCCAGTTGTTTATATAATTCTTCTATTGATCCAGCTCCCTGACGGGTTGAAGGTCGGTTTAGTTTCCAGAAGATAATACTGAAACCGATGATAAGGATTAAGGCTGATCCACCAATAAGATACTCTAACATATGGCTCAGGTAAATTCTGTTGATGTAAAAGTACAAATTATTAAGCAGGTGTTACCTCTCATAATTCCCTTATTTTTGTGGAGAGATGAACGTGGGTATATTGTCGGACACACATGGGTTTTTCCACCATCGGTTACTTGACTTTTTCAAGGATGTCGATGAAATCTGGCATGCTGGGGATATAGGCAACATGGAAACGTACCTTGCATTGGAAAACATCAAACCCCTTCGTGCAGTATATGGAAATATCGATGGGAAGGATTTGCGGATTCAATGTCCTGAAGTACTGTTCTTTAAAGCAGACAAGGCCAACGTATTCTTAACGCACATCGGTGGGTATCCAGGCAGGTATGACAGGGAAGTCAAAGAATTGATCAGGCAAAACAGCCCAGATTTGTTTGTTTGCGGGCATTCACATATCCTGAAAGTCATGTATGATAAAACCCATGAACTTCTATTTATCAATCCAGGTGCAGCAGGGAAATTTGGTTTCCACAAATCATACACGGCAGTAAGAATGAGGATTGAAGGGAAAGAATTCAGGGATTTAGAGGTGTTAGATATTCCGAGGTAGAGATAGAATTACCCTGAATTGCACATGACTTGCCATATATTTCTTCGTCCTTCGTCCTTCGTCCCAGGTCAAATGTCTTACGGTTAACGTAGTCTGTCGGTTGATTTGACGAGTTCTTCGTCTTTGCGGATAAAGCGATTGGCTAAAATCAGAAAAACGAGTGAGATCAGGGGGAAGAATATACCAAGTTGATACGAAGGCTCGATCTGGGTCAGTTTTGTGATCTTACTTGAGTAGATGATAAAAACCAGAACCACAAAGCTGACGTTGAGCAGAATATTGAAGGCAACTAGCCGTAACTGGGTTCTCCTGTTTTTATATAAAAAGATTGAGGTCAGGGTGAGGATCAAAGACGCTCCTGCAGTAAGCCAGAGTGGTGAGTTAAACCAGATTGAGGTAGTCATTTTCGGGTCGGGATCCATTGATTTCAGCTCCGTTGCAAAAAGCTTGTAATTTCCATACAGTTCATGATAAAAATCAGCCAGTGGAAAATAGAATACCAGTGCACCGGAGATCAGAGCCAGCACAAGGAAGATTGTTTGGATACGTTGAATCATGGTTTGTCAATTATTCAAGAGTTTGTTATGCGAAATTAGGAAAGAAACTCAAATTTTTTGTTAATTGGCTAAGATTAATTATATTTGCACAGAATTTGATTCCCATATTTTTCTCTTTAACCCATTCAAGTTATTTCTTTTACCCATTTCAAGGTTGAAATTTTCTTTTCCGATAGGTTCTTTCCAAAGACAATACAACACAAAACACACATTCAATGTATGACATTATTTCCCTCGACAGTAAAGAGCTGTCGGAGATTCGTGAGATTGCGAAATCAATGAACATCCCTAAAGTGGATAAGCTCGAGAAGCAAGAGTTGATTTACAAAATACTTGACCATCAGGCGTTGAATCCTACCCAGGATGAAATTGCCAACGAAAAACAAGAGGTAAAACGTGGACGTGGACGCCCACCAAAAGTAGAGCGTCCACGTAAAGAAACTGATAAACAAGGTAACAGGCCCAAACCCAGACCTCCACAGGAGACACCGAATAAAGTCTCAAGAGAACAGCCTGTGGTCAAAGCAAAGGATTTTAATAACACTCCCGAAAATCGCATTTTTGAAACAAAAAATGAGGTCCCCAAGGTTATTGAGCCCCCTATTGATCTGTCGACGGAGACCATGAAAGAAGAGCCTGTAACGAGCAGCGAGAATATACCCGCTCAGCGGCCTGACGATAAAAAACATCGTGAGCAACCACGGAAACATATACCGGAACGTCATCGTGAGGAGTACGCCTTTGAATTTGAGGGTATCATCAGCACTGAGGGAGTCCTTGAGATCATGGCCGATGGCTACGGATTTCTTCGCTCCTCAGATTACAACTACCTGAACTCCCCTGATGATGTCTATGTCTCCCAGTCGCAGATCAAGCTGTTTGGCCTGAAAACCGGCGACACAGTACGTGGCACTATTCGTCCTCCGAAAGAGGGAGAAAAATATTTTCCGTTAATAAAGGTAGAACTGATCAATGGTAAGAAAGCGGAAGATGTCCGTGACAGGATCCCGTTCGATTTTCTCACACCACTCTTCCCGATGAAGAAATTCAAACTTACCGGTCATCCAGATTGCACAGCTTCGACCCGTATCATTGACATGTTTGCACCCATTGGATTCGGTCAACGGGGATTGATTGTTGCACAGCCAAAGACAGGTAAAACAGTTCTATTGAAAGAGATTGCCAATGCAATCGCTGCCAATCATCCAGATGTCTACCTGATCGTATTATTGATTGATGAAAGACCTGAAGAGGTTACAGATATGGCACGCAGTGTGAGGGGTGAAGTGATCTCATCAACGTTTGATGAACCAGCCGAACGCCATACAAAAATAGCCAATATCGTTCTTGAAAAAGCTAAACGACTGGTTGAGTGCGGACATGATGTGGTGATCCTGCTTGACTCTATTACCCGTCTCGCCCGTGCTTACAACACGGTAGCTCCGGCTTCCGGGAAGGTATTATCGGGTGGGGTAGAAGCCAATGCACTTCAAAAACCTAAACGCTTCTTTGGTGCTGCACGCCAGATCGAAAATGGCGGATCCCTTACGATTATTGCTACTGCCTTGACCGACACAGGCTCCAAGATGGACGATGTGATTTTCGAAGAGTTCAAGGGAACGGGAAACATGGAACTTCAGCTTGACAGGAAACTTTCCAATAAGCGGATCTGGCCGGCTGTTGACATTGTTGCTTCAAGTACTCGTCGCGAAGACCTGCTTCTTGAAAAAGATGTCCTGGGACGTATCTGGATCCTCCGGAATCATTTGGCCGATATGACACCCCTAGAGGCGATGGAGTTCCTAAAGGAGAGGATGAAATTCACAGATTCCAACGAGGAGTTTCTAATTTCGATGAACAGTTAAAAGGGAAAAGCGAAGTAACGAGGTAGCGAAATAACGAAATTTTTATTACCGATACAGCTCTTTCAAGTTTATGCCGTCGAAATTTCCGGAGCTCATCATTAGGTAGACCATGTTTTCATTGGGAAGTTCCAAAAGTCTTTCTTTCAATTTTCCTGAATCATCAAATACTTCCAGAGAGGGTTGACTAAATCCTGTTCGGATCTGTTCTGCAGTGATCTCCGGCAAACGCTTCAATTGGATTGCATGGTGATTGAAATAGACGATCGCTATGTCGGCTTCCATCATGGATCCTGAATAGTGGTGTAAAAATCCTTCACTCAGGCTGCTGTATGTATGTAGTTCAAGGCAGGCTACGATCGTTCTCTCAGCAAATTGTTCTTTCACAGCATTTATCGTGGCTTTCACTTTAGATGGAGCATGGGCGAAGTCTTTGAACATAGAAAATGTTTCGTTCTGAGCTAACAGCTCCAGCCGTTTGGAAGCGCCGGAAAAGGTTGTGATGGCCTGGTAAAATGCCAGATCCGAAACGCCGAGCTGGTTGCATACCAGTCGGGCTCCATTCAGGTTCAACAGGTTATGCTGTCCAAAAATTTGAAGTGAATAGGAGCTATCCGGTGTAATCAAATGCGTGATGCCTTTTTCAATCCGGTATGGCGGTGTTGTATATGGGAATCGTGTTAAATCTTCCCTGCCTTCCCTGCAAATTTGTTTCAAGACTTCATCTTCGTCGCAAAATACCAATGTCCCATCCGGAGATATCAACTGGATGAACTCTCTGAACTGATCAACATAGTTCTCAAATGTTGGAAATACGTTGATATGATCCCATGCTACACCACTCAGGAGTGCGATGTTGGGGCGGTAGAGATGAAATTTAGGCCGTGGGTCAATGGGAGATGTGAGGTACTCATCGCCTTCAAAGATCATGACATCCGCCTCCTTACTGAGTTTAACCATTACATCAAACCCTTCGAGCTGAGCCCCTACCATAAAATCACAGTCGATCCCGTTCGTTTTCAAAACATGCAGGATCATGGCAGTTATGGTGGTCTTGCCGTGGCTTCCGCCGATGACAACCCGGATTTTATCTTTAGCTTGTTCGAAGAGGTATTCAGGGTAGGAGAAGATGCGTATTCCGAGTTCTTCAGCTCGTTTTAGCTCCGGATTATCGATTTTAGCATGCATCCCGAGGATCACGGCATCGAGGCCGGAGTGAATTCGTTCGGTGAACCACCCTTCATCTTGTGGGAGTAACCTCATGGCTGCCAGTCGGCTTTTTGAGGGTTCAAAGATCTCATCATCCGATCCGGTAACTGAGTATCCCTTCAGGTGAAGGGCTATTGCCAGGTTGTGCATAGCGCTTCCGCCAATAGCTATAAAATGGACGTGCATAGATTCATGATAAAACTCAAAATTACGATTATTTTACATGCCGAAAGTTGCATGTAGTACAGGGAATTTAGTAATTTCACAAATTGATTAGATTTTCTTAAGGTGCCATGAAGAACAGATTTGAAACATATATTAACGATGTTAATTCCTTGTCTCCTGTTGATTTGATTGAATTTTTCCTGGAACGGCATCCCGGTAAGGTTGCTTTTAGCAGTAGTCTGGGACCCGAAGACCAGGTTTTAACGCACATGCTGGCTGGCATCGGGAAACCCTTTAAATTATTTACTCTCGATACAGGCCGGTTATTGCAGGAAAGTTACGAGTTACTCGAAATCACCAGGCAGCGGTATCAACTTCCATTTGAGGTTTTTTTCCCTGAAGCGTCACATGTGGAGAAGATGGTGTATGATAAAGGCATCAACCTTTTTTACGACAGCGTCGAGAACCGAAAAATGTGCTGCCATATCCGTAAGATCGAGCCGTTGAAAAGGGCATTGACAGGGATGGATATCTGGATTACCGGAGTTCGCAGAGACCAATCCGTTACGCGGGCTGACATTGGATTGCTGGAATGGGATGCTGATCTTGCCCTGATCAAAGTCAACCCATTGATTGACTGGAATCATGAGGATGTTTGGACGTTTATCAAGGAGAATAAGGTTCCCTACAATACGCTGCATGATAAAGGTTATCCAAGTATCGGATGCCTTCCTTGCACTCGGGCGATTCTCCCGGGAGAGGATATCCGTGCAGGCCGTTGGTGGTGGGAACATCCGGATTTAAAAGAGTGTGGGTTACATCTCCCCAAGAAATAACTTGCTAATGAATTCAATTGACCTTAAAGCGTTTGGAAAGGTGTTCCGGGAGGAATATAACTATCCAACTATCCTGTTTCAGGATGCCGGTCATAAGATCTTCTGGCTCGGCGTTCCGGAAGCTACGGCTTTTCGTTCCAACACATACCTGATTGTCGATAATGACGAAGCCATCATCGTTGATCCGGGAGGAGCGGGACATTTTGAGTTTGTCAGGAACCGGGTTGCACAGATACTCCCTCCAGAGCGTGTTGTTGCGCAAGTGCTATCCCATCAGGACCCGGATGTGGCGGCCTCCTTCCCTCTTTGGGTCGATATAAACCCTTATATCAAAGTAATCGCTTCTGCCCGCACTCATACACTACTATGCCATTTCCGTGATTTTTTATTTGAATCGGTCAATATTAACGATCATCCGGAATACAGGTTCACCTCAGGAAAGATGATCCGATTCATTCCCTCTCCGTTTCTGCACTCTCCGTGTGCTTTTACGACATATGATACATTCTCGAAATTTCTTTTTTCCAGTGATATCTGGGCTGCCGTAGATATGGAGTGGAAACTGGTGGTCGATGACTTTGCAAAGCATCAACTGAAACTCAATCTTTTTCATCTCGATTATATGGCTTCCAGGAAAGCAGCCAGGGGATTTGTAAACCAGATCAAGGATTTGGAGATCGATGCCATCCTTCCACAGCATGGAAGCATTATTCCGGCTGAGTTTGTCTTGATGGCTCTTAACTACTTGACCCATTTGAATTGTGGACTTGATATCATTTACCCTGATTTAAAATAATCGATATCCTATGTCTGAAGAACTTCACCAACGGATAAAAGAGCTGGAGAACAGGAATAGGATCCTGACTTCAGCTACTGAGCAATGGAACCATCTGCAAAAGATCTACCTTGAATCTCACGGGAAACTTCAAGAGAGTGAATCCTTCCTGAAAGATATCAAGACCCGGATGGAGCGGGCTTTGACAGCAGCTGATATGGCCTGGTGGGATTGGGAATATAAAACGGGTGCGATCTATTTTAATCCCGAACGTGCGAGACTCCTTGGCTACACAGAAGGAGAACTCCCTAAAAACTTCAATGAAGCCATTCAACGGATTTATCCTGTCGATCATGATGAGGCAGTAAGACGCATTCGGATGCATATTGCTGGAGAGACTGAATTTTACGAAGCGGAATACCGGTTGCAATCAAAAAGTGGCGAGTGGAAATGGTTTTACGACCGGGGAAAAGTTATTGAGAAGGACATCATGGGAGATCCCATTACAATATCAGGTGTGTTAATTGATATCAACGAGCGGAAGGTAGCAGAAAAAGAGCTAACTGAAGCACGCAATCTTGCAGATGCATCCAGCAAGGCAAAAAGCCTCTTTCTGTCCAACATGTCTCATGAAATTTACACTCCCATGGCGGGAGTTGTTGGCATGGCAGATATCCTTAAACAATCCGGACTTGTTAAGGAGCAGCTTGAATACATTGATATTATCGTCAACTCAGCTTCAAACCTGATGTCAGTGTTGAACGACATCATGGAATTCATTAAGGTAGAGAACAGGAAAATTAAACTTTCAATTTCTCCTCTCGCCATCACCCAATTGATGCAGGAAATTGAATCGGGAACCCTTGAGAAGTGTAAGGAAAAGGGGCTGGAACTACTTACCTATATCGACACCCAGATCCCGGATCATGTGATGGGTGACCCTAGAAGGTTACGCCAGCTGTTACAGATATTTGTAAACAATGCCGTTAAGTTTACCGATGAGGGAAGGGTTATTATCGCCATTGAGTTTGCCGGATGGGATGAGGAGATAATCCGGATCCGCTTCAGGGTAACCGACACTGGAATTGGTATTCCGGAACATGAATTGAAAAATCTTTTTCACTCGTTTACACGCGTCAATACCAAGGAAGGGAAGTATGGAGGAAGCGGCCTTGGACTTGCTATAGCGAAGCATCTGGTCGAACTGATGAACGGGGAGATAGCTGTCGAAAGCAAGGAGGCCGCTGGCTCGACGTTTACCTTCACGGTTGAATTTGACCGGCTGGTTGAGCAGGAGACCCATCTCGACGTGTCGATGCTTCAGGGCAGAAGGATCCTTCTGGTGGATCAGGACCAGGTACGGAGAACCATTCTGAAGAACTACCTGCTGATATGGGATTGTGAGATTGAGGAACGGGATTCAATTCCGGAGGCACTTGAATTATTGAAACACAAACTCCAGGCAGGGAAGCCGATTGATCTTACCGTCATCGAATATGATTCGTTGAATACTTCGGCAGATCTTGTTTCTGAGTTGTTCAACAAACGCGATTGGCTTCAATTTCCAAGGATATTAATCGCTTCAAAGGATATGGAGCTCCCTTCGGAATTGATCAAACAGTCGGGATTCCAGGTTGTATTGCTCAGGCCTTTTCTCCCTGGACAACTGGCAGAAGCAATGCAGATGGCAATTCCCGGGGAAAAATCAAACTTCAGGATTATTGGCGACAGCCAGTTTCAGGAAGTATCCGGTTCGGCAAGGAAGGTTTTGAAAATCCTGTTGGTTGAGGATAATCTGATCAATCAAAAGGTTGCGTTGGTGACCTTAAAAAAACTTGGCCATGAGACCACTCTTGCTGAGAATGGGCTAGAGGCGGTTAACCTGTTTGAGCCGGGTAAATTTGACCTGATTCTGATGGATATCCTGATGCCGGAGATGAATGGTTTGGACGCTGCCCAAAAAATAAGGGAGATAGAATCTGATACCAAAATCGATCCCGTGTATATTTGCGCCATCACGGCCAATATTCATAAGGAGGATGAAGATGCCTGCTATGAAGTAGGGATGAATAATTATATCACAAAACCGTTTAAACTGGAAGAGTTGAATATGGTTCTGAGCAATATCTGATGCTTAGCTAAATCTGATGGCTTTGATCGGACTGATCCGCGTGATGATCATGGAAGGGATGATAAGCATCAGGTAGCAAACCAGCAATGTCCCCAGGTTCAATATCAGGATATTCCAGCCATCAAGGTGTATTGGCACAACAGACATGTAGTAGGATTCCTGTGGCAGTGTTATCAAGCCTAAATGTTTCTGAAGAAGCGACAAACCGAAGCCGGCAACGTTACCGAAGAGCATTCCTAACCCAATGATAAATACCGATTGATAGAGGAAAATTTTACGTACCGACCGGTTATTCATCCCAAGTGCTTTCAACACGCCAATGGTACCGGTTCGTTCCAGGATCAAAATCAGCAGAGTTGAGATCATCGTTATTCCAGCCACCAGAATCATCAGGATCAGGATAATAAGTACGTTGATATCCTGCAGGGCAAGCCAATCGAATATCTGGGGGTATAGTTGTTTAATAGTGGATGCATCGAGGCTGAAACCAATGCTTTGATAGACTGCCTTCCCAAGTTTGTCGATCTCATAAAAATCATCGATAAGGATCTCCAGTCCACCGACTTCTCCCGTTTCCCAATTATTCAGTCGGCGGATGTGGTGGATATCACCTATTACATACATATTGTCGAACTCTTCAAGCCCTGTCTCATAGATGCCGACAATGATAAATTTGCGACCAAGGACGCGGTCATCGGCAATAAAGTACATTCTTAAATCATCGTTGAGCCTCAGGTTGAGTAGGTTACAGAGTTTTCGTGAGATTATCACTTCATCTGTCCGGCTCGTATCCGTTGGCTGGAAATGCCTTCCTTCCTTGATCTTGCTGTCGAAAAAAGACCAGTCGAAATCACTTCCAATCCCTTTTAGAACCACTCCCTGGATTTGGTCCTCTGTTTTGATGATGCCCGCTTTGGTCGCAAAAACCTGGATATGTTTGATGCCATTAATGTTTTTCAGTGAGGGAAGAAACTCCTGATCTTTTCTGATGGGATTGGGCTCGAACGACTGATTCTCCTCGAAACTGGTGATCTGGATATGCCCACCGAAACCTATCACCTTTTCCCGGATTTCTTTCTGAAACCCACTGAGGATAGCTATTGAGAGAAACATAACCGACAATCCCAGGGCAATGCTGATGATAGCAATGATCACGATAGGCCTGGAGAAGTTAGCCTTGTTCCGGGCTATCATCCGGTTGGCGATAAAGAGTTCGGTGTTCAATGGGAGATGGATTGCTGTTACAAAAGTAGTAAATTTGTGGAGGAACTTTGTCGACTGGTGAGTATTGTCATTACGAGGAATGGAGTGACACGGCAATGGTGAACTTGTGAGTTATGAAAGAGTTATTTCTTCTTTTTATTGTTGGATGGCTTACTTCAGCGGTTAGCTTGAATCAGGCTGATGGTCAGGTTCTAACTGGACTTGAGCGAACCGACGAGTATTTACCGATACTCAGGGGGAAACGGATTGGCGTTGTTGCAAATAATGCTTCTGTGGTTCGAGGTGTTAACACGGTTGACACCCTCATTGCACTGGAGTGTGATGTTGTAAAAATATATTCGCCAGAACACGGATTCAGGCGGCAGGTTGAAGCGGGGCTACATTTAGATAACCAGATTGATAGCCTGACAGGAGTTGAAGTGATCTCTCTATATGGGAAAAAACAGAAGCCATCTCAAGAGGACCTGGAGGGGGTTGATCTTATCGTTTTTGATATCCAGGATGTTGGTGTCAGGTTCTATACTTACATCTCTACTTTGAGTTATGTGATGGAAGCCTGTGCAGAAAAGGGTATCCCTCTTCTTGTCTTTGACAGACCTAATCCGAATGGTTTTTACATTGACGGGCCAGTGCTCGATTCCCGTTTTTCTTCATTTGTCGGGCTTCACCCGGTGCCGGTTGTATATGGAATGACTATTGGCGAGTATGCAAGGATGGTTAACGGTGAAGGATGGTTGAAGGATGGCATTCAATGCGATTTGGGGATCGTGCCCCTGGTGAACTGGACACATCATACATTTGCCCAGATTCCGGAAGCGCCTTCCCCGAATTTGCCTACGATAAACGCTATCTACCTCTATCCGTCACTTTGTTTTTTTGAAGGAACCGATATAAGTATAGGAAGGGGGACGTGTCATCCGTTTGAAGTATTCGGACATCCAGCGATGAAAGGATTCGCATTTTCCTTCACTCCTGAGAGTATCCCTGGTAAGAGTCTTCATCCCCCTCATAAGGGTGAATTGTGTCTTGGGTTGGATCTTCGTGAATTCTATACAACACATCCTGCCATGTTCGGGCGGATAAACCTAGTCTGGTTGCTGATGGCTTTCAAGGATCTCGGGAGTAGTCCGGATTTTTTTACGGCTTACTTTGATAAGCTGGCGGGCACGGATTCCCTGCAGAGACAGATTCTGAACGGATCCACAGAAATGCAAATCCGTCAATCGTGGCAGGACGATATCGAAGCGTTTAAACTAGTGAGACAGAAATATTTGCTGTATGAGTGAGGCTAAAAAGAGAGCCTCATTTCCTCCCGGGATAGACTTTCAGCCCCTCTTCCAGACATTTCATGGCTTGCTTCAAGTGATCAACTTTGAGCACATAACTGATTCTGACTTCATCCTTTCCCCTCCCTGGGGTTGAATAGAAGCCAGTAGCTGGAGCCAGCATCACGGTTTGATTCTCGTAATTGAAGCTATCCAGAAGCCATTGGCAAAATTTGTCTGAATCATCGATAGGTAAGCGTGCTGTTGCATAGAAAGCTCCGCCCGGATTAGGACAGAAACAACCCGCCATCCTGTTAATTGATGCTACAACGATGTCGCGACGCTGGACATACTCATTCAGAACAGCTTTCATATAGGCATCCGGTGTATCAATAGCCGCTTCCCCGGCAATCTGTCCAAGTGTGGGCGGACTCAATCGTGCCTGGGCGAATTTCATGGCGGTGGCCATAACCTTCTTGTTACGGGATATCATTACGCCAATCCGCACTCCACAGGCGCTATATCGTTTTGAAACAGAGTCCAGCAGAATTACATTGTTCTCAATACCCTTCAGGTTCATCACAGAGTGGTGCTTCTTCCCGTCATAACAAAATTCGCGGTATGCCTCATCAGAGAAAAGAAATAAGTCATACTTCCTGATGATCTCTTTCAGCATCTCCAACTCTTCCAGTGAGTAGAGGTACCCCGTTGGATTATTTGGATTGCAGATCATGATCGCTTTTGTTCGGGGCGTAATTACTTTTTCGAAAGAGCTGATCGGAGGAAGTGCGAATCCATCTTCGATGAATGACTCGATGGGTTTGATGACAACTCCAGCTGCAATGGCAAAGCCGTTATAGTTTGCGTAGAAAGGTTCCGGAATGATGATCTCATCGCCCGGGTCAAGACAGCTCATCATGGCAAAGAGGATGGCTTCAGAACCTCCGGTAGTGATAATCATCTCATCAGGAGTAATTTCGATCCGGTTACGTTTGTAATATTCCGCAAGTTTTTGACGGTAGGAGAGAATTCCTGCGGAGTGGCTGTATTCCAACACCTTCATGTCGATATTTCGGATAGCTTCCATCACATTTTGGGGTGTCTCGATATCAGGCTGTCCGATGTTCAGATGATAGACTTTTACTCCTTGGCGTTTCGCCTCTTCGGCATAGGGAACAAGTTTTCGGATAGGGGATGAGGGCATATGCTCTCCCCGGGAAGAAATGTTTGGCATAGAAATCAGATCTTAGCGTTAGCTCGATTATTTATTGATTGGTGTTGCTCCAAGGTCATTCTGTTTTTCGGGAATAGTTTCAACGGGAGGTGCAACCACCTTCCCTTTTATTGAGAGCAACAGTCTGTTTGTCTGAGCATTTGAGTATACCGTCACTGTCTTATTGATCGTGCCGATGTTGTTGGTGTTGTATGTCACCTTGATCACATCGCTTTTCCCTGGAAGGATTGGTTCCCGGGGCCATGTAGGGACCGTACAACCGCAAGAAGAGATCGGTTTTGAAAGGATCAATGGCTCTTTCCCGGTATTGGTGAATGTGAACTCACATGTTCCGTTACTGCCTTTAACAATGGTGCCATAGTCATGCACGGTCTTTTCAAATGAAATTTCGGGAGCATTCGGATTACTAACAGGAGAGTTAATAGGATCTGCCTGCTGGGCATTAATGAAAGAAGCGGACGAAAACAGTAAAATACAGGATAATATCAAGGTACGCATAGGATTGATTTTAGGAGCACAAAATTATACAAATCATGTGGTTCGGCCAATAATTTACATTATTTTAACATTTTGTTCGGAAATTGATACATTCACCTTTCTTTATATTTCGTATCTTTGCATGCTGAATAGTATCTTGTTCATCAATGGTACCTGAAACAGTGACCGTATGAAGAGACTTTTCGTTGTGTCTTTGACTTTTCTGATTTCCGGGGTTTCTCTCATCTCATGCTCCAAAAAAATACAACCTGCTGTAGCTGCCAAAACTGATTTAAAGGAACATACCGGAGGATCAATGGCATTGGCCCCATGCATCATCTACAAAACGAAAGCGGATTACAAAATATATGTTCCTGTTTCACTTTCTGAAGATAAGGCGAGGATTACCTCTTATCCTGATGTTACCGATCTTAGGACGCAGGCCATATCAGCTTATCCGGAAGAATTGTCCGGCGGATTTTTGTTGGACAACCGGGGCATCGGCCCGGATGTAGCCTTTCTTTCGATCACGTATGATGCTTATGTATCAAAAGCTAAAACCCCGAATGCGGATGATTTGTTTAAGCAGTTGCTTGATAAAGATCCGCTCCTGGAGATGTATCAATGCGGTAATCGCAATCAATACGTTGACATCATCAGGGAATTGAATGCGATTATTGATTCGGGGATACTTTCTGATTGTAAAAAAATTAAATGAACACAGAAGCTATAAAACTGCGGGAGCTTGACGGAAGTCAGCTTTATTACAGTATAGTCGCTGGAGCACAGCGAATTTTCGAGCATCAAAAGATCTTGAACAAGATCAATGTTTTCCCGGTCGCGGATGCTGATACAGGTACGAATCTTGCCTCCACGATGCGATCTATCGTGGATGCAAAAATTCCTATTGAGAACCTGAAGCAAACGGCATCTGCGATTGCTGATGCAGCGTTAAGTGGGGCTCGTGGAAATTCCGGAATCATCTTTGCCCAGTTTCTTTATGGATTCAGCAACGAACTCAAAGCGGACGGAAAACTCGATGTACAGTCTTTTGCTGAGAGTATGAAGAAGGCAGTGAGTTATGCTTATGATGCTATAGCTAATCCTGTGGAAGGAACAATTCTCACAGTGATAAAAGATTGGGCTGATTATTTGTACACATTGAAGGATATCATTGATGATTTTATCAAGATCCTGCTTGAAGCATACAATAAGGCGGTGGAGTCACTCTCTGAAACTACGAATAAACTGGAAGTTCTTGCCAGAACCCATGTGGTAGATGCCGGAGCAAAAGGGTTTGTCTATTTTTTAGAGGGGATTCTTGATTTCTTCACGAAAGGGTATGACATTACTACAAAAGCTGAAACGGATGACGATGATCAATCTGTAGAGGTTGCTGATCTTCATGAAGAGATCACATTCCGTTTTTGCACAGAGGCGATGATTGCCGGTGAGAAACTTGATAAGAAGCTGATTCAGGATCAGTTACATAGCCATGGGGATTCTATTGTTGCCGCTGGTTCACCCAAAAAAATGCGGGTTCATATTCATTCTGATCATCCTGACGAGGTGTTTGCCTTATTGAGCGGTTTTGGAGCTATTACTTACCAGAAGGTTGACGATATGGTGATGCAGCAAGAGGTTATGCATAACAGGAAAGCGGATATTGCCATCCTGACCGATTCAACATGCGACCTTCCCAAGGAGATTCTGGATCATCACCAGATCCACATGATGCCTTTGAGCGTTCATTTCGGGGATAGTTTTTATCTCGACAGGTTGAGCATGAACGCTCCTCAATTCTATAAGATGCAACAGCAAAAGGAGGTGCGGCCTACTACTTCTCAACCCACTGTTAAGGATTTTCAGAATAAATTTGAGTATCTTTCTACGCATTATACGTCAACGCTGGGCTTCTTCATAAGCGAAAAACTCAGTGGCACCTTCCAGAACGGAACGAAGTCTGCCAGGGATATCGGTCACAGCAGCGGGAAACCATCATATATCTACAATTCTCGCTCTCTTTCTGCTGGCCTTGGTCTGGTTGTCTTACGTGTGGCCCGTGCAGTGGAAGATGGCATGTCACTTGAGGAGATTCTTCCAAAAATAGATACCTGGATATCAAAGTCTTATATCCGTGTCACCATCCCAACCCTGAACTACATCATTAAGTCGGGGCGGATCAGTAACTTTAAAAGTTTTGTTGCCCGAACGCTGGATCTGAAACCTGTGATTGAAATCGATAAGGAAGGGAAAGCGGAAATTGCCGGCAAGTCCTTATCAATTAAAGGATCCCATAAGAAGTTGTTAACTATTGTACGGAAAATTCTTCAAGGAGAGAAGATCTGGGAGTATGCCATCACTCATGCCAACAATCAAGAAGTAGCTGAATACTATGCCGGTGAGATGGAAAAGCTAACCGGTAAAAAGCCACTTTTTATGGACCATGTCTCTCCAGTGCTCGTTGCCAATGTAGGCCCTGGCGTTGTGGCTGTTTCATTGATGCTGAAGTAGAAACCGATGCCGGATGCCTGATGCCGGATTTTGGTTATAACCGTTGTTTTTATTTTTAATTTCGTAATTCGTAATTCGTAATTCGTAATTCGTAATTGATTTCATGTACTGGCAGGTAGCACTCGTTATTCTTGGTTTCATGGTATTGGCCTTCATTGTGGCTTTACTGATCAAGGACAATTCCATCGTGGATCTTTTCTGGGGACCTGGATTCATCATTGTTACTGCATTCTCACTATCGATGGCTCCCAACCTCGACATTCGGAAACTCGTTATTGCTTTTCTGGTTTTGATCTGGGGGATGCGGTTGACGATTTATATCTTCCAGAGAAACAGGAGAAAAGGGGAGGATTTCAGGTACAAACACTGGCGCGACACATGGAACAATTTTATCCTCAGGAGTTTTTTACAGATATTTCTTCTTCAGGGACTTTTCATGTATATCGTCTCATATCCTATCTGGTACATCAACTACAATCCCGGGGAGGTTCTATCCACATTGGATACTGTTGGCCTGGTGATTTTTGGAATCGGATTTATGTTTGAGTCTGTCGGGGACATGCAGCTCGCCTTTTTTAAACAGAATCCAAAGAATAAAGGGAAACTGATAAATTCCGGATTGTGGAAATACACACGACATCCAAACTATTTCGGGGAAGCTCTTATCTGGTGGGGGATCTGGTTTTATGCACTTGGAATCCCTGGTGGTTGGATGACGGTTATCAGCCCTATTTTAATTACCCTGACCCTTCGGTTCGTTTCTGGAGTTCCGATGCTGGAGAAGAGGCTCAGCGAACATCGTGATTGGGCAGAATATGCCCGGAAGACAGCTCCGTTTGTCCCATTCATTAAGTGGCTTTAGACGGAATTGAATTCGCATCATCAAACCGGATCGACCGAACTCAGCGGTGTCAACAGGGCATTTATCATTGGAATCCTTCTCAACCTTCTGTTTGTTGTCATTGAGTTTGGCGCCGGGTTTTTTCTAAATTCCCTGGCGCTAATCTCTGATGCCGGCCATAACCTGAGTGATGTAGCCAGTTTGACCCTCGCAATGGTTGCATTTCGGTTGGCCAAAGTTAAGCCGAACCAGACATTCACTTACGGTCTTAGAAAGTCCACAATCCTAATCTCTCTTCTAAATGCGGTTATCCTGCTAATCGTAATCGGGGCCATCGCCTTGGAAAGCATCGCCCGGCTGAAAGAGCCACAGCCGGTTCAGGGAGATTACATGGCTGTGGTTGCGGGGGTCGGGATTATCATCAATACGGTCACTGCACTGCTCTTTTTCAAGAACCGGGAGAAGGACCTCAACATTAAGGGAGCTTTTCTTCATCTTGCTGCAGATGCGTTTGTATCCCTGGGAGTGGTAGGTACTGGAATCATCATCGGTTTTACCGCATGGTACTGGCTTGACACCGCTGTCAGTTTTGCAATTGTCATCGTGATCCTTATATCTACCTGGGGTTTGCTGCGTGACAGTACGATCCTGGCACTTGATGGCGTTCCTCGTGGGATAGACCTGGAGAAGGTGAAAGTTGCCATTTTATCCTCGAAAGAGATCAAAGATGTGCATCATATTCATGTGTGGGCGATGAGCACAACCGAAAATGCACTAACTGCCCACATTGTAGTAGCCCACAATTTCCCCCTCTCCTCTTTTGAGCCGTTAAAAACAGAAGTTCAAAAAGCTTTGCTGCAGCAAGAAATTCAGCATTCTACGCTAGAGATCGAGCTGGCCGGAGATCCCTGCGCCACAAATAACATCTAGAATCATCAAGGAGTAGTGTCTTGTCCACACTGGTCAGCATAATTCCAATACACCCGACAATTTCTCAATCATTGAATCTGACACATCGAGGTGGGTAACCATGCGGATTGTCTGAGGTCCAAAGCCAATGGCAAAGATCCCTGCCTCTTTTAGCTTGGCAAGAAACAGCTCATTGGTCATCGCTTCGGTAAGGCTAAAAATAATGATGTTGGTTTCAATGGGTGCAACATGTTTAGCAAATGGACATGTTTGCAAAAGTTTCCCAATCCTGGCCGCCCGAACATGGTCGTCGGCGAGCCTGGTAATATGATGATCGAGGGCGTAAATCCCGGCGGCTGCGAGGTAGCCCGACTGCCGCATAGCTCCTCCGAAAAGTTTCCGCACCCGCCGGGATTGACGGATGAACTTCATGGTACTAAGCAAGAGGGAACCCACTGGTGCACCAAGTCCTTTGGAGAGGCAGATCGATATGGAATCGAAGAGCCCTCCCGTCTCCAGTGGATCAATGCCGGTAGCCACCATGGCATTGAAGAAGCGGGCGCCATCAAGGTGTAGTTTCAAGGAGCGCTCCCGGCACACAGCGCTGATCCGTCTTAATTCAGCCGGATCATAACAGCTGCCACCACCGCGGTTGGAGGTGTTTTCGACCACAACAAGTCTGGATACCGGATGGTGGATGTCGTCGGGATTGATATTAACTGCCACTTGTTCTGCAGTTATCCGGCCCCTGTTGCCCTGGATCAGCCTCACCGAGGCTCCGGAGTTGAACGCGATCCCTCCACCTTCATATTTATAGACATGGGAATTGGCATCGCAGATAACTTCATCTCCCGGACGGGTATGAACGTTGATGGCAATCTGGTTTGTCATGGTGCCGGAAGGGCAGAATAGGCCGGCTTCCATCCCAAACATGGCGGCAGCTTTTTCTTCAAGGGCAATGACTGATGGGTCATCTCCAAATACATCATCGCCCACCCTGGCTGAAAACATTGCCTCAAGCATCCCGGGAGTGGGACGGGTAACGGTATCGCTGCGTAAATCTATCATCGGTTCGTTCCGGTTTAATCAGCGATAAAATTACGAAAATTCTGCAGGATTAACAGGCTGAATTTAGTGGGAAATCGGTTCTTGCATGACAATCAGGTTGAATTTAGTGGGGTTGTAATTCTTGTCACCGTGACAAACAGGCTTAGTTTTTAGGGAAAGTGATCCTGAAATGACTTCCCTGGTCAGGCTGGCTGGAAACCGTGATGGATCCGTGATTCAGATCGATCAGCTTTTTTACGATCGACAATCCCAAACCACTTCCCGTAATATCTTTTGTTTTTGAGTTTCTTATCCTGACAAACTCTTTGAATAGTTTCCCAGTCTCTTCTTCACTCATCCCGAGTCCTGTATCTTCCACATCTATAGTTACTTCCAGAGAATTATCCTCAACCTTAAAAAAAACTTCACCTCCCTCACGGTTATACTTTATAGCATTCGACAGCAAATTGTTGAAAATGATCTCGATCTCGGAAAGGTCGGAATTGATGTAGAGAGGTTGATCTCCGGAAAAATGGATTTTTACGGATTTCTGGATTGCCATTGGTTCCATGGAGTGCATAGCCATTCGGGCAACTTCTGTAATATCAACCCGATTAATGTTCCGTTTTTTCTTCCCACTCTCTATCCTGGTTAGGTCGAGCAGGTCCATAATAAGGCCGCGCATCCCCTTGATCCGTTCCAGGGATCTCGATACCATAACCTGGTAATCATCGATGTCGTTCCCGGCCTGTTTCTCCTGCATGATCCTAAGGTATCCTTCGATGGCATTGATGGGAGACTTTAACTCATGTGACAGTACCGAAAGAAACTGAAACCGAACCTGTTTGCCCTGTTCGTTCAGTTTTCTTGTCATTCGTTTGAGGAAGAGATGTTTGGTGATACTCTCCATAGCAGCTTTCAGCTCCTGCGGCGTAAATGGCTTGGGAACAAAATTAAAGGCGCCATTATTGGTAGCTTTCACGGCAAGGTCGAGGGAAGCATAAGAGGTTATCATCATCACCTGGGTATCATATTCCTGCTGCCGGATATATTCCAATACTTCGATACCATAGATCCCGGGAAGCTTGTTGTCAAGCAATACGATATCAATGGATTCCTTATCAAGAATCTCGATGGCCTCCTCCCCGGATCCTGTTTCTAACGTTTCAAAACCGAAGTCGTCATCCATGAATGGAAAACCGACTGTGAAATTCCGCAGAACCCTTGTCACTCCTGTACGAATACCGGGTTCATCATCTACAACCAATACTTTCAGCATGTTCATTGCGTGTTGTTTTTGTGGTCAGACTTTCAGGAGTTTGTTGATCTCCCGGTGAAGCTGATCGGGTCGAATCCCTTTTTCAATGTACTTGTCGGCTTTAATCCAACGCTTGTCATCCTCAGTTTCCAAACTGAATTTCATGCCACTGACTGCTGTTACCGAGGTGACGATGATGACCGGGACATCCGGATATTTCTTTTTGATCTTGTAACTGAGAATAAATCCACTATCCTGATTTTCCATCATGAGATCGATAATTGCCAGATCAGGTTTCATGGTTTCTAACAGCGATTCTCCCTCTTTCTGGGAAGAGGCGGTGATGGGCTGGTATCCGAATCTTAATACGTGAAACTTCAATTGTTCCAGTTGATCAGGATCGTCGTCGACCAATAATATTGTTTTCATTTGTTACTAATTTTGATTTTAATTTCGGGGTATGGTTATCCGGAAACGGGTACCAACTGATCCCTTTAAAGGGTCCGTATTCGATTCGACGGTAATTTTCCCTTGATGCATTTTTACAATGCCATAAACGAGTGGCAGTCCCAACCCGGTTCCTTTTCCCAACTCTTTGGTGGTAAAAAACGGGGTAAACAACTTTTCAATGTTTTCAGACGATATACCTACTCCGGTGTCAGAGATAGAGATCCGGATCTCATCGGCAGTATCTTTCAGGAGAAGTGAAAGGATCCCCCCGTCGGGCATCGCTTCCACGGCGTTTTTCTCCAGGTTTGTTAGCACCTGCATAAATTGGTCCTGATCCACCATGGCTAGCGGGTCGAGCATCTCTGAACGGAAGTTCATAGATACATTGTCGCTGATAATCACCGATCGAAGGCTTTTTTTACAGAAGGCTTCGATGTCTGTTTCGGTTTTTTTTACCTGGTTTTTCCTGGCGAAGTTGAGCAACCCTCCAACGATGTTTTTGCACCTGTTTGTTTGTTCAACGATAAGTTCAATGTCTTTCCGCGCAGGATCCTCCGGGCCAGACTCCTCCAGGAGGATGTTTGCATACATGGTGATTACCCCAAGTGGGTTATTCAGTTCGTGTGCAATTCCTGCTGATAGTTGCCCCATGCCTGCCAGTTTTTCAGATTGTTTGAGAGCTTGCCTTGCATTGGCTAGTTTCTCATTTGACAGGTTAAGTTCTTTTACCGAAAGGTGAAGTTTTTCGATGGTATATGGAAGGCACATCTCACTTTCGGCCAGGCCCTCAACGATGGCAATCGCATGTTCGGTGCAGGACGGATATCCGCAAGCACCGCAGTTCAGGTGATCTTCGGGCCTGGTTTTCCCCATCTCCAGCAAAATATGATCAATCTCCTCCTTTGTGGGAAGCGGAAGTCTTCTGTCCCGGGGGAAGAATTGTTCGGAGAAATCCAGGCCCGCGAACTTCCTGACATTTTTTTGCCATTCCAGATGGTCGTATTGATCCAGTTTTTTTTTGGCATAGTTGCTTATTTGAGAACGTCGTGAATATTTCTGGCTGGGCTTGCTCATCCCCGGCCCCATGATGCATCCTTCACAACTGAGAAGTTCCAGGTGATGCTTCAGTGTCCCGCATTCAAATTCCTGAATGGCTTCTTTGTAGTTTTCTCTCCCTTCGGCAACAACAATATCTCCCTTGAAAATATCGTCACTGTTGTTTACGGTCTGCAGCATACCCCGGCTTACAGGATAAATGGCTCCTTTCCCGGCAAGAGGAGGGTCGAAACTGGAAGCCATACCTGGTTTTGGAACTACATTATTACGCTTGAACAGTTCCCTGAGTTCTACATAGGTTAGTACAGCGTCAACTTCTGTGGATTCAGCTTTTTTTGCGATGCAGGGCCCAATAAAAACTACCTTGGTTTCTGACCCATAAAGCTCACGGACAATCCGGGCGGTGGCGACCATTGGAGAGGCAACCGGAGCCAATGAAGGAACCAGGTTGGGATGATAATGTTCGATATAGTAGACAATTGCAGGGCAATCACTGGAAATAACAGACGGATTTTCCGGATTGTCGAAAAGCTTGTTGTATTCCAGGGAGACCATATCGGCTCCGAATCCTACCTCCACCACATAGTCAAATCCAAGCTTGCGGATCATCTCTACCAACAAAGTATGGTCAGTGATTTCGTTGAACTCGGCAGGAAAACTCGGCGCTATGCAGGCAGCCACCGATCCGGGTGTACGTAATAGTTCTTCGGCTTCACCCGTAGTGTCCAGGTAGATTTTTGCTCCCTGACTACACACCTTTACACAATTGCCACAGGCAATGCACCGCTCGTTCATCACTTCAGCCTGGCCGTTATTGATCCGGATTGCCTTTACCGGGCACTCTCTCACACAGGTGAAACAAACCCTGCACCGGTCTTTCACCGTATATACTAATTGCCGTCTTGCCTGGTAATTCATTGGTTTGAGGGATTACAGGAGTACATCGCGCTGACAATAGGTTGTATGGAGTAGTTTATGACTTTTCAGACTGAGGGGGCTTCCCAGGAAGTTCTGATAAAGTTCGAGGACTTCAGGGTTTTTATGGGAGACTTTGATGGTTTCTGTTTCGTCGATCTGATAGAGCGCCTGCATACGTTTCCGGATAACATCCGGATGTTTACCAAGTGGCTGGCCACCACCGCCGATACATCCTCCCGGACAAGCCATGATTTCGATAAAATGAAGATCATTTCTCCCATTTCGGATCTCATCCAGCAATTTTTTTGCATTGGACAATCCATTTACCACCGCTACACCAAGTTGTAAATCGCCAATCTGGATTTTTGCCTCTTTTCGTCCGGCACAACCTCTGACTTGCTGGATCCTATACTGCTTCAATTCTTTATTGGTGAGTTTAAAACAGGCTGTTCGCAGCGCTGCCTCCATAACTCCTCCCGAGGCTCCGAATAGTTTACCAGCTGAACTTCTTACCCCATGTGGCGAGTCAGCCGTTTCGGATTCCAGTTTATCCACTCCGATGCCAAATAGCCGGATGAAATCTGCCAACTCCCGGGTTGTCAGTACGGCATCGATATCAGAGATCCCTTTCTGCGTCATCTCTTCACGTTGCCCTTCGAATTTTTTCGCCGGGCAGGGCATAATTGCCACGACGTACAGGTTTTCCGGTTTAATGCCGGAATTTTCGGCATAATAGCTTTTAAGTACAGCTCCCAGCATCTGTTGAGGAGATTTACAACTGGAGAGGTTCGGGAGAAAATCGCAGGCGAACTCTTCAGCATACTTGATCCATGCCGGACAGCAAGAGGTTATCAAAGGAAGATGATCCTCATCCTTAATCCTTTCTATAAGCTCAGCCGACTCTTCCATAATAGTCAAATCAGCTGCGAAAGTGGTATCGAATATCCTGTCAAACCCAATTTTCCGAAGTGCAGCATTCAGGAGTCCGTTCACATCGGTTCCGGGAGCCATCCCAAACTCTTCGGCGAGCGTAACGGAAATGGCCGGTGCATATTGAACCACAACGGTTTTCGATGGATCCCCGAGAGCATCCCTGATTTCAGCGAAGTGATTTTTTTCAGAGAGGGCTCCCGTCGGACAAACCATGATACATTGCCCGCAGTTAATACAACTTGACGTGTTTAACCCTTTGTTAAACGTGGGTCCGATCAGGGTCTGACTGCCCCTGTTGATGAAGTCGATTGCCGACACTTCCATCACTTCGGAGCATACTTTTACGCACCTTCCACAGAGGATGCATTTGGCCGGGTCGCGCACGATACTGGCACTTGACAGATCAAGGTGATGCCGGTTTTTCTCTCCACTGATTCTGCGTTCGGTGATGCAGTGTTCCCGGGCAAGATTCTGCAGGTCGCAGTTGCCATTGCGAACACAGTAGAGGCAGTCGTCGGGATGATTTGAGAGCAGCAGTTCAACGATCGTCTTACGGGCTTCAATCACTCTGGGGGAGTGCGATTTGATCTCCATGCCCTGTTCCACTGTATAGGAGCAGGCGGTGATGAGCTTTCCTGTTTGTTCATTCTCAACCACGCACATCCGGCAAGCCCCTGAAGGGAGAAAACCCTTCATGTGACACAGGGTAGGGATGCGGATTCCTTCTCGTTCCAGTACATCCAGCAGCAGTTCTCCTTGTTCTGCTTTCACCGGGTTGTTGTTGATCGTTATCGTTAGTTCCATGTTCTTATGAATTAAACCATTACAGTGATAGCATCGAATTTACAGGCCTCTTCGCATGCACCACAGCCGATACATTTATCCTCTATGATGAAGTGGGGCGTTTTTTTCGAGCCAACAATGGCATTCACCGGGCATTTTCGGGTGCACACTGTGCATCCGGTGCATTTATTCACATCAATAGTAAACGTCCTCAGCGAGGTGCAGACTCCGGCAGGGCATTTCCGTTCGAAGATATGACTCTCATATTCATGCCTAAACCACTTTAACGTACTCAACACCGGGTTAGGGGCAGAGTGCCCCAGGCCGCATAGTGAAGTGTCTTTGATTACTGCACTCAACTTCTCCAATTGCATGATCCCCTTGAACCGTTTAAGAGCATCATATCGCTCTCCCTGTGCTGGTTTCCGGGTGATACTTTCAAGGATCTCCAGCATCCTTCGTGTTCCTTCCCGGCAGGGGATGCATTTGCCGCAACTCTCACGCTGGATAAAGTCCATGAAAAATTTGGCTATATCCACCATGCAAGTCTCTTCATCCATCACCACCAGACCTCCCGAGCCCATCATGGCACCTACCGATATCAGGGAATCGTAATCCACTTCAATACCAAGGTTGGCTTCTGTAATGCATCCTCCGGAGGGTCCACCGATTTGCACCGCTTTGAATGCTTTATTGTTCCTGATCCCTCCTGCCATATCGAAGATGATTTCGCGGAGGGTGGTTCCCATAGGAATTTCGATAAGCCCTGTTTGGGAGACTTTTCCTGATAATGCAAATACTTTGGTCCCTTTACTTCGGGCGGTGCCGATAGATGCAAACCAAGAAGCTCCTTTTTCTATGATGGTTGGAATGTTTGCCAGTGTTTCGACGTTATTGATGACTGTTGGTTTCCCGAACAACCCACTTTCCGAAGGGTAAGGAGGGCGAGGTTTAGGCATTCCCCGTTTCCCTTCAATACTCTCGAGCAGGGCAGTCTCTTCTCCGCATACAAATGCTCCGGCACCCATCTTGATATGGATCTCAAAGCTGAAATCTGAGCCAAAGATTTGAGACCCCAGAAAGCCGGCTTCCTTGCTTTGTTCAAGTGCAATCCGCAACCGGGCGATAGCCAATGGATATTCGGCACGGATGTAAACATACGCTTTACTTGCTCCGATGGCATACCCTGCAATAGCCATGCCTTCGATGAGCCGGTGCGGATCCCCTTCAATCACAGCGCGATCCATAAATGCACCCGGATCCCCTTCATCAGCATTGCAAACCAGGTATTTCTGGTCTGCATACTCCCCGGCAGCAAGTTTCCATTTCTTTCCTGTTGGGAATCCACCACCTCCACGCCCCCTGAGTCCGCTTTGTTCAATTAAATCACATACCTCTTCAGGGGAAAATTCGCGGAGAGACTTTAACAGCGAATCGTATCCACCTGTATTTTGGTAGTCCTGAATACTGACAGGGTTGATGATCCCACAATTTTTAAGGACCAATCGTTGCTGTTTTGCAAAAAAAGGCAAGTCGTCCATGAAGACTACACCTTCCCAGGCTTTCATCCCTTCCTCCCTGAATTGTCCCAGAACATTTGAAGTGGGGAGTTTTCCTGTCAATACCTCATCCAGAATATCATTAACTCTATTGCTTGACACCTGTTGGAGACATAATCTGGTACGCCCTGGAAGGTGGATATCCATCAGGGGCTCTGACGAGCATAACCCGATGCATCCAACTTCAATGAGGTTTGCCTGGATGCAATGGCTCTCCAGGTATTCATTTACGCTGAGCAGGATAGCTCCTGCGCCGGCTCCTTGTCCGCAGGTGCCCGACCCTATGTAAATGTTAGGAAGCTTCTCTGTATTCATTTATAATTTTCTTTAACGTATCAACCGTAACTTTTGCATGGAATATCTTGTTGACACAAATTACAGGCGCTAACCCGCAGGCGCCAATGCATGCAACAACTTCAATACTGAAGAGACCGTCGCGTGTGGTTTGACCTGCCTTAATCTTTAGGTCTTTCTCCAGGGATTCCAACACTGTTGCGGATCCCAGGACATGACAAGCAGTGCCTCTACAAACCTGAATATGGTATTTGCCCTGCGGCTCAAACCTGAACTGGTTGTAAAATGTTGCTACGCCATAGATGCGGCTTGTTGGCACATGCAGGTGCTTCCCCACTTTAACAATAGAATCTTCAGAGAGATATCCGGTGCGACCCTGTATCTCCTGAAGGATTGGGATCAGGCTCTCTTTGCCGGCATTGGCGTAGGTGGACAGAATCTCCTCATCAGCAGTTTTCATTTGATCCGATTTAGATATGTTTCAGAATCAGGCTTTCAGAAGTTTTGCAATGACTGGAAGGAGGTTATTGGAATCAACTGGTTTTCTTACAAATCCCTTTACAGGAACCCAGATACTGGTACCCTCTTCCGATAAATAATCTACTCCTGCTTCCCCTTTCAGGATGTCCTTGACCAAAAGCACCTGTAACTCTTTGTATTTTCTGTCTTTCCTAAACTCTTTGGCCATCTGTTCGACGCTCAGATTGGTGGTTGTGAGTACGTCGATGGAGGTTTGCATAACGATTGACATAGAGCTTAATTCAGGCGATTCGCTGAATGCTTTTGCCAACTCAAACCCTTCATAATGGGTAGTCATCATCACATCGAGGATGGCTAAATCGGGTTTGACATTGTTGGCAATTTCCAGTGCTTCAGTTTTATTGTAAGCAGGATAGACAACGTATCCTTCGTGTTCAAGGATGGTTTTTAGTACATTGATAACATCACTGTCATCATCGACAATCAGAATTTTTGATTTTGTTTCCATGACTTTGTGTACAATTATTATTGTTAATAAATTCACAAAGCAAAAGTATATCCGGATAATACCCTATACAAGGGTAAAACCTGCAGCAGAGGTGCCAGGTAAAAACACCTGTATTGAGATGTTAACATCAAGATAATCAGTAACAAACAAGCTTGATGTGAAGAAAGGAAGGTTCTCAATTTTTTTTACGATTAAATCGTATTAGATTGAGAGACTGTTAAATAAAATGCATTTTTTTTAAAAAAAAATGATTAGAGAAGAGAGTCTCTTTCCCGAAGCAGGTATTTTCTGCAGGGTTAAAAAGCCTGGAGGCTTAACAAAAGGAGGGGGTATAAACAGTATCAGGTCTTGATTAACCCATTTTTTATTGCATACATTACCAGGTGTGGAGCATTTTTTGCCCCTGTTTTTTCGAATAAGTGTGCTCTATGCCCATCAATAGTCCGTTGACTCAGGCCAAGGTGTTTTGAAATTTCGGCATTCGATTGCCCTTTGCATATCAGTTCAAGAATTTCCTTTTCGCGGGAAGTTAAAACGATTTCCGGTTGTTTGCGTTGTTGCAGAACAGGTTGTTTCTGCATTCCACTCATGAACTCCTCCGAAAAGTAGTGTTCATCACATACTACAGCAAAGATGGCTTTCTCCAGTTCGTCCTGGGTGGTTTTTTTAAGAAGGAAACCGGTGGCTCCCACCTCTATCATTTTATTGAAATAGCTGATTTCTTCATGCATTGTAAGTGCAATAATTCGAATATCCGGATATTGGACCACTATTTTCCGTGTTGCCTCGATGCCATCCATCTTTGGCATCTTGATATCCATCAGAATTACGTCGGCAGGTGTTTTCTTGAGTAAGTCCAGTAGTTCATAACCGTTTGCTGCTTCTCCAACCACTTTGATTTGATTAATCTCGTTTAGGATGGTAAAGAGTCCTTTCCTGAAAATGACATGATCGTCGGCAATGATGACTTTAATGATATCCATAATCGTTGATCTATTCGTTCTTTAATTTCACGGAGATGGTCATGAACATCCCTTTACCTCTGGTTGTATTCAGGTCACAGGTACCGTTGATGGTCTTGACTTTATTTAATATATTGTATAGTCCCAGTCCCGACCGGTTCTTCATCGCGGCATCCTGATCAAAACCGGTTCCATCATCCCGGTAATAGAAGATGATTTGGCTGTCAATACTCTTCAGATCAATGAGCACGTTTTTGGCTTGTGCATGACGCAACGTGTTGTTGATAAGCTCTTTGGTAACCTGAAACAGGATCGACTCCTCAATACCCCGTTTTGCAATCGTATATTGTTCGGTGCGTAAATCAATTTTAATTGATTTAGCTTCGTTGATGAAGCTGCAAAACTCGGTGATCGCTGCAGCCAATCCAAAATCCTGGAGAACGTTGGGGCGGATCCTGTTGGATATTTCACGGCTGGTTCTGATTGCTATATCGATCAGTTCATTGATATTTTCAACGGTCTCCCCTTTGTCTATATTTTTATGATCTCCTCGCTTGAGGACATCAGTATAGAGCTTGATGGTTGAGAGAATGGGACCGAGATCGTCGTGGAGATCGGCGGCAAACCGCTGTCGTTCGCTTTCTTCCGTAGAGATAATCGCTTTCAGGATACGTTCCTCCACCTCTTTCCTTTCAGTGATATCGCGTGCAATACTTAAAATACGTTTTTCTCCATTGTACTCAATTACCCTGCTTTTCATCTCTATCGGGATCACATTCCCTGCTCTGGAAACATTCTCCGTTTCGTAGCGATACTGGCCAAAATGTTTGATCATATCCAGATTTTTCTGTACATCCCGGCGATATTTTTCGGATCTCAGTTCACGGAAATGTTTGCCGATGAGCTCTTCGCGGGAATAGCCCAGGTTGTCGCAGCTCACCTGATTCACTTCAAGGATGAATCCATCAAAGTCACCGATAAATATCTCATCGCTGGAGCTGTTGAAGATGGTTCGGAATTGCTCTTCCGATCGTTCAAGCGCCTCCCTGATGGAGGCAAGCTGTTTATCGGTCCGCTCAATTTGCAGGAGGTATTTATAGAGATTTTTCTTCGTGAGGATATAGATAAACAATGAAAACAGGATAATGGTGATCACCGCAATGATTAGAGCATTTCGAATAATCGTTGTCGTAAGCTGACGGGACTCATTTGTAGGGTCGATGGCCGCACAGATATATAATTTGAAGTCAGGAAAATATTCAAACGCGACCTTTTTTTTCTGTTCATCCTCCGGAAACAAAATAGTTACCAACCCGGATTGTTTCCCCTGGACCTGCTGGAGAAGATCGGATGGGATTTGTTCTCCCTGGAGCTGCGGGTGAATGACGAGTGTACCAGTTTCGTTGAATGCAAACACATATCCAGTCTTGCCTATTATCACGTTGTTGAGGATTGTCCTCAACTCGCCCAGGTCCTTCTCCAGATCGCCCATATAGAGCATCCCAACCACTGCTCCATTCCAGAAAATCGGCTCGTAGGTGGTGACGTACCAGTCATTGACAACAAAGGCCCGTCCAAAATATGTTTTACCCTGTTTCACAGTTTGAATGACAGGCGAGTCGTTCGGGATGAACGTCCATGCAGCCCTTTTTCCGCTATCATTCAACACGTTGGTCGAAATTCGGACAAACCCGCTGTCAATTTTCTGGAATATGGTTGTCGTGCCACCGACCAGCCAATGAATACGATCAACAAAAGAGGAGTCCCCATTTAACAGGATGCCATCGAGGTACCATAGATTCAATTCTTCTGATTGAGTGCCATGCGTGATCTGGTTGGTGACCTCTACGCTGGTTTTGTGTGATGATATCCTCAAATTATTACTATAGAAAAGCGAATGAAGAACGTTCAGATCTCGTGATACTTTATCGAGTTTAAGGCTCCTTTCCCGTTCGAACATCCTGGCTATGGTACTGACCTCAATTCGAAGATTGTTATCAATGATCCGCTGAATTTCACGTTTCGACATCCGGATACTGACCCAGGTTAGAATCGATACCGCGATTATGATTCCCAGTAAAACGGGGGAGAAGAGTTTCAGTTTAACCAACAATCCGACAAAACGGCCGTGCATGAAGTTCCTTTTTGCAAAGGTATGGAAAGTTCGTATTTTCGCTAGCTAATCTTTCGGTTTATGATTAACGAACAACTACTCAACCCCCGCAGCATTGTTGTCGTTGGAGGCTCAAACGACAAGGAGAAACCAGGTGGTGCGGTGCTCAGGAATTTGATCGAACAGAAATTCAGGGGAGATCTTTTTGTTATCAATCCAAAGGAGTCGGCTGTTCAGGGAATCCGCAGTTATCAGGACCCATCGCAATTGCCGAATGTAGACCTGGCAATTCTAGCTATTGCTGCAAAATATATCCCAGCAACGGTTAAGCTGCTTGCAAGGCTCAAAAATACCAGAGCTTTTATCGTATTATCAGCGGGTTTCAGTGAAGAGAGTGAAGAAGGAAGGACTCTCGAACACGATCTGGTTGAAGCAGTAAATTCGGTGAATGGAGCTTTGATCGGTCCTAATTGCATTGGCGTGCTTACTCCCGACTATGCCGGTGTCTTTACAAAACCAATTCCTATTCTCGATCGTAGTGGCTGTGATTTCATCTCCGGGTCGGGAGCAACCGCCTGTTTTATCATGGAGGCGGGAATCCCTATTGGCCTGACATTTTCCCGGGTATTTTCGGTCGGTAACAGTGCCCAAATGGGGGTGGAGGAGGTCCTGAAATACATGGATGAGACGTATGATTCTGAGCTGAGTGCACGGACCAAATTGCTTTACATGGAGACCATCTCCAAGCCACGGATGCTCCTGAGACATGCCTCCTCGTTGATTCGTAAAGGGTGCCGGATAGCCGCCATCAAAGCCGGCACTTCCGAAGCGGGAAGCCGTGCCGCCTCTTCCCATACCGGCGCTCTGGCCAGTTCGGATGTAGCGGTGGAAGCACTATTCCGGAAAGCAGGCATCGTGAGATGTTATGGACGAGATGAATTGATCAATGTGGCATCTATCTTTCAATACCCGGCATTGCAGGGTAAGAATATGGCAATCATCACTCATGCAGGAGGACCAGCTGTGATGCTCACGGATGCCCTTTCGATGGGAGAAATGGCAGTTCCGAGGATAGAAGGAGAGGCGGCAGATGAACTTTTGCATCAACTGTATCCTGGTTCGTCGGTAACCAACCCGATCGATTTCCTGGCAACTGGAAATGCTGAACAGCTTGGAACTATCATTGATTTTGTTGAGAATCGGTTTGATAACATTGACGGGATGGCTGTGATTTTCGGAACTCCCGGACTCACCCGCGTATTCAACGAGTATCGCGTGCTGGATAAGAAAATGAAACAATGCAAAAAACCAATCTTCCCTATCCTGCCTTCGATTCTCACTGCAGAAGAAGAGATTGATGAATTTATAGGGAGGGGACATACCTATTTCCCGAAAGAGGTCCTCTTTGGGAATGCACTCTCGATGGTTATGCATACACCTCCTCCCTCCAACCTTGATCCTGATCTTCCCGAAGTTGATACGAAAGCCATCAGGAAAATTATTGATAGCACGCAACCAGGGTATATCTCTCCTAAAGAGATTCAGGGATTGCTCGATGCATGCTGGATTCCCAGGGCTGGCGAGACAGTGGTGGCCACAGCCGAAGATGCTAAATTGGCAGCGAATGAACTGGGCTTTCCTGTTGTGATGAAGGTGGTTGGGCCGGTCCATAAATCGGATGTTGGTGGGGTTGTATTGAATGTCACAACTGAAGAGAGGTTGCTGAACGAGTTTCACCGGATGATGCAAATCCCCTATACTACTGGCATTTTGTTCCAACCGATGCTCTCAGGAATAGAACTCTTTATTGGAGCCAAATACGAGACGGGCTTTGGGCATCTGATCCTCTGCGGGTTGGGTGGGATTTTTATCGAAGTGCTTAAGGACACCTCGGCAGGACTCTCGCCGCTTGACCAGGAGGAAGCCCTGGCGATGATCCGGCGCCTGAAAAGTTATAAAATAATCCAGGGCGTACGTGGCCAGAAAGGAGTCAACGAGTATAAGTTTGCCGAAATCATGTTAAGACTATCTTCCTTGCTTCAGGCTGCGCCCGAGATTGTCGAACTTGATTTCAATCCCTTGCTGGGAAACGGGGATTCGATTATAGTAGTTGATGCACGGATACGCATTGAACGAGGGAAGTAAGACGTGTGAGGAGGGAGAAGGGAGAAGGGAGAAGGGAGAAGGAAATGAAAACAATCTGGCATCTGGCATCTCGCATCTGATCATATCGTTATCCCAAATCCAAGCTGGTTCAGGAAGGAGAGAACGATAGCTGGTTTTATGGCGATCGTAAATACAAGTCCGAATAAGGCTCCCCACAGATGGGCATCGTGCCCGATGTTGTCTTTTGCTCTCCGGCTCATCCAGTATTCATAGGCAACGTAGAGCATGCCAAATAGAATGGCTGGGATGCCGATTGGTATAAAGAAAAGGTAGATCTTCTGCAGGGGAGCGATGAGGATGCTGCTAAATAAAATCGCAGAGACTGCCCCTGAAGCGCCCACTGAACTGTAGAAAACATCGTTTTTATGTTTTCCGAATGAAGGGATGACGGATAGTAATAGCGCTCCGATGTAGAGTAGTAGAAAATAGAGGATGTATTTGCTGCTGAAATAGTATTTGTACGCTTTTTCAACCATCCCTCCGAAAGAGTAGAAGACAAACATGTTGATAAAGAGATGAATCCAACCGGCGTGCAAAAAACCGTATGTAAAGAACCGATACCATTGTCCGCTGTGCTTGACATCATAAGCATTGAATTTACACTTGTTAAATAGAATGTCGTTGTTAAATCCAAGGATAGATAACAGTACGGTTACAGCAATAATAGCGATCGTAATTTCCATAATAAATTCTAAATTTCAGACAGTTATTCCGCAGCTTCTGTCTTCGGGCCCTCTTTGGTATAATCTATTTCAGAGCCGAGAACGCTGTGAGGGACCATATAGACAACAAACAGGACTATGGCCGCAGCAACAGCCCATCCCTTCTTCTCTCTCTTCCATATCTGATATATAAGAGCTACGATCCAGAAGATAAATGCTAGCAGCGATTTATTGTCGGTGAGGTCATGTCCGAATGGCCATCCTGTCCAATAGGCATCAAACGCATATTTCTGGATCACAGGACCGAGGATCATGCCTCCCAAAGCCAGGAAAATCACAGTGAGCCACGTATAGAGATAGGAGTATTTTAATTTGAAGATTACTTCGAAAGCGGTCCTGGTGCTGAACAGCATAGCCAGGAAGATGGTGATGATATGCGTGAATAACACGCCACGTGGCACGAACCCTTTGAATCGGATGATAGCCGGTTCTTCATTAAGCAGGTAACTCCTTCCATCTTTTATCAACGTTACATGATACATCACTTTCCCAGCCATCTCCTGATGAGGGATGTAGCCGACCAGATTTTCACCTTGACGTTCCATGGATTTGGTATTCCATTCATCATGGCTTTTATATCGTTTTAATTTCAGCTCTCCAGTTATATCAGGATCGGAAATTTTGATCATGATAGGAGCATCATCATTTCCATCGTATGTACGAATAAGCATGTATTTATAAGGCTGACCATCAATCATAGTTTTCCCGCGAATTTCATAGGTCGGACCAGTTGTACGCTGATAGTAACCGGCAGCAACTGTGATTAAAAAAGCAAACACCCAAAGAAAAAAAGATTTCAGTTTCGGACTCATATCTCAAAATTAAATAGGTATATAATTTTACGTTTGCAAAAGTAATCAATTCCCAATTTCTTTTTCGAGGATCTCATACATCTTCTGGTGGATGGTTGTGCGAATATTCATCCGGGAAATTTTTGAATTGGCGGCATCAGGGTAAATCCTGTTTGATAGAAAGACGTAGATCAGCCCGTTTGCCGGATCACCCCAAATATAGGTGCCTGTAAAACCAGAGTGGCCGAAACTGGTTGAAGATGCTGACTGGCAGGTTGGGCCGTTGGGATCGTATTCAGTCATCGGTTTGTCGAATCCCATGCCCCGGCGGCTATCTTTGCCCGGAAACTGCTTCCTGGTGAACTCCAGGATAGTGGATGGGAGCAGGTATTGTTTGCCTCCGTACTCTCCGTAATTCATCAGCATCTGAAGGATCACTGCCAGGTCGAAGGCATCACTGAATAATCCGGCATGACCTGAAACGCCACCAAGCATGGCTGCGCCCGGATCATGCACATCTCCACGGATGACCTGTTTGCGGAAGAGCGTATCATTTTCTGTAGGCATGATCCTGGTGATCGGAATCTTGTCCAGTGGATGAAAACCAAGTGTGGTCAGCCCTAACGGGCGGTAGAAGGTGTTTTCAAGGTATTCGGGGAAGGATTTTCCCGTTTTTCGTTCGACCAGTTTCTGTAACAGGTAGAATCCGAGGTCGCTGTATTTATACTCTTTTGTATGCCGGAGTTCTGATTTGATGATCCATGTAAAAATGCTGTCATAGTAATCCCGTTTCATGTAGAGATCTTCAGCTACCCGAATAGGGTAAAAAGGAGAAAAGATGGTATCGTAGATCTGCCTATCCGACAAACTATCCCCGATCGTTAATTGATAAAATGGGATCCAGGCCTGAAGTCCGGCCTGATGGGCCATCACTTCTCTGATAGTGATCCGCTCTTTATCCGTACCCCTCAATTCGGGAAGGTGGATGGAAAGCGGATCATCCGGATGAATCTTTCCCTCCTCATAGAGTTTCATCATGGCGAGTGTTGTGGCTGCCAGTTTCGTCAGGGATGCAATATCATAAAGATCTGTTCTGGTCACGCAGGTTGTATCCTCGTAGGTGGGATTTCCGAAGGCTTTATAATAGAAAATTTTCCCATCTTTTGCGAAGAGAACCTGGCAACCAGGATAGGCCGCAGAGTCGATGCCATTGATGACCAGGCTGTCGATGGAGGCAAGGTCTTCAGATGGAATACCGAGCTCTTCCGGGACTACGAATTCGAGCCGTGATTTCTCTAATCTCACCCCGATGCCGGATCTGAATCCATCAGCAGTGACTGGCAATTCGCCATCAGCAGCAACACCTCCGAAAATTATCTCTGCTGCAACTTCTTCTGCTTCAGGCTGATCCTGGTATGTGACCACGATTGCTTCCAGGTTGGAGCTGTTCTTAAGGGATTGGAGGAGGTATGGGTTACCAAAGATAGACAGGATGGATCTTTTTTTTCGGCTAATGTCACCGATGAAATTAAAAACCTGGTCAGGATTTCCAAACTGGTTGGCTGGATAGAGGTTATTTTTATGGAGTCCCATAATGATGATGTTATATGGGGCTAGTTTCTGTAAAAGTTCGTCGAACTCTTCTGATGATGCCTGTTTTGATATTTGAAAATGGGTTATCGGTGCATACCAGCTGAGAAATTCCTGAAATGGAGTGAGTTGCGTTTCACCGATAGAGACACTGGCTATCTGGCGGCGCTGGAGGAGGGTCAGTGGAAGGAGGTTGCTCTCGTTTCTGGCCACTGTGATAGCCGATTTGTAGATCCTGCTGGTGATTCCCATGGAGGAGGCCGGATTCAGTTCGGCTGTGAGGTTTTCGAGCGCTACCGGTTGGTAAAAATCGAATCCCAGATCAAATTTGAGCCGGAGCATCTTGAGACATCGTTCGGCGATGACCGTTTGTGGGATGACTCCCTCATCGACTGCTTTACGAATTGAGTTCACGGCTAAAGATACATTCCTGGGAAGCAGGAGGATATCGTTCCCAGCCAGGAGCGCTTTCACTTCGATCTCCCCAGGGGGAAAGAAACTGGTTACCCCTTTCATGTCGAGGGCATCAGTGATGACCACTCCCTGAAAGTTCATCTCTTCTTTCAGGAGGTTGGTTACAACAGCAGGAGAGAGGGTAGAGGCTAGGTTTGGAGTAGTATCAAATGCAGGCATGTAAAGATGCGCGATCATAATGCCGCTGATACGGTTTTTAATCACCTCCCTGAAGGGATAGAGTTCAACTGACTCCATCCTCTCTTTAGGGTGGTGGATAACGGGCAGATCCCTGTGGGAGTCGGTGTCGGTATCACCGTGGCCCGGAAAGTGCTTTGCGACTGCAACGATCCCGCTATTCTGCAACCCTTTCATGTAACTTACCCCTTTCCGGGCCACGGTGATAGGGTTTTCTCCGAACGATCTGAAATTGATCACCGGATTCTGCGGGTTGTTGTTCACATCCACCACCGGAGCAAGGTTCATATGGATACCCATCCGTTTACAATCCCGGGCGATAGCGGCAGCCATTTCATAAGTCAGAGAATCATCCCGGCTTGCTCCAAGGGTTATCTGAAAAGGAAAATCGTGGACGCTATCTAGCCGCATCCCTAATCCCCACTCGGCATCGATGGCAATCAGAAGTGGGGTCCTGGCTTCCTGTTGCCACCTGTTCGTAAGTGTTGCCTGGGCAACCGGACTTCCCTGGAAAAAACAGACTCCACCAATATTATACGTTCGTATTAGGTCGGCCATGCTGTCATTGTATAAGTTGTCGCGGTTGGAGTAAGCCCTCACCACCAGAAGCTGGGCAATTTGTTCGTTGAGTGAAAGGGATCGAAATACAGAGTCAACCCACTCCTCTTTCCTGATTGTATTGTGATCGAGAGATTGATCTGCCTTGCCGGAGCTGATATCTTGGTGAAAGCCAAGAAGAAGGAGAATGAGGATGCTTAAAATTTTCATGAATGGCGCAGGTTGACGTGCAGTATTGCAAAAATAACGTTTTAAATCTTATCCATTTTTATTAACAGCGGACTGGCTGAAAAAAGTAAAAGGTCTATCTTTGAAACGTAAGGTTAATTATTTAAATATATCATTTTCAATGTTATCTACCAAAGATTTATCAAACATTGCATCACAGGTCAGAAGGGATATCATCCGTATGGTAAATGGTGCATCATCAGGCCATCCGGGTGGATCGCTTGGGGCGGCCGACTTTCTGGTAGCACTCTATTTTGCTTTCATGAAGCCTGACCCCAATAAATTCTCTATTGACGGAACTAATGAGGATATCTTTTTCCTTTCGAATGGCCATATTTCTCCAGCATGGTATAGTGTTCTTGCACGGTATGGCTATTTTAAACTGGCTGAACTTGAAACATTCAGGAAGCTTGATACCAGGTTACAGGGTCACCCTTCAATCCTGGATGAGACACCTGGAGTACGAGTGGCATCCGGATCCCTGGGGCAGGGATTATCTGTAGCACTGGGTGCAGCCATCAGCAAAAAACTGAATGGCGATCCCCGAACGGTTTACTGCCTTACGGGAGATGGAGAGTTGCAGGAAGGACAGAACTGGGAAGCACTGATGTATGGTGCCGCCAAAGGAGTTGATAACATAATTGCTATCGTCGATTACAATAAAAAACAGATAGATGGCCAGGTTGAAAAGGTCCTTTCCCTGGGAGATTTGAGAGCCAAACTGGAGTCGTTTGACTGGCTTGTAATGGAGATGAACGGGAACGACATGGCTGAAATTCTGGAACAGTTGACAGCTGCAAAACAACAATTAAACCGAGGAAAACCCGTTATACTCATCATGCACACCCAGATGGGTTATGGTGTGGACTTTATGCTCGGTAATCATGAGTGGCACGGTGTACCCCCTAACGATGAACAGGCAGAAAGGGCTCTTGCACAGTTGGAAGAGACGATGGGAGACTTTTAGCAATTACCAACCGGAGAGAACTGGAGGTCGGCATAGCCAATAACGAATGAGGAATTACGAATGATAAAAAAGCCTGTCACGGTGCTGTTGTTCCTTTTGTCTTGTGTCATCTATGGCATCGCACAGTCACAGACTGCGAAGGAGATGGATATTCCCAAACCTGTGACGAGGATCCTCTTTGTGTTTGACGCATCGGAAAGCATGGCTGAGCACTGGCAGAGTGATACGAAATACAGGACTGCCGTTAAGGTGCTTTCTGGAATCCTCGACAGTTTGCAGGGAAACAAGAACCTTGAGCTCGGGCTGCGGGTTTACGGCCCGAAAAGGGCTCCAGGCCCCGATTGTGAGGCCTCTTTTATCATGGTACCGTTCGGTACGGATAATTTCTTGTCAATCAAGTCTGTTCTTGGCGGATTGAGTCCTGGTGGGACTACGCCTATTGCCTTTTCACTTGAGCAGGCAGCTTCGGATTTTACTCCATGCATCAGTTGCAGGAATGTAGTCATCCTTATAACTGATGGACTGGAGGCTTGTGGAGGGGATCCCTGCCAGGTTTCAAAGAGCCTTCAGCAAAAAGGTATCTTCCTGAGGCCTTTTATCGTAGGGATTGGGGAGGACATACTGACCCAGTTCAATTGCATGGGAAATTACTTCAATGCTGCAAATGAAAAAGACTACAAGCGTGCCCTTGAAACGATTGTTGCCACAACATTTAAAGAGGCTTCAGCCCAGATAAACCTGTTGGACCGGTTGGGTAATCCTACGCAAACAGATGTTCATGTTACACTATACAACACTGTTACAGGTACTGCAGCATACAGCTTCATTCACACATTAAACAAATATGGGCTCCCCGATACGCTTAAGCTGGATCCGTTGGTGACGTATGATGTGGTTGTCCAAACAATACCTCCGCTGAGAAAAGAAGCGGTTTGGATTGAGCCTGGAAAACATAATGCCATTTCTCTCGATGCGCGTCAGGGCTTCCTCAGTTTTATCAGTGAAGGGGATCAGATAGTCTCATGCATCGTTCGCAGGAGTGGGACAGGTGAGGCCATCCATGTTCAGCCCAGCAACCGTAAAGAGAAGTATCTGGCTGGAAGCTACGATATCACGGTATTGACCATGCCAAGGATGAATTTCAACAATGTGGAGATAGAGGCAGATATCTTAACCCAACTCAGGATACCTCTAACAGGGATTGTCAACCTAAAACATACGGTGCCAGTAGTTGGTTCAATCTATATGGATACAGGAGGAGAGTTGTTGTGGGTCGATCATCTCCTGCCGGATCAGATAGATGAAACAAGGCGCTTTCAGCCAGGGAGTTATGTTGCTGTCTATCGTTTGGAATCATCAGCCCTGCAGGAGGATACAAAGGAGAAAAGGTTTTCGGTTGAGGCTGGAAGAAAGATAGAAGTAGAATTATAGGGCAGGGTAGGATGTAAGATGTAAAATGTAAAAAGTAAAATCCAATGATTAATTACACTAACCTCGGTTCCAAAGATACACGGTCCGGCTTCGGAGAGGCGCTTGTGGAACTTGGCAGGGAGAATGAGAACATCGTAGCTCTTTGTGCAGATCTTACCGGATCGTTGAAGATGAATGATTTTGCCAGGGAGTTCCCTGAACGGTTTTTTGAGGTGGGAATTGCGGAGGCTAACATGATCGGGCTTGCAGCTGGAATGACTATCGGAGGGAAGATTCCATTTACGGGCACCTTCGCCAATTTCTCAACCGCCAGGGTGTACGACCAGATCAGGCAATCGGTTGCCTATTCGAAGAAGAATGTAAAGATCTGTGCATCTCATGCCGGCGTAACACTGGGAGAGGACGGGGCGACACATCAGAGCCTGGAAGACATAGGAATGATGAAGATGCTCCCGTTTATGACCGTGATCAATCCATGCGACTTCAATCAGACCAAAGCAGCCACTAAAGCGATAGCTGCTCATATTGGCCCTGTTTACCTTCGGTTTGGCCGCCCCAAGGTAGCTAACTTCACGCCACCGGATCAGGAGTTTGTGATAGGAAAGGCTCTGATGCTGGAGGAGGGGAGTGATGTAACGATCTTTGCGACCGGACACCTGGTTTGGAAAGCGCTGGAAGCTTCCAGGATACTTTTTGAAGAAGGCATCCATGCTGAAGTGATCAATATCCACACAATCAAACCGCTCGATAACGAAGCGGTATTAGCTTCTGTGAAGAAAACGGGGTGTGTAGTTTCAGCGGAGGAGCACATGCGTAATGGTGGATTGGGCGACAGTATCGCTCAACTCCTGGTACATCATCATCCGGTACCGATGGAGATGGTGGCAGTAGACGATAAATTTGGGGAAAGCGGAAAACCTGAAGAGCTTCTTGCACGATACGGACTCGATACACCGGATATCGTAAATGCTGTCCACAAGGTGATCTCCCGAAAAGCTGATCAATGATAGGTTGTTACGTGTGTTTTTTCTTTTCCTGGGAAGTCAGAAGCACTGGAATATCCTTGTCTACGTAAAGAGGAACCGTTTCAATGGTTACGTTACTGGTATCAAGCCCTAGCGCCCGCACTTCACTGATGCCGAATTTCTTGAAGATAGCATACATATCCATGATAAACTGCTCTTTAGGCGGGAAATCAAAGTCGTAATTCTGTATCCGGTCAATGACGATAAACCGGAAATCACTCATAATGTGGAACTTTCTGAGAGAGTCGTATTTACTTACCAGGTCGATTTCATTATTCCGGCTCATCTCCTCTAACACTTGGTGGAAGAACAGGTTCACGCGTGGTTGCACCTTGAACCCAATCTTGAAATCAACCTTGATCATAATATCAGGGATCAGATGCGTAATCTTGTATTCAAGCACATGTGGTTCATCAAGGATATCAACATGAAGCAACCAGTATACATCAGCACGCTTTGGTTGCTTGTTAAGCATGGAATAAATGATCTTGGTTTCTACATCTGTTGTCTTATCTGCCTTGGTAAGAAAAACCAGGTGAGTCGCGCATTTTGGGATAGACTCATCCGTGTGAAGCTCCGTAATGATTTCGGCATAGTTTTCGACTTTGGCAAATTCGATGAAGGAGTTCTTTATTTTCCGGCCGCTGAACCAGACATACATCACCACAAATAACAAACTGCCGAGCATGAAGGTGAACCATCCACCGTAGATAAACTTATTGAGATTTGCAACCAGGAAGGCTCCTTCAATGAAGAGGTAGACAGCCAGGAAGAGAGCGATCAGGTATACTGGCACCTTCTTATAGTACAAGTAAACGCTTAATAGAAGGGTAGTCATCAGCATCGTGATGTTGATGGTAAGTCCGTATGCGGCCTCCATATTTGCTGATTTCTGGAAGAAGAATACCACGAAAACACAACAGAAGTAGAGGATCCAGTTGATGCTGGAGATGTACATCTGCCCTTTGATATTAGTGGGGTAATTAATCTTGATTTTGGGCCAGAAATTCAGGGAGATTGCTTCACTGATCAGCGTAAAAGAGCCAGTGATCATGGCCTGACTTGCAATGACGGCAGCAACCGTGGCGATACCGATCCCGAACATCAGGAACCAGGGTGGCATGATAGCAAAGAAGGGGTTAGTCCATTCGTTTACATTATCGACATTGATAAGGATCCAGGCTCCCTGGCCGAAATAGTTAAGTAATAGCGTTGTTTTTACGTAGGTCCATGAGATCCGGATATTTTTCACACCGCAGTGACCCAGGTCGGAATAGAGTGCATCAGCACCAGTAGTACAGAGGAACACAGCTCCCAACAATAGGAATCCTTCCGGGAAATGAGTCAGGAAATAGTATCCATAATAGGGATTGAGTGCTTTAAGGATCATGGGGTACTGAACGATCTGAATTAATCCCAGTGTCCCCAGCATCGTAAACCATACCAGCATAATAGGGCCAAATGAGTTGCCAACGACTTTGGTGCCATATTTCTGAATAAAAAATAGTATTGTAATGATAATCAGTGCAATAGGCACGACTGGAATACGAGGATCGACAATGATTAAGCCTTCAACGGCCGACACGATGGTAATGGCGGGAGTGATTACGCCATCAGATAAAAGGGTGCATCCTCCAATCATGGCAAAGAGAAAGGCCCATTTGGCTCGTTTCCGGATGAGGGCAAAAAGGGCGAAAATACCTCCTTCACCTTTATTGTCTGCACGAAGGGTAATGGTGATGTATTTGATGGTAGTTTGCAGAGTTAGCGTCCATACTACTAGTGACAATCCACCAAGGATGAACATTTCGGAGATTGTATCGGCTCCATGGATGATGGCTCGCATCACATAAAGAGGGGAGGTTCCTATATCTCCATAAATAATTCCAAGGGTAATGAGTACTCCGGCGGTGGAGGCACCAGTAATCTGACTTTTATGACCCGAACGGCTCATGAAGTTTTTTTATATTTCCTATTCTCGAGGTATCTTTTTACACCTGCAAAAATCATAGGAAGAATAGATACAAAGATAATCCCTAAAATAGCGATGGTAAAATTATTTTTAATCAATGGGATATTCCCAAAGAAATACCCAGCAAGGGAAAAGAGTGTCACCCATAATATATTACCGATAATACTGAAGGATACAAACCGAATGTAAAGCATGGTTCCCACACCAGCTACAAAAGGGGCGAAGGTGCGGATAATTGGCAAAAACCTGGCGATGATGATGGTGATCCTGCCGTGTTTTTCATAGAACTTCTGGGTTTGATCCAGGTATTCACGTTTGATAAGTTTGTAGTTGTTCTCATAAACCTTGTGCCCCAGAAACTTTCCTATGAAGTAGTTGGTATTGTCTCCCAGGAATGCAGCGGTGATGAGCAACGGGATAATCACCCAAACACTTAACGGATTGCCTGTCATGGCAGCGATTGTGCCAGCGGCAAACAGCAGGGAATCACCTGGCAGAAAAGGGGTGACCACAAAACCAGTCTCCATGAAGATGATGGCAAAAAGGATCAGGTAAGTCCAGGTCTGATAGTCACCGACTATTTGCAGCAAGTGTTTGTCGATATGGAGGATAAAATCGAGCAGATACTTCAGCAGATCTAACATGCTTTCTTCGATTCGTAAGGGCGCAAAGTTAAACTTTTTTATCTCCTGATACCACCGTTCTTATGTTCCGCGTATCGAAATGCAAACTTCAAAAGAATCGGGGTGACTAAGGTAGTTATAAGTGCTATCAAGACCAGAATCGAAAAGAGATTTAATTCGATCAGGTTTTTATTCAGGGCAATGTTGGCAATTACCAGCGCCATCGCCCCACCGGCATTGATCCCAATCCCCAGGGTAAAAGCATCTCTTACTATCATGCCCGAAAGCCGCCCACCGAGATATCCACCCAAAATTTTACTGGTGAATACAACTCCTAACAAGACGAATAATAGAGTAAAATCATCCAGTGCAGCAAGACTGAATGAGGCACCCATCGCCGCAAAAAATATTGGGGTTAGAAATCCTGATGTTATTCCTGAAGCCGCTTCTTTGACACGTTTGAAATCATTCCTTGATACAACGGTTCTGGGAATTAATATAGTTCCAAAAAAAGCCCCTACCATGAAGTACATACCGAGAAGTTCAGAGATACTGGCAAAAACTAGAATAAACAACATCACGATGGCAAACATTGACTCTTTTCCCTTGAGGAAAAGGAGCAACCGATCGAGCTGGTTGCTTAAGAAATCCAGTTTTTTTGAGGCAAACTTTATCAAATGATACGCTGTGTACAACAATGTAATTAGCAGAATCAGTTTCAGGATTGTTATTCCGAGTGAAATGGCGAACTGCTGGATTGAATTGGCCTCTCCTGGATAATCAAGTAAAATTCCAAGTATCAAGAGAGAGGCTACATCGTTGAAGATGGCCACGGAGATGATCTGCTGTCCGATGGATGTCTGCAGTTTTCCGAGGTCCATCAAAATCCGGATCGTCACTGGAAGAGCTGTGATGGAGATACAAAGTCCCAGGAACATCGCAAAGAAGGGATTGTAACCCATCAGGCAGCCAACTGCAACACCACTAATAAACGGGATCGAGAACCCAAAAACGGCTAACCAAATGGTCTTCGGCTTCAGGGATTTTCGAATTTCTTCTGGAGATATCTCCATCCCGGCCATGACGATTAGCAGGAAAACAGCAAGATCTGATATGACATTTAGTTCCTGGGATGGGCCGATCAGGTTGATCATCGATGGTCCAAGGAGTACCCCGGCCAATACTTCCCCGACCATGGCGGGGGCCCCAATCCGTTCGAAAAGTTCACCCAGTACCCTTGCCGACAATAATAGCAGCAGCAATGTTACAATTAAAGGCAACTGCAGGTGGGGTATGGGCAGCATAAAAGAAATATGGGGAAATCTATGCAAATTTAAACCATTTCCTACTTTTACTGTCTAATTACTTCTTTATAATTATTTTGTCAGAGACAACCGACAATCAACTCCTGGATCTGATCCAGCAACCCGAGAGCCGCAGATATGGGTTTAACCTTTTGGTGCGTAAATACCAGGAGCGGATCTACTGGCTTGTCAGACGGATGATCCTTAACCATGACGACACTGACGATGTAGTACAGAACGTTTTTTTGAAGGTGTGGGAGAACCTTGATCGATTCCGGGGCGACTCCACTCTCTATACCTGGATCCATCGGATTGCTGTAAATGAAGCATTGAAGTGGTTAAGCAGAACCCGTCTTCGGCAGTTTGTTTCCTTCAGCACGGTGGAACGCAAGTTAGAAGAGAGCCTTACTGATGATCACTATTATACAGGCGATGAGATCCATGTCGCCTTACAGAAGGCGATGCTCAGGTTGCCGGCTAAACAGCGACTTGTCTTTCAGATGAAATATTTCGATGAGATGAAGTATGAAGAGATATCGAAGATCCTGGGAACCTCTGTTGGAGCATTAAAGGCTTCCTACCACCATGCAGTGAAAAAAATTGAACAATTCATAAGGGATTATTAAACCATTGAGAAGAATTTTAATCCAACGAATGATGAATGAGTATTTTACAAAAAGAAATGATTTCCACGTGCCGGAGGAATATTTTGATGAGCTCCCTTCGAGGATTCACCAGCGGATAGAAGGAAAGAAAAAGACACGATCGAACGTATTCACTTCCTTTCCACGATCAATCCGGCTGGCTTCAGTCCTGGCAACCTTATTCCTGGTTGCTCTGGTCACTACCTTCCTCTTGGTTCCCGCTATTATAAATCGGCCTCCTGATCCAAATGGAACAAAGGGGATATCATATACTGAGTTGACTGAGTACTTCAACGTTGATGAGTCGGCAGTGATTGAAGTGATGACTACTGAGATTCCATCCGAACTGCTGAGTTTTAACGGGAATATATCTCCGGAGATTGAGATGAACGGAGAGATGTTCAACCGTGATGATCTTATCGAGTACCTGGTTGAGAAGGACCACCCTGAAATGGCTGTAAATTCATTGAGTATTTCTGAAATTATCAATCCTAACTAATTGAGACATGAAAACATATTTGTTTATTCCGCTGACAATCTCCCTGGTGCTCATAACCTTGTGTTCATCAGGACAACGGTTTACTCCTGGCGATGAAATGCCACCTGCCAGGAAAGAGCAATGGGAAAAAATTGAATCCTTTCGGATAGCTTATTTTACGGAAAAACTGGATTTGTCACCTGCTGAGGCTGAAACGTTCTGGCCACTGTACAATGAGTATAGAAAGACCATGGAACTCAATTCAAATGAAGGAAGACGGAGACCAGGGAACGATCTTGAGCCCGATCCGATGACCGATCAGGAAGCGTTGGCTATTGTTGACAAGGCAATCAGGCAAATACAGGAGAGAAGTAAGCTCACACAGCAATTTTTTACGAGTCTGAAACAGGTATTGCCACCTAAAAAAATCGTTCTGTTTTTAGATACTGAACGATCCTTCAAACATGAGTTGTTAAGAAAGCTTGAACAGTATCGTTCCCGCGAAAAAAAGTAACTCTTTGAGCCTTCAGGGTTACATCCTTATCATTTTCGAATATCTTTGTGGGTAACAATCCAATTATCCCAATTTGCTGACAGATCCATTCATTATTCTGGGAACCCAGACAACCATCCTGGAGATTTTTGCTATCCTGTGCGGTCTCTCCAGTGTATGGTTCATGAAGAAGGAGAATATTCTTGTATACCCACTTGGCATCATCAATGTATTGATTTACGTATATATCTGCTATACCTCCAAGTTATATGCCTATGCCGGAATCAATGTGTTTTATGCAGTGATGAGTGCGTATGGTTGGTATAATTGGTTGCGGAAAAACGAACAGGATGAACGGATCCGGGTAACTCATCTTACAGTAAAAATGATTTTGGTCTATACGTTGCTAATCATTGGATTCTTCTTCCTGGTAAGATATTTTCTTGACCATTTTACCGATAGTGAAATACCATCATGGGATGCGTTAACCACAGCTATTTATATCATTGCCATGTGGTTGCTGGCTCAGAAAAAGATCGAACACTGGATTCTCTGGATCATCGGAGATGTGATCTCAATCGGGATGTTTGCCTGGCTGAATCTCTACTTCAGTTCCTTCCAATTCCTGGTTTTTACTATAATTGCTATTTTTGGGTTTATTGAATGGAGAGGGAAGCTGGCTACGAGGGTCGAGGGACGAAGGACGTAAGACGTTAGACGTTAGACGTGGAACTGCCCACTGCCCACTTTGATGATATGATCAGAAGAATTGCAATCACCGGACCCGAGTCAACTGGAAAGTCGTCGCTTGCCAGGCAGTTGGCAGATCATTATAAGTCAGTCTGGGTTCCTGAGTACGCCAGAGAATATATCGATCATTTGGGAAGGCCATATGAAGAGAGCGATATTCTGGTGATTGCTCAGGGGCAACTGAAGCTGGAGAAGGATGCGGAGGTGATCATAAAAAAAGGAAAGAAGAATGAGGACTATCTTTTCTGCGACACCGAGTTTCTTGTTCCCAAGATATGGAGTGAAGTGAAGTTCAGCCGCTGTGATCCCTGGATTCTGCACCAGATTGAAACACGCGTGTATGATCTTTACCTATTATGTTATATCGACATTCCATGGGAGTATGACCCACAGCGCGAGCATCCTGAGTTGCGCGAGCACCTGTTCAACCTGTACCATGAAGAGTTACTTGAACGCAACAGGAACTTCCGCGTTGTTTCTGGCCTTGATGAGGATCGATTGAACAATGCAATAAAATTTGTTGACGAATGTTATACTAGATAGTTTGATGCCGGATGACGGATGATTCCTCATTCGTAATTTGTAATTTTGCCCCATGCCTGCCCATCCCCGGAACATTCTTTTTCTTCCCCGCTGGTATCCTCACCGGTATGATCCGATGCCGGGATTGTTTATTCAGAGGCAAGCTGAGGCGCTTGCATCCAATAATCATGTAGTAGTGCTTTATGTTCATCCTGATCCCGATTGCCCGAGTGAATTCGAGATCGATTATACGGAGGTGAATGGAGTTATTGCCATTAGGGTCTATTACAAGATTCCTGAGATCGTTCTTCCGGGCATCTACCAGGCTATGAATATGATAAATTTTTACAGGGCTCACATAAGAGGGTTGGAGATTGTCGGCGATTTCACTCCTGACATCATTCACACGCATATTCTAACCCGTGAAGCAGTGATCGGACACCTTCTGAGCCGGCGACACCATGTCCCTCATGTGATCTCGGAGCACTGGTCGCGGTATTTCTCACAGAATGGTTCATACAGAGGGTTAATCAGGAAGTTGATTACACGATATGTGGTTGGGAAGGCAGCTGCTGTGATAGCGGTTTCGGAGGTATTGAAAGATGCAATGATTTCCTGTCATCTGGCTAACAAGCAGTATTTTGTAGTCCCTAATGTGGTAGATTTACCTCAGTTGATAGAGATGCCTAAGAAGAGACCTGACTCCCGGAAGCAGTTCCTGCATGTCTCCTGTTTTGATGACCGTGCCAAGAATATCTCCGGATTACTTGAAGCTATCTCGAAACTTTCCAAAAAAAGATCAGATTTTCTATGTCTGCTGGCAGGAGAGGGCCCCGATCTGGAGAGTATGCAGCAACTGGCCAGGAAGCTTGGGCTGACGGGAAAAACAGTCATCTTTACCGGTCTTAAAGGAGGTCAAGATCTCACAGTGTTATATGAGGAGGCTGACTTTACTGTGCTTTCGAGTCGGTATGAGACCTTTGGTACTGTGCTTGTCGAGAGTCTGGCCTGCGGTACTCCGGTGCTCTCAACAGCGGTTGGAATTGCCCCGGAGATTATCAATAACAGAAATGGAATACTTATACCGCCGAATGACAACGATGCGCTTGTGGAAGCAATCGACCTTATGCTGGATATGAACAGCTCATTAGACCGGGAAGCCATAAGGAAAGAAGTAATCGATCGGTACACTTCTCAATTGGTAGGCAGCCAGCTCTCAGCGATCTATTCACAAATCGCGGGAGATGTTTAAAAAAATAGTAGGCACGATCTTTACCCGGTTTCTGGCAGCTATCCTGATGCTGACTATCGTGGTGCTAAATGCGCGTTATCTCGGGGCCGAGAAGGTGGGTGTGATCAGCCTGATCATACTGGCTGTTACGATCGTTCAGATGGTAAATAACTTTATCGGTGGTGCGGCCCTGGTTTACCTGGTGCCCAGAACCCCGTTGCTAAAACTGTTTATCCCTTCCTATATCTGGGGAGTGATAGCTTCCATTATTTGTGCGGTAGTACTCTATCTCACCAGCTCCATTCCACAGGGTTACTTCGTACATGTAATGATCCTCTCCACACTGCATTCCCTCTTTACTGTTAATACGATGATTCTCCTGGGTCAGGAGCGGATCAAGTCAATCAATGTTCTTACAGTTGCCCAGATTACCTCCCTTGTTGCTGTTCTGCTGGCATTCTTCATATTTACTTCCAATAGGGAGGTGATGGTTTATATTTATGCCATGTACGTCTCATATGTCATCATGTTTGTGGGTAGTTTTGCCCTGATCACAAACCGGTTAAAACGAGGTGATTTGAGTGGCATGAAACAGGTTATCCGCGAGATTCTTGCATTCGGAAGCTGGGCCCAGACAGCCAATATTTTCCAGCTCTTCAACTACAGGTTGAGTTATTACTTCATTGAGCATATTATTAGCAAAGCCGCACTCGGAGTCTATTCTACTGGTGTTCAGCTCTCGGAGGGTGTATGGATTATTCCACGCAGCATCTCGATGGTTCAGCTTTCACGAATAAGCAATGAGAAGAGATGGGACTATGCTGTGAAGGTCACCCTTATCTTCAGCAAAGTGGGATTGCTGGTTTCAATGATACTTGTTGGATTGATCCTTCTTTTACCAACCGGTTTCTTTGTTTTTGTATTCGGCCCTGAATTCAGCGGTGTGAAGCCTGTGATCATCAGTCTGGCTGTTGGTATTGTCACCCTCTCTTTTTCTATCCTCCTCAGCGCTTTTTTTTCAGGAATGGGAAAACCCATGCACAGTGCTATTGCCTCCGGCATCGGACTGGTATTCACCATTATTCTCACCCTGTGGCTTATACCCATATATGGAATCATTGGAGCTGGAATTGCCGCTTCGTGCTCTTACTTGTCAGCTACTATTTATCAGTTGATAACTTTTGTGATTCTGGCAAGAGTCAAAGCCAAAGATTTCCTGATAAAAAAGGATGAGATCAGGATACTGGTGAAGGAGATAAAAGTTATGTTGAAACAAACAAAATTAGATCCATTTTTTCTGAAATGAGAACTCTCAGGTTTGCAGTTATGTGTTCGGGACCCGTTGTTCAGCGATGGCAAGCGGAGGCTATTCGACTGACAATCAAGAATGGCCATCAGCTGGAATTGATCATCCAGGATAGTCGTATTGCGGAAAGAGAAGGCTTTCTTAACAAGTTAGTCTCATACCCCTGGCACAGAGTGGTGGCAAATCTATGTCACAGATACCTATTTCACCCCGCAGCGAAGAATCCGGTGGATATGACGCCAGAATTTCATGGTATTCCTATACTGAAGTGTCCCATAATTAAAAAAGGATATTCTGAGTATTTTTACGATCAGGAGATCCGGGAAATTAGCTCCTATCATTTGGATTTTATCATCCGGTTTGGCTTCCATATCATCCGGGGGGATATTCTGAGTGCAGCCAAATATGGCGTATGGTCTTATCATCATGATGATGAAATGATTTACCGGGGGGGGCCTTCCGGGTTTCGGGAGATCCTCTTCAATGATCCGGTTAACGGCGCTATTCTTCAACGGTTGACCAATGATCTGGATAATGGTATTGTTTTAAAAAAAGGGTGGTTTCGTACGGTTAACCACTCCTTTAAAGCCAACACAGAAAGGTTACTTTCCGAGACTGTTTCATGGGTATCTCAGGTGGCAAATGACATAGGGAACGATCTTCCCATCAACACTGAACCTTCCAATTCGCAAGCTAAACTATTCAGAGGAGCAGGTAATCTCCTTATGGTTCGCTTTTTAATCAAACTGCTGGTCAATAGAATGCGATTCCATTTTCGGGAGATCTTCCTTGCTGAAAAGTGGTCTATTGCTTTGCTGAAAGGTCCGATAGAAGGCTTTTTTGCAGCCGATTTCTGGAAGGATACAACCCCCCGCTGGGTTCCTTCAGCACCCCAAAACAGCTATTTCGCCGATCCCTTTATGTTCAGGTATTCAAATGAACTCTGTATCCTTGCAGAATGTTACTCCTATGCAACCCAGAAAGCTGGCCTCTCCTGTATTACAATGTTTGATGAAGAGAACACAGAGAAAGGGTCGATAGGCTCTTTCCTGGATTCCGATGTACATGTTTCATATCCTTATTTGGTTGCCGAGGGAGACCAATTATATTGTATTCCTGAATCCCACCAGAACCGCAGGGTTGATCTCTATACGGTGGATAAGGAAATGAAATCTCTCAAATTTAAAAAAATCATGCTGGATGATATTGATGCAGTAGATCCTACATTATTCAGATTCAATGATTTGTGGTGGTTGTTCTTCACCCGAAGGCATTTATCCGATACACACCTCTGGGCTTATTATGCCAGCAGTATCGATGGGGAATTCCAGTCTCATACGAACAATCCGGTTAAATCTGATATTCGCGGCTCCAGACCAGCAGGAACACCATTTATATACCAGGGAGATCTTTACCGGCCCGCCATGGATTGTTCCCGAACCTATGGATGGAGAATAGCTATTCAAAAGATTCTGACTTTATCCCCAATCGAATTTGCTGAAACTACCGTTAACGTGATAGGACCCGATCCCCGGTCAGGGTATCCACATGGGATCCATACAATTAGCCACATCGATGGCTATTTTGTGCTCGACTCCAAGCGATACACGTTTTATAAATCAAGTTTTATCCACCAGATAAAAAGACGGTTAACCTGATTTTCTGACAACAAGCAGCGAATTCACCGTTGTCGCAAAATCGCTTGTTTTGTTCTTCTCCAAGAGGTAGATGAACATCCCTATTACTGAAAGAAAGGGTTGAAAAAGCAGGATGAAGAGAAAGATTACCAGGGAAGTGAGTTTATGGATTGGATGTTTTCTGGAAGCAATTACTGCTGGGTAATTACGCCAATATTTCAGGATGATACTATATAGGGTGGTAAGGATGCTTCCGTAACTTTCCTGTGCTACGAGCGAAAATCCCGTCTTTCCCGCAATTTTATTTAGCCCGTTAGGAGTGTGCCTCAGTATGTCGATATCGCTCCATTCGGGATACATGAAATTGGTCGCTACCATGAATAATCCATCCTGGATCAGCACCCGGTGAACTTCACGAAAAAAAAGATCTGGGTTTTCAAAAACAGGGAGTACCTGGTAGGAGACAACGCAATCGAAACTTTCATCCTGAAAAGGGAGAGATGTCCCATCCTCAATCCAGTAATCTGTAAAACGTTCAATTTGTTTTCTCATCTGTGAATCATATCCGGTTGCCGTATTGGTTCCTATATAAGATTCGACCTTGGTAAAAAGATTTTCATATGGTTTATCACCTGCTCCGATATCGAGCAAGTGACCTGTGAAAAGATGTTCATATTTCCTTGTTTTATCTTTCGTAAGCCGGGTGTCGATGTAGAACTGGAATTTGCGGAAATACAGACTGATGAGATCAGGAAGAATCTTTTTAAGTTTAATCATCGTGGCAGGATTGGATAACGAAAGTACAAAAACTGTGTGTAACTTTTTGAAAACTCTTTGCTTTGTCATACTTCGCTGCAGGCCGTTTCCGTTATCTTTGCACCGCAGAAAAAAAAAGAAGCATGTTTCAGCCAGAAAATTATACCGACGATACCATTCGTTCCCTCGACTGGAAGCAACATATTCGTTTGCGTCCTGGCATGTATATCGGGAAGTTGGGTGATGGTGCTTCTCCCGATGATGGCATCTACGTTTTGATCAAAGAGATCCTTGATAACTCTGTGGATGAATTTGTGATGGGTTCTGGAAAGACGATTGAAGTGACCATTCACGATCAGCAGGTTTGTGTGCGTGATTACGGACGCGGAATGCCATTGGGAAAGGTAGTGGAGTGTGTCTCAAAAATCAACACCGGGGCGAAGTATGATTCAAAGGTTTTTAAGAAAGCAGTTGGTCTCAATGGTGTGGGAGCTAAAGCAGTAAATGCGCTTTCAAGCTATTTCAAAGTGCAGTCGGTCCGCAACGGCCGCACTAAGATCGTAGAGTTTCAACGGGGGAGCCTGCTGAATGATGAAAAAGAGAAGGCGTGCGAACTCCGGAATGGAAGTCTGGTAACATTCACTCCCGATGATGAATTGTTTGGAAATTTCCACTTTATCCCAGAGTACGTTACCAAGATGCTGTGGAACTACGTCTACCTGAACAATGGGCTGACGATTATCTTTAACGGAGAGAAGTTCTACTCTTCCAATGGGTTGCTCGATTTACTGAAGAGCAACCTTGACTCCCCGGTTATTTACCCCATTGTACACGTAAGGGAAGGCGATTTTGAATTTGCATTTACGCATTGCGAAATGTATGGGGAAGAGTATTACTCGTTTGTCAATGGCCAGCATACTACGCAGGGTGGCACGCACCAGGCTGCCTTTCGGGAAGCATTGGTGAAGACGATCCGCGAGTTCTATAAGAAGGACTTTGATACCAATGATATCAAAGCATCACTACTGGTTTCACTGAGCATCAAGGTTCAGGATCCCATTTTTGAATCCCAGACAAAGACCAAGCTGGGTTCTCAACTGATTGAACCTGATGGGCAGACGATCCGCAACTACATCATGGAAATCGTAAAACGGCATCTGGATAATTACCTTCATATAAATTCCGATACGGCAGAATCTCTACTGAAGAAGATTCTTCAGAGTGAGAAAGAGAGAAAGGAGCTTGCCAATATAAAGAAGATTGCCAAAGAGAGTGTGAAGAAGGTGAGTCTCCACAACAAGAAACTTCGCGATTGCCGTATTCATTACAACAATCATGACGATCGGAAATTTGAGACGACGATCTTCATCACCGAAGGGGATTCGGCTAGTGGTTCCATCACCAAAGCAAGGGATGTCAATACGCAGGCAGTATTTTCACTAAAAGGGAAACCGCTAAATGTCTACGGCTTGAGCAAGCGTGTGGTTTATGAGAACGATGAATTCAATCTTCTGCAATCAGCGTTGAATCTTGAAGAGGGTCTGGAGAATCTCCGTTATAACCATGTTGTGGTTGCAACCGATGCTGATGTTGACGGTATGCATATTCGGTTGTTACTCCTTACGTTTTTTCTGCAGTTTTATCCCGATCTGGTGCGTAACGGCCATCTGTTTATTTTGCAAACACCTCTCTTTCGTGTCCGCAATAAACAGAAAACATACTATTGCTATTCTGATGAGGAAAAGCAACAAGCGATTGAAAAGCTGGGTAATAATCCTGAAATTACACGCTTTAAAGGGCTGGGGGAGATATCTCCGGATGAGTTCAGCCATTTCATCGGAACCAATATCCGACTTGACCCGGTCCTCCTTTCCAAAGATTCCTCAATTCAGGAGGTACTCGCTTTTTACATGGGGAAAAACACACCAGAGAGGCAGGGCTTCATCATCGACAATCTCAGGATGGATAATGACATTTTGCTCAATCCACAATTAAATTAATCCTCTTTCCTTTGTAGTGGCCAGAAATGAGTTGAGAAACTCATACTCTTTTCACGTTTTTTAATAAGATCTTTTAATTCGAACAGCATATGTGAATTTACTTCTGCTGCCATCGGGATAACATATTCTTTTGTCTCTTCAATGTATCTTTTGATAAACTCCTTATCAAATGTATCTGAATGCAGGTCGATGATGTTACTGATGCGGTCGGCACATTTCAGTATTTTGGCGGTGGTGGAGCCCTCCATCAAAATACGTTTGAGAAACTCCGGCTTGGATTCGTTGTTCTTCCGGGAAACCTCAATAACCAAATCATATACTTGTGGCCCATCCTCGTCGAGACTCATAATCTCCTCTTTGGTAACCCATTTTACATCTTCAAACACATCATGAATCATCGCTGCTTTCAATAGCACCGGGTCGATGTAGTGATAATCCAGAAGAATTGCAAACGTGCTGAATGCATGCCGGAACTGATTTCCTCCGACATACCTGTACTTTCCTCGCAGAGCGGTACTTTTTTGTACATAAGGCGCCAGAACCAGTTTTTCCAGCGCTTTTTCTTCAAAATTCTCCATAAAGCGAAAGAAATGCGTTTCCGATGTTATTGATGATATCGTTGGCCGTAAGGGCCTCCTGGCCGTTGACTTTAGCGGCCATATCTCCTGCTAAACCGTGCAGATATACACCCAGCAAAGAGGCTTCAAGTGGAGGGTAATGCTGGGCAACAAGTCCTGTAATGATCCCGGTAAGCACATCACCGCTTCCTCCTGTTGCCATCCCAGGATTCCCTGTTGTGTTGAAGAAACATCGTCCGTTAGGTGTTGTGATGGCTGTATAGGCCCCTTTCAATACAATATAACAGGCGTATTTACGTGAGAGTTCCCGCTGAAGTTGATTGCGTTGAAAGTCGTCTGATGTCTTACCAGCGATCCGTTCAAACTCTTTGGGATGTGGTGTGAGAATGCAGCCAGGCGGAAGAAAACTAAGCCAGGTTTTGTTTTCACCAAGGATATTGATGGCGTCAGCATCAATGATCAAGGGTAATCCTGTCTGGATCAGATGTTTGAAGCCATCACCGGTCGTTTTATTCAGGCCGATACCCGGTCCAATGCCGACGGCAGTATACCCATCCAGTTTAGGCAACGAGCTGAAGCACATTTCATCCGGATCGATTGATAGCATGGCTTCAGGTACGGCAGTTTGCAAAATATCCACCCCCGATAAAGGAACCAGCACAGTGACAAGACCGGAACCCGACCTCAGGCAAGCTTTTGCAGCCAGGACGGCGGCTCCCATTTTTCCTCTCATGCCGCAGATCAGCAGGGAGTGACCGAATGTCCCTTTGTGGGCGAATTTCTTACGTTTACGGAGGAGGGGTTTAATACTGGCAACAGTGACCATAAAATTATTCACGTCAGCTTGTATAAGATACTCTTCTGAAAGCCCAATGTCGAGCAGAATCCACTCTCCGATATAGGGGTCGTTTTCGGGGAAGAAGAAGGCAAGTTTTGGCGGAGCAAAAGTGAGAGTATAGTCTGCCATGATGACAGCCGGATGGTTCTCACTATTTATTGTCTCATCAATCAAGAGACCAGAAGGGACATCGATGGAAACAACCAGTGATTCAAGTTTGTTGACGAACTGAATGAGCTCGGCGAAGAATCCAGTGGCTGGACGGGTCAATCCGCTTCCGAACAGGGCGTCGATAACCAGGGTCTCATCCCCAACTCCTTCCCAATCGGGGAGGGTGGAGGGGTGCTCAGTTAAAAGGCATCGGTCGTCGCACAGCAGTTTGTACCGCTCCAGGTTAACTTTACAACTGGGTGATAGACGGTCCTGTGAACCGGCAAGGAGTAATTCAACATGGTAATCTTTCTCAGCAAGCATTCTTGCAATTGCTAGCCCGTCACCGCCATTATTTCCTGCTCCGGCGATAACCTTAACGGAGCGGGAAGAGGAAATATGCTGATAAAGCCATTCAAAACACTTACGGGCAGCCCGTTCCATCAGATCTATGTCCTTAATCGGCTCGTGTTCAATGGTGTACGCATCGGCTTCGCGGATTTTTTCGACAGGTAGAATCTTCATGACTAATCGATCATTCCCCAAAAGGGCATGGTAGCAAGAATTCCGAATATGACCAGAATGATGATCACAAAAAAGATGATGGCGACCGTAAGGCCAATAAATGCACAGATTCGTCCCGCTTTCAGGTTGTTAAAGGAACTCAGCGTATATCCAGAACTGTTGGAGGTGTAGAGGGCCATATCCTTAGCTGATAAAACAAGGGCTACAATGCTTAGGATTACGCCAATGATCGAAACATACCAGATGCTGAATACGATGGAGAGGATTCCGAGGATCAAGACTGATGTTGAGTTGGGGAGATTTTGCTGCGTTGGTTGTGAGAACAGGTTATCCTGACCAAGTGCAGGATGTGCATGTTGTTCTTCCATAATGCTGAATTTTTGGTGAAAAGCAAAGGTAAAGGTAGGAATTTTTTAAACACTTCAAAAGTAGAGAGGGTGAAATTTGAACTGACCTTTTGTATTGTATTCAAGAGCGGGGAAGGGGATCTTAACCAGGTTTAGAATGGTGAAGATCCCTTTTAATACCTTTGACTTGGTTCGGATCTTTGTGAGGTCCACATCCAGCGACAGATAGAATTTTCGATATCGGTCAAACTCCGGAACATTAACCCCCATGCCTTCTGCCCCATATCCTACTGCCACATTTAGCCATCTAGGGAATTTAGCGTGTTTTGGCAGGAACGAATGGATATTTCCCGAGACCCAGATTGACATTCCGTTATAATCCTTTACCAGGTTCTGGATGATGTTTGTGCCAAGAAGTTCAGGATTATACTGTGGGTACTTACTTGGATGATAAGAGTATTTGAGTACAAAACGTTGTTCATGCCATCCGAATTGTTGCCCCAGGAAGAGGAGGCATCCTGCTGTATTGGCAGTGAGGTCACCCAATGAGAAACCCCACCCGGCAGAGAATCCATCCAGGATCTCAATATTGAGCATGAAGGCATAGGAGAGCAGGCTCCCGAAAATGATGGCTTTCTTCTCTTTCACTCCCGCCCAGCGATATGATGCATATACAATGCTGCTGAGGTAGTAGGAGGAGAATAAATGGCCCGTTTTGTCCATCTGGAGCCATTCGGTGTTGTCGTTGAAAAAATGAAACTTACTCTGAGCATAATCTTTGTACCAGAGAAAATAGAGCCCGGTGAGGGAACCGGCATAGATTGCTCCCTGGGCTGTAAGAACACCGATGAGCCGGCCTTGGTGGAGAGTGTCCGGATAGAGGGGGTTAGGCTCTATATACCGCCGTTTATTCAGGGTCTGCTTCTCTGAGACCTGAGGAATAGCATCTGTCGAGTCCGAAACCTGTTGACCCATGCTATTCAGCTGAAACAGCGACAGAATACACACAACAAGCAATCCCTTCATCTTTATTAATTCGTAATTCCTAATTCTTAATTCGATTAAGCGCCTCCTGATACCGCTTTGCATTTCTGTTGTGTTCAATCAGGGTAGAGGAAAAAATATGGTATCCAGAGAAATCCTCTTTGGCACAAAAGTACATATACTGATGATTCCGGTAGTTTAACACTGCATCGATCGAGGAGATTGATGGGAGACAGATCGGGCCCGGAGGAAATCCAGGGTTTTTATAGGTATTGTAAGGGGAAATGATCTCTTTGTGTAAGTCAAGGACTCGTTTGATCGTGAAATCATTCCATGCATAGATCAGGGTTGGGTCAGCCTGAAGAGGCCATTTTTTGTGAAGGCGGTTGATATAGACTCCAGCAATCATAGGTTTTTCATCATTCTTCGAAGTCTCTTTTTCAATGATTGACGCAAGTATCACCACTTCAGGGATGCTTAAACCGATTGAGTCAGCTTTCTTTGCTCGATTTCCCTGCCAGAATTTCGTGGATTCTGTTGCCATGCGAGCTACAAACTCTTCCGCGGTAGAGTTCCACCACATCTCATACGTGTTGGGAATGGTCATCGTGAAAAGGGTCAATGGAGTGATATTGTATTGAGTGAGGAAATTTTCATCTGAAAAAAGTTTCAGCAAACTCAGGCTATCTGCTTCGATTTGGCGGGCGACCTTTCCTGCGAGTTCGTCACGCTTCCTGATACTATGAAACGAAACCTTAACAGGAGTTTGCAGCCCCCGGATGAGCATATTAACCAGCTCATGGGCACTCATCCTGTTCTTAAGCAAATACCTGCCGGGCTTGAAGTATTGATCGTATTTTCCTAACTCAACGTAGTTCTCAAAGAGTTTTTTCTTACTGACGTAATCATGACTATACAGGCTGTCTTTCACCTGATTGAACCCTCCCCCGGAAGGAATATATAACCAGGCATGGTCCAGATCTCCCAGGTTAATGACTGCGCTGTGGATTCTGAAATAGAGACGTTCAACACCCACTAACAGGAAAATAAGGATAAGGAATGGAGTGATACGCAAAAGAAGAATCTGAAGGAATAGACGCATAAGAGTTACAGAATCCGTTGGTACATATATTCATCCAGCCACTCTTCACCGGCATTAATCCATTGTTTTTTCTGTCCGCAACGGATGAAACTATTCCTTTCAAATAAGCGGATACTGACGAGATTATCTGATGAAATGTTACAAAATAGTTGATTCAGGTGAAGGCCTTCAGAGGCATACCGGACCAAGGTATTCAAGGCTTCTGCAGCATACCCTTTTCCTCTGAACTCCTTGGCGATCATAATCCCCACGCCGGCCCGAAGATGCACCGGGTCAAATTCGAACAAGTCGATGGTCCCGATAGTAACAGAAGCAGCCTCTTCCTTTGGCAGAGAGATCATGAGCCTAAGTTGTTGGGCAGAAAAAATATCCCGTTTGGCATTCAGTACATATTCCTCAATCTCAAAGCGTGAAAACGGAGTAATGGTGTTACTTACTTTCCATACGGAGATATCGTTCTCCCATTCAAGCAGCAGGTCAACATCTGAAGGTTCAACTGCTCGGAGGATGAGGTTAAGGCCGGTTAATAGGTCATTGGTCATAGTTGTTGGTTGCTGGTTGCTGGTTTCAGGTTTCAAATTTCAAGTTTATGTCTGCTGAATTTCGTATTTCCGTATTTCATATTTCTACATTTCCATCTCTCCTGAAAACACAAACTCAGCCGGGCCTTCCAGCCAGATATTCGTGAATGCTCCATTTTCAAACTGGAAGGAGACGGCCAACTGACCGCCAAGAGTTTCAATTTTAATGTTGGATGCCTGAGGAGTTTGTTTCGTCACTTTGTTCCTTGCAATGACATGATTGCCCCCTGCAAACTGCGAACTACCAACTGCGAGAGCCGCTGCCGTCACCCCGGTCCCGCAGGAGAGGGTCTCATCCTCCACACCCCGTTCATAGGTTCTGACAAAAAGCCCGTTATCCATTTTCTCTACAAAATCGACGTTGATTCCATCAGGAGCATATTGTGAATCATACCGAAGCTTTCGTCCTTCAATAACGACATCTATCTCTCTCACATGATCCTTGAAGAGAACCAGGTGGGGAGAGCCGGTATCAATTTGAAATTCGAAATTTGGAATGCGGTATGCATCTGGAGAGACATCCGACATTCGTAATTTTACCAATGTTATATTCCCTTCTTCATTCAAAACTTCAGCCGTATGGTCCCCATCGATGGCCAGGAATGTGGCATGTTTATCAAGAATCCCCAGCGAATTTGCGAATGCAGTAATACACCTGCCACCGTTTCCGCACATGGTGCTCTCTTTTCCATCGGAGTTATAGTACTTCATGCCGAAATCATATCCAGTCTCGGAGATAAGGAATATGAGCCCATCGGCTCCGATACCGAAATGACGGTCACAGAGATGTACAATATCCCCGATTGACAAGTGGATACTGGCTTCACGGTTGTCGATGAGGATGAAGTCGTTCCCTGTGCCGTGGTATTTGGAAAAAGTCAGTTTCATTGCTGCAAATCTAACGAATTAAATAATTTTGCAGCGAATAAATGCAGATGAAAGGCGATCCAAGGCGCTACACGATCCTTGATGAGTTGAACATAACGTTTGACCAGATCAGTTTCCATCCCTGTGTCAATACGGCTTCGTTAGTGGTCCGGTATCCCGACTTTGAGAAATTTCTCAAGTATTGTGGGAATACCTATGAGTATTTGGAGCTGTACTGAATAGTGAAGTATCGAAGCGAAATAAACGGATATCCATAATCTCGAATTGCATATAGCCAATCGGTTAACCGTTAAACCGCTTTTCCAGTTTATCCAGGAAAGAGAGCACCAGATTCACATCATCATCAGATAACAGGGCCAGCCGCTCAAAAATCCTGGGATAGATGTTCGAATCCTTTCTGAAATTGATCTCTTTCATTGTGGTTTCAAACATATCAATCATCTTCTGATATTTACCTGTTGGAGTCTCTTTAGGTTGTCTCCATGTAGCTGTGGAGAAAGGAGAGAGGACATAGGCATAAAGCATCACAGCATGTGAGAGGTTGAGCGAAGGATATTTCTGTCTCATCGGGATGAATGAGATGATGTCGCATAGAGCAACCTGCTCATTGGAGAGGCCGCTCTCCTCTCCTCCAAAAACGATTGCGATTCGTTTCGCTGAATATTTTTTTGCATCCAGAATCTCAGGCAATCGCTCAATATGATGATAGTCATGTCTCACCGATCGCTTTTTCATGGATGTGGCTATGCTGAAATCAATGTCCTTCAGGGCAGTTTCCAGATCGGAGCAGATAGCAGCTTTTTCCAGTATCTCTCGTGAGCCATGGGCAACATGAAACGCTTTTTCCTGGGGGAAATTCGGAGAATTCACCAGCCTGAGTGATTCAAATCCCATGGTGTTGATCGCGCGTGCAGCTGCTCCGATATTTTCGGGCAGTGCAGGTTCAACCAGAATGAATGTAATGTTCATAAGCCTTCGGCAAAAATACAAATTCCGGAATTCACCGTGGAAAAACGGGTATCTACCGAAACGATGTTTTCGAAACGATTCTCATAGAATAATTTTGCTTCATGAAAAAATGTCTAACTTTAAAATCTGAAACTATGAATTCATTCGTTGAAAAACAATTCGGAGACAATTCGGAAAAATACTCAAACTGCAGGCGTATGAAGAAATATGCACTTGGAGGGGTTGCTATCCTGGCTGGTTTGGTCCTTCTAGGCTTAAACACTGGATTTATTCCAATTACTTGGAAATCAATTATTTTTTCATGGCAGATGCTATTGATTGCTATTGGTGTGATAAGTATTTTCGGAAGAGATAGTTATGTCCCAGGGATCATTCTTATCCTGGTTGGCGGAATCTTTATCATTCCAAAATTTGGTTTCTTACCCTTTAGTATCCATAGCCTATTTTGGCCGGCGATTCTGATTGCTGTGGGATTGATTGTTTTGTTCAAAGGATTCCGGAGACCTATTGGCCCGCGCTGGAACAAAGATAACCTGGTCCTGGATGATGGTTATATCAATGAAGAGACAATTTTTGGCGGCACCAAACAAAAAGTGACACACCAGTCGTTTAAAGGAGGGAAGATCTCTTGTATCTTTGGGGGTGCGGAAGTGGACTTAACCAATGCTGCCCTTGCTCCGGGCGAGCATATCCTTGAAATAAGCGCGATATTCGGTGGAGCTTCCGTGATTGTTCCAACCGACTGGAAAGTCATCGTGAAGAATTCTTCCATCCTTGGTGGATTTGAAGACAAGCGCAGGATTATCAAAGAGAGTCCTGATCCTTCACGGGTGCTCATCATTAAAGCGGAAGCCATCTTTGGAGGTGGCGAGATCAAGAGTTATTAATCAGGCTATAGATGCAGCACCCTGTATTTAAAAACACTAAAACAATCATCCTTTATTTCGGGATCTGGATCTTATTAGCAGGGATCCAGGTTGTTATTCTGATTTTTCAATATCACTTTCCTCTCGAGATTGCACTGGCCGACAGCCTGGTCTTCAATATGCTATTTGCCGCGATAGGGTTACCGATGTGGTTTATCGTAAGATACAGCTCTCCTTCGAGGCGGACCCGATTTAACATTTTTTTTAACCACTTGACATCGTTGGTATTAATTATCGTAATCTGGTTTGGTGTCGGTTATTCTATTCTTTCCCTCATGTTTCAGGATGAAACCGCTTACAATGACTTTTTAACGGTATCGATCCCTATAAGACTTATCAGTGGAGTGTTACTCTATATTCTTGTGGGGCTTATATTCTACCTGTTGATATACAATTTCAACTTGCAGGAGAAATTGCAGATGGAGGCACGATTGAATACCCTTTTGAAGGAGACTGAATTGAATATGCTGAAATCTCAGATAAACCCACATTTTCTATTTAATAGCTTGAATTCGATTAGTTCCCTCACGGTAACTGATCCCGAGAAGGCCCGGGATATGGTTATCAAGCTTTCGGATTTCCTGAGGTACTCGGTTTCATCGGGAACCAACAATTTGACCTCTTTGTCAGAAGAGCTTGAAAACATCAAACGATATCTGGAGATCGAAAAGATCCGCTTTGGGGAGAAACTTATATACCTCCTCAAGGTTGCCCAGAACTGTCTGAGTCAGAGAATCCCTGTGATGTTGCTCCAGCCCCTCTATGAGAATGCGATTAAACACGGTGTTTACGAAAGCACCAACCAGGTGCGAATTGAGACGGAGTGTAGGATAGAATCTGGTTATACTGAGATCAGGATTGTGAATGATTTTGATCCGGATGCTATTCCAAGGATAGGTGCCGGCGTGGGGTTGAATAACATCAGGGAAAGACTCAGGCTAACCTATCAACGAAACGATTTATTGAAAACATGGAAAGAGGAGAACCGCTATTTTGTGCGGTTAAGGATACCGGAGTAAAAAGTCGAGCGTCCAGATTCAAGGGTCGAGGTTTAAGATACAAGATATTTTACAAACTGAATTTAATGATTAATATCCTATGGCACAAGAATCCAAATACAAAATTCTGATCATCGATGATGAACCTCCTGCCCGCCAAATTATCCGGGATTACCTGAAAGCATATCCCAATTTGAACATAGCTGGAGAGTTCGCGGATGGATTTTCAGGATTGAAAGCGATTCAGGAGCTAAATCCCGACCTGATCTTTCTCGACATTCAGATGCCGAAACTGACCGGGTTCGAGTTGTTGGACCTATTGGATAATCCTCCCCTGATCATCTTCAGTACAGCATTTGATCAGTTTGCTATCAAAGCGTTCGAGATGAATGCCATCGACTATCTGTTGAAACCTTATTCCCGCGACCGGTTTGTCAAGGCAGTTGAAAAAGCGTTAAATGGTTTACGTTCCGGAACTCCGGAGACGAAATCGGTGAAACGTATTCTGGATGCCGTTGACGAACAACCCGATCTTCTTGCAAGAATTGCCGTGAAGATCAGGCATAAAGTGCATGTGATTCCCGTCCAGGAGATTAGGTACCTTGAGGCTGATGGAGATTATGTGACGATCCATACAGAGAAGGATAAATTCCTGAAGGAGAAGACAATGAAGTATTTTGAAACGCACCTGGATACTGCCAGGTTTATCAGGATTCACCGTTCTACCATCATCAATGTTGATTTCATGGACAAACTTGAATACTACGACAAAGAGAGTTACGCCGTTAGGATGAAGGATGGGACAAGTCTTAAAGCTAGCACATCAGGGTATAAGGTGTTGAAGGAAGCGCTGAAATTGTAAGTACGAATTAAGAATTAAGAATTACGAATTAAGAAAAGAGATAGTAAACTGGATCAAATGAACTTCTTATGAGAATTGTAATTTTATTTTCTACCATTATTTTGTCGGGATTTAGTGCTTTTGCCCAGGGCAGGTTGATCAGGACCGGGGAGGTTCCGGGGTATATCACCCTGAAATGTGACCTGCATTCCCATACTGTTTTTTCAGATGGAGAAGTATGGCCTACCTTCAGGGTGCGAGAAGCCGTTCAGGATGGTCTGGATGCAATTGCAATCACCGATCACCTTGAGTATTTGCCGCATAAAAAATATGTCAAGGGGGAGGACAATTCAGCTTTTGCCATTGCTAAAAGGAATGCCGAGTGCAATGATATTATCCTGATACGAGGAACAGAAGTCACGCGAAAAATGCCGCCGGGTCATCTCAATCTCCTTTTCCTTCCCGACTCCATCACCTTCAACGACACGGCTTTTCTGGCAGTAATCAAGAAGGCGGTGGATGAGGGAGCATTCGTTCAGTGGAACCATCCGGGATGGGCTGCACAACAACCTGATGGGGTAGCAAGGATGCTGGATATTCATCGTGAGTTGATACAAAAGGGATGGCTTCATGGCATCGAGATTTTCAACGACGGAGTCTTCTATCCAGATGTTATGGAGTGGTGTATGGAGAATAACCTGGCTATGATAGGGAATACGGATATACATGGATCTACAGCAGAAGTTCTATCATCCACAGGTGATTCTCATAGGGCAATGACATTGATTTTCGCGAGAGAGAAAAATGAAAAGGAGTTGAAAGAGGCCCTTTTTCTCGGGCGGACACTTGTGTGGTATGGTGATACCCTGGCCGGCAAAAGTGAGTATGCCGAACCGTTTGTCCGATCCTGTTTGAAACGAAGCGGACCTGTTTACGAAGATTCATCTTACAATTACTTCAGAATAGACAATCTATCGGACATTCCCTATTACTTCACTGATGGAGAAAATCCGGATGCTCCCAACAGTATTGTCCTGCCGGCCCGGGCTTATCGTGTGGTACGGATTAAAAAGGAGGGAGCACAAGCGTTTTCCTATACCGTAAGCAATGTTAAAACCGGAACTCAGGAAAGGTTGGCTATAACGTTTTGAGAGGCTCTTTAAGAGAGACTTCTCCTCTGCAGATCAGAACTCGATCTTATAGCTGATTATGGGCAGAATTCCCATTGTTTTAATCTCCTCAACCTGCTGACAGAACATGTTGTATTGGTAGCCGATCACAGGTTGCTGGTTAAGTAAATTTTTAACCTGGATGGCCCAGATCCCACTAAACTTTTTATGATTGGTGCGGTAGGTCAAGGTCAGGTCAATATAATAAAAATCATTGTACCTGACTGTGAACGCGTTGACTTCATCGGGAACTTCACGTCCCTGTTGGATTGATGCATTCAGGTCGACAGGAACATAGTATTCTCCGCCTGTAAGAGTGGCCTTCAGATTGATCCCGAGGATATTTTTCTTTCGGATCGTAAACTCTTTTCCCCCAAGAATATTTACTACATAGTTTGAGTTGAACCGTGTATTACGCTCTAAACCATCACCTCCCTTATATTTTGAGTTAAACAGGGAAACGGTAGCCAGGTAATAGTACCCTTTTGTCAGGAATTTTTCAAATGTCAGGTCTATCCCATAATTGTAACCGGTTCCCGTGTTCTCGAGGGTATCATTCAGATACCCGCCTCTGCTATTGATCATGGAAAAATAGCTTCCGGGCATTACCGGAATGTTATAAAGTAACTGGGAGTATGTTTCCACTTTGATCCGTAAATCAGGACGGATGGCAAAATTGTAATCCAGTACAAAGTGATTGGCCCGACTGAATTTCAAGTTCCTGTTAGGTTGCACGATATTCTCGGGTGTGATCTCATTTTCTGCCAGGTAAACGCCGACATCCTCCATTTGGGACAGGTTCCCATATCCAATTCCAATCGATTGTCTGGGTGTGAAAGACCATCGGAAAGCCAGTCGGGGTTCAACTGACCAGTCATTAGTTAAAATCAGGTACTGCACATGCACTCCGGCTTCGAAATGGAGCGTGTTGGTGAAGTCGAAGCGTGACTCGGAAAAAGCCTGGATCATACCAGTGTGTCCTTCCTCTTTGTTTATGGTTTCGAAAATTCCTGTGAAAGGATTCTCTGCTTTGAGATGAAGGTTATATCCGATATAACTGTATTGAATTCCGGTCTTGTTTGTATGCTTTGGTCCGAACTTATGGTTTACACGGGAAACGATATTATACCTGTAGTTGATATGATTCACATAATCGGAGGGAACTGCCTGATAGGATGAATCGAGGAATGCCCGTGTATAATATATTTGATTGTAGGTAGCAGATATGGATGTGGACAGGTATGTTTTCTTTGAGAAATTGTATCTGTTCGTGACCCCCATGGCGCCCATTGTATTGTTTAGGGTTGAATTGGTACGATCATCCAGGTTATGCCACTCTGCCGAATCTTCAACAGGGTAGTAGTGCGATTTGGAAAGCCCACCGATACCAAAAACTGTAAAGGTTCCCGCCTTTTTTGTTGGCAGGTTAACGTTGAACGACAGGTCCTGATAGGATGGTATCTTGTTCTTCATCTCAGGATCAATTAGCTGGAGAAAAGCGAGGATTGAGTACCGGTAGTTGAAGAGGTAGGAAGATTGACCTCCCTTGCGGAAAGGACCTTCGGCTGAAAGATCAAGACCCATGACACCGATCTGGACCGCATATTCCCGTTTGTAATTGTTGCCATTTCTGAAACGAATGTCAAAAACCCCTGAAAGTGCATTTCCGAACTCGGCAGGAAAGGCTGCCGTATAAAAATCGGAATTCGAGAGTAACTGGCTGGAGAACATCGTAATGCCGCCTCCAGAATGACCTACGTATGCAAAGTGGTTCGGGTTTGGAATGTCAACTCCATCCACTCTCCAAAGTAATCCTTTGGGTGAGTTACCACGTACAACTATCTGGTTTGAGTTCACATCGGCACTTGAAGCCACCCCTGCAAAATTCGCAGCAGCTCGCATGGGGTCATCAGCGGTTCCTGCATACCGACGGCTTTCGTCCACATTGAACGACCGGGCGCTGATCATAGCCATGGAATTCAGCGGTTTATCCTTGTCAACAGTGGCTTTGATTACTACCTCTTTACCGGTAATTACTTCTTCGTAGAGTTCAAAAGTGAGGAAGGCCTGTTTGCCTGTTGATACCATAATCTCCGGAATAATTACGGGTTTGTATCCCAGGTAACTTACTTTAAACGATTGCCTTCCTACCGAAACACCCGACAACTCAAATGTTCCTTCACTATCAGAAGTGGTTCCAATCAGAGGATCAGAATTTAACAGGATGATATTGGCTCCTGGGAGACCGTATTTACCTTCAGCATCGGTAACTTTTCCCCTCACGATTTGGGTTATCGTTTGGCTTCGAATGGATGGATTTATTAAAAACAGCGAGATCAATGGAAGCAACCGGGAAAGCATTTTCATCGTTCATTTTTTAAGTAGACAACCCAATTGACATGCACCCCTATTCCAAATGATTGAATTATCCAGCCCTTTTTCTTAATTTGGTTTATCATTTCCCATCAACCATTGAACAATGAAAAAACTGATCAACTCGCTATTTCGGGTCGATGGTAGCGGATGTGCACAGGAACATGCTTTTAGGCGGGATATTTCTTTATCCGTGAACGATCAGGAAGCCGCAAGGGAAACAACGTCTGCTTTATGAATGTAAACCAATGGCTTTTATTGCTGAGCAGGCAGCTGGAAAAGCTTCAGACGGTTCACGCAGGATACTGGAGATTCATCCCCATTCGATTCATCAACGTTCACCATTTTTCATGGGACCTGCTGCAATGGTTGACAAACTGGAAGAGTTTATCCGGTTTTTCTAAATTTTTCAGGATCCTACTATGTGGATCTTTATAAAGTTGCTTCCTCCTGGGATGCCGGCAGGGACTCCTCCGACAACAATGATTTTGTCCCCTGAAGCAGCCAGTCCTCTCTCGACGAGGGTGCTTGCTGCCAGTTTGATCAGGTTATCGAATGTGCTTGATATCTCTGAAATCAGAATCGGGTTAATTCCCCAGAGGAGGTTTAGCTCATGATAGACATTTAAGCTTGTGGTTAAAGCATAGATTGGCGTTTTTGGGCGTTCTGCCGCAACGAATCGGGCACTTCGTCCACTGGTTGTCATAACCACAATGCAATGGGGGTCAGCAATCTTCTCGATGATATTGGTTGCTTCACTCAACGCCATGATATCCTGGTTCCCTTCAGGCGGATATGTTTTAAACTCAATTTGCCTCTCCACTTCGGTGGCAATCTTACTCATGATTTCTACTGCCCTTACTGGAAATTTTCCTGCAGCAGTCTCTCCCGAAAGCATGATGCAGTCGGTCCCATCAATGATCGCATTGGCCACATCTGAAGCTTCGGCTCGGGTGGGGCGGGCTTCATACATCATACTCTCAAGCATCTGGGTAGCAGTGATTACTGGTTTCCCAATGCGGTTGCACAGTTCGATGATCGATTTCTGGAGCATCGGTACACGTTCCGGACTCATTTCCACGCCCAGATCTCCCCTGGCTACCATGATCCCCTGTGCCTCTTCAATAATCTCTTTAAGGTGTTCAATAGCCTGTGGTTTTTCGATCTTGGCAATCACCGGTTTCATAACCCCTTTGCTCTCAATGAGCGATTTCAACTCCCTCAGATCTGAACCGTTTCTCACGAAACTCAATGAGATCCAATCTACATCATGCCCGATCCCAAATTCCAGGTCACGTTTATCTTTTTCTGTAAGGGAAGGCAACTTCAGCTTGAGGTTGGGAAAATTAACCCCTTTACGCTGTTTGAGTGTCCCTCCCTCAATAACTTCGCAAATCACCGAATCGCTATCAACCTTATTGACCTTCATTTCCAGTAGGCCATCATCCAGTAACACCTGCATGCCTGGTTGGGCATCTTCTGCTGTATGAGGATAATCAATTGGGATCTCTTCTTGTGAGCCGGAATACTGTGCTTCCGGTAGCAATTTCATAAATGAACCCTTTTTCAGTTCCATCTGACCTGAAGAGAGGGTGCCTACTCGGATCTTTGGCCCTTGAAGATCCTGAAGGATCGTAACTGGCTTATCCAGTTCAGCGCTGATCTTTCGAAGGTTCCCAATTATCCTGGCATGGTCATCATAGGTTCCGTGCGAAAAGTTCAACCGGGCAACATCCATCCCGGCGAGGATCAACTGCCGGATAACTTCCGGGGAACTGCTCGCAGGGCCTAGTGTTGCGATAATTTTTGTGCGGCGCATTGTTATTTGTTTAGTCATGAGGTGATGAGGTGATGGAGTTAATTGGCAGGTTGCTGGTTTCTGGTTCAGTTCTTCCCTCGTCCCTCGTCTTACGTCTTACGTCTTACGTCTTACGTCTTACGTCTTACGTCTTACGTCTT
>CAYUZX010000002.1:0-38783 GCA_964449285.1 uncultured Prolixibacteraceae bacterium
CGCCAATGACATAGAACATCCGTTCAGGGACAATATACTTATCAGCCAGCTCCTTATGGCGCTCGAGGGTCATATCTTTCACGGTTGCCTCTTCGTTCTTCACATAGTCGAAAGGGAGGTTGTATTCGGCAATATCACTCAGCATGCTTATCAGGGCACGAAGCGTTTCGAACTCCCTGGCATTGCTCTTGATCAGTGCATTTTTCGTAAAGAGTAACTCCTCCTCCGTGATGCCGTTGCGGTACTGCTCCATCAGGTCTTTGAAGATCTGAACTGACTCTTCGGTAGCCGATGAACGAACGCTGGCAGAAGCAATGAAGGGGCCTGGAATCTCAGAGCCACGGAAGCCGGTACGGGCTCCATAGGTATATCCCTTCTCCTCCCTGAGCACCATATTCACGTTTCCGGCAAATGAGCCACCCAGTTTGTAGTTCATGACGGTGGCAGGATAAAAGTCGGTTTCGGTTCGGGCCAGAGCCAGGTAACCAATGTTAATGACCGACTGTTTTGCTCCCGGAACATCTACAAAATAGATCTTAGAAGCAGGCAACTCCTGAGGAAGTGAATAAGCGGGAAAGTGAACCTCTTTTGCAGGCCACTGTGCAGCCAGATCCTGAAGCGATTTCATCACACGGTCGCGGGTGATATCCCCGGCAATCAGGAATGAGGTTACCGTAGGGGAGAAGTTGGCGTCGTAGAAGGCTTTCAGGTCGTCGATCGTAATCGACTCAATACTCTCAATCGTACCCTGACGGTCAATAGAAAAAATGTGGTTTTCTCCGTAAAGCAGTTTATTGAAAGCATCTCTGACCAGTGTGTTCGGGCTGGCCTTCTGGCGCTTCAGGGAGTTAAGTAACTTGGTTTTTGCCAGCGCAAACTCCTCCTCATCCCAACGGGGTTCGAGTAGGATCTCCCGAACCAGAGCCAGCACGCTGTCGTAATTCCTGACAAGGGCGTTAGCACTGATCGAGATATCATTGCTTGAGGCGCTCATATTTATACGCGCTCCAAGCATGTCAATGGCCTCTTCCAGCTCGAGGGGCGTCTTATTCTTTGTCCCCTCCATCATCAGCTGAGAAACCAGGTAAGCCACTCCGGCTTTGTCAAGCTGATCGAGGTAATGACCTCCCTTAAGCGTGACACTGAACTGTATCAACGGAAGTTCGTGTTGTTCGATCCCATAAACCTTGATCTCATTGGCCAGAGCACCTTCCCAAACAGCAGGCAGGTTGAGCATCGGATCCGGTCCATCTGCCGGCATCACCGAACGGTCGATATGGGTCGGCGTTTTTACGATTTCCTCCTCTCCAACATCAGTGATCTCCACCTGGGTGGCTTCGGAAATGCTCTCCTCTACCACACCCGATTTTACCGACTCTTCTGCAACCAGTTCAAGCTGACCTTTGGGAACAAAACTGGTCGCAAGGAATGGTTTGTCTTTGATGTATTTGTTATAAACCCAAAGGATATCATTTTTTGTGACAGCTTTCGTACGTTCAAGATCTACCTTGTAATAGGATGGGTCATTCATCTGTTCATTGTAATATGCCAGTTGAAACGACTTGCCAAGAATACTGCTGATCCCGTTATAAAAATTGGTCTCCAGTCCGGCTTTGATCCTCTCCACATCAGCATCGGTAAACCCTTCCGTCTCAAACATCTGGAAGGCTTCATTGATGGCTGCCTCCACGTCTTTCAGGCTAACGCCATCGTTGGCGGTGACAACGATATTGAAGGATCCTGCAATCTCCTGAGCGCTGCTGTATGCATACTGACTCGACGAGAGTTTCTTCTCTTTCTCCAATACCTTGTACAACGGAGCTTTCTTCCCCTGGGAGAGCAGTTGCCCCAGATAGCTCAGGGCATAGGAATCTTCATGGTAATCTTCAACGGTTGGCCAGATCATCCGGAACTGTGGGGCTTTGGCAAAATTATCTTCATGATATACCCTGATAGTTTCATCGAGTGTGACAGGCATGGGATCGGGATCCTTGACATCACCACCCCGGGGGATCTCACCGAAATACTTTTCAATCAGCTTCTTAGCTTCATCTACATCAAAATCTCCAGCTAGTACCAGGGTAGCATTGTTTGGCACATACCATTGTTGGTGAAACGCTTTTACATCTTCCACAGAAGCATTTTTCAGGTCTTCCATTTCACCAATGACTGTCCAGCTGTATGGATGTCCTTTGGGATAGAGATTGGTAGCGATTACCCAGGAGGTAAATCCATAAGGCTGGTTGTCGACAGATTGCCTCTTCTCATTCTGTACCACATTTTGCTGTATGCTGAAGGCATTTTGAGTGACGGTATTAATCATGTAACCCATGCGGTCCGACTCCATCCAAAGAATCTTCTCAAGCGCATTTTTCGGGACCACTTCATAGTAGGTTGTTGCATCATTCCCTGTGCCGCCGTTGAGTGTTCCGCCGGCATCCTGGATGATTTTAAAGAACTGGTCTTCACCTACGTTCTCTGATTTCTGAAACATCATGTGTTCAAAGAGATGGGCAAATCCGGTACGGCCTTCAACTTCGCGGTTAGAGCCTACGTGAAATTGGATAGCCAGAGCAACAATTGGGTCCGATCGGTCGACATGCAGAATCACATCGAGGCCGTTGGGTAATGTGTACTTTTCATAGACGATGTTCAGATCGTCTTTTTGCGACTTGCATCCAGGCAATGTAAACAGTACCAGTGCAAGGTAAAGGAACAGGTTTCTCTTCATGATGTTGGATTAGTTTGTGGATATTAAGGGTTGATTGTGTCTAAAAATGTGCATAAAGCTAAAAATTTTTTGCAAAGAGATAGAAAAAAATACAATTGAATGAAGCACAAATCCTTCTAACTTTATCATATTAACAACAGTATGTATTATGAAACTATCCAACTTGCCATTTTTCCTGCTTGTGTTCCTTTCTGTAACCCACGCCTTTGCACAACAGGACACCACCATTTTCTTTTCAAAGAAAGGATCTCCCGTGAATTCAAAGAAGGAGGCTCAATCCTATCAGATAGTCAGACAATCCGGTGACAGCCTCTTCACACTAACACCCAACTACCTGAGAAATGGTAAATGGGTTGAAACAGAGAAATCGATTTTTCACAGGGTGAATGATTCTGTATTCCTGGTGAATGTAACCTACCCATCCGGCAAAACAGATACATTTTATCGCCAGGTGCATCGTAGCGATACCGGGTTTTTCATATCCGATCTCAGAAAAGGGATCCTCACCTCCAGGGGATTCAGCTACCTGATTGCTCCTCTTGTAAAACAAGGTATATGGATATATTATCTGCCCGAGACAGGTGGACTCGACCGGGACGAATCTTTCAGCAACAACCAAATCACCGAAACCCGTTATTGGGATGAAGAGAGCAATACATTTATCACCGATGTGATGACTGTCGCTGAATCTGCACCAGAGTACAAGGAAGGGGATGAAGCATTGTACAAGTTGCTGACGAGCCAGATTGTTTATCCCGATGAAGCAAAGGAAAAAGGAGAGCAAGGGAGGGTGTTTGTCAGTTTTATCGTGATGGAGAACGGATCGCTGAAAAGGATCAGGGTGATCCACGGACCCTCCGCTTCCTTAAACGACGAAGCGCTCCGGGTGATCGCCCTGACAGACGGAGACTGGAAGCCAGCCACTAACAAAGGAGAAGCGGTAAGGATTATCTATGTTCTTCCCATCATGTTCAGCCTACAATAGCATTTTACGGATACTACCTTAAAGTTGTAAAACTGGTATCCTGAGAATTAATATAGGGGCTGTCTTCAAAAAGAATTAACCACGAAGGGCTCAAAGGATTTCACGAAGGCACTCAAAGATTAATGTCTGTTATTCAGCCTCTTATATACCTTTGTGATGCACTTCGTGTTCCTTTGTGGTTAATTTTTCTTCTTTTAAAACAGTCCCTCCATCTTACGTCTTACGTCTTACGTCCTACGTCTTACGTCCTACGTCCCACGTCCCACGTCCCACGTCCTACCGGTTCTTCATCGCTTTCGCATTCACGATAAAGAAGTAGACCAGGAATCCAATAGCGATAGCAACTAATTCTATCCCAATAGGCAGAAAACCGTCGCGACCATCCTGCCAGGTGATTGTGCCAGTACGGTTAAAAATCTCGATCAGGATAAGTCCTAAACCGGCCATCAGGGCAATAAGACCCCATTTCAGGTTTGGATATCGGGTGCTTTCTCCGGATGGCAGAGCAGGCGGGTCAAGGATTCCAGCCTTTTCAAGGTGTCCGGATTTTACAATTTTACGTTTTAACAGGTAGTCGGTATACACTTTTATCAGGGCATAAACTCCGTAAAAAATAGTTCCGACAATGATGATGGTTCCAAGGGTTTCCATTTTTTTGTAATTTTAATGTTTATCATTTGGACAATATGTCGCAGGTTGTCTCACAAGGTTGCAGGAAATGTTATTTTTTTCGCCATTTCGCTATTTCGCTATTTCACTATTTCGCTATTTTGTTTGCAACCTTTTCCCAGAATGAACGACAGATAACAAAATGGATGATGCAACGCTGATCGCGCAGGTCCAAACAGGAAATGAACATGCAAACAGGTTTCTGATTGAGAAATACAAAAACCTGGTGTGGCATCTGGTATTGCGAATGGTAGATCAAACGGAAGATGCCGAAGACCTGTGCCAGGAGATCTTTTTGAGGGTTTTCAGGGATATCGGGAAGTTCAGGGGGGAGGCAAAGTTATCCACCTGGATCGGAGCGATCGCCTATAACATGAGCATCACCTATTTACGTAAAAAAGGAAAGAATATCATGGTCTCTGTCGATGATTACCTTCCGGTGGCTTCGGGAAAGCCGGCTGTTGAATCGGCCGATGAAGCGCTGGATAAACGCAGCATGAAAAAGATTGTCCACCGTGTAATCGACTCGCTGCCTGTTCAATACCGAACAGTCATCACCCTCTTCTACCTGGAGGAATTATCTTACAAAGAGATCGAAGAGATCACCGGGATGCCCAATGGTACGATAAAAAGTTACCTGAACCGGGGGCGACAGGCAATCCGCGAAGGGGTTTTGAACCTGGTTCCGGATATGTGTCCCGAATTTTCAACATCGAAATAAAAAACTAATTTTGCCGTCATGAACGCCGAAAACGATCGTTTTAACGAACTGGAAGCTCTGATCACAGAAGCCCTGAAGAAGCAACCCGAGAGAGAACTTTCGCTCTCGTTTACAGATACCCTGTTGAGAAAAGTTGAAAGGCGGCTGACCTGGAGAGAACTGATCCAGGAATTCGCCATGAAAACAGGTATCACTGCCGCAGCCCTTATCATCCTGACCGTTTGCCTGATCTTTCCGGCAAGGGAATCGATCAACCCCTTTCTCCTGATGGTTCTCGATAACTGGAAACTGGTTACCGGCGTTGGTTTCCTGCTGCTTTTCACCTTCTTTTCTGACCAGGTGCTTCTTAAGTTTTACACCAAACAGCGGCTCAATCCTGGATTCTAGATCCTGGTTGCTGGTTATTTTCTTATCTTAGTGGTTAAATTTCCTGTACCATTCAACCACATGTATGAAAGCAGAATCCATCCTGAAGAGATTTCGTATATCGAAACTCATGCCCCGGGTAGCCATCCATACTTCTTCGCCCGGCACGGTTAATTATGTCGGAAAAAAACGCGAAGCTCCGGTTAAAATCCAGGTGATGGAGTACCATGACGATCACTTCACAGAGAAGGATATAAAAACTATCACCGAAATTCTCCCGTTGAAAAATAGCCCGATGGTCACCTGGGTCAATGTCACCGGGGTGCACGACACATCGGTGATTGAGTCGATCGGAGAGGCATTCGGTATCCATTCCCTGGTGTTGGAAGATATCGCCAACACCACCCAGAGGCCCAAGCTCGAGGAGTATGACGGCTATCTTTTTTCTGTTGTGAAGATGACCTATCTCGACAATAAAACCGGGGAGATCGTGATTGAACAGATCAGCCTGATCCTCGGGCAGAATTACGTCCTCTCTTTCCAGGAGAAAGAGGAGGATGTGCTGGCGGGGTTGCGGCAACGGATCAGAACAGGGAAAGGCCGAATCCGTAAGATGGGAAGCGACTACCTGCTTTATGCGATCCTGGATTCGATCATCGACTTCTATTTCACCGTTCTGGAACAATTGGGTGACCAGATTGAAAACCTGGAGGAGGTCCTCCTGAAAAATGCCGACCAATCGCTGCTGAACGATATCTATCATCTGAAACAGAATCTGATTTTCCTGCGAAAATCGATCTGGCCAATGCGGGAGGTGATTAGCGCGATGCAGCATGCGGAACATAAGCTGATCACCAAACAGGTCGGATTTTTCCTGCGTGATGCTTATGACCATACTATCCAGGTTATCGAAACAGTGGAAACATTCAGGGATATGGCATCAGGGATGCAGGATCTTTACCTCTCTACCATCAGTAACAAAATGAATGAAGTGATGAAGGTCCTCACGATCTTCGCTGCCATCTTCATCCCGCTCACCTTTTTGGCCGGCGTATACGGCATGAATTTTCATAACATCCCCGAACTGTCATGGTCATGGGGTTATCCTGCCTGGTGGGGGCTTGTAGTGGTGTTGGGAGGGAGCATGATGATTTACTTCAAACGGAAGAGGTGGATGTAAAAAGGGCGATCCCATTACAGAACCGCCCCTTTTGGTGTTTCACTCCCTATTATTTAGAGCCAGAGATAGATGGTGCCACTGTTTGCTCCGTGATGCCAGTCGAGTTTGTATTTGGTAGGACAAGCTGGAGGTACGACGGGCTGATTATTGTTATCGAAGCCAAATGTTAGTGTAGCTCCTTTGTTTTTACTTGGGATTTCGATAGTCTGGATTCCATTGACTGGATTGAAGTTACAGGCCTGAACGTAGTGAACAGGTTGCGGAACACTGATGTAAAACTGATCTCCATTACGGCCAACGCCCCAGGTTACCAGGCCGGCATATTCTCCTGCCTGCCCGAACCCGTCCACACCAATCACAAAATCTCCGAGGGTACCAGTATAAACGATCCTCCTGGCGATGTTCCAGGTACGGTTTGAACCATCATCAAAATTAACCGTCATAAACCCATGGGTTCTGTGTACGATTGTGTTGATGCCGTAACCTAACTGAACAAGAAGACCGCCGGTGACATTTTGATGGGTCTTTACACCGTTGATTACAACTGTTTTCTGCGTAGCGACCCGGGTAATCTGCAGGTTGATGATCTTGACCATTACGGTAGCGCCTGGGTCATACCAATGAGTACCCACATGTTTCTTTACCTCAACCTGACCTGTACGGTAAACCGTTTCAGGGCAGTTTAGACCATGGTAAGTTATGTAGTACGTGATTGTATCATTAACCACGTTTGCGGAATCGATCGTTGCGTTGCAGGGCAACCAGGTAGTTGATTTCAAACCGCCGCCTGTCATCATGATCTCAATGTCGAGGTTGATGTCGTCATCAATTTTCTGCAATTGATTGTCGTCCTGCGAAATTTGCTGAACAGAGGTTGACCCGTTATCATCTGGAATTGGATCTACGGGGTCTTTCTGACATCCTGTTAAAGCAAGTGCAAGGGTTGCAACCATAAACAAGCCAAGTTTGAAGATGTGATTTGTTTTCATCGTGTCGAAATTTTGGGTTTCTGGTAATAATACACCGAAGGAGAAGAATACCCTGATACAAAGAGTAAATTTTCTGCCGCCGTTGTTTCGCTGCCCCTTCGCTTCAACCCGGGGCTGCGGCTCGCAATGACAATGATGTCAGAGACCGGATAACGAAAGAAGGGAACTCCTGGGAATTTCGGGTGAATGCCTGGAAGAAAATAATGTTACTTTTTTTGTATTATAGTACTATTTTTGTAATATTACTGATTATTAGTATCTATTTTAATGAAAAATCCCAGAAAGACAAAAAGTTATCAGGCCATCCTGCAGAGGGCAACGTCTTTATTCTGGAAGCATGGCGTGCGGAGGGTTACCGTTGAGGAGATTTGCAGGGAAGCAGAGATAAGTAAAATGACTTTTTACAGGTTATTTAACAACAAGAATGAAGTAGCTGAACAGGTTTTAGATGGTGTTTTGGAAGGAAGCATGATGCGATACAAAAGCATCATGCGACAGCCGGTTCCGTTTTCAGAAAAAATAAAACAGATCATGCTGTTGAAACAGGATACTACTACCGGCATCAGTGAAGAGTTTATCAGGGACATTTATCAACATGAAGACTCGGGTTTAAAGCAGCGAATGGAGGATTACCGAAAGAGGATGATGGAAGAGGTGATAGAGGATTTCAGGATAGCACAGCAGAATGGATGGATCCGAAAGGATCTGAAGCCGGAATTTATCATGTATGCCATGGAGCAATTCTCTGCAATGATATTGGACGAAAAACTCATTGCTATGTATAAAAATTCACAGGATATCATCATGGAAATAACCAATTTCTTTTTTTACGGAATTTTATCCTATGAAGCCCCTGTGAAATGAGAAAGATTTTACTGTTTCACGGTATCGTAATACTGGTTTTAGTGATGCTGGTTTTTACTGGAAAAGTTTCCGGACAACATCACCTGGAATTTGCCGGGCAGGTTTCTGCTGTGGCTAATTACAGCCCTGATAATCAACTTGATGTGTTGTTAGGAGGACGCTATATTCCAGAATTAAATTATGGTATTGAACTGGGTTCTGCCAACATGTTGGACTTTGATGGATCTTTAAATATCTATGGTTCCGTCTCATTTCTCGATTTCGATTCTTTCGTAGTGGCTGGGAACGTTCGCCCCTACCGGCTCTGGGCAAGGTTTACCGGGAAGAGATATGAAATAAGGGCCGGGTTACAAAAAATTGATTTCGGATCAGCCATGTTGCTCCGGCCATTGCAATGGTTCAACCAGATAGACCCCAGGGATCCATTGCAGCTTACCTATGGCGTGTATGGAGTGTTGGGAAGGTATTATTTCCTCAATAACGCCAATATCTGGTTGTGGGTGTTGTATGGAAATGAGGAGACACGGGGCTTTGATGCCTTGAAGACTTATAGCCACCATCCCGAATTTGGAGGCAGGGTTCAATACCCTGTGCCAAAAGGGGAAATCGCTCTCTCTTATAATCATCGAACAGCTGATTCGCGCGATCTGATCCATGTATCCCCCTTTGACCAGATACCCGAAGAGAAGTTCGGGGTTGACGGGAAATGGGATGTGGAGATTGGGGTGTGGTTTGAGCTTTGCTACATTCACCGGTCGAAGGATATTGGCATCTTTACCAATCAAACGCTATTGACCCTGGGAGCCGATTATACTTTCGGTATTGGGAACGGACTGAATGTGATGGCAGAACATCTCTTCACAGCATCGGACCGAAAGCCTTTGGCGTTTTCAAATACCTCCAACATCTCCGCATCCTCCATATCCTATCCTCTTGGGCTATTCGATAACCTGAGCTGTGTGCTCTATTACAATTGGAGCTCAGATGGTTTTTCGGTTTTTATGAACTATGCGCATCAGTTTAAATACGTAATAGGATATTTCATGGCCTATTACAATGCCACTGGCCAACAGAGCCTGCAGCAAAATGAATTTATTGATTCATTCGCGGGACCGGGAATCAGGTTGATGTTGGTTTACAATCACTAAAACAGATTTACTATGAGTCACGAGAACATTATTTCAATTGAACATGTTTGCAAACGATTTCCTGTAGGAGATGGCAAGTTTACCGCGTTGAGCAACATCAACCTTCAATTCAGGAGAGGGGAATTTGCTGGTGTGGTAGGGCCAAGCGGTTCCGGGAAAACCACACTACTCAACATCATCGGGTCACTGGATACTCCCACCGAAGGCAAAGCGATTGTGATGGGCAGGAACATTTCCAACCTTTCCCACAAAGAATCTGCCCGGCTCAGGAATATCCATTTGGGATTCATTTTTCAGGTTTATAATTTATTGCCTGTTTACACGGTCTTTGAGAATGTGGAATTTCCACTTATACTCCAGCATAGAAGTGCCAATGAACGGAGAAAAGCCGTCATGGAAGCGCTTGAATGGGTTGGTATGGCCGATATGGCAAAGAAAAAACCATCCAAAATCTCCGGAGGGGAGGGTCAACGTGTAGCGATTGCCCGGGCCATGGTAAAACGTCCCGATCTTGTTTTAGCGGACGAACCCACCGCCAACCTGGATGCGAAAAATGCTCATGCCATCATTCAAACCATGAAAAACCTGAACAAAGAGTTCAACACTACGTTTCTGTTTTCCACACACGATGAAAAGGTGATGAGTTATTTGGATCGCAAGATCCATTTAGAAGATGGAAAAGTAGCAGAAGATCAGATCATCGAAACGAAAACGATCAAGTTATGAAACTGGCATTTCAATTAGCGTATAAAAACCTCATGGGAGCAGGTTTGAGAACCTGGCTCAATGCCTCGGTACTGTCATTTGCCTTTGTGGTAATTATTTTCTACAACGGCATGATTGACGGATGGAACGAACAAGCCAGAACGGATGGAGTGACCTGGGCCTATGGAAACGGACATCTGATCAATGCGGGCTACGACCCCTTTGATCCATTTTCGTTACAAGACGGGCATGGAATTTTACCTGAAGAGTGTCAGGAAAATTTGACACCCATATTAATTCAGCAGGCAACTATCTACCCACAGGGAAGAATGTTATCTGTACAAATAAAAGGTATTGATATACAACAAACCATTGTTAAACTGCCTACTCATCTTCTTGCCTCCAGCTCAGCGGAAATCCCTGTTATCATTGGAAAAGGAATGGCATCTTCAGCAAATTTAAACATGGGCGACCAGGTATTGCTTCGATGGCGTGATAAGAATGGAACATTTGATGCAGCCAATGTAACAGTAGCCGGTATTTTCGAAACCTATGTTCCTTTTGTTGACGGAGGCCAGCTATGGATGCCTTTAGAAAAACTCCAGAAAATGACCGGTTTGGCAGGACATGCAACTTATTTTATTGCCGACAATAGTTATCTTCCGAAAGAGATTGCAGGTTGGAAATTTGAAAGCAAGGAATATCTGTTACGTGAATTGACCAAAATTATCAACATGAAGAAAGTAGGGGGCTCGATCATCTATATATTACTTCTTTCCATCGGATTGCTCGCCATCTTTGATACACAGGTATTATCCATATTCAGAAGGCAAAAAGAGATTGGCACGTATATCGCCCTGGGCATGACCCGATGGCAGGTGGTTGGATTATTCACAGCTGAAGGAAGCATGTATAGCCTCTTTGCGACAATTTTAGGATGCATTTATGGCATTCCGATGTTGGCCTACATGGCTAATAAAGGATTGGGGATGCCTATGTCCTCTGACCAGTCGGGGCTGATTCTTGCAGAGCGGATATTCCCGGTCTATGGGGCAGGCCTGATCATAGGTACAATTATCGTAGTGGTCACCTCTGCAACCATTGTCAGTTTCTTGCCGGCACGGAAAATTGCCAGAATGAACCCTGTTGAAGCATTAAAAGGAAAATTACAATGATAAAATTTCTATTTAAAGCCATATTGCGGGATAAAAACAGAAGCCTCCTGCCAATCATCGTCATTTCAATTGGCGTTTTTCTCACGATTTCATTGAGCGGTTACATGAGAGGAGTGATGAGTGATATGATTGACCAGAGTGCACGCTTTGAAACCGGACATGTAAACGTCATGACCAGAGCCTATTCTGAGAACAAAGACCAGATACCGAATGACTTGGCTCTTCTCGGGGTGGATGCATTGACACAATCTCTAAGAGAGCGGTTTCCAAATTATCAATGGGTAGAGCGAATCCGTTTCGGAGGCCTGATTGATGCTCCTGATACGAAAGGCGAATCAAAAGGACAAGGACCTTCAGCCGGATTGGCAATTGAACTGTTTTCAACTGACGGTGGCGAAGTGGAACGGCTCAATATTACTCATTCCATTGTGTCGGGCAGGGTTCCGCGAAAAGCAAGGGAGGCACTGATTGGTGATGAATTTGCCCGGAAACTGAATTTGAACATTGGAGATGAAATTACCTACCTTGGTACCACTATGAATGGAAGTATGACAATGGAGAGTTTTACCATCAGTGGGACTGTCCGCTTCGGAATGGCCGCAATGGATCAAGGAGCCGTGATTATTGATATTTCAGATGCCCAGAGAATGCTGGACATGGAAGACGGTGCGGGAGAGATCCTGGGTTTTTCGAACGAAGGGGTTTACTTTGACGAGAAGGCGCTGCAAACAGAACAAGCGTTTAATGCGCAGTATGTAAACAGCAACGATGAATTTGCACCGGTCATGTCGAGGCTGAGAGAACAAAACAACATGGCCAGCTACCTGGATTATATAGATTCCTTTGCATCCATGTTTGTTGTCATATTTGTCATCATTATGTCTGTCGTTCTGTGGAATACCGGCCTGATTGGCGGATTAAGAAGATACCAGGAATTTGGAATCAGGCTGGCGCTTGGGGAATCGAAGGGACATATTTACAGAACGTTACTGACTGAAGCGGTCCTGATAGGAATTCTTGGCTCAATTGCCGGCACTTCACTTGGATTGGCAGGGGTAATCTTTCTTCAGGTTCAAGGGATCGATATCAGTGGCATGATGTCAGGCAGCACGATGATGATGCCTTCGGTCTTGCGTGCAAAATTCACACCTGACTTACTTTATATCGGATTCATTCCCGGTGTATTTGCCATGGTAGTAGGCAACATGATTTCCGGAATCGGCATATACAAAAGGGAAACCGCCACGCTATTCAAGGAACTGGAAGTGTAATAACCAATGACAAGCCAATTCATTTAAACCAGATAAAATGAAATACATATTTTTTCTCATGCTTATGCAAGGGTCGTTGGTGGCACAGCAGAATTATCCCAATGCTGAGGCAATTTTGCAAAAGGTGGATGATAATATGACATCCAAAACACAAGTGATCGAATCCCAGATGGTTATTCATGGCAGGAGAAGCAGCCGGACTGTCATTTCAAAAGGATATTCACAAGGCGTCAATGCATCATTTACCGAATACCTTGCTCCTGAAAGGGAAAAGGGGACTAAAATGTTAAAGCTCGAAGACCGGCTTTGGATCTATTCCCCTTCCACCGACCGCACCATACAGCTTTCAGGTCATATGCTGAAGCAATCGGTCATGGGTTCCGACTTGTCATATGAAGACATGATGGAAACACGAAAACTAACTGAAATGTACGATGCAAAAGTAATTGATGAAGTAACGATTGATGGCAGGAAGACCTGGATATTGGAGATGAACGCTAAAGTTGTTGATGCCTCTTATGATAAACGTAAGATGTGGATTGACCAGGAACGGTATATCCCTTTAAAGGAAGAGCTCTTTGCAAAGAGTGGCCAGCTTCTGAAGAAAACCGTATTGAGTGATGTAAGAAAGGTTGGAACCCGGTGGTATCCTCAAAAAATCAATTATAAAGATGTATTGAAAGAGGGTGAGGGTACCGATTTTGTCATCACGGATATTCAATTTGATGTAACTATTCCGGAGTACATTTTCACCAAAGCTTCACTGAAGAAATAATGAACCGCCTACTCCACCACAAGCGACAGCTCCGTCACTGCACACACGCCAAAATAACCGATGGCACCTGGACTAAGGTTGGTGGTGACGTTTGCGTTGGCCGAAGGGAACATGCTGCCCTGCCAGTTTGTCTCCAGGAGAAGCTGCCGGAGAAACTCAGCATGGCCTGTGGTAAGCGAATAGCGGCGCTCGGTGATGAGGCTGCCGGCAGGGAAGGATGTTTGTTCCACGATTGGAGCAAATATCTGGCTGACGTCAATGGTTGGGAGAGTGTAAAAGAGTAAGCGGGCATGGCAGGCATCGGGATCTAGGGTGTCGAAGCCGGGAAGATACGACCAGTCGACAACCACCTCCCACATGGCTGGATTATCGACACTGAATGCTGAAGCCACCCAGTCGATGTGATAAAGATCATCTCCCTCATTCTTTTTATATGTCAACTCATTAAAAAATTTTCCGGCAGCCATGGAGGCCTGTGCTGAATAGTTTTTATCCTGCCAAATGATCTGCAGCGCATATCCTATGTTAAGGGCAGCTACAAACGACGAATCTGTCGCGTAGTTCCCGGGATGCAGAGAATCTTCATTCAGAAACCATAATGAATCTGACGTGGTGATCAAAACCGTTGCTCCGGTTACCGGCTTCGCTGCTGTATCGAGTGTCGTTACAGGAAGGCTGAGCGTTATGGTATGGACCTGTTGTATATCCGTGAGGGTAGCATCCACTACAATGAGTCCTGAGGATTGACCAGGGAGGGTCCAGTCTGCCTGCTTCACACAGCCGGTAAGCAGGATTAACAAGGCGATATGTAGGATTTTATGGCTCATCAGAATTTAAACTGGTAGTTGATGGATGGAATAATCCCGGCTACCGAGATCATTGTTGGAATAAGTTCGTAATCTCCTTCAAGGTTGGACGGGACCACGAAATTTCCCTGGTCATCATGGTACTTATTGAAACTTACCGAGAAGGGGTTCGTCCTTCCATAGACATTATAAAGGGTTACAGCCAGATTGTGCCGAAATCGGCTATCAGGTTTATTCATTCGGTAGACTACCGAAAGATCCAGCCGGTGGTAGTCGGGCAAACGGTCGTTGTTCTTCTCTCCATAGCGTGGGATCGTATATCCGCTATATTGATAAAACCCTACAGGCGAGGTAATTGGATTGCCTGTCATGAATACCCAGTTTGCTGAGAAGGACCACCGCTTGTGGGTATCGTATGAGATATAGATACAGACACTATGCGGGCTATCAAAATTGGCCGGATAGGGATTTCCATCATTTACTCCGGGAGTTTCCATCATAGCTCGAGACCAGGTGTATCCTACCCAGCCACTCAACTTCCCGGCCGGTTTTTGCAGCATCAGTTCCAATCCGTATGCCCAGGCTTTACCGAATCTGAGTTCTCCCTCCAATAATGGGTTATACAGCAGGTTGGCATGATCGGTATAGTCAATATGATTTCTGAAATATTTATAAAATCCTTCCGCTGAGAAGAAGAAACTGGAGGCAGCAAACTTCAGGAAATAGCCGAGGGTGACCTGATCGGTCTTCAGGGGTTGGATGTTGGGTCCGGCAGGAGCCCATACCTCCAGCGATGTGAATGGTCCGGTGGCAGTGGAGAGTAGCTGCATAAACTGAGTGGTTCGGCTATAGCTGGCCTTGAGGGAGGAGTTCTGGTTCAGGGCAAATCCTATCGACACTCTTGGTTCCGGACTAAAAAAAAGATCGTAAGATGTATTCTTCTCCACCGCCACCGTATCGATCACGGTATAATTGGCATCAAAGAAATAGATGGAAGTGGGTCCAAAATTTTGCCACACTGGCAACCTTATCCCGTAGTTTAAGGAAAGGCGCTTGCCGATCTTCTGTTCATTACTCAGGTAGAGGAGATACTCCATGGAGGTATATTCCGCTACCTCCCGAACTTCAAGCTGCTCCTCATCTCCCTGCTGAGTGATATTTCCGGGATTGGAGTGGTAACGACTAACCGCAAATCCTGCCCGAAGGGTGTTTGCCGGGTTGAGAAACCAGGTGAAGTCACTTTTCAGGGTAAGGTTGCCAATAGAGGAATGCCAGTAACTCTTCCTGTCAGAAGAGAGGTAGAGAGCATAATCGTAGCTGCTGTAGTTGAGTGTTGTGTTGGAGAAGAGCTTTGGGTTGAAGAGGTGATTCCAGCGGAGTGTTCCTGCCAGATTATCCCAACTGATTCCGTAGGTCCGGTAGATGGAGTTGGTAAATCGGTTGAACTCGTCCCGACCTGTAAAAAATGTAAAGAAAATCCTGTCCTTCAGGGTTGGTTTCACATTGATTTTGACATTGATGTCAAAGAAATAGAGGTCAAACGAACCGGCATCATCCACTAAATAATTGAGCCAGTTGAGCGTTGACAGGCGTCCTGACACAATGAATGAAGCTTTATCTTTGACGAAGGGGCCTTCCAGGGTGAGAGAGGAGGCATACGGACCGAGGTTACCTCCAACGCTGAAGCGTTTCATATTCCCCTCCCGGGCTGTGATATTGATCACCGAAGAGGCTCTGCCTCCATACCTCGCCGGGAAATCTCCTTTATAGATCTCCATGTCGTTCACTGCATCGGGCGCCAAAACCGAATAGAATCCAAACAAGTGCGACGGGTTGTAGATCGGGGCTTCATCGATCATCAGAAGATTCTGGTCATTGTTCCCTCCCCTGACATAATAGAGCGAAGAACCATCTCCGTAAGATCGAATCCCGGGCAGAAGCTGCAACGCCTTAAGTACATCCACATCTCCGGCAAAACCGGGAAGGCGGTCCAGCGTAGCGCCTGAAAAGTTGAAGTCGCCCGGCTGGTTCACAGCCGGAAGCTGTTCGTTATCCCTTGCCCGAATCACCACTTCACGCATCCCCAGGCTAGTTTCATGGAGATCGATGGAGATCATGGTGTCCCGCTGCAAATTCATCGAACGGGACTCCTCCCGGAATCCCATGTAGGAAAATTCGACCTCATTGGTTCCCTCCTGCAATGTGAGAGAGTAAAATCCATACTCATTCGTAATGGCTCCTTTACTCAGCTTCTTAACAACCACATTGGCCCCTATCAGGGCTTCCCCGGTTATACTGTCGTGCAAGTATCCGCTGATGACATGTAATGGAAGATTTCGCATCTTTGTCGAGATTCCAGTCTCCTGAGCCTGAGTTTTTTTTCTCAGAACCACCTGGTTCTCCATCACCAGCCATCCGATCCCACGACTTCCGAGGATAACATTCAAAACTTCATAGACTGGTCTATCTTTGCATGTATAGGATATTTCCTGATGGATAGGAATCATATGAGAGCTGTATGAGAACCGGATCTCGCCTTTTGTGGAGATTTGTTGAAGTACCTCACCGAGGGGGGTGTCTTTCACATCCATGGAGATCCTTCGCTCCAGATTCTGACTGAAGCTAGTAATGTGAAACATAAACAGCAGGAGGAAACTGGCAAGATGCAACAACGCAATCTTGAAGCGTGTGATCGATCTATGCCGGCTTGTCAGTTGCATTCCTTCCCGTAAAGGATGATGCCGGAAGCTGTGGTTTCTGACTGGAGGTCAAGTGTAACCTGGATGACACTCAGTACCGACTCCAGTGACTGTTTGTCGAAGGTGGCGGTAAGACGGCAGGATGCCAGGTTTTCATTTGCCAGAGAGATGTTTGCCTGATAGACCTTGTTCAAAGTATTGATAATCATATCCAGTCTGTCATCGAGGAAGATCAGGTGGTGGGTTTTCCAGGCCAGGAAGTTTGGATTTTCGTTAGGGGAGATGATGATGCGTTGATCTGCCTGAATCAATTCTGCCTTCTCTCCCGGGATGATGGTTTTCCCGGCAGACCGGGCCTCCTCGAAATAAACTGTAACCCTCCCATCTACCAGAACGACCTCCATATTTCCTTTATCCTGCTCTGCATCAACAAAGAAGGAGGTGCCCAGCACCTCTAGCCTTGAACTCCCACAGCTGATGACAAAAGGCAATAGTGAATCCTTGTTCACCTCAAAATAGCCCTCGCCGTTAAGTATGACATCCCGGTTAGTCTTCCCGAAATCTTCTGTATAAGTGAGTGATGTATATGCGTTCAGGGATATCATTGAACCATCGGGAAGGAGAGCTTCAAGGAGGTCACTGGAAGCAGTGAGCCCGATCACTTCAATCCTGGTAAAATAGCGGTACCCCACCCAGGTTGGAATAAGCAGTACTAGCGCAATAGCAGCGATGAGTGAGGCCCTGATCAAAATGACCTGCCAGGGACGATTTCTACTCTCCATCTGTATGACCTTGGGTTTTTGTTCGGATACCGGTTGTAAATTATCAGTTGTGGGTTGTAGGTTGTTGGTTGTCGGTTGGTAGTTGTTGGTTGGTGGTGTCCTTTGCCTAGGGTTCTCCGTCCCAAATCCCGTCAGCTTAAGGGCCATCGCTTCCCACTCCTTTTCAAGATCAATTTGCTGCTCAACCTGGCTAGCGGCAACACCCAGCCAGGTTTTCCTGAATTCATTGAAAAGAGATGCATGCTCCGGGTCGGATTGGATCCATGCCGACAGTGCTGAAATCTCTTCCGGTGAAGCCTCTCCCGAAAGGTATCGGGTGATCAGATCGGGGTAATATGTGTCGTGTGGGTTCATTTATCCATTTATTATACACATAACTGGCGGATTACCCTGAAGGGAGGTAGCGAGGCAGCGAGGTAGCGAAGTAGTGAAATGATCTCGCATCGCGTATCCCGTATCGCGTATCTGGTATCCGGCATCCGGCATCAACCAAACCAGTAAAAGGATAACCAGGTATTCCCTCAGTCGCGAGCGGAGATGCTGGAGCGCCTTGGACATCTGGGTCTCCACGGTCTTTACCGAGATCTGGAGTTTATCGGCAATAGCCTGGTATTTAAGGTGTTCATTGCGGCTCAGTAAGAACACTTCCCGGCATCTTTCTGGTAGTTCCGAAACGGCTTCATGGATCTGGTCCTGAAGCTCCTTCTCTACCAGCCGGTCAGCCTGTTCATAGGATGCCAGCGGATAGAGATTTTCCTGTGATAACAGGCGGGTGTCAAATTTCTTGTTATCGCGCAGGTAGTTCAGCGAGCGGTTTCTAACGGAGGTGGAGAGGTAACTCTTTACGGGCCGCGACAGGTCGATTTGATCCCGTTTATCCCACAGCCCGATGAAGGCCTCCTGAACAATCTCTCTGGCGGCTTCATAGTCCTTAACATACTGTATAGCAAAAAGCACGAGTCCTTTGAACTCATTTCTGAATAAAAGTTCAAATGTCGAATTATCGAGCGATTGATTCATGTATCGAGGTGAAGGTGCCAGCATGTAAAAGTAACAAATAAATTTTTTCCTCACTCTTTTTCCGTTAACCATGCTAGTCGCGAATATTGCTCCTGCACTGTCTATCGCTAATGTTTGCTACATCCAGAGTCAGGGTTACTGCTCCGGTTTCTGTGAGGATGGAGATCCTTGACTTCTCCATTGAGTCGGATTCGTTTTCCATCCATGGTGAGATAAAAATCTACCACTGGGAAAAAAGCAATTTCCTCCCCGACAAGAATATGGTCTTTACGTTCTGATATTGGAAAGATGCCTGTCCCTTTAATGATATCCAAACCTGACCGAATTTTCCGCGATCCCGTTACTGCTTGTCGTATTGTTGTACCTCATCGATGACAAATTCGAGGGAGATACCTGCTTTGGCAAACATCTCTTCTGAGTCGCGTCCGTCATGGTATTTACGCTGACAAACCACCCGAACAATTCCGCAGTTGATGATCAACATGGCACATGTACGGCAGGGGGTCATGTGGCAATAGAGGGTAGCGCCTTCCAGGGGTATACCCAGCCTTGCCGCCTGGCAGATAGCGTTCTGTTCGGCATGAACGGTGCGCATACAGTGTTGTGACACCCGTCCGTCTTCGTGTGTTACCTGCTTCAAGAGGTGTCCTATTTCATCGCAATGCGGCAAGCCCCTCGGGCTTCCAACATAACCGGTCACCAGGATCTGCTTGTCACGTGCTATCACACACCCACTCCTACCCCGGTCGCAGGTAGCCCGCTTGGCAACGGTGTTGGCAACTTCCATGAAATATTCGTCCCATGAAGGACGGGTGTAGGATTCTTCATTCATATGGCTATGTTTATTTTTATAAAGTGCTATATATATAGTTTTGTCAATACTTCATCGACGTCCCTGTACAACTCTTCCTTCGAACCATTGTTTTGAAACCGAAAATCAGCTTCACGGATACATGCCTGAAGGTTCTGGACCCCGGGATTGGTGGAAATGGATTCCCGCTTTTCGTTCTCAATGAAGGTCTCGTAGCTGACCGAATCGGTAACTGATTTCCGAAGCTGAATTCGCTCGAACCGGAGTCTCGGGTCTGCATCCACACCGAAGAGGAAGAAGGTGCCCCGTTTCCGCAGGGAGGCGATCTCCCCGGTAGTACGGATACTTTCAATGATGCCATTCGTCCCCAATATTTTGGCTTCATCGTAGAGCTGGTCTACTACATATGAGGGCCCATGTTCAGCACGCATCTCGTTGGCGAGGTTGAACATGCTGTCGCGGTTCTCGGGCAAGCCCAGCTGACGGATCTTTTCAACCAGAAACTCCCGGACAGAATAGTGGGCGAAACCTTTTTTATCTTCGAGGTAATCAACGATTGTTCCTTTCCCCGCACCAAGGGTTCCGGTAATACCGATGATGATCATATTTTTCCGGCTTTGAGGCGGTCGATCCATTTTTCGGCTTCGACGGGCACGAACGCTTCCATGCGATCAATCAGCCGTGCAGGATTGGTATCGGAAAGCAACATCTCCCGGTGTTCGGGTCGTAAAAACCCTTCCTTTACAGCCCAATCGAGCTGCTCAAGGATTAGATCATAATATCCGTTGACGTTCAGAATCCCGACAGGTTTCCGCATAATCTTGAGCTGATTCCAGGAAAGCATTTCAAAGATTTCATCGAAGGTCCCATATCCACCTGGCATCGTGATGAAGCCGTCAGATAATTCGGCCATCAGTGCTTTTCTCTCCTGCATTCCGGGAACGATATGCATTTCAGTAAGCCTGTCGTGGGCCACTTCCCTATCGGCCAGGCTCTTTGGCATCACACCGATAACCTTGCCTCCGGCCTCCAGGAGAGCATCGGCCGCCACTTTCATCAGGCCAACATTGGCTCCTCCGTAGATCAAAGTAATCTGTCTTTTCAGCAAAATAGCAGCCAGGTCAATGCCTGCCTCACGGTATACTGGTGATGAACCGACGGCAGAACCACAAAAGAGACAGATGGTATGCAATGATGTCATGTTGTCACCTGTTTATCTGCTTTATAATCTCATGGAATATCCTGATCCCGGGCTCGATGATCTCATCCGGGAAGTCATAGTGAGGGGTATGGAGGTCGGAATGGTTCTCACCTGATCCCAGTCCGAAGATTGCGCCGGGAAATTTTGCCGTAAATTCCCCAAAATCTTCAGACCACCGGAACGGTTCATTTCTTTCCACCAGGGGCAGCTCCAGTCTCCTGGCAGCAGTCCGAACGATGGTGACAGCTTCCGGAGCGTTGACTGTCGCACTAAATGGCTCATGCCATTGGATGATGGTATCCAGCATGTACCGGATCCCAATCTCACGGATCATAGGGATAATTTCTGCCTTAATTTTTTCAATGTCCTGATTTCGTTCGGATCTCAAGGTAGCAGCAAGTTCGGCCTGCCCCGGAGATGTTCCAAATACAAAGTGGCCCAATCGGCTGTAAGTGATTGTAAGATTGGTGCTTTTATGCAGATCTGGGATACTCCCCGGCAGTTCGGGCAATGCACTAAGCAACTCAATCAGAGCCGGCAGCGGCGAGATCCCGTGTTCCGGGAATGCTGCATGCGACGACTCTCCCTTGATCCTGGTAAAGATCCCCAGCGACGCAAATGCAAAGGTGCCATTTCTGACGATGACCGATCCGGCAGGAAATCCAGGGAGGTTATGCAATGCAAAGACATAATCAGGTACTATCCCTTGAAATTTGGGATCCTTCAGCACAGCTTTTGCCCCTTTTCCGGTCTCCTCGGCTGGCTGAAAGAGAAGCACGACCCTTCCGGCTACAGGCCGGCGCTCATGAAGCATGGAAGCCACTCCGCAAAGGATCGCCATATGTCCATCGTGACCACATTTATGTGAGAGATCCTTATTCAGGGATCGGTGCGGAATTTCGCTCACTTCATCCAGAGGCAATGCATCCAGTTCTGCCCTCAGCAAAACCGTTTTCCCATCCTGATCTCCTTCAAAGATAATCGCAAAACCATGACCTCCTAACTTCTCTATCACAACATCAGGTTGAAAAGCAGAACAGAATTCCAGAATCCTGGCAGCCGTTTTCTTTTCTCTGCCGGAATACTCAGGATACTGATGCAGTTCTTTTCTAAGTTCCTGTATTTTATTGAGATATGAAATTGGACGATACGCCATAATATGAAAAAGTATACCTTTGCCTGGTTGTCAGGTTGTAAAAGTAGTCATTAATCAAGAAACTATCGCATCCGTCATGAACTTGCTCTATCCACTGAAATTCACTCCTGTCTTTAAAGACAAAGTATGGGGTGGTCAAAAGATATTCACTGAATTAGGGCTCGACTTCTCCCCTCTTCCCAACTGTGGAGAGGCTTGGGTGTTATCGGGGGTCCCGGGGTTCCAAACAGTTGTTTCCAACGGATTCCTGAAAGGGAATGAACTAAATGACCTGGTGGAAATCTATATGGATGACTTTGTTGGAGAGAAGGCTTTCGAACAGTTCCCCGGTCAGTTCCCGATTCTGGTCAAGTTTATTGACTCCAACGACTGGCTATCTATCCAGGTCCATCCGGATGATGCGCTTGCTTCAAAACGGAAAATCGGCAACGGAAAAACTGAGATGTGGTACATCCTGGAAGCAGATAAGCAAGCAGAACTGATCAGTGGGTTCAGCCATACCGTGAATCAGAAGGTTTACCTGGAGCACCTGGAGCAGAAACGGCTGAAGGAGATTCTGAATGTGGAATCCGTTCAACGGGGAGATGTATTTTTTATGCCAGCCGGACGTGTTCATGCTCTGGGGCCGGGAGTCCTGCTCGCAGAGATCCAGCAAACTTCCGATACAACTTACAGGATCTATGACTGGGATCGCATAGACAGCGAAGGGAAGTCAAGAGAACTCCACACCGATCTGGCCCTGGAAGCAATCGATTTCGTAGTGCCTGATACGTATCGTAGCTCTTATGCTAAGCTGAAAAATCAAACTGTTAACCTCGTCGAGTGTCCGGCTTTCACTACCAACTTCATAGCGTTAGATCACGGCATTGAGAAACAACTTGAGTACATTGACTCATTCATCATCTACCTCTGCACCGAAGGAGAGTGCAGCATTCAGTATCTGAATGGGATGGAGGTTTTCAAAAAAGGTGAAGTTGTTCTGATCCCCGCTGCCATGGATCATCTCTTCCTGGTTCCAAAACCGAAGGCGAATATCCTGGAAATATTTATAACATAATCATTATCTTTGCGCCCACTGAACCAAACTGTGAACCAACTATGAAAAGAACTCTTGTAACGCTTGTGGCAATCCTGCTTTTTGTTTTGACCGGAATAGCACAGGAAACTGCCTCTGCAGGCTTCAACCAGATTCCTTCAGTCGACATCAAAGATCTTCAGGGAAACCCTTTCAATACCAGCAGCATCAGCAACGATGGGAAACCCATGATTCTCAGCTTCTGGGCAACCTGGTGCAAACCATGTATCAAGGAACTGTCAGCCATTTCTGATGAATATGATGATTGGGTAGAAGAGACAGGTGTAAAACTGGTGGCAGTCTCTGTCGACGATGCCAGGTCGAGCAAGATGGTGGAACCCCTGGTAAATGGGAAAGGCTGGGAATACGAAGTACTCCTGGATCCAAACGGAGACTTCAAACGTGCGATGAATGTCGGATTGATCCCCCACATCTTCCTCATCGATGGAAAAGGAAATATTGTCTGGCAGCATACCTCTTTCGCTGAAGGAAGTGAACTTGAACTTATCAAACTGGTCAGAAAGCTCAATGCAGGCATGGCCATTGAAGAGTAACCAATTAGAAACCAAATACCGAGTCAATTTATGAAAAGAGAAGCCATTGTAAAAGGGCTTATCATTGCATTGTTTTCCTTCCCCATTCTCTCCAATGGACAGGGTTTTCTGGAAAACAGTCAGATCAGCGGAAGTTTTCAGAGTGATGCGGTTTACTACCTGACCGACACCCAGCTTGGAATTACGGACTCTACCCTCGACGGAAAATATTTCCGGGTGCAGGGGTTTACTGAAGTAAACTACTCTTATAAAAACTTTTCGGCTGGTTTGCGATTTGAGGCATATCTCCCGCCGCTTCTGGGATATGACCAGGAGTATCAGGGATTAGGCGTTCCCTACTGGTGGGTTAAATACAAAAACAAGCTGATTGAAGTGACTGCGGGTAACTTTTACGAGCAGTTTGGTAATGGGATGATTTTTCGAACCTACCAGGACTGGACTCTAGGTTACGATAACTCCATGCGCGGATTACGGGTGAAGCTGACTCCATTTAATGGAGTAGCCTTGACCGGGGTAGTTGGAGTTCAGCGTAATTACTGGGTTCCTTTTAAGGATAACAACAGAGGCATTGTAAAGGGGCTTGATGCCGATTTCTATTTGAACGACATGGTGCCGAGCCTATCCTCCTCCAAATTCAAGCTGAGTTTTGGGGGAAGCTTTGTCAGCGATTACCAGAAAGGGAAATCGCTGGAGATGGTTATCCCTCCGAAAATTTACGAGCTGAAGCTGCCAGAGAATGTAGGCACGTATGGAGGACGGATCAACCTTAACTATAGTGGGTTCAACTTCTATACAGAGTATGCCCATAAGATCAACGATCCATCCGCCATGAATCACTATATCTATAAGGATGGAGATGGCTGGTTGATCACGGCCTCCTATTCCAGGAAAAATTTCGGTCTGACAGCCAAGACGAAATGGATTGATAACATGAGCTATAAATCCAACCGTGCGGTCACCAATAATGCATTGGATATCAACTACCTCCCTGCGATTACCAAAGAACACACCTATTTCCTTGCAGCCATGTACCCATACGCTACACAGCCAACCGGTGAAGTAGGCGGATCGGCCGAGCTAATCTTCTCTCTTCCCAAAAAATCCAAACTCGGAGGTAAATACGGGATGAACGTTGCCATTAACTTTTCTCAGGTGAACAATATCAAGAGGTCAAAAGTGAATGATACGACAGCAATCAATACTCCGGGCACACTGGGATACAAATCGACCCCCTTTGCTGTGGATTGGAAAGACGTTTTCTACCAGGATGTGAACATTGAAGTGACCAAGAAGTTCAGTAAAACATGGAAAGGGATCTTTGCCTACTATTACCAAACATACAATAAAGATGTGATCGAAGGCCACCTGGATGAGTACGGAACCGTTTATGCTAACATCGGGGTAGTTGATGTGACATGGAACATCACCAACAAGTATTCCCTTCGCGGAGAGTTGCAGGGATTGTGGACAAAGCAGGATAAAGGGGACTGGCTGGCCGGGATGCTGGAGTTAACGATCTCACCAAAGTGGTTTTTCTCTGTAAGCGATCAGTGGAATATAGGGAATCCAGTCTCAAATCTTCAGTTACATTACTACAATGTATCCGCTGGGTTTATCTACAACACAACCCGCATAGCTCTTTCATACGGCCGTCAGCGTGAAGGCATCGTGTGCGTGGGAGGTGTTTGCCGGTACGTGCCGGAATCAACTGGATTTACATTAACGATAAATAGCAGTTTTTAATAAATAGCGAAATAGCGAGGTAGCGAAATAGCGAAAAAACAGTTAGTATGAAATTTCGGGTTTTATATTTAATGATGGCGCTGGCAGGTATGCTGGTCGTTTCCTGTGACAAGATTGATCAGCCATATGCCAAGGAAAAAGAGATAACCATTGATACCCTCAAACGCAAGGTTCTCCTTGAAGATTACACCGGCATGAAGTGTGTCAACTGTCCGGCAGCCACAGCGGGTGCCGAAGCTGTGGTTAAACTCTACAAAGGACAAGTAATCCTTATGACCGTTCATGCCGGATACTTCTCGGAACCCGATGCATCAGGAAATTATACAACGAACTACCGTGTAGCAGAAGGCGTTGCCTGGTTCAATGATTTTATGCTGATCTCCAATCCCATGGGGATGGTGAACCGGACTCCTTACAACGGGAAACAGGCAATTGGGGCCGGCTCATGGGCCGAAGCAGTAGGCACCGTCGCCCAGAGAAATAAGGTGGCATCAATAAACATCCAGACAGAATATACTCAAGCCAGCCGCCATCACATCACCACAACAATTGAAACTAAGTTCTACGAAGAGCTTGCAGGAGCTTATAACCTCACTGTTTGTATCCTGGAAGACAGCATCATCGGATGGCAAAAAAACAACGACACTCTGGTTGGCCCTGTGCCCGATATTGAGAACTATGTATTCAATGATATGCTGAGAACGGTTCTCAATGGAACGTATGGGGAACAGTTAACCAATGCAGTGGACACCCTCCAGACCTATTCCAAAACTTATCTTTATACCATTAACGATAGCTGGAACCCTGATAACCTCTCGCTGGTGGCTTTCGTCTTTAACAGCGAGACCAACGAGATCATCCAGGTAGAGAAACAGCATCTGGTCGAATCAAAATAAACCAGTTGAGACAACCCGGTTATTTATTCACGACAATCTTCCCGGTCCAGGTTCCTTTTTGTCCCTGAACAGTCATGATGTAGATCCCGTTAGGTATAGTTGGAAGTGAGATTATCTGGTCGGGTTTGTTATACACAGATACGGCATCTTCCGTATAAATCAGGGTCCCCATCGTGTTGAATATCTTCAGGTTTAGCTGATCCTCTTCTGCAGCAACCATCCGGAGGATAAAGGTTCCGTTGTTCGGGTTTGGCATAAGGATACACTGAAGGAATCCTTTTTCGCTTGACAGTCCGGTGATATTGTCTACCTGGATATAATCCGTTTTGGTCATGGTGTTTGTGCTGCTTCCATCACTGACCGTCAGGGACACATCATAGGTTCCAGGAGTATTGTAAAATACGACAGGCTCCGGGTCTGTAGATGTTGCAGGTATACCGCCTGGGAAGGTCCAGTCGTAAGAAACCACGCCTCCAGTGGAGAAGTTGTACAAACTGACACTCTCACCAATATTGATATTTGTTGGATAGCCTGCAAAATTGGCTTCCAACGCCGGGATATCAATTCCGAAGAAGGTCAGGTATTCGACCATCAGGTTCTGCTTGGTAGAAGGAAGCGTCTCGTCAATCAAACCTCCGAACTCAAACGATTTACCTATGGTTTTGAAGGTTCCGCCATCGTATGCAACAGCATTGCAATAGACCGGACTCTGATTTTTGAAAATCTGGAAGGCGGTTCCTTCATTGATGAGTCGGTCGATGAATTTATTGTCGCCACCATAGTTGAACGACATTCCTTCTGTAAAGGTACCCGTTTGTCCCTGGATTGTTCCCAGGTCACTATTTCCATCATCGACACCCAGGATGTGGAACATGGAATGAACAGGGGTTTGAGGATCGTATTTCCAGGTATCGCCACCTTCCATGTAAGCTCTACCACCATTATCCAGGAAGTTCTTCATCCATGTACCTTCAGTATTGGTCAGTGCATGCTTATCAGGATAGGTTCCAAGACAAACGAAGATGGAGGTATATTCTTCCATATCTGCTGGTACAGACTGGATATAATCTGTCATCAAGCCAAGGTCGGAAGCTGCAGTCTCCAGGGCCATTCCCGAATTCAGGTTACCATCCAGGTCAATTACGAGAACAGGAGTCTTTCCAACAACCAGGTCGAAGGTGGCGACTTTAGCTAACCCACGACTGGCAGAAATTTCCAGCAAAAAGGGAGCCATCTGTCCTTCCGGTGCAGCAGGGTCAACGGTAAGGCCAAAAAGCTGGGAGTTAGACTCTCCTGCGGCCAAATCGCCGAATGTTTTGGAGTTGGAAACAACCGTCACGTAAGGACTGATAGAGATCAGGTTTCCGGTTACACTGTATGCTTCGGAAGAACCATAATTGATGAGGGTCAGATTGAGGTCAACTGTCTCTCCCGGATCTAACCTTCCGTTATTATTACCGCCGGGATCCTGCACCTGGTAATTCAACAACGTGAGGTTAGGAGCATGCGCCATGATGCTGAAGTTGGATGTCCAGCTAGCTGTCCCATCAACTCCTGTCATCTCAAATTCAATGTTGGTACCATCGGAGATGTTACTTGAAACATGGAAGTAGTAGCCATCCGGGATCTCTTTAACTTCTCCGGGAAGCACGATGCCATAATCTTCGGTATCATCCATCTGATTGATATAGGGATTGGTCGTGGTCACATCCACAACGAGGTCAGAAGTTGCATCTACACCCAGATTCTTAAGAGCAACCCCGAGATAGATATCCTCTCCATAGTCTACCAGCTGGTCGTTATTCCAGGCCTGGTCATTAACTGTATTGCTCATGTACTGAATGTATGGACCATTCGGTGTTATGATCTGTATATCAGCTATGTAAGGGATGTAATTGTAGCTTGTTACAACCAAACGAACGGTATCGGATGGGTTGGCTAAAGCTGGGAAAGTAAGGATAACGCTGCCACTTGAAACAAGTCCTGTAGCGAGCAGTTCGCCGTTCATGGAAGCGCTCGCACGGGCTCCTTCCACATTACAGGAGACCGTGAGGCTCGTAGAACCAACAAACAGCATTGGGTCGTGAGTAACCGACATCGTTTCCGGATTATCGGTTCTGACAAAGATTGTGGGATCTCCAAAAACGGTCCAGGTATCTGTCATCTCATCACCCCCTGAACCATAGGTGTCATTCATTTTGAAACAGCCGTTAATGGAGAGGCCAGCAAAGGTCCGTTTGATATTGCTCGAGTAGGTCTCAACCAGGAGATCCACCATCTCATCCTGTCCCTCCATCGGAGGGTTCCAGCTTTGGTTAATGGTGGATCCCAGGAAAGCAATTGCTCCGGTAGGCTCCCCGTTATCGGTGGCACGAAGCCACGCCTCAGCAAAACAGGTGATATTCTGGAAGTTCCCGTTGACACAGGCTACCGACCAGATGAATGGAAGTTTATTCTGGTTAGTGAGGTTATTCACATTGTTATTATTGAATCCGGATGTGCTCCAGGAGGTATTGCTTCCATGGCCGCAATAGAGAATAAGAGAGGCTCCGTCATTCACGTTGGCAGCAACCTGAGATGGTGTGGGGTTTCCGGAAGCGTCATTGCCTCCTTGTGACCCATCGAAAAGTTCATAATTCCAGGTATAAGAATAACCGAGGCAATCGGTTTGCATATTCCTGACATGCTGGTAATCATACTCGCCATCATCGCCAGGACCCTGGGATGAAGCAATCCCAATAACGCTTGTATACCAGTCATCTGTGAGCGACTGTGGGTCCATCTCGTAATTGATCGTCCGGGTTACCTGGGTCTCAACCTGGGCTTCCGATTCGGCAGAGAATCGACCGACGAGGATCTCCTGGTAGTGGTCGCTACCCGAGATATAACCAAATGCGTTATCGGATGGTCCTCCAAGGCCTCCTCCGGTATTTGTTGGGATCTGTGCCGCGTCACCAACCAAAACAACAAATGATAGTCCATTGGTATTATAGTAGTTAGCAATAAAGTCTTTAATGGAGGATGCCGTAGCCCCGATAGTTGCCACATCTACCATCTCCACAGGGAACCCAATGGATGTTTTCCAGTCGACGTAAGGCTGCATGGCATTCATGAATGCACCATAACTGATGATCAACAGCTTTCCATACTCTTCCAGTGGAGTGTAGGCGATTGCATCGAAGTTCTGAAACTCACTGGAATAGATATGCGCCCATTCCTCTTCAATCCGGATTTCGCTGTCCTTCCTTACGAGCTGATTTGAGCCGTTCTCATTCACCTTTACCAGCTCCACAGTAACCTCATGGTAAACCCGCAAAACTTTGGTTACCGGATTATACTGAAACGGGGAGACCAGAATCGTTTGCCCCCGGAGGTCCCTGAGTATAAATGGATCACGGGTAGAGACCAGATTTTCGGGATAAAACCTATCTGTCATGTAAGCGCTCCCATAGGTGAAAGGCACAGTTGCCGGATCTACTGTACGAAGAAGGTTTCCTTTCGACGGTGCGATCTCAATGTTTGGAAAATCGGTAAAACCCGATGTGACAACCCGGGCTATCATGCCGGCCAAATCGGGAATGATCAGGGTTGATGTGAACTTAGGAAGATCCGGAGCTCCCTCTTCCAGGATCGGTGTTCCCTCTTCAACCATAGGAATAAACGCCAACCCTCTGGGTGTCTCAACCTGATTCAGGTAAAAGCCCCCCAGTTTGAATGTAACAGTCGACTGATCAATAGTCGAGTTAACCAGCGTAATTTTTGCCGGAACAGGGTTGCTGGAATTGATCTCAACCCAGTTTGTGCTTATAGCGGCAACATTGATCGCCAGCACGAGGATTATCGCAAAAATGTTTCTCATTTTGGTGTTGGTTCTGGTTTCTATTTTTATTTAACTCTATCTCGTTAAAATGATTTTCCTGACAACAGTATATGAATCTGTCTGGATCCTGCAGTAATAGATGCCTGGTTTCATGCTCCCACTCTCCAACACCACATTGTACTTCCCGGATGAAAGGTTGTTCCTCTCTTCAACGATCCGGATAATCCGACCAAAGGTATCTGTAAGGATAACCTGTAAATCTGAAGTTTCAGGAAGGAAACATGAAATGTTGAGCCTGTCGGTAAATGGGTTAGGGTAGACTGCGACGAATTTCTCAGCGTGAGACTGATCAACGGCAGTGGGAATGTAAACGATTGTATTGGATGGTTCTGATTCGCATCCTGCAACCTGGTCAGTGACAGTCACATAATACTCTCCAAAAAAGGTTGGCTGATATGTCGCCTGGTTTGCGCCTGGGATCAGTGCTCCGTTATAATACCACTGGTTGCCGTCAGTAACACTCGATTCCAACATATCGCCGTTCAATGTGGCAACGGGGGCATCGGGTATTTCAAGGACGGTTACTTCAACCGGGGTTGAAGTGAGCGAAGTATTTCCATCACTAACTGTTACGGTGTAAGTGATATTGGCCACCGGCGTACAATAGGGGAATTGGTTTGTTGGATCATCAAGGTATGTTGCCGGTTCCCAGAGGTAAGTATATGTACCGGTTCCTCCGGATGGAATCACTGAAAGAATGCTGGTTGATCCAAGGCATACATTGGACGGAAAGGCATTAGCCATCAGTGTTAACGGTCCTCCAGTACATGCCATACTGGCAGCCCAGCCGGCGAAAGTCTCAGAGTAGTCGGAATGGAATTTAAACGTCAGTGAGCCGTCGGCAGCGGTTGATTCAACTGTGCCTGGTGAATCAGTCCCACAGTAGGTTCCAATAAGTGGTGAAAATATGCTATTCCCGTTGTAAATTGCAAGATAATCATACGTGCAGCCGGTTTGAAACTCCACATCAAATTCTGTAAACCCAGCTTCCATGGATGCTCCTGTTGAAGCCGGCAAGAAGGTCATGGTAAAATCCTCGTTATTGCTATAATTTTGATTCGAATTGCCTGAATCATAGAACTTCGCATAACAGGAAGTCATCGTTCCGTTTTGCATTACGTAAACAGGAGCCATACCGATTTCCAATTCAATCGCTTGCTGCAATGAATACTGATTCTGTTGGCCTGCGGTTTCGTTATAGTCAAGGTTAACAATGGTTCCAATTGGGGTGATCCCATTGGTAATCAACGGAAATTCGATATTAACAACAGTGTTGACTGGCAAATTTCCGATAAGGTAGTTTGGGTTATTCACGATGATGTAAGGAGTGGATGGCAATTGAACAGTCAGGTGGCCGATGCCATTCCCGGCAAGAGCGTGACCCACGTTTTCGGTAGCTATCGAAAGGATGGCATTTTCACCTGCATCAAGTACACCATTATTATTACCGCCGGGTGCAGGATCCAGGATCGTAATGGCATTCACCACAAGTACAGGAGCATTCAGTGTAAGGTTCAACGTTGATGTCCAACTCTCATTTCCGTCATTAAGGAGGACTTCACAGGAAACTTTATGCTGATCATCAACAAAATTATTGATCGTCATAGCAAAGGCATCCGCACAGATTACGGTGGCCCCGGCAGGAACTGAATCTATCAGATAAAAGTCATCCGTAACTAAAACATTCGTGTCAGTAGTGGTGAGGGTAGCTGATATATTATAGGCAGTTGCTACTCCCATGTTTGTGACACTCACATCAAGTGTGATTGCTTCACTGTAGTCGGCATTATTGTTATTATTCCCCCCTACTGAATCGTTCACTGTAAAAGAAGTTAAAGAGAGGTATGGCCCTGTAGCCGGAATGATCTGGATGGAATCGATGAGTGGTTTGAAGTTCTGTTTGGTGATGACAATCCCAAGATAGCCGGGAGTCATCTGGGCATCGAACGTGAGTGTTGCATCACCAGCATCATCTGCGCAGGCAGCGGCAACAAACGTATCACCATCCATTGAAAGACCAATGTAAGCGTAAGGTTCAGTAGTGATATCAAAGGAGGTTGAACCAACAAGGAGCACATCGGGGTAGGTGGCTGAAATAGCCGGTGGGATTGACATGTATATCATCAGTGAAGGGTCTCCCATCAGGGTGTAAATTTCCCAGTAGTAGGTTTTCATTCCTGAATTCGATTGTTGAACGGCGAGATTCCCGCCAATAACCATCTGTCCCTGGGTCACGAACCAGTCGGAGATATCCTCCCCATGGTCGTGGAATGTGACGTCATAGGCTCCCAGGTGATCGGGATTGTAGATCGGGTTAGCGGAAACTGCTTCGAATCCTACACCCCACCAGTAATCTTCATCCCAATAGGTGTTATTGGTCCCACCAATGTATCCTAACGCTCCCTTGTTGGCAGCCCGCAAAACTGCCTCCCCAAAACAATTGGCGTTGAAGCGATTGCTGAGGCAACAATTGCCAACCATGAGGCAATACTTCTGATCATTCTGCAAGTTGGAAATATGGGATATTGTAAACGAGGGATCAGCCCATCCCTGCTCGCTGCAGTGAGCTGTGTAGTTGGCAAAGGTAACGCCATCGGAAACGTTCTGGCGGATATGGGCTGAATAGTTGCCTCCAGAGGGTTCGGGCTGAAGGTAGGTATGTGATAAAATTCCGTGAGCCGAATTAAAATAATTGGATGTGCCATAATTGATTTGTCCGTTTCCCCAAGTCAACTGGTGAGAAGCATCAGCCCCAGCCGACATGACCACTTCACCCAGAAAGGATTCATCGGGAAAGAGGTACTGCTCATATTCAAGGGTTTTATCAATCTGGGGCTGCAACTGTGTGAGGTTGTTTGCTGAAAAACGCCCGTAGTAGCATTCTGGAATCTTATCCCCTGTATATTCGAAATAATAGAGATCGGTAGGATGACTTCCGGCGGTACCGCTGAAGGTTGGAACCTGGCCAACATCGCCAACAATCAGGACAAAACTTTGAGCTTCATAACCGGTTGGGGGAGTGTCATAAAAATTCTGCAGGTAATTCTTAATATTGGTTGTTGTGGTTCCCACTGCAGGGTCATTGGTATATGCCTCAACAACCTTGAACCCTTTTCTCGTTTTCCAGTCGATGAATGGTTGAAGCGCATCTTCAAACATCGGATCGGAGACAATGATATAGGTAACCGGTGCCGCAATAATCAGCTCATCGGAGAGTGGTTTGTAGTTTGCAATCTGACCGTATGCATTCTCAAAATAGGGTGAAAAGAGGGTCTGTTTCCGTGTAATACTTGCCTGCTCACTCCCGTTGGTGAAAGTGATAGTAGCTTCAATTGTCTGATAAATCCGCACCATCCCGGTCACCGGATTGTACTGGACCGGAGCAATATCCAAACTTGCCATTGTTACAGCACGCATGGTGCCTGCCGGCGAAACAGATACCAACGGGGCTCCAAGAAATTCATTTTTCAGGTAAGAATCAGGATTGATCACAAAAGGGATCTCGTCGGGATTCGTTATCGCTTTACTCACCGATGCCTGCTGAGGAATGATCTGATAGCTGATGCCGAGTTCAGCCAGCGAATAGTCAGTGTAGTCAGCCTGTGTAACCAGAATCTCAGGAGTGGCATTTAAAGGGATCTCGATCAGTTTCCGGGCCACAGGAAGTTTCGGATCTCCCACTTCACTGCTGTATCCATATCCAACAACATATAACTCAGTGAAATCACCAAGTTTCGTCTGAATATCCCGAAAAAGCATGGAGGAGATGTCGCTGGTGAAGATCAGCTGCTGATAGCTGTTGGTCGTGATGCGAAGTTCGGTTTTCCCAGTATTAAGCTGAATCTCTCCGGCAATCATCAGGGCAGGAAAGCTAAATAGGATAACTGCTATGGCAATCCGCGTGAATAAAGATTTTATCATTCTGTAAGGATTTGTTAGTTTTTTCAAAGGGTCAAATTTACAAAAAAAACATGCAATTAATTGGATATCTTAAAGATCTTTTTCAACTGTCACAGGTTGGTATATTGCAGATCAGTCGAGTTTTACCAGCGATGTGTTTATTTTGCTTATATTATGGACCGGATACCACGTCGCCAGGTAACCGATCAGCGTCACCGTAAAAAAGACAAACAGGAAGTCGAGAGGTTGCATTTGAACAGGATAACTATCTACAACGAACGTGCTGTTGGGCCCACCCATACGGATCAGTCCATAGGTTTGCTGAATCCAGCAAACGGCACCACCCAGGATCATTCCCGTCACAGCACCGATGAATGAGATCATCATCCCCTCGGTCAAAAAGATCCGCTTGATCAGTTTCATGGAAGCGCCCATGCTTTGCAGAATGGCAATGTCTTTCCTCTTGTCGAGGATCAGCATAGAGAGTGACCCAACCACGTTGAAAGTCGCTAGCAGGAGGATAAATGTCAGGATCAGAAAAATGGCATATTTTTCCGATTTCATGATGTTGTAAAGGAGTTCCTGTTGTTGAAACCGGTTTTTCACTCTGAATTTCTTTCCCACGGCCGCCTCGATTTGTCGCTGTATCTTTGGCTGATCTGTGCCATCTGCCAGTTTAAGCTCGATGGATGTGACATCATTGTTATAATCAAGCAGTTTTCTGACGAAGCGGATAGGCATCAGGGCATATTTTACATCAAACTCCTGTTGAATGGAAAAATAACCGGTTGGAAAGATGATCTCCTGGCTAAAAGCCTGATCGAGAGATCCCCCGATCTTTCCTGTTCGGCTGGGAACAAAAATGGTAATGGGATTGACATAATCGTTCAGGTTGGCATTCAGGTAATAAGCTACCCCATAGCCAAGTACAGTAAAATTTTTCTCTCCGCTCTGAAGGAGGAACCTCCCTTCTGCCATCATGGTATCAACGCCGGTCATCTTCTGAAACTCTTCGCCAACCCCTTTAAGCGTAACGATGGCCTGTTTGTCCTTATACTTCATCAGTGCATTCTCCTCAAGCACTTCGGTCAGATAAACCACCCCAGGAATCTCTCTCAGTATCTCCCGGGGAATATCAGTTGCCGGAAAATTCTTGCCTTCGCGGAGGGTTATCTCCATATCCGGATTAAACGAGTTGAAGAGGGAAACCACCAGTTGTTCAAACCCATTGAATACCGAGAGAACCACGATCAGTGCCATCGTCCCGATAGTCACTCCGGCCACCGAAATCATCGAAATAATATTGATGACATTGTGAGACTTCTTTGACCTGAAGTAACGACGGGCGATATAAAAGGAAATGTTCAATTACGAATTATGAATTATGAATTACGAAATAAAATCCAGACTCTCACTATTTGGCTCCACCGAACTCCGCTTCGCTCCGGTTCACCATTTCACTACTTCCAGGCCTTGACGATTAAACCTGTGCCTGTTTTGTGTTTTCCCCACACATCCATTGCATTGAAAAATAAAGCAAACGGAAAAGTGAGCAGATAGTAAAACGGGAGTATAATGAAGAACAGTTTACTGGCATTCAACATCTTGATCGGGTATTTCATGGAGAGTTTCCAACCGAGTTGGCCTGGTTTTCCGTAAGTATAATGTGCTTCAGTATAATCAAACCCGGCCCGCTTCAACTTCTCCTGGATATCCTGAATGTTATACCCATCTCTCACATGTTCGTCAATGAACGACTCATCATCATCATGGTCGTGTACGTCTGATCCACCCTGATCGGATGGAGTCGATATGAGGACCATCCCACCAGACTTCAGGGATTGTTGAAAATTCCTGAACACAGCCTCATCATCAAGGATATGTTCCATCACGTCCACAGAGAGGATCAGGTTATATAAGTTGGCATTGGTATAGGTGGTTAGATCGGCCACTGCGAACTTTACATTTGATCTCCCAATAGAACCAAAAAACCGGTTGCAGTCATCAATCTGCTCCTCTTTCACATCCACAGCATCAATTTGAAAGCCGGAGTTCATTTTTGAAAGGAAGTAGCTATATTGTCCGAACCCTGAGCCAGCGTCAAGGATCCGGGATCCGGGATCAGTAGGGACGTTGCATGCTTCGTCCTTACGCCAGGATCGCAGGGCCTTTTTAACATGCCAGGTACGAAGGAGCAGAAGATCAAGCAGGCGGTAAAAGAGGATTCGCAGCCAGGGTGTTCTGTTGAAGATCGTGCCGAGGGATTTTTTTATAGGGTCGTATTGCATTTAGATCCGTGTTTTATTTCGATAGAGACGGGGCATGCCCCGTCTCTACCGAATATATGGGCATGCTCCGTCCGTACGATCAGGTTTCCTCTCCATCCTTATGTAATAGATTATCAATATTTTCAATATAATCCAGTGAGTCGTCTTCCATAAAATGGAGCTCAGGCACCACGCGGAGCTGGTGTTTGGTACGCTGTGCAAGAAGATGACGCATCTCTCTCACATGGTGATGGATTTTTTCCATCAGGGCCGCTTTGTCTTTTGTGGCAAAGAGGCTGAGGTAAACTTTGGCCACTGAAAGGTCCTTGGAAACATAGACCTTGGTGACCGTGATCATAGCTCCTCCGAAAAGATCCTTTCCCATCTGCTGAAACAGGATTCCGAGATCTTTCTGTATGAGTCTTGAAATTTTTTGCTGACGCGTAGATTCCATCAAGCAAAGTTACGTTATGTTACTGAGTTATCCATCAATTATTCTAACTTTGCGACAATGAAAAGCCTCGGTAAAATCTTCCACTACATTCGAAATTACTGGCTATTTGCAGCCCTGAATGCTCTATTCAACATCCTCTCCGTCCTCTTTTCGCTTGTCTCCTTTGCCCTTTTTATCCCTATCCTCCAGATGCTCTTCAAAACAGCAGAGATCCCCGAAACGGTGGGTCCTCTGATATGGACCGACATGGACTCCCTGAAAGAGAATTTCTATCACTTCTTTGGACAGGTGATTCGTAATTATGGCGAAGATGAGGTATTGATATATATTGGGATCGCCATTATCGTACTTTTCTTATTCCGAAACCTCTTCCGTTACCTGGCGATGTTTTTTCTGGCAGTGGTCCGGAACGGCGTAGTGAAAGACCTCCGCAACGACCTTTACAAGAAGATCCTGATCCTTCCACTGGGGTACTATTCAGAACAACGGAAAGGGGATATCATTTCGCGAATGACTGCCGATGTGCAGGAAGTGGAAATCTCGATAATGAGCTCCCTGGAGATGATCTTCCGTGACCCGATCCAGATTATCGCTTACGTTGTAACCCTGTTTGTCATCAGTCCGCAACTAACCATTTTTGTCATGGTCCTCCTTCCTGTGAGTGGGTTGCTGATCGGCCGGATAGGAAAAAGCTTGAAACGTACCTCTGCAAAGGGTCAGAAAAAGATGGGCGAGCTCCTTGCCGTGATCGAAGAGACCATCTCAGGATTGCGTATTATCAAAGCCTTCAGCGCCATTAATTTCGCCGATAACCGGTTCAAAGAGACCAACCAGAACTTTTTCCGGATCATGGTCAGGCTTTACAGGAAACGGGATCTGGCCTCTCCCCTGAGTGAGTTCCTTAGCTCGGTAGTACTGACCATCCTGCTGTTGTATGGCGGTCAACTGGTACTGGCACCTGAGCACAGCCTGGATGCGGCTGTTTTTCTTGTCTATCTGACCATCTTCTCACAGGTAATCCCCCCGGCGAAGTCGATCACCCAGGCTTACTACAACGTACAGAAAGGAGCTGCTTCCATGGACCGGATCAAGCAGGTCCTCGACGAACCTGAAATCATTGAACAGAAGGTCAATGCGATCCCCAAGAAAGAGTTTGTTGACCGGATTGAATACGCAGATGTCTGTTTCCGCTACGCTGCCGAACCAGTGCTTAATCACATCAACATGGTGATTGAAAAGGGTAAGACGATCGCAGTAGTTGGTCCCTCTGGAGGCGGCAAATCGACCTTGGTGGATCTCCTCCCACGGTTCTACGACATCGTAGAGGGCGAACTTCGAATCGATGGGATCCCGATCCGCGACATGGTGATCGACGACCTGCGTGGGATGATGGGGATTGTTTCGCAGGAGACCATTCTGTTCAACGATACTGTTTTCAATAACATCGCATTCGGGATGGAGAACATGAGCGAGGAGGAGGTGATATCTGCAGCCAAAGTTGCCAATGCCCATGAATTTATCGTCCGGATGCCTGAAGGTTATTATACCAATATCGGTGACCGTGGCATTAAACTCTCTGGCGGTCAGCGCCAGCGACTGAGCATTGCCAGGGCCGTTCTGAAAAATCCGCCGATCCTGATTCTCGATGAAGCAACCTCAGCCCTCGATACCGAATCGGAGCGATTGGTGCAGCAAGCGCTGGAGAATCTGATGAAAAACCGCACTTCCATTGTGATCGCGCACCGGCTTTCCACCATCCAGCACGCTCACGAGATCATTGTCCTCCAGAGCGGTAACCTGGTGGAACGGGGCCCTCATGCTGAACTGATCAGGCGAAATGGCGTTTACAGGAAGTTGTACGATCTGCAGACGTTTGTGTGATAGTATAAAGCGAAATAGCGAGGTAGCGAAATAGCGGAATTTACTTCACGGCTTAAATTTTAAATTCGTAGTTCAAAAC
>CAYUZX010000002.1:38883-63136 GCA_964449285.1 uncultured Prolixibacteraceae bacterium
AGCGAAATAGCGGAATTTACTTCACGGCTTAAATTTTAAATTCGTAGTTCAAAACAGCGTTGCTGATTTCTTGAGGATTTTCCGGTAGTAGGAGAGCATGTTGGAGCGGGAAATGAAGCCGATATATTTTCCATGATCGACCACCGGGATGTTCCAGAGGTCCGAATTTTCAAACTTCATCAGCGCTGAAGCTACATCTTCTCTCACATCGAGGGTCATGACCTCTTTATTGGTGAGTTCATAGATGCTTACTTCGTCATAGAGTTCTGTCCGAAACATAAGTTTTTTCACTTCGGCCAGATGGACTACCCCAATGAAATGGTTTTGATCGTCCACAACCGGGAAGATATTCCGTTTGCTATTTGTAAAGGCATCAATCAGTGTTCCCAACTTATCATAGGTTTTCAGCATGACGAAGTCAGTCTCTATCATATCATCGAGGCTTAATTGCTTCAGGATGTTTTTGTCTTTGTCGTTAGCCATCAGGTAGCCTTTGCTGGTTAGGTTCTTGGTATAAATCGAATAGGGTTCAAAATACCGGCTGATGAAAAAAGAGATAGCTGCAACGATCATCAACGGCACAAAAAGCATATATCCGCCTGTAATTTCTGCAATCAGGAAGATTGCCGTCAAGGGTGCATGGACCACTCCTGCCATGATGCCTGCCATCCCAACGGCAACAAAATTGGTCACCTGAAGCCTGGTCATCCCCAGCGTATTCACAGCAAACGAAAGGGTGAATCCAGTCATGGCTCCGGTAAACAGCGAAGGAGCGAATATTCCGCCATTTCCGCCAGCACCCAGTGTAACGGAGGTAGCGATGATTTTTATCAGGATGATTGTACCTCCCATAGCAACCAGGACCCAGGGGGACTCAGCCCAGGAAAAGAGGAGGCTTGTATTGGCAATATCTGTGTAACTCCCATCCAGAAGGCTTGTTATCGTGGTATACCCTTCTCCATAGAGAGGCGGGAAAAGGAAGATCATCAGGCTAAGGACCAATCCACCCAGCACAGCCTTGGTCCAGGTTCTTTTCCGGGCATCAAACCACCCTTCAATCTGCAAGGTAGTGCGGGTCATATAGACAGATACGAAGCCACAGAGGATGCCCAGGAGAATGTAGTATGGGAGCGCTGGAACAAACCATTCACTGGTTATCAGGTGGAATATTTGTCCGGAGTAAAGTAGCTTGGAGATGATGGTAGCGGTGGCGGTGGAGATCAGCAGAGGGATAAACAGGGGAACCGATAGATCGATCAATAACACTTCCACGGCAAAAATCACTCCTGCGATAGGGCTGTTGAAGATTGCTGCGATCCCGGAAGCCGCCCCACATGCAAGCAGCAGTGTCCGTTCCTTATAACCCAACCGCAATGCCTGTGCAATATTGGCGCCAATAGCCGATGCACTGGCTACAATCGGGGCCTCCAGTCCGGCCGAACCTCCCAATCCAACCGTTATTCCACTGGTGATGATAGGCGTGTAGGTTTTACTTCGGTCAACATAGGAGGACTTTCTCAAGATAGAGAAAATGATACTTCCCAAACCCCTCTCAAGCTTACCTTTCAGAAAGATTTGCACGAACAGGACAGTAAGAAGAATCCCTACTAACGGAAAAAGGAGGTATAGGAAAGGCGTATTATATATTTTGTAAAAGTAATCGGGGACACCGTGCATGAAACGCACAAAGATCTTCAGTGCAACAGCTGCAAGAGCTGAGATGATGCCCACCACAATACTTACAAGGATCAGAAATGTATTATTTCCCAGCTTACCGATCATCCACTCAGGGAGTCGCCTGAACCAACTCTTCAATACAGCAATAAGTCCGGGTAAAATCATTCACTCTCGCCTTACAACTTGATCATTTCGACAAGCATATGCTCCATCATCTTCTTCAGAGTAGAGTTTCTGCATGTATAATTATTTACAATGATAGCAAAAATGAGCTTACGACCCGAAACAGTTGACCCGTACCCCGCCAGTGTTTTCACGGCTGCAAGTGTACCTGTCTTTGCCCGGATCTTTCCTTCGGCGATGGTTCCGTTGAGAGTGTGGCGTAATGTCCCTGAGATTCCTGCAAGGGGAAGGGAGCTATAAAATGCCCCAAAAGTAGGAGCTGTTGTTTGGTAGGAGAGGATATCCACCAACTGGTGTGCAGACAGGAAATTATCATACCGGCGACCACTGCCGTCAGCCATCTGGGCGCCTGTCATATCCACCCCTTTCGTCTCCCAGAATCCGAGTACTGCACGGATCCCGTTGGAATAGGAGCGGGAGCCGTAAACTTCCTTGCCGATATTTTTTAGTAACTTGTTTGCCAGGCTGTTATGACTTTGAAGATTACAAATATGAATATCCCTTTTAGCTTTATCTCCCAATATCTCGAGGGCCGCACCTGTGATAAGAATTTTTTGTACAGAAGCAGGAATCAGTAACTGGTTGGAGTGAAATTCAGCCAGGATCACAGGATTCTCTTCTGTATCGTCAATGATCAGATAGCTTGTAGTATTGGAATCGATACAACGCTTCGACAGGAAAGCCGTGAGTTCCTGAAGCAAAGGTCTCAAGGCAATGGAATCAGCTTCGGTATGCTGGAGAGAGTCCCACCAATTGAATGCCACATGCTGGGTTTCCGTTTCGTGACAGGAATAATTTGTCAGAAAGAGTGCAATGATTGAAGAAATCAGGATTAATCGACGAAACATATGATCTTATAGATGTGTTTGATGGCGGTAAAAGTAAAAAATCGTAATTTCGTTCTGCAAATTATCTCAAAGATTTAGTTAACAATTGAAAGCAACTTTTCACCAGTTTCTATCGTCTTAACTCATGGTAACCTATCATATTCAAAACGCATGATTCATTTTCTCAACAAACACTGTTTCACGATCCTTGTAGGAGTGATGACCTTCCTCTCTTCTCCTGCAACGTCACAATACCTTCCGGATCAGGCGCTTTTCTATTCTCCAGAACCGGCGCAACGGGCTTTCGACTCTCTGGTAGCTTCCCGCATCCCGGTTCTTACTTTCTCTTCAGATGCCCTTTCACAAACACTTCCCGATTCACTCGACAACTCACACTATATGTGGTTTCCGGGTATTCTCAATCAGGAAGGATTCTTTACTTGTCAGCAATATTGCGGTTCGGCTTACACTTTCGCTTACGAGATGAACCGGCTGCGGAATGTCGACGGTAAAATTCCTGAAAACAAATATCCTCCGCATTACATGTGGCATTTTTTCAACCAGGGTGAACGGTATTTAGGAGTCAATTTCCTGCATACCTTTCATGCCATGATGGAACAGGGGCATATGACCAATGCCGATTATGGTGCCGATACCAGTCAGCAGGTAAAAGGATGGATCGCAGGATATGATAAGTATTACCGGGCCATGCAAAATCGGATCAGGAATGTTTACGCTATTCCGATCAATTCGGCCGGAGGGATTCAGGCAGTGAAGCAGTACCTTTTTGATCACCTTGACGGATCTTCAACAGGAGGTGTAGCCTGTTTCACTGCTTCCAGTCCAGGCGGCGCAGCAATTTTTTTACCTGAGAACACCCCGGAAGCAGGCAAGTATGTGATGACCAGCTGGCAGCCCTATCCTACCCATGGGATGACGATTGTTGGTTATCACGACTCTATCCGATACGACCTGAACCAGGATGGGCAGTATACCAATGACATCGACATCAATGGAGATGGCATTGTAGATGCCCGCGACTGGGAGATTGGCGGCTTCCGACTCGCAAATTCTTATGGAACATGGTGGGCTGACCAGGGCTATTTTTATGTACTCTATCACGCCATGGCCTCGGCATTTGAGGAGGGGGGAGTGTGGAACAACTGTGTATATATAGTAGAACCAGATCCCGACTACTCCCCTTTACTTACGGTGAAGATAGACATGGAGCATAATCTGCGTGATCAGTTAAACATTATGGCCGGCGTGAGCCTTGACCTGCAAGCCAATTTTCCCGATCATCTGGTAAATCCTGTAATTTTCACAAATCAGGGAGGCCCCTATTACATGCAGGGGTTTGACTCCCTGCCCGAACAAAAGAGGCTGGAGTTCGGGTTAGATGTAACTCCACTCCTGAGTTTTCTTATTCCAGGAGTTCCGGCCAAGTTCTTCCTTATCATTGAAGAACGTGACCCTTCGAATACGGGCCAGGGGATTGTCCATGAGGCCTCGTTTATCCATTACGATGCTACAACCCATGTTTTTCCCTGCAGCATCACAGAAGTTATTCTTAACAATAACGGAACCACCATCCTTTCATCCACAGGCACTGTAAACTATAATTCCCCCGTGATCCTCAACGAGGAGTTGCTTCCATTCTCCACTTCAGGAAACTACTCTGTACAGTTTCAAGCTCAGGGCGGAGAACCACCCTACTCCTGGGATCTGCATCAGCCTTATCAAAAAATTACAGGAGGCTCTACATATAACCCATTTGTTGATCAGCAAGTTGATCCCCAGAGCTCTGGGAAGCCTTATGCCACTGTTGCGCTGCCCTTCCCGTTTCCCTTTTTCGGAAATTCCTATGATACCGTTTATGTAAATGCCTATGGGATGATCCATTTTTCGGCAGAACATCTCCCCTATCCATATTTGTGCAGCGCTACTGACATGCTTAACTATATTTCTGCAATTGTACCTTCATTTTCATGGGATTATGTGATTCGGCAGCAAGATGGTGATGGGATGTGGATGAGTTCATCGCCTGATTCGGTGAGGTTCCGATGGCAACTATCACACCATGGAGAGGAGGCACAGACCAATATTGAGTTTGGTGTCACGCTTTTTCCAGACGGGAAAGTAAGTTTCTGTTACGGGCCCGTCCAATTGGAGCAAAACAGCCTGGTAACCTGGAGCGGTATCTCCACGGGAGATAAATACAACACACTTGTTACTCCCATCTTTGATCTGGGTGCCGAATCGGGAAACACGTTTACATGGATGCCTCCTTCGATACCCGGAACAGTCAATTTATCACCTGAAGGCCTTCTCATCATTTCCGGAGCTGATACGAACACCATCTATGATCTGCCCGTCAGAGTAACCGATATGCAGGGGATCAGCACCAAAAAGCTTTTTCAACTCTCCTCCGGGTTGATTATCCGGCACGAACTAGCCAGCAGTTCCGGTCATCTTAAGCAAGGAGAGCCAGCATCCCTGGATATTGAAGTTATGAATAAAACCCCCAATCAACTGGGCGAAGTTTCGCTGAAATTTTTCTGCGAAGAGCCTGGTTTGATAATTACAGATAGTGTCGCTTCAGTCGGAGCGGTGACATCAGGTCAGTCCGTCGTCCTGACCGGCGCCTTTACCTTTATCCTTCAATCCGAACTTCCCGACCAAACTTCTTTGCCTTGCCGCATTGTAGCGACCTCTGATGGGAAAAGCTGGGAGCATCCCTTTTTTCTTCATGTATCGGCAGTCAACCTTCAGGTTACAGGGATGGAGTTGCAGGATGGTGTTAACGCATTGCTCGATGCAGGAGAAACTGCCGACCTGGTATTTACACTTTCCAACAAGGGAAGCCTGCCTGCCGAGGATATAACCCTTACTCTCTCCACCGGGGATGAATTTCTTGAGATTCTCTCCTCTCCAGCCCTTTCGGCCGGCACGTTGGACCAGAAATCGATATACAAGGCCGTTTATACGGTACGGTCGGCCAGGAATACACCTCCCGGACATCTGGCTAACCTGGTGTTATTGATAACCAATGGGTCTGATATCGAGATCATTCATCCATGTACGCTTTCGATGGGAACCCATCCTATAGCCCTGATCAACTTTGCTTCTGCGACAACAACCGTGGCCCTGATGGTCAACCTGTTGGACAGCTTGAATCTGGGATACGATCTCTACACATCCTTTCCGGAAAATATGAATACTTATCCTGTTTCCTTCATCATTTTGGGCACAGCATTTCCCGGTTCATCTACACTCACAACTGAAGAAACCAATCTGCTGATCAACTATCTGAACAATGGGGGTAACGTATATATGGAAAGCTATGCCTCCTGGCATTACGGTACAGCCGGGATGCTTAAGGATATGTTTAAGTTTTCTACAGAACGGGTAAACGTTTACTATTTCTATGACATGGCTGGAGTTGATGGAACGTTGACAGAAGGGATGGATTACACCTACCTGGGGTCTTCACCCTATGCCATCTTTGAAGTCACCCCGGAAGGAGAAGGATTTTCACTGATGAAAAGTAAGGAGAATCCACCTAAGTGCCTTGAATTTGGCTATGCCGGTGAAGCGTACAAAACCATTGGAACATTCAAGGAATTCGGACAGCTTGTTGATGGGAATCCTCCATCCCAAAAGGCGATCTTATTCAAACGCTATCTTGAGTTCCTGGAAGTAAACATTGACGGGCCTTTCCCATTTTTCCACGCCGACACAACACATATCTGCCAGTGGCATACCGTTCATTTCACCGATGACTCGTTCGATTATGTGACCTCCTGGCAATGGGAATTCCCTGGAGGAACTCCTTCCACATCGGAGGAGCAGAATCCAGTGGTTCAGTACCATAGTTCAGGAGTTTTTGATGTAATCCTGACTATTTCCGATGGTTTGCACACGCACAGCATACATAAGAAGAAGTATATCCATATCAATGTATGTACGGCTGTTGAAGAGACTCCAGCTCTTGCTGATGAGATCCATATTTTCCCTAATCCAGCGAAGGATAAAGCCTGTATTGTGTGCCCGAAAACTTTGGATGGTACAATTCTTATTGATCTCTTTGATCTCCGAGGATCAATCATCAATCACACTTCCCTTTTCGTTTGCCCTGGTAGCTGCCAGCTCCCACTGGACATTTCAGGGTTACCGGCCGGGATCTACCTTGTGAGGGTTACCGTAGAGAAGGCAATCTATTCAAAAAAACTGGTGATCTACTAATTTGGCGCTTTCAATAAGCTTCACACACATCCATCAGCTTCTCTACACTCTGGATATCGCTCATGAATGGGCAGTGCCGTTTTTCCCGACGTTCATAATAGTGTCCACTCAAACCTTCCACCTCAACAGATGTTGCCAGCCAGAGAGGTGTATCTGCACCCTGTTCAGGTGTCTCACTCCCTCCGTATCCAAGGTCACTACTCACTTTTGAGATTACGTCGCCCGGATGGCAGGCATTGACCATGATGCCAGATCCTTTCAGCCTCGAAGCAAAACCAGCCGAAAGCATTCTATTTGCTTGCTTGGATTGCCTGTAGGCTTCATCATTATTATAATATCTTGTTTTAAATTCAAGATCACTGAAGTTTAAACCGCCGGCCCAGTAACTGGCCACATTTACAATTCGGGCATCTTTTTGCTCTTTCATATAGGGGGAGAGGTGCCGGGTCATCCAGTAATAACCCAAAACATTTGTTGCCCACTGCATTTCGATACCTTCGGGAGTCTCTGAACGTGCCCGTGGACAAGTGGCTGCATTGTTAACCAGTACCTGTAAGGTGCCTTTCCAGGCTTCGCCGAACCCTCGGATCTCGTTCTCCAGGGAAAGGTCTACAACAGCATATCCCAATGCAGCATCAGGCAGCAGCTTCCTGATCTCTTCAGCGGTTCGGTTTAACTTCGATTCATCCCGACCGACCAGGATTACCTCCATCCCATATTCCGCGATCCCTTTTACAATGGCTTTGCCTATAGCGCCATAAGCTCCTGTTACGATTGCTTTTCTGTTCATGATTCATTGGTGTTATTGTTCCCTGGTGCATTGGTGCATTGGTGCATTGGTGAAATGGAAATCCAGGATCCAGCTTCCTGGATCAATGGACCATCTCCTTCACTGCCTCCTCGATTCCCTTTGCGTCGAAGCCACATTCCCTATATAGTTCTTCGGGGGATCCCTGGCCGACAAACCGGTCGGGAATCCCAAGCCGTTTCACCCTGGCAGAGTAATTATTCTCATTGATGAATTCAAGCACCGCGCTCCCCATGCCTCCAATGATGGTTCCATCCTCGACTGTTATAATCTTCGGATAATTTTTCAGGACTGTAGATAACAGGTTTTCATCCAATGGCTTCAGGAAACGCATATCAAAATGCCCGACAGATATTCCAGCCTTCTCCAACTCTTCACAGGTTTTGACCACTTCATTTCCGATATGGCCGATGGAGAGGATCGCAATCTCTTTCCCATCACGGATCTTCCTCCCTTCTCCAAGATTCATGGTCTGGAAATCAGTTTTCCATTTAGGCATCACGCCTCTTCCACGTGGGTAGCGGATAGCGAAAGGCCCCATCTCATCCTGTTGCGCAGTAAACATCATGTTGCGAAGTTCCTCTTCATTCATTGGCGATGCAACGATCAAATTTGGAATGCAGCGCAAATAGGCCAAATCAAAAGCTCCATGATGGGTTGGCCCATCTTCTCCAACCAGTCCGCCTCTGTCGAGACAGAAGACGACATGCAGTTTCTGCAAGGCAACATCGTGGATTAGCTGATCATAAGCCCGTTGCATAAAGGTGCTGTAGATGTTACAGAACGGGATATACCCTTCAGTAGCCAAGCCGGCCGAAAAGGTGACGGCATGTTGCTCCGCAATGCCTACATCAAAGGCCCGGTCGGGCATCTTATTCATCATGAGATTGAGGGAGCAACCGGTCGACATAGCCGGAGTGATTCCTACAACACGAGGGTTTTGCTCCGCCAACTCGATAATCGTCCTTCCGAAAACAGTTTGGTATTTCGGGGCCTGGCCATGACATTTATCCTCTTTAATGACCCCTGTTTTTCTGTCGAAGACACCGGGAGCATGATAACTGATCTGGTCCTTTTCGGCCTGTTCAAATCCTTTACCCTTGATTGTGCTCAAGTGCAGTAATTTCGGGCCATGAATCACTTTGAGGTCAGATAACAGCTTGACCAGGCGGATGACATCGTTCCCATCAACCGGACCAAAATAGCGGAAGTTGAAAGCTTCAAACAGGTTGCTGCGGATGAGAATGGAGGATTTTACCGCATTTCCCAGCTGCTTGACAACAGATCTGGAGTTCTTCCCGTATTTGGTCCCTCCACCCATGAGTAACCAGATCTTATCTCGAAGCTTGTTATAAGTCCGGCTGGTTACTATATCGGCCAGATATTCCTTGATTGCACCCACATTCTTGTCGATCGCAATCTGATTATCATTAAGAATGACCAGAAGATTTGCATTGGACACACCGGCATTGTTTAGTGCTTCCATCGCCATACCCCCTGTCATCGCTCCATCGCCAATCACAGCTACCTGGTGCTGGTTGGTATTTCCACTGAGTCTGGCAGCCACACCCATCCCAAGAGCGGCAGAGATGGAGGTGGAGGAGTGCCCAACACCAAACGCATCGTATTCACTCTCCGAAATCTTGGGAAAACCACTGATCCCTTTGTACATCCTTATGGTATGAAAGAGGTCTCTCCTTCCAGTAAGTATTTTATGTGCATACGCCTGGTGTCCAACATCCCAGATTACCTTGTCGTTAGGTGTATCAAACACATAATGAAGGGCTACGGCCAACTCCACAGTTCCCAAACTGGCCCCGAGGTGTCCCTGATTGACCGAGATTACATCAATAATCATTGAACGGATCTCCTCGCACAATTGAGGCAACTCCTCAACAGATAATTTCTTGAGATCTTTGGGCGTGTCGATGTTGGCTAATAAGGGGCCTATTGCCGGGGTCATGGGCCGGAGGATTTAGGTAGACAAAGGTATAAAAAAAAGCGGACGGCCTGGAGGTGTTATGCAAGTTGAAAAAGTGAAACAGGGATTGAAGGTCAGAAGGTCAGAGGGTCGGGAGAACAATATGGGTCAGCAAACAATTTGTAAATCATTTCAGCATTTGTTTTCACTTGCAGGGCAGCGCGGATTGATTTCAGTCTTTTTCCAATGGTTGATTCTTCGAGGTTCAGTTTGCCGGCAATTTCTTTCAGCGGAGATCCGTTGGCAATTCCCTCAATAATTTCAAAATACCCGGGAATTTGTTGAACTGTCGAAGCCGGTCGTTCCGTACTTACAATCAGGCGGGACACTTTTTTTGAAATGATGGTATCTCCTTCAGCCACCATTTGAAGGATCTCCTTCAAAGAGGCAGGTTCAATTCCTTTGTTGATGTAGGCGTTGGCGCCAAGTTTCATCATGATCATTTCCCATTTGGTATCATAATCATACGTTAAAATGACAATGGGAATTGCAGGAAAGCGCTTTTTAAGACGCTGAAAATCCTCTCCGGGAGAAGAGTTCTGTTTCATGTGAAGATCAAGGAGAATGATGTCGACAGGGAGCGATGGAATCTCATTCAGTGCGTTATCCAGAATTGTGCTGTTTCCCGCCACGTTAAACCCGGAAAGATCATCGTTAAAAACACTGATGAATCCTTCCAGAATAAGAAAATCATCGTCAATAATATACAGGTTGATCATATCAGACGGAGCGAAAACATTCATGCATTAAGCAAATATACGAAAAAATCAGATAGTTTTTTATTACTGCACTGCATGGTACCTCAACAGGCTTCTGAGAGTATCTCCCTGTGGATATGTTTTTCCCATTTTTATAATACCAATCCCAGGGGCTAAAAAGAAGTCATTTATCAATGAATCTGTACTCCCAACTCCGTAGCCATTAGTATATCTTGTATGAATGACATTCTCGAAAATAATTCCATTTATTATTAATGTATCATATTCATCTACAAATGTATAACAAGAATATCCCAAGTCTCTTGATTCATATAATTTGACATCAGATATATAAATTATCCAAGATGAGCTGACCCCATAGAATCCATATATATAGTTGTTAACTAGATGTAAGATATTATACAAGGGGCTGTTAAAAAAAATATGATATTGGTCAATTAAGGGTAGGTCTTCAGGGCCGGAAAAGTTCTGAATTGAAAAGCGTGGTGCTTGATTAATATATGCACAATCAATGAGATTTGTTGCATGGTTCATATAAATCCAATAGCTTCCCTCTTGAAAAAGACCATACTTTTTAACTTTTTCATCAATAGTGTAATGGTCACGTTCCTTTTTTTTACAACCTATTATAGGTAAAGAACATAAGAATATTATTAATAAGCTGAGGGAACTACTTAGTAATGCTGTTGTTATTGAATAATTATTCTTTTTTGACATGTTGAGTGTTTTGACACTATAGTCAGTGTATAAAAGCCCGAAGCAACTTTTGATACATCCAAAGATAATGTGTTTGAGTGAAACGATGATTTTAATATCAATTTATTTTGAATATCAGTAAGATGGACAAATGAAAGATCGTTAAATTGACTCTCAGGGGCTACTATTGTTATAACTTGATCAGCTGGATTAGGAAAAACCAGAAATAAATCTGTGTCTAACAAATTCTGACCTTGAGTTTGGAAATTTGAAAAATCAATAGATGAATTATGTTCAGGTTTATCATTGTTTACTTGTTTATTTATAGTTGACTTAGGAAGATACGTGAGTGAGTAAGTGTAATATCCATCTATCTGTTCAGAATTATCAAGAAAAAAATTGTTATTTGAAAACACTTCCCAAATAACATGTGGAGAAATTGATGCAAGAAAATCCGTGCCTTTTTCACATATAAATCCAGGTTGTAATTTTACTTCTGTCTCAGAAAGAAAAATAGCTTTCCCCGGTTCATCCTCAATTGGGGATAATAATGGGATTTGCTGATAATCAAACCTAGTTGAGCTTAGAATATGTGCGTCCGACGAAAGGGTTGAAAAGGCAACACGGTATAATGGATTCTCATAATTTCCAAAAATAGTATTATTATCCTCTTCTAAGATGGGCCAATTGTCTGAAACTAAATAAGATGAATAATTGTGATAATCGGGTGGGATTGTTGAAGTGGCGAGTAAATAGAGATTATAGAACAACATATAATCGCATCCGCTATATGTTCCTGCGCTTTCATCCCTTCCTTGTACTTGCTCAGTAGGAGTGCCACGCCATTTGTATGAATATGCCCAACCGCCATTCCCAGAGTTTATACTATTATAATAATGATAAGGACCTTCAAATGGAGCATCATTCAGTTGTGTTTCAGATTGTGGATATACCGAACTATTAATTTCAATATCAGGATGTAATACTTGGTATAAAAGAAGATAAAATGTTTCGATCCCCATACTCTGAAATTTCGAAATGATAGTTGATTCTGTATTATTTGATAAAAGTATTGGACAAGCAGGTGGAAAGAAGATTTCCCCGTACCAGGAGTTTCCAATAGCAGCTAATGTACACATCATACTGCTATTATATATCTGTGTAGGAATCTCATCGACTAAATTCCAGTACCCACAAGCTTGACACTCATTCCATTCATTCACGAAGTAATGCAAAGTTGGAATTGCACCACTACTGAACCAATTTGCAGCAGCAGCATACCCATACGCAAAATCTTTTGCATTATCATTATCATCTGATAGAGCAGGATCTGGATGATTATAAATTCTCCAGTCATAATTATTCCAAATCTTATCAATAATGTTCACTGCAAATTCCTGGGCCGATAATTGTGCATTTTTATTAGTCTCTTGTAGGGGCAGTGTCGCGTCTGGCATACATTGATATATTAACGCAAACCCCATTAATAAACCTATAGCTTCATCTTCACTCATCACTTCAGGAAATCCTGTGACATGCCATGGGGTCCCATTTGTGACAGCAGAACCAATCTGGTAATTAAACGGACCAGGATGTCCCCGAGGGAGATCATTAAAAGACACCGTAGATGAGTTCCAACCGTTATTGCTAATGTCTAACTTATAATTTAAAATATCATAATGGTATTGTTCATTCGGGAAGAAAGTGTTACCCGGAGACGTTTTTCCAGCTTCAGAATTAGGATCGCCAAAATCAAAAGGAACTGCAGTTCTTATAAAATATCCATCATCAATCTTATTCATATTCCACCAATCCTCACATTTATCTAAAAAATTATAATATTGTCTGAGAGCATAGATTAACTCTTTTTCTGTATTTAAGGCTTGATCATCATAACCGTTATCCTTTAATATTCGGTACTCGGTGGCTAAAATGCCTAGATAATATCCAGTATATACACCATTTTGCCCAAAATCCAAGTTATAATAATCTGAATATTCCGAACCTATTCTATTCCGAATACCAGCCATGTCTCCCTCTCCTTGCTTTTCTCCAGGGACAACAAAGTACTTTAAGCGATCTCTATAGTACCAGTATTTTAGTAAAAGCTCCTCCTGGGATTGGGCAAAGGTTAATAAAGGGGAAAGGTAGAAGATTACAACGAACAATATGGTAACTCTCGGTTTCATCACACGTTCTTTTAAGGTTTATTATTAACTGCCGATTTGAGTGCATTAAGTTCTGACTTTAGTTCAATAACATATAACGTCAACTCCTCGATCTTTTTCATAATCAGGGCATTCATCTGCCCGAGTTCCACGCCGTTTTTATGAACTTCTTCCGCGGTCGGAATTTCCGGCAGATGCTGATGTTCTTTTATATAAGTATTCAATTTTTCCAGTGGCATAAGGGCATACTCCGGTTGGAGTACATAATCAGACCACTCCTCTTTCAGTTTCACGGTTACCTCTTCGGTGGTGATTCCATTCTCTACAAAAAGCTTATGAGTAGATGTGATTGTTGAGATGTCTACATCTCCTATGCCAACCTTCCCTTCATTCAAACTTGTAAATGAAATCATTGGATATCTGAATAACAGGTGTGCAAATATATGTCCGACTCCATGATCATCAATGCCAAAACCATAATGTTGTATGGTGTTTCCGGTCCATAGTGTGGCATAAGAAGGGTCGTTCGATTCAATGATTGCGTCTGTAACACCATCTTTTCTGACATTCAAATAACCTCGCGGCTGAGTTGTTCCAATTCCAAATCTTCCCGTGGATGTAAGGGTGGCTTTAATATTATTGATCATGGTTTCATCGGATATTACCTGTGGTTCTGACCCCGATCCTACTTCCAGACTGGGAATACAGGAGAAATGCGTATTTCCGTCCATGTCGGAAAGGATAACCGATCCACCATTTTTTGATAGGTCCGGGTTCGGGTCAAGTGTCCATAAATCCCTTTCATCCCGAGCTGCATTAAATCCAAGATAACTAGTCCCCTGGATCGGGGTCATTGTGGAGAGTGAACCCACAGAGAACTTTTCAAAATTCCTGTTGATCTGAAATTTCGAAACTGGGTTTTCAGTGCCAATTCCAACATTTCCATCATTTTTCAGGAACAAACAATGATTAGCTCCGGGATTGGTCGCCGATGTTACTTTCCAGAAATTCAGTCCGTCAATATAATATTCGATTCCCCACTCTCCGTTTGGGTAATCATTTGAAACGATCTCCCCGAAATAGATGCTGCCGTTCAAACTGCCCGGCGCCTCATCGGGATCACGGGATATCAAAATGTTTCCTCCCATAACATGGAGCATATTCAACGGATTATCAGTACCAATGCCTACATTCATGTAATTTGGCCCCCGATATAGATTTTTTGGAGGACCATCGCCATGCTGATAACTACTCAGCCAGTCGTCATCATGAACAGATGAAGCGTCGGTCCAGATTCCATATCCTTCCGGATCGCTGACTAATACCTTTTCCCCACCGGCACCATCCAACAATCTGAACCGATCGGCCTGTAAAACCCCATGAGAAATCACGCCGACCATCGGATCAAGAATTAGAGGTTCGGAAAGACCCATGTAAGGATTGAGGAATGTAAAAACAAAATCCTCATCGGAACTCTGATTGTCAATTGCGATACGATGAATATGTTGATTATTCCGGGAAAAATGCAATGACTCTTTCAGATCAATCTGACCGTTAACAGTTAGCATATAATTCGTCTGATTTTGTGGATCAAGAAAACCTATATCAACTCTGTTATATAAATGATTTTCCCATTCAGGAGCCCCATTTTGATAGATTCCAAAATATTTATCGTTGATTCTATTACAAGATGCAAAAGAGCCAATTGTCACTAACTGTTGAAATCGATACTGAACCAAATCAACCTTAAGGCCTCCTTGGATGAGTTCCTCATTAATTTCCTTCTGAATATGAAATTTTGCAATCGGGGTTGTTAATCCTAATCCCAATTTTGAAGTATTTCCATTCCCTGATTCAAAAATGTTGCTTAATGGGTTCACTTGATCATTTTTAAGCAAATTTTGTGCCTGGGTTTGGGATAAAAGAACAAGACAAAACATCAATGATATGACCTGAAATGAGTTAAAAGAAAAAAAATAGAGGGATGTTTTCATAGGTAATATTTTAAATTATTTATCGGATAATGTTAATTTGGGTTGTCATGAAAAAATCATCGCCCCGGCAATAAATTAAATAGCTTCCGGCCGGATAAGCAGACACATCAGAAGTTATTTTATGCCTACCGGCATCAAATTCTGTATTTGATATGCATTTTAATGATTGTCCAAACATGTTCATAAAAGAAATGGTTATATGTTCAAGATTGAAATTTAAAAATTCGATAGTGATTGTTGATGTGCAGGGGTTTGGATATATAACTAAATCTATCTTAGATCCAGCTAGATAGATGTTTTCTGTTCCGGTATAAGTGCTGTAAAATGCATCAAATAAGGATTTCCCGTTTCCATTGCTGCTTTCCGAAATCCACGCGTTGGCCCCCGTTTCTTTCTCGTAATTCAGGATCACCTTGGGGCAAGGAGCAAGCAATGTATGTTCATCATTGTACCCAATAGTAACAATAGACCATGAATCCGGACTATCCAGGTTTACATTATTCTTTACAAATGGAAGGTTTTGTGAAGAGATATTGTAATATGTAGCTATAAAAGTTGAATCATATGAATTGAAGCAGATATCCGGTTGGAGGTCATTGTCCTCCTGGCCAGTAAGAATAAAAGAATGAAACATGTTCGATGTTGCTGATTGACGGTTATAGAATCCGTTGATATCATCACTCAGATCATTTGGATTCTTGGTTTCATAAAGAATCACTGTTGTAATGTTTGCACTATCGTTATCATATGAGCCATGCTGACATGCGATAGAAGGATTTTTACACTGGTTGATCAATAAGTTATCCAGGCTATCCAGGCAAATGGTTTGCGTAAAGGAGCTGTTAAATGCAGGTTCTGAATGGGCTGTATAAAGGTGACCGTAGTCCGAGTACGGAGAATCTTTTTCTTCCCACACAGCGAAATATCTGCCGGTAGGATATGATTCCGAAACTCCATAAGCAAGTGATACCTTGTTTACATGATTGGAGGTAACTCTGACGATACAACGTTTATCCAAAGAAGTGCCGCCATTACTCGAAGATCGGAAAATGATGGAATCTTTCGTGCCACTTTTTGAATATAAAACACCGATGCTGTTTGGATTTGAGCCAGCAGCAGGATTCAGGAAATCGTTGCAAAGCGCAATATCATAACTCATGTTGAAAAAATCATTTAAAAGCTCACCTGCTCCGGAAAACGGATCAATATTATAGCTACCAAGAAACGGCGTGCTAATCTGATAAATGGTATCTTTGAAAATCACTCCCATATATAGTTTTATATTTGAAGGACTATCTCCAGAAGTTGTCAGAGATAGTCTCGTTATAATATTATTAGTGAAATTGGCTGATTCATCCATCTTAACCTCCCATGTCAATCCATTGTCTGTTGATTGCAGGATAGTGGCATACACTCCTTCTGGTTTCTGATAGGTTAATGCTGCAAACAGCCAACCGTTAAATGCTGTGCAAATAGCCAGATTCTCCTGGTTAACCGTCGGATCATCGTAGATCACGATGTCTTTCCCGAAAAGAGGAGATGCTCCGGATTTGTACGGAGAGAACACAGAATTTCTTGGATTGTCCTGAGCATTTGCTGTAAAGGGGATGAGGAGTGATAAAACAATGGCCGTCAGCAGGGAATTTGTCTTCATATTCTTTTTCTCTTTAAATCTCTCAAAAGAAAGTGAAAAAACAATACAGGTTCCCGGCTTTTTTCGGAAATATTTTCCGAAAATCGGATTGAACTATAATCTAATTGGTCAGGAGGGAAACAGACGGTGAGTCAATTCAATATGTAAGATCTAAAATGGAAAATGGAAAATTAATCGCGGAACACGGAACCGACAACTCATAGCCATAGTTTACAACATTCCCAGTTCGAGTTTGGCTTCGTCGGTGAGTTTTTCCATGTCCCAGGGAGGTTCGAAGGTCAATTCGACATTCACCTGTCCGATGCCTTCAATCAACTGAATCTCACTCCTGACCATTCCTGGCATATCTTCTGCAACAGGGCAGTTGGGTGTTGTGAGTGTCATCAGAACATTCACGTTATATTCATCATCAATCTTCAGGTCATAGATCAATCCAAGATCATAGATGTTGACCGGGATTTCGGGGTCGAAGATCATGCGGAGAGCAGATATGACGTTATTTTCTATTCCGAATTTTTTCAGGTCCATCTTAATTTATATGTCTTTAAAAATCAAGTTCAAATACTCCTTATTATCTTCGATAAATACAATGTGGTTCTGTTCAAAATCTTCTTTTGTAACATTGCCATCACTCCATACCCTCCCGACATTCCCAAACAAGGTTACAGAGAGGATAAATGCAGAAACCGAGACAGTAATTCCCCTTTTATCTCTGTTTAAATCCTGCTGAATTTTTTTCTCTATCTCAGGAGGAACATTTTTGCACCATAACACTTTAGGATTATTGAAATGGGTCTCTCCAAGCAATATTCCTTTCGGATCCAGGAAAAATATATGCTGTTTGTTACCATCTATAACCCATACAATAAAGTCAGGATAAAAAGAGGAGCTTTCCATGAAAAACCCTAAACCCTTTCCTGATAAATTACGGAGTACGAATATCTCCTTGCCCTCAAACTTTTTGGATTCCCTGACATACTCTTTCAAATGCTGCAGGAAGTCTCTCTCTCCTTCATTCAGTCTGACAGGGATGGTTTTGATCTCTTTGAATTTGTTGCCGTCTGCCATTGAGGCGATGGGTGAATAGAGATGCCTGTCGAAATGAATAGATGGCAAGGTTTTATCGTCTTTCTCATAGATTTGCCTGATACAGGATTCCAGTTCGGAAATAAATGACCCATACGTTTTTGGAATCTTTACAACTATATTTCCAGAGGCAGGAAACATCTCTGCATGCTCCGAATGATCCAACATATCGTAGGTGAGATGTTTTGAAAGGAATTCCTTCTCCTTGTCGGCATAGAACTTATTGATATAATCATGAACAAGCGTCACAGCAATAGCCTGGACTTTCCCTGAAATCGCCTCCTCCAGTTCAAATTGCCCCTTATGGCTGAACAAGTTGAAGTTGTCATCCTCAATGAGTTGAAAGATCGTTTCCTGATTTATAATCAGATTACGGTATCCCCTGACCAGTTTATACCGGTTGGCTTCGAGGAACAAGGCATTGAAATCAATGAAAGCGCTGAATTTTTTCAGGAAGTTTTGATGATAGAACTCTTTTTCATCAGCGACCTGACTTTTAAAACCACTTACTGCCATGCTGATTTTGTTCCTGAGATCAATGGTAATTCGTCTTGCTACTTCCGGATTATATTGAAATTCAATGAGTTCATTCCTGAAGTCTTTGCCGGTCTCCTTTCTGAAAGTCAGGATCTTTCCGTTCCATTGCTCTTCCCGGTTGAATTTTATTTCAATTCTGCGTTCTTCAAACTGTGGTACTTCTTTTTCAATCTCTTCCAGAAATCTGTTCATGTAAGAAGCATTCAAACCCATAATGGAAATGGTTTGCAGCGCTTTGATCGGATAGGCTGTGCCTGTTTCTTCCCTTTTGAGGGAGAGGTTCTTCCCTTTTAACCGGACTCCCCTTCCAAAAAGCTGAATAATTTGAGGCCCTTCGCCTTTGCCCATATTCATGAGACCCATGCTGGAAACACGCCATGAGTTCCAGCCTTCGATAAACTTTTTTGAGCCGATCAGGATATTGATGGTTGAATCTTTTTCAGAAATGTTGTGAAACAATGACCTGGTGAAGTTGTCATCCTGGATGGTGAGTTCTCCCTCCGTATCCTCCTCCAGAGTTTTAACATATTTTGGAACATCTCCAATATTGATAACAGCGAAATATTGATCGCTGGTTTTGGTTTTTAATGCTATCTCGCCGTCGGCCTGTTTAATCTGAAATGCATCGATGGCTCCTATCCCATTAAATACCTTGTTAAAGATCACTTCGGCTTTCGGTCTTTCTTCTCTCAGAAATTTAAACCGATCTATGAATATGTCATTGCCTTCGTCATCACGTAATCCGGAATTATCAGAAAGTATATTATCTATACGTTGTTGAACAGAAGAGGGGTTGGCTAAAGCATATCTGAAAAACTTCACAATACGGGAGACGTCAGAGATATTTTCCTTGTCGGCCCTAGTCAGGGAGCTTGATGTCGAGCTGATCACCCGGCTTCCGACAAAAATCCATAAAGGCTTTTCGATGTTATACCTGCGTAATTCATCCCGGTTCCTGTCAAATAGTTCCAATTGTTCATAGAAGCCTAAAAGACTCGCGGTCAATAACAGCTTATTCTGCTCATCACTGTATTCGTTTTTGGTATCCAGATTGAATACCGCGAAGTCTTTCCCATATCCGTCAGTATAGAAGTGGCGGTAGGAGTAGTCAAAAATGATGGACTTCCCATATTCCTGAAGCAGGTCTGGAGAGCTTCCTGTAATGATTTGACCGAAGGTAGCAGAATACTCGAAAGTGATTGAACCCTCACCACGGGTGAGGTGCTCACGCAGGGTTTTCCCGCTTCCTGTTGCCATCCAGTACGCCAGCTTCTTTAAATCGGAATCGATATAGGGTTCAATCTCTTTTAAGTCCTTGTGATCTCGTAAGAACTCATTCAGTGCATTGATCAGGTGCGTTTGGTTCTGGCTGTAAGCTTCAAAAAAGAACTCCGAAAAGAGTAATGCAAACCATTGGAAATATTTGAAGGAGAGCAATGGTTCAGCCCGGTTCTCTCTCAATCTCTTCTCATATCCCTGAATGGCTTCATCATACTGCTGAATCAACCGGTCATCCACCAGCTTGTTGGTATTGGCCATCAACGACCCTGCAAAAAGGGTATAGCCTGTGGAGCTGACACCGGCCTCTTTGCGGTTGAACTCATCCCTCAGATCTTCAAACGTTTCGTAACCAAACTGCCTGAGTATGAATCTGAACAATACGAGTTGTTTACTGAGCTGCATACTTTCTGAGTATTGCTTTTCCTTTTAACGTTATTATATACTGTTGGCTCCGGCTTCGGGGCTTATCGGGAATTGTCATCTCAATCAAATGATCGTTGATCAATGGTTCGATATGCCTTCTGTAATTATAAAAATGGCTACTAAGGCCAAGCATATTCAATATCTCACCTCTTGATCTTGCTTTCAAAGTATATTGCAGGATTCGAACAACCTGGTCACTAACCTGGTCACTAACTTGGTCACTAACTTGGTCACTAACTTGGTCACTAACTTGGTCGCTAAAGTCCGCATTTACGTGAAGCGAGGTTAAAAAATAGGTACACTGATCATCTGTTTCCATCACCGGGGGAGGAGAACCATTCTTCTCCATGGCTCTGTAAATGGCAGGGAACCCTGTGCCGCGGCCTTCGGTCAGGTGCAACTCTTTCAGGAAATCGCCCACCCTCCGGTTCCGGTAATCGCGGGCCACAATCCGCCTGTTCTCAGCCAACACAGCAGCGGTGACCGGGGGTACAGGTCCCGGAAAACTCAGTATATCAATCCTGTCGGGCCAAACCTGCACCTCAATGGGCTTAGCCAGTTCATAGCTTTTGTGATAGACTGCATTAGCCAATGCCTCCTCAATGGCATCGTAGGGAAAATTGAAGAACCGTTGAGCCTCAGCTTTGTTTGGGACCTTCCTGATCTTCTCCCGAATGATCCTGACCCGGATATGATTAAGGGTATTTCTCAACTGAACATGCAATGGTCCTTTGAAGTATATCTCTTCAAAATCTTTTCCTGCTTCATCATTCCTGATCACTACCTCAATCCAGGCCCGCTGGAAGAACCGTTCGGGTTCCCGGCAAAAGAACATTAAACCCACATTGACGGGCCTCAATGCCTCATCTGGGCCCCGGGCGATATTCATCTGCCTGCAGAGGTTTGCAAAGGGCAGGGAGGCGCTTTCCTCCGCCAGATCGCTTTTGATCTCCTGCAAAAAATCCCTGACCAGCCCCAGGTTGAGATCATCCAGGTTTGCCTGATGATGGATCCTGTCATCGAAGGGAACCCGGGCAGTCAGTTCCTGCAGCCTTCTCAGGTTTTCACCCTGTGCCTTCACCGTACGTGAACCGATTCTGATGTAGGAAAACCTGTTTTGCAATCCCCTCTGCCCAAATCCTTCCGGAGCTGAATAGGGTCGCATATCACCTGCCGGGACATAGAGTACCAGGATATGCTTATCCTGAAACAGGCAAGGTTGCATGACAGGCGAGTAGTTTGGCTGAATGCGATGGCAGAGACCAATAATCTCTCCCTGGATCCGGTCCATCTGATCCGGATCAAGTCCACAAGGTGGAAATTCTGGTCTGCCCTGGTTTTCGGCGATGCCTAAGATGAGATATCCCCCACCCCAGTTATTGATGTCGTTGGCGAAAGCACATAAGGTATGCAAAACGGCTTCGGGGTTCCACCCCTGCTTAAACTCCAGGCGTTCCCATTCAATAACCCGGCCATGGATCAGCTCATCAATGTTAATAGCTAAAGCCATTATTAAACTCCTTTTTTTCTATTCATGTTCATCAGGAATCAATGACAGCTAAGATACCAAATTTGAACTCTCATTCCGATTTTTCATGTAACTAAAATAATCTATCTTCGTCAAATGAAACCAATAATTAGAAGCAATGACTGAGCAAGTAAAAAAACTTTACCGATCAAAGAAAGACAGGGTTCTTGGAGGAGTTTGCGGGGGGTTGGGAGAATACCTGAACACGGATCCTGTCCTGCTACGGGTCCTTTGGGCTGTATTTTTCTTCGTCGGTGGAATGGGACTGCTAGCCTATATTATCGCCTGGATCATCATGCCGGAACAACAAGTGAACTAGCGGACAGGTTGGACAGGTTGGATAAATGATCACATTCCTGCATTGATGCATTGATTCACTCTTGTTCCCGTTTCCCATACTTCTGCTGAAATACCACCGCGTAAAGCTTCATTTGCCTGATCATGGAATTGAGGCCGTTGGAGCGAGTGGGCGAAAGGTGTTCGCGCAGACCAATCTGGTCCAAAAAGATGAGCTCTGCCTGGATGATAGCCTCCGGGGATTGATCTGAGAGCACCCGGATCAGCAGGTTCACAATTCCTTTGGTGATGATGGCGTCGCTGTCGGCTGTGAAAAAAACCTTCCCGTCTCTATATTCTGCATACAGCCATACCTGTGACTGGCAACCCGAAATGAGGTATTGCTCTGTTTTGTATTTCGGGTCAATTACCGGGAGAGATTTCCCGAGGTCAATGAGGTAGTTGTATTTATCCATCCAATCGTCAAACAGGGAGAATTCGGCGACGATTTCGGCTTCAATTTCAGGAATAGTCATAGGCTGCAACGTTTTGGGGTGTAAATATACAACTTTTACGATACGATACGCGATTCGCGATACGGGATACGTGATAGGGGATACGCGCTAAACGAAGCGAAATATAAATACGAAATACATCAATCGTCATTCGTCATTCGTAATTCGCAATTCAAATAAGTGGTATCCCCATCCGGGAAGGTCAACATAAAGCCCTCTCTGAACCAGTTCCGTGCCATCACGTTGGTAGATCTCGTCATTGAAAATCTCCCTTAAATAGAATGCTTGTCCTTCCATACCCACAAATGGAAGTCTGATCAGAGCCTGGCCCTCGTAAGAGGCATAGTTGACAATGGCGAGAATTTTTATATCCTGATAACACCACGAGAATGCGATGAAATTCTGACATGTTGGGTTGTTGTCCCAGGCGGGCAACACCTTCACCAATTGCCATTCACCTTCGTGAAAAACGGGCCGTTTCAGAAGTGTGAAAAGTTGTGCATAAAAGGCCTCAATCATCACGTCTGGCTTCTCATCAGGACCGCGTCCAAGGTGAGGGGATACCTTTACTCTCTTCCCCTGGCACTCTCCCTGGTGAAAGAATTTCAGTCCGGGTGTGAGGAACGTGAGGATTGCAGCAGCCTGATGGGCTTCCCATGGAAAAATGGATGCGGCCCGCTGCTCATCATGATTCTCAAGGAACCTTGCCAGCTTTTCCTGATAATCAACATTAGCTTTCAGGTGATCTCGAACGGAAGTGGCTTCCCTGGCTCGTAACCGGTCATAAAGCCGCTTATCGTAAGTAAAATTAAACCCTTGTTGTTGCATTTCATACTCCAGGTCCCAATAAACTTCTCCCATCATGACAAAGCCAGGATGGTTCTCCTTCACCCGCCGGATCGCATCGGGCCAAAACGGCTTGATACTAACTCCCCATGTACGGTCGAAAATATCGGGTAAGAGCAACATCGCCATGTCGCAACGGAGACCGTCGCAATGATCCGCCACCAGAAGGAGCTGTTCTTTCATCGCCTCCTGGAGGTGTTCATTTTCGTAATTCAACTGTATTGTATCGGGCCATCCCGAGAAATAAGGGTCACGTCCATAAGCGAGAATCAGTTCATCATGTTTTCTACGCACCCATTTGAAGTTCTCCGGAGTTTGTGAAATATCGTCTACAGTTCCCCGGATGAAGAAATCGGGATGATCCTGCACCCAGGGATGATCGGGGGCCATGTGGTTGGGAACGAAATCGAGCATGAGCTTCATTCCGACGCCGGCAATCCGTTGCCTGAATCGTTTCAGAGCTTCTGCCCCTCCCAGTGAATCGGCTACGTCATAGCTGGTAATTGCAAACCCCGAACCGATGATATCATCTTCTTCCAGATCGTCGAGAGTCTCTTCAAACTCTCTTCTCCAGTGTGGATTTGCTCTGGAGATCCCTCTTCCCGCCTCTCCCGTTTGCCATACGCTGAGCATGTAAATCCAATCGAAACCAGCGTTCGACCAGGTTTCGATCTCTTCATCCGGAATGTCATCGAGGGTAACCTTCCGGTGCATCTTTCGCGAGAGTTCGGTAAGGAAAACCCGTGTATTGACCTGAAGCAGAGCGGGATTTTGCCGTTCGCTATTCGCTATTCGCATTTCGCTATTCG
>CAYUZX010000002.1:63236-64504 GCA_964449285.1 uncultured Prolixibacteraceae bacterium
ATTCGTAATTCGTAATTCGTAATTCGTAATTAAAGTAGCATCTCCTTCGCCTTTTCCACCGCTTCCACCAACCTGTTAATCTCCTCTTTCGTATTGTAAAAAGCAAAAGAGGCACGGATCGTGCCTGGAATATTCAGGTATTCCATCAGCGGCATAGCACAATGATGACCTGTACGTACTGCTACCCCCATTTTATCGATGATCATACCGGCATCGTAAGGATGAACGTTGTGCAGGAGAAACGAGATCAGGCTGGCTTTGTGGGGAGAAGTTCCGTAAATCTTCAGGCCTCCTATTCCCAAAAGCCGTTGAGTCGCATAGTCGAGAAGCTCCTTCTCGTAAGCTTTGATCTTATCTATCCCTGTATCATGGAGGTAACGGATCGCGGCATGAAGACCCAGCACTCCCTCCACATTGGGCGTGCCGGCTTCAAACTTAAAGGGAAGTTCGTTAAACGTAGTATGCGTAAAAAAGACATCTTTGATCATCTCCCCTCCCATTTGGTAGGGCGGCATCTCTTCCAGCCATTTCTCTTTCCCATAGAGTACACCAATCCCCATTGGGGCATACATCTTGTGACCGCTAAAACAATAAAAATCGGCATCCAGGTCCTGCACGTCAACAGTCATATGAGCAACTCCCTGAGCCCCGTCGATCAAGACAGGAATATTATTCTGATGAGCCAGGGTTATGATCTCTTTCACCGGGTTGATTGTCCCTAGTACGTTGGAAATGTGTGTAAGTGTAACCAGTCGTGTTTTTTCGGTGATTAACTCCCTGAAAGCAGGGATGTCGAGTGATCCATCCTCCAGCAAAGGGATGAATTTCAGGGTGGCTTTCCGTTCCATACACATCTGCTGCCAAGGGACAAAGTTGGAGTGATGTTCCATCACAGATGTAATCACTTCATCGTCTTCACTGATAAATTTCTTCCCAAAGGAATCAGCGACAAGGTTAATGGCTTCTGTGGTCCCGCGCGTAAATATAATCTCATGAGAATGCCTGGCATGAATGAAATCCCGTATCGCGCATCGTGCATCCTCATAAGCTTCTGTCGCCTTCACACTTAAAAAGTGTACCCCCCGGTGAATGTTGCAGTTCTCTTTTTCGTAATAATCAGTGATTGCCTGAATCACCTGTTTTGGTTTCTGGGTGGTGGCGGCATTGTCGAAATAGACAAGCGGGTTGTTATAGACCTTTGTCTGCAAGATGGGGAAATCGGAACGGATTTTATCTATTGAAAACACGGTGAAAGGAATTACGAATGA
>CAYUZX010000002.1:64604-118555 GCA_964449285.1 uncultured Prolixibacteraceae bacterium
GGAAATCGGAACGGATTTTATCTATTGAAAACACGGTGAAAGGAATTACGAATGAATTTTTGATTTATGAAGTACGATTTACAATTTCATTTCACCAGCCGCCATTTATGGCGGCTCAAATCAGCGGCATCGAAAACGCAAGCCCAATATAGCATCTAACTACTTCCCTACTTCCTTATTATATTTTGCTCATATCTATTTTAAACTCTATCGGATGCTCCGGCGTGCTGCAATGCAGAACACACTGTTCACAAATCTGGAGTTCTCCCTGAAGGCGCTTCTTGACCATATCTTCTATCCTATAACGCAACGGTTCAATGGCGATCTTGCTCACCACCTCATCTGCGAAGGCGAACATCAGCAGCATCCGGGCATTATCCTCTCCAATACCACGTTGACGGAGGTAGAACATGGCATTCTCATCCAGCTGTCCGGTTGTGGAGCCATGAGAACATTTGACATCGTCGTTGTAAATCTCCAGAAATGGTTTGGAGTTTATCTTTGCCATATCTGTGAGTAAAAGATTCCGATTATTCTGGGAGGCGTTTGTTCGCTGGGCATCCCGTTGAACCAGTATATGTCCGTTAAATACGCCTGTTGCATGCTCATCCAGAATTCCTTTAAATAGTTCACTACTCACACAATCGGGGGAAGCATGGTCGACAAACACGTAATTATCGATGTGTTGCTTCTTGTCCATCAAGTAGAGACCGTAAATATTGGCATTCCCGAATGGACCATTGAACCTGACATAGGTGTTATTGCGGAGCAGGGAGCCATTAAGGGAGAGGTAATGAGATTCCAGCTTCGCTTCTCTCTCCATGTGGAACCAGGTTGAGCTTACCAGTGTGGAGCTGTTATTCAGGTTTTGCAACTTATAGTGGTCGAGAAAAGCACCTTCTCCCACCACAATCTCTGTCACAATATTAGAAAATGAGGGGTGATGATCATAGGAATCATCACAATGAACAACGGTCAGATGGGCCTTTTCCCCGAGGACAATCAGGTTTCGTGACTGGATGAAAATATTTTCCCGGTGCTGGATCACATTGACCAGTTGCACTGCTTTTTCACTCTTTACTCCATCCGGGATATAGATGAAAGTGCCATCGGTGGTAAAAGCGGCATTGAGGGCGGCAAAGCTATTGGAGTCAACATTCGCGTAGGTTCCAAGGTGAGGTTCCACCAGTTGTGGGTATTTTTTCATAGCTTCAGCCAGGCTTCCGATGATGATGCCATTGCCCAGCTCCATCAGGGGAACATCTTTCGAGACAAACCAGCCGTTCAATTGACCGATCACTGCCGTATCCAGGTGCGGAATATTACAACGGAAGACCTTTTGCAGGTCATCCTCTTCGGAAGGCTGCAAGGGGTAATCATAATTCAGTCCAAGGCTTTCGGTAAGGTCGGTATTCCGCCAATCCTCTATTTTTTTATCCGGGAAGCCGAGTTCCTTAAATGAGGCTATCGCTTTTTCACGGTTGGCACGAACAGCTGGAGAGTCGTGGGCGATGAGCTGCTCTTGCTTCTCCTGGTAGAAATCCAGCAACCGTTCTCTCGTAATCGGATATAACGCTGTAGGTTCCATTAAAGTTGCTGTTTGATCCAGTCATAACCTTTCTCTTCCAGCTCAATTGCCAACTCTTTCCCTCCTGATTTCACGATGCGTCCTTCAAACAGAACATGCACAAAATCGGGAACGATATGTTCGAGCAACCGCTGGTAATGAGTGATTACGACAAATGCATTCTCCGGGGTTCTGAGTTTGTTTACACCATTGGCTACCACCCTGAGGGCATCGATATCCAGGCCCGAGTCGGTCTCGTCAAGGATAGCCAGGGTAGGTTCAAGCATTGCCATCTGGAAGATCTCGTTGCGTTTCTTTTCTCCACCCGAGAAACCTTCATTCACACTGCGGTTGGTGAGGTTGGATGTGATCTCCACCAGCTTCTTTTTCTCCTCCATCATCTTAAGAAACTCACCGGCTGGCATCGGGTCCAATCCACGGTATTTGCGTATCTCGTTCACTGCTGTACGCATGAAGTTGGTGATGCTAACCCCCGGTATCTCCACGGGATACTGAAAACCCATAAAGATTCCTTCCCGTGCCCGCTCTTCCACCGAAAGGGTCATCAGGTTTTTAGTCTTGTAGATGATCTCCCCCTCTGTCACGTCAAACACATCCCGCCCGGCAATCACCGATGCAAGGGTTGATTTCCCTGTCCCATTCGGTCCCATGATGGCATGTACTTCTCCTTCATTTACCTCCAGGTTGATTCCTTTGAGGATCTCTTTTCCTTTGATGGAGGCGTGAAGATTGGTTATTTTCAGTAGCATTGTTGGTTACTTTTGATGAGACAGGGCATGCCCTGTCTTTACTTTTTTTTTATGACCTCTCCCTTTGATTCCCTCCCCTTGAAGGGGAGGGCTAGGGTGGAGTCATCCGACTGAGCCCTCCAAACTGATGGAGAGCAGTTTTTGTGCTTCCACGGCAAACTCCATGGGAAGCTGTTTCAGTACCTCCTTCGCATAGCCGTTTACAATGAGGCCCACGGCGCTTTCGGTATCGATCCCCCGCTGCTGGCAGTAGAAGAGCTGATCTTCCGATATTTTGGAGGTAGTGGCTTCATGCTCTACGATAGAGGATTTATTTTCTGTCTGTATGTAGGGGAAGGTATGAGCCCCACATTTGTCGCCGAGTAGCAGGGAGTCGCACTGACTGTAGTTCCTTGAATTAATCGCATTTTTTGAGATCCTCACCAGTCCCCTGTAAGAGTTGTTGCTTTTGCCTGCCGAGATTCCTTTGGAAATGATCGTACTCTTCGTATTGCGGCCCAGGTGCAGCATCTTGGTGCCTGTATCGGCTTGCTGGTAGTTGTTGGTCACCGCAACCGAATAGAACTCCGCAACCGAATTATCCCCCAGGAGGATACAGCTGGGGTATTTCCAGGTAATGGCAGAGCCAGTTTCTACCTGTGTCCAGGAGATCTTGGCATTGCTTCCTTTACAGATCCCCCGTTTGGTCACGAAGTTGTAGATCCCTCCTTTGCCATTTTTATCTCCCGGATACCAGTTCTGAACAGTCGAGTACTTTACCGAGGCATCTTTCATGGCAACGATCTCCACTACAGCGGCATGCAACTGGTTCTCATCACGCTGGGGTGCGGTGCATCCCTCCATATAACTGACATAGGCACTTTCGTCGGCCACAATCAATGTTCGTTCAAACTGACCTGTATTTGCAGCGTTGATCCGGAAATAAGTTGAAAGTTCAACCGGGCAATGGACACCTTTTGGTATGAAGCAGAATGAACCATCACTGAAGACTGCCGCATTGAGTGCCGCGAAAAAATTATCTGTATAGGGGACAACCGATCCCATATATTTCTTCACCAGATCAGGATGATTTTTAACGGCTTCACTGAAGGAACAGAAAATGATTCCGTATTTGGAGAGGGTTTCAGAAAATGTTGTCTTTACTGAAACACTATCTATCACGGCATCCACCGCCACGCCAGATAATTTCTTTTGCTCTTCTAAAGAGATTCCCAATTTGTTGAACGTATCCAGCAGTTCCGGATCTACCTCATCCAGACTACTCAACTCTTTCTTCTGCTTCGGAGCGGCATAGAAAATGATATTCTGAAAGTCGATGAATGGGATCTCAAGATGAGGCCAGGTTGGCATCTTCATGGTTAGCCAGTGACGATAAGCCTTCAGGCGGTACTCAAGCATGAATTTCGGCTCGTTTTTCCTGGCCGAGATGTATCGGACAGTATCCTCATTTAACCCAATAGGGGCATATTCCGTTTCTATGTCGGTATAGAAACCGTATTTGTATTCACCTGTTGTATAGGCGTCAAGGATTTTATTGTTATCAGATCCCATGGATCAGCAATTTGGAACAAATCTATACATTTTCATCGTTACTCCTGCCGGAGCAGTCAATCATACTGCAAAGATAAAATTAATTAGGTATTCTAATACCTTTTTAGGTAAATTTTAACAAGAAGGGGCGGGTTCATTGCAGGGGAGGGTTTGGAACCCGCCCCTACAAATATCTATTGTACGACCTGATCTCCTCTATCGGCTTCCTGATTTTCTTGCGAAGATCATCTGTTGTAGGGTATCCCACTGAGATAATGAGCTCTGCCCGTTTTTTAGCTGGGATGCCCAGAAGTTCTTTCACTTTCTTTTCATCGAACCAGCCTATGATGCATGTCCCGAGCCCTTCAGAGGTGGCCTGCAGGCAAAAATGCTCGACGGCAATACCAACGTCCATCAGCGGATAAGGTTTATCTTTCAGGAGAGTTCCCAGTTTGGAGGTGAGGTTGGCGGACTCTCTGACAACAACGACAAGTATCGGAGAGTTTTTAGTAAAATGGTTAAACCCGAGTAGCCTGGAGTCGGCGGCAACGGCAATTTTGTCCTTCAATTCAGGTTCATCTACCACGATGAACTTCCATGGCTGGGCATTACAGGCTGACGGGGCTAACCGGACAGATTCGAGACAGCGGTTGATCTTCTCCTTTTCAACCGGCCGGACCGGATCATAGGCGCGGCAACTCTGGCGTTTTTGTACAAGTTCGAGAAAATTCATACGACAAATATATCGCGAAATAATGATGTAGCGAAATAGCGGATCAGCTTGTCACAAGATTTTTCCGACCTTTGTAAAAAATCGGAGCAGATGTTCGAGAATAAAGATAAAAAAGCAGAAGAACCGAAAGAAAAGCTGACTTCGTTGGAGGAGTTGGGTGAGTTCAGGTTGATCGACAGGTTGACAACGCGGTTCAAAACAACGAACCCTTCCACGATCAAAGGAGTGGGTGATGATGCTGCTGTGATTGACATCAACATGGGTACCCGAAGAGACCAGGCATGCCTCGTCTCTACGGCATGCCTCATCTCGACCGACCTCCTGGTTGAGGGAATCCATTTCGACATGACCTACACTCCTCTCCGGCACCTGGGGTACAAAGCTGTTGCAGTGAATGCTTCAGATATTGCTGCCATGAATGGGATTCCCAGTCAGATCACGGTCTCCCTCGCCATTTCCAGCCGCTTCTCCGCTGAAGCACTGGAGGAGATTTATGAAGGAATCAGACTTGCTTGCCAAAAGTATCACATTGATCTGGTTGGCGGTGATACCAGTTCCAGCCTTTCCGGACTGATCATCTCTGTTACGGTCATCGGCACTGCCCAAAAAGACGAGATCGTTTACCGCAGTGGAGCCAAACCCGGCGATCTGCTTTGTGTGACGGGAGATCTCGGGTCCGCTTACATCGGCCTCTTATTGCTGGAGAGAGAGAAGACAGTCTACCAGACAAACCCCGGAATGCAACCGGAATTGACTGGGTTTGACTACCAGATTGGTCGGACACTAAAGCCAGAGGCACGAACTGATATCAGGTTATTGCTCGAAGGGATCGGCGTAAAACCCACCTCCATGATCGATGTATCAGATGGGCTAGCTTCTGAAGCTCTCCATCTCTGCAAGATGTCGGATACCGGATGCCGGATATACGAAGATAAAATCCCCATCGATCCCCAGACAAAGGAAATTGCCATGGAATTTAAAATCATTCCCACTGTTGCAGCATTGAGCGGAGGCGAAGATTATGAACTGCTTTTTACGATTCCGCAACTGGATTATGAGAAAATCAAGAATGTGGCAGGGATCTCCATCATTGGCCATATGACAGAATCTTCACTGGGGAAATTTATGATCACCCCCGATGGGAAAGAGGTGGAAATCACGGCACAGGGGTGGCAAGCCTTCTGAAATTACGAATTAAGAATTATTTTTCATGCCTACATGCTTACATGACCAATAACCAACAAAATGAAACATTTCCTGCTGATAATATTGTTAACGGGGATCCACATCATGTGGGAAAACTTTTTATCAAAAATTCACAGTCATCAAACCGTATCATTGACCAACAATCATTTTTAATACTTCATTCGTAATTCATAATTCGTAATTGAACAAATGCCCTCTTCCCGCAAACAGTTTTTCTCCCATCTCGATGGTATCGTCAAAGTGCTTCCGCATAAACCGGGCGTTTACCAATTTCTCGATGATAAAAATAAGATCATCTACGTTGGGAAAGCCAAAGACCTGAGGAAGCGGGTTAGCTCCTATTTTGCCAAGATCAACTCTGTGAGTGGGAAGGTACAGATGCTCGTACGTAAAATTGCCGATATCAAATTCATTGTGGTAAGTACAGAGCAGGACGCTTTGCTGCTGGAGAACAACCTGATTAAAAAATACCGGCCCAGGTATAATGTGGCCCTCAAGGACGATAAGACCTTTCCTTGGATCTGTATCAAGAATGAACCTTTCCCTCGTTTGTTTCACACACGGAATCCCATCCGCGATGGATCCCAGTATTTCGGTCCTTATGCCAATGTACGACTGATGCATACCCTTCTGGAGCTAACCCGTCAGCTCTATCCACTACGAAACTGCAACCTTAAATTGACGGATAAAAACATCCGTGCAGGAAAATTCAAGGTGTGCCTCGAATATCACTTAGGGAATTGCAAAGGTCCCTGTGTCGGACTGCAGGTTGAGGAAGATTATAACAACGCTATCCAAAGCATCAGGGATATCATCAAAGGAAATGTTAATTCCGTTGCCCGGCAATTGAAAGAGCTGATGATGAATTATTCGGAGAGGGAGGAATTTGAGAAAGCTCATCTGGTGAAAGAGAAGTACCTGGCTCTGGAGAAGTACCAGAGCAAATCCACCATAGTCAATCCAACTATCAATGATGTAGATGTCTTTTCGATCACTTCGGATGTGACGACTGCATATGTTAATTTCATGAAGATAATGAACGGCGCCATCATCCAGGTACATACCGTAGAGATCCAGAAAAAGCTCGATGAACCGGATGAAGAGCTGCTGCCTATCGCTATCACGGAGGTCAGAGAGCGATTTGAAAGTATCTCACCTGAAATCATCGTACCGTTTGATCCAGGGTATGAACTTTCGCAAGTTACCTTTACTATTCCAAAGATTGGCGACAAGAAAAAATTGCTTGAGTTATCACAACGAAACGTGCGCTATTTTCAGCTGGAAAAAGAGAAACAGAAGGAACTGGTTGATCCGGAGCACAAAAGCAGGCGGGTGATGGAGACCATGATGAAAGATTTGCGGATGACTGAGCTGCCCGAACACATCGAATGCTTTGACAATTCCAATATCCAGGGTGATTTTCCTGTAGCAGCAATGGTCTGTTTTAAAAAGGCAAAGCCGGATAAAAGTGAATACCGTCATTTCAACATCAAGAGCGTTGAAGGATCCAATGATTATGCGTCGATGGCGGAGATCATATACAGGCGCTACAAGCGGCTTTTGGAAGAAAAGAAAAGTCTTCCTCAATTAGTCGTGGTTGATGGTGGGAAAGGTCAGCTCAGTGCGGCCCTTTCCAGTCTGAAAAAATTAAATCTTACCGGGAAGATGACTGTGATTGGCATTGCCAAGAAGCTGGAAGAGATTTACTACCCCAATGATTCCCTCCCCATGTACCTCGACAAGAAATCCGAAACGCTACGCATTATCCAACAGATGCGGGATGAGGCTCACAGGTTCGGGATCACCCATCACCGAAAACGCAGGGAAAAGGGGACAGTGAAATCGGTCCTGACTGATATTCCGGGAATCGGTTATTCAACTACGCAACAGCTCCTCTGGAAATTCAAGTCGGTAAAACGCATCCGCGAAGCAAGGCTGGAGGAAATTCAGGAGGTCATCGGCAAAGCAAAGGGGAAAGTAGTGTTTGATTTTTTTGCGGATAGGCGGACAAGCGGAGGGATGGTGATGTAGGGGCAGGTTCAGAACCTGCCCCTACTCCCGCAAACTGCCTACTGCCTACTGACATCTCAACACATCTCACGTCTCACGTCCTATGTCTCACGTCCCACATCCTTCCAACTCCCCACCCTACAAAGCACCCGATCATGTTCGCAACGAAATCCCAGATGGAGGCTGTTCGCATGGGGATGACAAACGCCTGGAGTAGTTCAGTGGATGCTGCAACGAATCCACAGATGAGAAAAGCGAAAAGCACCGGATTTCTGGTTACGCCGGAAGGCGTGCCGGGTGTTCGAAAGCTTCTGATCAGCAGGAAATAAAAGACGGCAAAGACAATGAGATGTGCCAGCTTATCCGGTTGAAAAAGATCAAGATAAGAGGGAAGTTTAGGTAAAACCGTACCAGGTAATCCGGTGAGGATAAAAATGAATACTCCCCACAAAATGGCCCACCGGGTATTTCGCAGGAATAGTGTCATGTGGTTGGTGAAGAATGCAGGGCTAACCCTGGATGAGCTCTTTGTATTGAGCAGGATCCAATAGCGTTTCCAATTCTGCAGGATCAGAAACCTTGATTCGCACAACCCATCCCTGATCATATGGGTCCTGGTTGATGATTTCCGGCTTAGCTGAAAGTTCCTCATTTAATTCAAGCACCTCCCCACCCACTGGCATGAACATATCGGATACAGTCTTTACAGCTTCAATGGTGCCGAAAGACTCTTCTTTGGCAAGAGTCTCTCCAACAGTTTCGACTTCAATAAATACGATATCGCCAAGTTCATGCTGGGCATAGTCAGTAATCCCAATAAAGGCAAATTCGCCGTCGATCTTCAGCCATTCATGGTCTTTTGTGTACTTCAGGTTGTCAGGAACATTCATGGATTTTTATGTTTTAATATTTTGGTAAAAATAATCTTTTTTTCATTATTGTGAAAGCGTAAACCGAAGGGCTAACCCACCCTGTGTATTAGAGGTACGGTACTGATTCGAAACGTATGGCGACATGATATCTTTGTCGAAATAAAAGCGGATATTGAATCGGGCGCTAAGGTTATAATCAGCAGAAAAGTTGATGGCAACACGTTGTTGTCCACTCGACACCTGGGTAATATCTTCATCCACCCGCCGGAGAACGGTTTTGTTTTGGCGCAGAGAAAAGTCAAGCTTCAGGTTCAGGTCGCTCGTAGTACGCGACTTTCTTCCGCCTCCAAAGAGCCCGGAGAAGTTCAACCGGATGTTTTTGAATCGATACCCGATACCAGCAATATACTCAGTACTCTTGATCTCAGTCAGCTGATTATTAACAAAGCTGAAACTCAGGTTTCTCGATTTCCGGATCTCGAAGGTCGTGATAAGGCTGTTGACCCATCCCATGTCAAACCGGATCAGAGGACTAAACTGTTCAGTAATGGTAACAACATTCATCTCCCGTTTTGGAATGAAGTTTCCTGATGCATTAACAGCAACAGGGAATCCGTTACGTTCTTCGTACTGGATGTTAGAAACATATCCACCTACCGAATAGGTAGCAATGTAGGCGTGTGAAAGAGTCAGATTCCTGAGTATTCTGCGGAAGATTTTCATTTTGGAAAGTCCGTCATACGTAATCCTCCAGTTCGGTAATGGGATCTTTGGGAACCCAGTCAGCCCAATCTTCGCCGGATCCTGTCCCTTATAGGCTGCAAGGAATGCCACGGCAAGGACCTCCTGATTATTGGGTCCGTAACCAACCGGGTACCCAAGGGAGTCGACCCCTGTTGACCATGGATTCTCCTGGGCATACCGCTGAGCAATCAGCAGGCGCGATGTTTTCAGGTTCTCAAAAAGAATGGATATATCTTCATCCCCCTCCTTGGTAAAAGAAGTTCCGATGATGATATACGACATGGAATAGCTTCCGTTGAGTTGCGGTGAGTATGAGTTAAAATTCCCATTGCGGTCGGCTTTAAAATACTCCTGCCGATACGTTCCCTGTTGCTTGTTGACAGTCAGTTCAATCCGAAAATCCCGGAGAGGTTCAACGCTTGCGGAGATATTCAGGTTTTCATTGAACTTGACGTTGTAGGCCGAGTTCATGAGGGTATCCATTGTCATCCAGCCACGCTCCACAGCTTTTGGCCGGATATCTTTTTGCTGCCCGAATACAAATCCCAGCCCGGGCGCATTCTGATTAAGATTGATTCCCATGAAGTCGGGTTGAGGCGTAAACCCTGGAAGCATAATCCCATGACCCTGAGTATATTGGAACTTGGCATTTCGTACGCCCATCAGGATCCTCAGAAACCCTTCAACAATGAATTTCCCTACGTTAAATTTAGGCTTCTCGAGCTTAAGGCTGTCGGGAACATTTGCCTGTGCCTGTCTTACATCCTTCCCTCTTGGTTGCCCAGGCAACATAGAGCGCTGATCCAGTGGTTTATTCTTCCCCGCGTTGATCTTTTTCAGGTATGGAAGTTTGTTGTAGAGATTAACCAGGTTCACTCCACCATTGAGGGCATATGTCGCATTATTTTCGATCATATTCCCAAGCTGTGCCTGTACTGAGACCGGGCTGGCCGACCAGCGGTAGCCAGACTGATACCCTGCTGTAAGATTGATCCAGTTCAGCAAAGGGATTTTGGAGAAAGGGACCTCCCAGGTGATGGTGGCCTGCTGGTTATAATTGTTCATTGTCCCGATCGAAAAGATCTCATTCCAGATCGCATCACGGGAAGATTTGTCAATTTTTCCGGGAGGCTCATTGATGAACGAGCTGGCATTAGCCGACCAGGAAAAACGCAACGACTTACTGAAGTCGTATTTCAGGTCATAAAGCCGGGTCCAATCCCATTGTTTAATATAAAATGTCTCCATCGGAACGATCCCCCTGCTCTTATTCCTGAACTTCCGTTGATCATATACTCGGGTCATGTCAGTCCGGAAGGAGAAATTCTTTGGAATATAATAGAAATTGAAGTCCTTGATCATCTGAAACATCTTGTTCCGGGTGAGGAATTTTGATTTGTCGAATGGCTTGACACTCTTAGGAGAAAGCGAGAGGTTGTATCCCAACCCTCCGGAGTACCGTTTTCGCAATTCATACTCAATATCTGCATTCCTATGATAGATCTCCGAATAGGCGTAGCTCACGTTGAAGTTCTCGATATCGTAAGGCCTTACTTTCTTATCCGTCGTCCGGTCTTTCCTGACGTTCATCAGGTTGAAATTCCTCCGTTCAGTATAATCTATCGCCAGGGTACGTACTGAGTCTTTGGCGTACTTGGTATCCATTGCATCGATTACCGTATTGAGGTAGAGGTCGGGGTTGAGCGGATCATATAACGGGGTTATCTTTTGCAGCGAGTAGTCAAAATGCATCGGGATCCGGATGCCGGTACGTTCAGGGAAAAACTTTCCGAGTTCGATATCGGTGTCAAATCCCAGCAACATCCTGGACTCCATTTGACGTTCTGTGGTTTTCTGTTCAATGGATCCAAACCCGGCGCTGCTGTAGCTCCCTGTAAGTTGTACCCGCCCCAGGTCGGCCAGGTCGGCCGCTACACGGGCAATAGCTGCCCATCCCCCCTTTTTGTTGAAGTCACTGAGCCGCAACTCATCCACCCAGATCTCAGCACATTTTGCCTGCCCGTCATCATCCTGGGAGTTGGTGGTCTTCTTAGGATTCCGGATCCCGATCATGATAGCCCGCACATCGCTAATGGTTGGAGAGCCCACCACAGAGACCTTATTCTTCCCGTCATAATGCGAATAGGGCATTGAAAGAGTCAGTGTGCTTCCTGGCTTTCGCATCTCGATGATGCGTTCATATTTTACCTGGACCAGCTGTTCAAGGTCGATGTCAAATGCATTTGATTCCGGCCAAATGGCATCCGGGTCGGTGGCATTGGTACCCCATGGGGTGAACGCCAGGGGGATCTCATACTCATAGAAGTTCTCCGTGAAGTCGCTTCCCACTCTCACAAATACTGTCAAGTCCCCATTTTTCAGGTCCTGGCTCTGAATAGATTGCTCTGCATGAACAAACATCTTCAGCCGCTTGAACTGTCGGAAGTCAAACTCTACCGTTTTATAGGCAGCCCGAGCATCTCCGTCGACCAGGTTGCAAACGTTGATTGCCATCGACTGCTCATTCAGTTGCTGGAAGTTTGTTGAAGCCCAGTTCGTCTCACGTTGTATCCCGGGAGGCATCACGTATGGGATCGGCTCTTTGCTGCCATTCTCTTCAATACTCACCGTACTAATGTCGAAAGTGGTCTGGTTCTGGTACTCATCGGGAATGTATTCTCCCGGCGCAAGGAGGCTGAAGTCATATCGCCGCCACTCGCCACGTGTCAGTTCCAATGTGGCAAAGCGGCATACAACTTCTTTCTCAAATCCCTTGAAAAAGAGGCGCATGAAACGGATCGAAGTGAATCCCTGAATATCTCCAACTACCTTATCAGGAGTCCGGATAGGGATCTTGAACTGGTACCATTTGACTCTACCGCGGGATCCGTCAGCAAGGGGAATATCCGTCGCTTCATAGACGTTCGTAATGTAATTCATCCCCGGGTTCATCTTATCCGGGCGCAACAATACTTTGTACTGGTAATATCGTTCGGATTCACTAAGGGTATTGTCTTTATTGATATCCTCTACGTTGGGAAGGGTAGTAGCCAGCGTTGGATAGTTTTCGGGTGAGCTCTCAGCTGAGGGCGAGTTTCCTTCTGTGTTGTTATATTTTTTATACCGTTCAAGTACACTCTCATACTTGATATCGTTATCGTAATCGGTCCCTCTGAAGTAGTGGTAATCATCGGCCGAAGGGTCGATAGCTGCCTGCTGGTAGGCTGCAGAGGCCGGACCGAAGGCATTGTTGAGCTTCACAATGTAGGTTGTGTCAAAGAAAGAGAGCTCATCTTTATCCCCAAGGCCGTCATATCCAACATCCTGGTAAGGACGTGAAAGCGGATTGTTGTCGAATGCTTCAACCAGAGCCTGAATTGTAGGCACTCTTCCCCAGATGGTGGTATCAACATTGGTTACGATCTCATTGACAGGAAGTCCGTTTTCAAAGCTTTTCCGGCCATCCTGTAAAATATCTTCACTGATATCCCCGAGGTTGAAATAGAGTTCACCAGAGTTTGTGGAGTCGTAAGCAAATGGATCCATCATCCAGAATTCGATATACTGGATGTTGGCTGCGTCGAAATCAGAAGATTCAATCCGGCGCATAATACCACCCCATCGTGTGCTCGGGTCGATCAGCAGACCATCGGGGCCGATCCCTCTGGAGTAGCCTGTAGAAAGTACATCATAGTTGTTGCTTCCGCGTTCCGACGGGTAATATGCCAGGTTGAGCACTGCCAGGTTGACCGGAACACCGTTGAGCGGTTCTTTGTTGGGGAAGACTTCCGACTCCCAGATTTGTCTGACATACTGGTTGGAGAGTTGGGTATTGTTCACATTCGGAGGCACCAGGCTGGAGTTGCGATCGTAAAAGAGCGGATCAACCACATACCAGGCCAGTTTGGCACGGTTATACCCGTATGCCAGGCCGGTGCTGGGTGCAGCTTCAGGAAACATGGTGGCATCGGTCTGCCCTTGCGGCGTACTGGCCATAAACCAGGTTCCTACATTACGCAGGTCGATGGTAGACTTTGCTCCCTCGAAATCATCGATATAGGTGGTTCCAGCCTTGCCGATTGCTTTGGAATGGCCCGGGATGAAGTGGGCAAACTCCGCATCAATGGCAATATTCGAGGGGGCCTTGGTGGAAATCAGGGGGAGTGCATCGATCAGGCGTGTGAGCAGTCGTGACTCCTTTCGATACATCAGGTTCACCCCCCAGATCGTGTTGGAAATGGGTTCGTCACCATAATTCACCTTCTGTGTAAGCGGGCGTTCATTGAGGTTCATGATGGTAGCTCCGATCTGGAAATTCTTGTTCATCTTGAAGTCCACATTTGCACCCATCAACCGCTTCGTCTGAATGTTGAACAATTCATTGCTTTCGAGAGAGATGTTAATCGGCGTGCCTGAATTCAGGATCCCTTCGTTGATGATACGGACTCTACCCAATGTGTAGTCGACGGTGTAATCTACATTCTCAGTCAGCAGAATACCTCCCGCATAAACACGGACAGAACCCTGGGGTACGTTTAAGGCATTCAGTGAAATCTCCGATCCGGTTGAAGATTTATAAAATCCTTCCAGCACAAACTTATTCTTGTCGGGATACTGTCTTGCCAGAGTTTTTGTAACCGTATAGAGAGAGTCGAAGCAGTACTTGTCGGCAAGCTCCATCGAGCCTTTCGGGTTAGCCGGATCGAAAATCGAATCGCGGAGGTCTTTACCGAAAGGCTCCAGGACAGTGAAGAAAACACGGCCATTCGACGACTGAATCGTACCTCCCTGGGTAGTAGCGTTATCGATGAAGTCAAATAATCCGTCGGCAGGTGGGTTGAGCTGCTGGTTTAGGTTATCCCAGTTAAGGACGCGGATCAGTGGCGTCCCTTTAACACGTGTCTCTTCCAGGTATGCGGTTGGCACACCGTTGGCATTCCCGGAATAGAGGATGTTGAGGGTAAAGTCGTTGGGTTGGATCTGGTAGGCTCCCAATGGATAGACGTTCTTCATCATCAACTTCCAGAGAGGAATGCGTGTGTTGAGGGCAGTGCTTTTGAGCAACTTAATGATGAGGGCCTGGGGTGAAATAATCCCTCCGTCAGAAAATTCCCCTACCTGATAAACGGTCGTATCACCAACAAGCTGGTACTGGTAAGAAACCCCCAGTATCTGGTCAGGATTCAAGGATGTATTGAGCGAAATAAAACCCAGTTTAGGGTTAAAGGAGTACTCGGTAGGCAGCAACTTTCTGGCACTCTCCACCTTCTCAAAATCGATCCCCGAAGTGAGGAAAAACGGAGATCCTTTGAGGTACTCAGAAACAAGATTGATATTCCTGACTTTAGCAGTATCAGCAGGGCTTGGCATGATCCGGCTGAAGAGGGTATTGGAATTATTATCGGGATAGATACGGCCTGGAATTCCCTGGAAGTTCCGCGTGTTGTATGGGCTGTTTTCACCCAGGTCCTGGAAGGCTATGATGTTCCGGTTCTCAGTTACCGCTGCACCGATGTTGGTTACCCAAACCTCGATCTTCAGAATGTTGACATTGCTACTGATGATGGGAAGCTTGCTGAGGGATTGTTTGTAAGTGTTGCGGAAATTCTGGGCGAGGAAGAAGTGCCGGTTCTCTTCGTATTCATCCGCACGAATGCTGAATTCTGTTCTCTGGGCTGCCCCTTCTACCGTGATATTCTTGGTTTCGCTCTTTTGCTGTGAATAAAGCGCTGTTATCGTAGTTCGGCCGAACCGTAACTTTGTCTTGATACCAAAAAGGGCCTCTGTTCCGCGGATGAGGGTGCTTGAGAGGGGCATGTTAACATCCCCGGCTTCAATCAGCTGGATGATCTCATCCTCTTTCCCCTCGTATTTCAGCTTTAGTTTGTTCTCAAAATCGAACGTTGCTTCTGTATTGTAACTGACCTTGAACTCAATCTTATCTCCGATCTTGGCGATGACGTTCATCTGGATCCGTTCATCGAAGTCGAAATTGGTCTGCCTCCGCTGACGGGTGTTGAGAGCCGGGTCATCGCGTTTGTTAGAGATAATGCCAAACTTGATCTCCGCAGAACCTTGTGGCCGGATGTCAACGGTGTTGTTACCAAAGATGGTTTCAAACACCTTCCCCGGAATGTGAATCTTCGGGATCAGCCCGCCGCTGTTGTCGATGCTGGCGGCTTCGGCCCGCTCTTTCCAGTAGCTCTGAATCATCGACTCCATATCCTCTTCCTGGAAATCGTCGAATGTGAGGGTGGTGGGAATCTGGTATGTTTGATCTCCGATCTTGTAACGTTTGACATACTGGCGTGTCTCGGGATCATAAACGATCTCCGTGGTAATGTTGGAGGGATTCTGCAAGTAGAGGGGGTGGACTTCCGGATTGGAAGGATCAACCATCTCCGGCGTAAATGGGAACGTTAGCGTAGTATCAGTCCCGGTAGTATCGGGCAGGAACGTTACTGTCTCAAGCATACTACTTTCACCAGCTGATGCCTGTAACCCTGATAGGCAGCTGAAAACCAGTAAAAGAAGTAAGTAGACAGAACGGTATGTAGGTAATTGAATAAAGTTCCTCACAAATTAAAGCATTTGGAGCGCCAGTTTTATCAGTTCTTCCACCGTTAAGTCTGTCCCTTCCTTTTCGATGATCCTGGTCAGAGTTTTTTCTGCAATCATCTTCGGGAAGCCCAGTATTATTAATCCAGATAACGCTTCATCCTTTTTAGTATTGTGCAGGAAACCCAATTTTTCCTGGGATACAAGCCCTTTACCAACCTTATCTTTCAGGTCCACCACAATCCGTTGCGCGGTTTTGGCTCCGATCCCTTTAATCTTCTGCAAGAGAGGAACGTCTGCCATTGCAATAGCCTGGGCCACCTCCTGTGATGAGAGTGATGAGAGGATCATCCGGGCTGTGTTTGCTCCTACACCCGACACACTGATAAGTTGCCGGAAAAGCTCTCTCTCCTCCTGGTCGGCAAATCCGAATAAGATCATGGCATCTTCACGCACCACCAGGTGAACATAGAGAAGGCATGCCTCCTCCTTTCCTATCCGGGAGTAAGTATTCAGAGAGATGTTGAGGAAGTATCCAACACCACTGCTCTCCACCACGGCATAAGCCGGATTTCGCTCGGTCAGTTTACCTTTGATGTAGTTGTACATACGATAGTACTTTTGAGAAGGGAGCAAAGATAGTAATAAAGTCAGAGGTCAGAGGTCAGAAGTTAGAGCTGGAAGTTGGAAGTCAGAGATTAGAAGTTTATTTTTTTGCATTGCGTTGGATCTCCAGATTTGCTTTGGCAGTATTAATGCTGGTTACAAAGATTGCTACCAATTCATTTGCCTCTTTAATTAATTCCTGTAAAACAATAGGATCTCCTAATTTGCTTTCATAGAGAAGTTGAAGCCAGTACAACGATTCATCACTTTCTTCTTCAACTATTTTTAATTTATTGATAAAGTCTCTTGAAGATTTTGACCTCCGTGAAGCCCGATAATTTGCACCTACGGAAGAGGCTGCCCTGATAAGTTGACCTGTAATGATTCGAACAGCTTGATTATCAGGACACTAAATTCTAACGTCCGTTCCATTAAATTTTGTGGTTTCATAGCTTTTTCCCAATTAATCGGAAAACTGCCACAAGGCTATACCTCCAATAAAAAAATACTTCGTACTTCTTCCTTCGCACTTCCAGTTCTAACTTCTGACCTCTGACATCTGGCTTTTTTTCCGATCTTTGAATAAATATTTCCCGATGAAAAAACTTGTTGTTCTCACTGGTGCCGGCATTAGTGCGGAGAGTGGAATTAAGACCTTCCGTGATGCCGATGGTTTGTGGAATAATTACCGAATTGAAGAAGTTGCCAGTCCGGGTGCCTGGGCACGGGATCCTCAGCTGGTTCTCGATTTCTACAACATGCGCCGGAAACAGCTTTTTGAGGTTGAACCCAATGCCGCACACGTTGCGCTTGCCAGGTTGGAAAAGAATTTCGACGTGGAGATCGTCACCCAGAATGTGGACGACCTGCACGAACGTGCAGGATCCACAAAAGTTTTACATCTCCATGGGGAGCTGAAGAAGGTGCGGTCAACCATTGATCCTTCGCTGGTTCAAACGCTCGGCGGATGGGAGCTGAAGCTGGGAGATTTATGTGAAAAAGGATCGCAGTTGCGGCCTCATATCGTTTGGTTCGGCGAAGAGGTGCCCAATATCATGATAGCTGGCTCTATCGTTCGCAAAGCGGATATTCTTGTGGTCATCGGGACCTCCCTGCAGGTCTACCCGGCAGCCGGACTTCTTCATCACGCACCCCATAATATCCCGAAATTTCTGATCGACCCGAATGCGGAACCGGATCGGTACATCATGAATTTAACAATGATAAGAGAAAGAGCAACAGTTGGAGTCGACAAGCTTATCGGGTTTCTTGATAAATCTGATTCAACTTTTTCTTAATACCTTTGTCGCAACTATCTAACCATTTCATCCTGTAATTGCTATGGCCAGGAAACACGCTTTTAACGCCCGATTCATTGTAAGGTATTATGAACATTTCGTAGAAGGCCTCATGCTTGGAGAACAAATGGTCCTGGATATGTTTAAAGCCCAGTTGCATGAATGGCGCATGCTGGACCTTGGTATCGGTGGAGGACGCACTACCCGGCATTTCGCCCCATTGGTTAACGAGTATTGGGGAATCGATTATGCTGAAAGAATGATCAGACTGGTCAATCATAAATTCCAGGGGACCTATCCAAACGCAATTTTTGAGGTTGCCGACGCCAGATCCTTGCCACATATTTCCGATAACTCATTCAACCTGTGCCTTTTCAGTTTCAATGGCCTGGATGCAAACCCACATTCCGAAAGGATGGAGGGATTATCAGAAATTTTCAGGGTTCTTGTCTCAGGCGGATATTTTTTCTTCTCTACGCATAACCTGCAAGCTATTGAGGTTATATTTGAGCTTGAGAAGACGAAAAACCCGATTAAACTGGGGTATTCGATTTTCAGAAACATCCTGCTCCACCTGATCCTGGGCTCTGTGAAGAAGCTTAAGGAAAAAGATCATATTTACATTCGTGATGCCGCTCACCTCTTCAGGGTAAAACACATGTATGTGAAACCGGCCGAAGCGATCCGCCAACTAAAGGAGGTTGGATTCACAGAAGTTCGTATGTTCAGCTATCCCGAATCGATTGAGATCACCGACCGCTACCCCGCAACAATTGACGATTCGGCCTTTCTGTTTTTTCTGGCGAAAAAATAACGTGCTTTACAGCAGTCCCTGTTGCCTCAACGCCACCTCCAACTCCCTGTAACTTATCGGTTTGGCGATGATCTTTTTGTCGCGGTTGAGGAGAAACATGGTTGGGGTAGCATAGATATTGTAAAGATCGGCCGACTTGCTATCAAACCCTTTTAGCTCCGAAGCATTGATCCAGTTCAGCTTCTCCTCATTCACCACCGCTATCCAGCCTGCCCGGCTGGTGTCAATCGAGACAGCCAAAATCTCATACCGCTTTGGTTTCTGCGCTTCATAAAGTGCTTTTGCTTTCGGCAGCATCTCGGTACAGTGACCACATTCGCTCGACCAGAAGATCAGTAGGGTATATTCAGCGTCAATCCCCGAGAGTTTCACCGGTTGGGCTTTTGTATCCGGAATTTCAAAGTCGGGAGCAGGTTGACCAATTGTAATCTTTTTAAAGGTCTCCAGTTTCTTCTGGAGAGCCGATTTCTTTTCCTGATCTTCACATGCAAATGGATCCTGGAAATTCTCAGCCATGTATGTGATCACATCTTCAAAATGGTATTTGTCAAAACCGCTTACCAGGTAGTCGAGAAGGAACTTGAAGACGTCGGGATTTTCACTTGCATCACTGAGCATCAGTGTGACTGCTTTGATGAATTCCGTCTCCAGCTGTTTCTGTGTGAACCGGTTGCTGCTGTATAAAGCCAGATAGGAGATCGCTTTGTTTGGCCAGGCATTGGACCGCAACAGGGCAGTATCATTGAAATCTACGTTATCAAAATAGTGCTGTTTAAGAAATGTCAATCGGGTATTGGGTGCTAGCGAAGCCGGTATGAATGGTGCACTGTAATGCGACAAGATTTTTACGGAGTATGAACCCGGAAACTCACGCTTCAGTGAATCCAGGAGTATCTCCTGATGATGTTGAACGCGCTCAAAGTTCGCCACTGCATTGAAGTAGAAGGAGTCCTGATCCGGGTAATAATCTACTACCGGCTGGAGCAGCTCAAGTTTGGTCTGATTGAGCCTATCGGAAAGCATGAAATCATAAAAGATCCTGTTTTCCACTGATTCGATTATGTTCAAGCTGTCTGAAGGATGAGTGGCATTGGTGCTGAAGCGGATATCCTCCCGGTTAAAGATCAGGTCCACAAACGTATCCTGTCCCCAGGTGATCCGATACATACCGGGTGCCAATGTAGCAGGTAATACGAAGGAGAAGGCTCCGGTTCCATCACTCCTGGCAGAATCGAGAAGAGCATTCTTTTCGCCATAGAAATTCATGAAGTAAACATTCTGGTTCGGGAGGCTATCCACCTCTCCCCGAAGTGTAAATGTTGATTGGGCCATCCCTAAAAATGGCCCAATCAACAAAAGTATCAGTGTAACTCTTTTCATCTCTTCAGATTTGAATCAAGATTTATTTCACAGGTCCAAGGAGCTCTTCCAACTTATTCAACAACTCTTCGCCGCGCAGGTTACGGGCGATGATCACCCCCTCCTGATCCAACAGCACGTTGGAAGGTATGGAGCGTACGCCATATAGATTTGAGGCTTCATTGTTCCAGTACTGGAGGTCCGAAACATGATTCCAGGTGAGGTTATCTGCCTGGATCGCTTCGATCCACTTGTCGCGGTCCTTATCGAGAGAGACTCCAAGGATATCAAACCCTTTTGCATGATACTTCTTCCATGCTTCAACAACATTCGGATTTTCAGACCTGCAGGGGCCACACCATGAAGCCCAGAAATCAATCAGTAGCACATTACCTTTCAGAGAGGAGAGGGTCATTGCGTTTCCTGCCGTGTCGGCCTGAGTGAAACCGGGAGCGGGTTGCCCGATCTGAACTGCTTTCAGGATAGCGACCTGCTCAGTGAGTTCCTGCATGTAGATAGAGGTATTCAGAATAGTATCCATAGCCTGGACAGCCTCTTCCAGATCAGATAGATCATACATATAAGCGTTGCGGTAGATCAGGTAGGGGGCCACCACACAGCTGTTATTCTCCCTCGCGAAGGTCAGTATCTGTTCTTTCTGCCGGGCTTCTACCGCCTCATACATCGAATCGGCCTTAGCCATCGCCACTTCGTCATCAATCTCTTTAGCGCTCCTGTAATCCTGATAGATCACATTCATCTCTTCATTGATCGGTTCCATCTGCTTCAGAAACTTCTCATATGCCTCTTGAGTAAGAGATCCTTTGATCGCTGTTCCTTCCATACTGTCGGCAAGGATATCGACTGTGATGACCGAATTCTCCACAAATAATGGGACATAGATTTTTGAGTTTTTCACACTCAGGTACCACAACTCCGGACTCTGAATCGTTCCTTTAATGTTAAATTTTCCGGAAACTAGCTGGGCAGAATCAATGACTTTCCATTCCCCTCCAGCCCTTTTTTGCAGGATAACAAGACCTGAATCAATTCCAGTTATGGATCCGACAATTTTATATTGGTTTTTGGGGCCACAGGAAGTGAGGCCTACTACAACCAGGGTTAACACTATCAGTAAATTTCTCATGCGTTATTCTCTTTTAAGGTTTGGTAAAGAGTTAATTTTCCGGGCAAAGTTCGCAAACTTTCTGCTATCTCCCTCCTACGATGGCTGAAAAAACAAAGATTTCTGCAGAATTCACTATATTTGTCAAGCTGAAAATCAGTTTTACCCCATCCCTGAAAGGAGCCTGATTTTCACCAACTTCTACCTTTTGGGCAGGGGTAATAAGTTGCTGAAAATAACCCTATTACCTATATATGAGAAAAAGATCAACCTTATGTTGGATCGTGCTTCTCTGCATAATGGCCATTCCTGGGTTTTCCCAGCCTCTGCAGAAACCACTTTATGACCTCTCCCGAACTCCGGTACTTTACACGGTTGGGTACGCTCACCTGGATACCGAATGGCGGTGGGACTATGAGGAGACCATCAACGATTTTCTGAAAGCCACGATGGACGAAAATTTCGACCGTTTTGAAAAATACCCGGCCTATGTTTTCAGTTTCAGCGGGGCGCGCCGTTACCGGATGATGAAAGAGTACTATCCGGAGCGGTACCAGGAGTTGAAAAAATGGATCATCCGCGACCGCTGGTTTGTCGGGGGATCTTCTGTAGATGAGTGTGACCCGAATGTCCCCTCACCCGAGTCGATCATCCGACAGGTCCTTTACGGAAATAACTACTTCAGGTCTGAGTTCGGGAAAGAGAGCGTGGATTTTCTGCTTCCCGACTGTTTCGGGTTCCAGGCACATTTCCCCAGCGTATTGAACCACTGCGGACTGAAAGGATTCTCCACACAGAAGTTGTCATGGGGGTCGGCCAACGGGATCCCATTCGCCATTGGTACCTGGATAGGTCCTGATGGCAAGGGTATTCTCTCTGCGCTCAATGCGACTTCATACAACGGTGGGATCCAGGAGCGGCTCGACACCTCAGCTTACTGGTCGGGAAGGGTTCTGGAGAATGGCCTGAAATACGGTGTTTACGCTGACTTCCGCTACTATGGCGTAGGGGATGTTGGAGGAGCGCCGCGCGAAGAAGATGTACAACATGCGGTAGAAAGCCTGAACCATTCCGACAGTAAAATCCAGATATACCTCTCTGCCAGCGATCAGCTTTTTCGCGACCTGAAACCGGAACAGACAGCAAAACTCCCATCCTATTCCGGGGACCTTTTGCTGACCGAACACTCATCGGGATCGATCACCTCACAGTCGTATATGAAGCGATGGAACCGTAAAAATGAGCTGCTGGCCCAGGCCACTGAACCACTGGCAGTGATGGCCAACCGCCTTGGAGCTATTCCCTATCCGAAAGAGCGGCTCAACGAAGCGTGGTGGCTGGTTCTGGGTTGCCAGATGCATGATATCCTGCCCGGCACCTCCATTCCGTCGGCGTATGAATATGCCTGGAATGACGAAGTGCTCGCTATGAACCTGTTTGCTTCGGTGCTGGAGAGTTCAGCCGGCGCCGTGATCCGGGCTATGGAGACAACGGCAGAGGGGATACCTCTGGTGGTTTATAACCCCATCTCCATTGAACGCGAGGATGTGGTCGAAGCAACACTGGACTACCCCGATGGTGTTCCAGATTACATACGTGTTTTTGGGCCTGATGGCATTGAGGTTCCTTGTCAGGTGAAATCAAGGACAAAGAGTACTATTCAACTCCTTTTTCTGGCACATGTACCATCACTGGGATTAGCCTGTTTTGATGTCAGAACGGCTAAACAGTCTTCCTGGTTCTCCACCGGACTAAGATCAGGACGCCTCAGTATGGAGAACGACTTCTACCGTATTCTACTTAGCGCCGACGGCGACATCCACAGTATCCTGGATAAGAGGCTCGATAAAGAGCTCCTTTCGGGAAACATGAAACTGGAGTTCCTGAAAGAGCACCCCAAGTACTGGCCTGCCTGGAATATGGACTGGAACGATCGGGAAGAGCCACCCATCGGATACCTGGAGGGCCCTTCGAAGATTGCCCTGATCGAAAACGGACCGGTAAGGGCCACCTATAAGATTGAGCGACAGGCCCGAAATTCAGTCTTCACCCAATGGGTCAGGCTGGCTGCCGGAGAGGCCGGGACACGGATCACGATCGACAACGAAGTAGCATGGCAATCAAAGGGCGTGAGTCTGAAGGCATCTTTCCAGCTGACAGCAGCCAATGGACAGGCTACCTATAACCTGGGACTTGGCACAATTGAGCGCCCCATTAACCACCCGAAGAAATATGAAGTCCCGTCCCGTGAATGGTTCGATCTCACCGACCGTTCGGGAGATTTCGGCGTCACGATCCTGGAAAATTGCAAGTTCGGTTCCGATATGCCAAACGACTCAACACTGCGGCTAACACTGCTTTACACTCCAACATCAAATGAGTACCACGATCAGGCCACACAGGATTGGGGCACTCATGATTTTACGTATGGAATTTACGGGCATGCCGGCGACTGGAGAAAAGGGCTATCGGAGTGGCAGGGCAGGGCGGTTAACCAGCCACTGATCGCATTCCAGGCTACATCCCATCCGGGTTTCCTTGGGAAAGAGATCTCACTCGCTTCGCTCGACACATCACAGGTTGCCATCCGGGCCATGAAACTGCAGGAGAATGGCCCCAGCGTAATCATCCGTGTACAGGAGCTCTTCGGTGAGCCTATCTCTGATGTAGAACTTTCAATGCCCGGAACTATCGTTTCAGCCAGCGAAGTGGACGGACAGGAGAGGCCCCTAACTGCGCTAGCTCCGGCAAAGGGGATTCTTCGTTTCTCCCTCTCTGCATTTGAATTGAAGAGTTTTTCCATAACGTTAGAGTCAGGTTCTGATACGATGATTCCTCCTACATCCACTCCCGTATCCTTTTATTACGACCAGGATGTCATCTCCCCGGATTCCAATCGTGCCAACTGCAGCTTTGGTTCGACATCACTTTCTATTCCGGCTGAGCAGTTCCCTGAAGAGATTTCGGTGGATGGCATCCGGTTTATCCTGGGTGGCACTGCCGATTGGCAACTGAATGCCCTTGCCTGCAACGGCCAGAAGATCAAGATTCCGAAAACCGGTCAATTCAATAAGCTCTATATCCTGGCTTCTGCTGAAACAGATACCATTGCAACGTTCAGGAATGGCCATTCAAGAGAGGATATCCGTATTCAGGGGTTTTCGGGAAACATCGGACAATATGATAAACGGATCTGGGACAAACATGGCCAGGTGAGTTATATTGAACCCGGGTTTATCAAACGGGATGAAGTGGCCTGGTTTGCCCCGCACCTTCACAACAACAGTGCAAACATCCCATACCGTTATGCATATCTATACAAGTATGAGCTCGATGTAGATCCCACCACTGGATCGGTTCAACTGCCGGAAGATCCTTCGGTGAAGATCTTTGCCATGACCCTGACCAACAATCCATTTGATGATATCCATCCGGTTCAGCCACTGTACGATGACTTTACGGGCCGGAAAGCCCTTCATCTGAATATGGAGCATAGGTATGTGACGGAAGAGATGTCCCCAACAGCTTCAGTGAAGATGACACGTCGAAAAACGGCCGACGAATTGCCGGTAAAGGTAACTGCCAAAGATTACGCCAGTGTGCTGAAGCCGAATGGCGTTACCGTCACTTACATGGGCAGCGTATCTGATGATCCGGAACGTTCCCCCTGGTCTCCTATCCCTGTCTCTGTAGTCAATGATGGCATGTTCGATCTGATGCCAGGCGATTCGGCTCGCGATGTCTGGTTCCCTGAAGGAGAAGGGCGGTTGGTGATGGATCTCCAGAAAACAATCGACATTGACAGCCTGCATATCTTCTCATCCCTCGATCTCTCCCGTGGAGCACAGTCCTTTTCTGTCTGGGGATTTCCCGACAAACCGGATCCCTCCTTCACAGAAAATCCGGCCAGATCAGGCTGGACCTTTATCGTGATGGTTAAACCTATCGACCTCTGGGGCGGAGGCAAAGCGGTATACCAAATTCTCCTCGACCCTCCCGGCAACTTCCGCTACCTGATGTTTGTGAGCGAAAGTGGAGGACATGGGCCGGTGTTTTTCAGGGAGGTTGATGTGTTTGAGAAGCAGAAATAAGGAACGTGAATATCGTGAACCTTAATAACTCTCCCGAAGCGATTCTGCAAAAGCTTGAGCGCTACTGCTCCTACCAGGACCGTTGTACCAGGGACGTAGTGTTGAAGATGGAGGGGTGGAAGGTTGCGAAGAGCATGCAGGAGAAGCTTCTAAAACAGTTACGGAGTGAGGGTTTTGTGGATGACCTTCGTTTTGCCAGCTCCTTTGTGCGCGGTAAATTCAGTGTGAGCAAATGGGGCCGGATTCGTATTGGTTACGAGTTACGTTCCAGGCAGCTTCCTGAAGTCATTATCACTGAAGCCCTTCAGGAGATCGTTGAAGAAGCATACCTGGATGCGATAAGAAGCTTGATCATTAAGAAGAGTGGGGAAATAAATCCGAAAAAAACATTGAATAAACGGGAGAAAATTATCAAATTTGTTGTGGGGAAAGGGTTTGAAATAGACTTGGTTCTCCGGATGATTCAAGAAATAAAAATCTGATATGACTGATAAGGAAGATATTAAAGATTTAGGCCAAAGGGTGGAAGCTCTGAGGAGGTTCCTTTGACATCGACAAGAAGATTACCGAGATCGAAGAGGAGGAAAAGCTGACGCAGGAAGCATCGTTCTGGAATAACCCAAAAGAGGCAGAAAAAATGATGAAGGCCATCCGGAACAAAAAGTTCTGGACGGATACTTTCCAAAAGGCGACGCAGAGTTTAGAGGACCTGAAGGTAATTATTGAGTTCTTTGAAGAAGGAGAAGGGAGTGAAGAAGATTTAGACACCCACTTCCAGCAGACACTGAAAGTGATAGAGGACCTGGAGTTCCGCAATATGCTTAGTGGGGAGGAAGACCGGTTGAATGCCATCGTACAGATCAACTCAGGGGCCGGTGGCACGGAGAGCCAGGACTGGGCCCAGATGCTGATGCGGATGTACATCCGCTGGGGCGAGCTAAATGGCTATTCTGTAAAAGAGCTCGATTTCCAGGAGGGAGACGTGGCAGGAATCAAGCAGGTCACCCTCGAGTTTGAAGGGGATTATGCCTACGGATACCTGAAAGGTGAAAACGGCGTTCACCGGCTGGTAAGGTTGTCACCTTTCGATGCTAACCATAAGCGTCATACTTCGTTTGCTTCGGTATATGCCTACCCGGAAATTGATGATGATATCGAGATCGAACTCAACCCGGCTGAGATCACATTTGATACATTCCGGTCAAGCGGCCCGGGCGGACAGAACGTAAACAAAGTAGAGACGGCCGTCAGGCTGAAACACGAACCCACCGGGATCGTGGTTGAATGCCAGGAGACACGGTCGCAAGGACAGAACAGGGAGAAGGCGTTACGGATGCTTAAATCACAGTTATTCGAAATCGAGTTACGCAAGCAGCGGGAGAAAATTGCCGTGATTGAGAGTAGCAAGAAGCGCATTGAATGGGGCAGCCAGATCCGCAATTATGTCATGCACCCTTACAAGATGGTGAAAGACCTCCGCACCGATTATGAGACCTCGAATGTACAGGCTGTCATGGACGGAGAGCTGAATGAGTTCATCAAAGCCTACCTCATGGAGTTTGGAAGTAAATAACCCTGGGTAAAGCCCGGTGACAACAATAACTGTATGATCCGAATATACCACAATCCCAAATGCAGGAAATCGAGGGCCGGACTTCAGTATCTTCAGGAGAAAGGTGTTGATTACGAATTGGTGGAGTATCTTAAAAATCCATTCAGCGAGAAAGGACTTGAGAACCTGCTGGTTAAGCTAAACCTGAAGCCGGAGGAGATCGTCAGGAAACAGGAGGAGTATTACCGGAAAAACCTCAAAAGAAAACAATTCAACGATCACGAATGGATCAGGATTCTGGTTGAAAATCCAAAACTCATCATGCGGCCGATCGTGGAACGGGAATATAAAGCCGTAATAGGCGATCCGGTTGAAAACATTGAAACGTTTTTAAGAAACCAATAGATAAACCAATAAAAGATAACGCCATGAAAGTACGTATTGAATCTGACACTATGGGTCAGGTAGAGGTTCCTGCCGACAACTATTGGGGAGCCCAAACCCAACGTTCGGTTGGAAACTTCAAGATCGGAGATTCCGGATCTATGCCCAAAGAGGTAATCCGCGGGATGGCCGTCCTGAAAAAAGCTGCCGCAATCGTGAATGCCGGACTCGGAGTTCTTCCTGAAGAGAAAAAGAGGCTGATTGTGAAGGCATGTGATGAAATCCTGGAAGGTAAGCTGGACGACCAGTTTCCTCTTGTGATCTGGCAAACGGGATCGGGAACCCAAACCAACATGAACCTCAATGAAGTGATCTCCAACAGGTCTCATGTATTGAATGGTGGCCAGCTTGGCGTCGGCAAATCTCCTGTTCATCCAAACGACGATGTAAATAAAAGTCAATCGTCCAACGACACCTTTCCCACTGCCATGAGCATCGCCGCTTATACCATGGTTGTAAAGACCACTATCCCGGGACTGGAGAAGTTGAAGGATGCATTAAAGGAGAAGGAGAAGAAGTTTGCCGATATCGTCAAAACCGGCCGTACCCACCTCATGGATGCTACACCGCTGACGCTCGGACAGGAGTTCTCTGGTTATATTTCACAGATTGAGCACGGGATTAACGCGCTGAAAAATACCCTTCCACACCTGGCAGAGCTTGCACTGGGTGGCACGGCTGTAGGTACCGGACTGAACGCACCAAAAGGGTATGATGTGCTGGTAGCCAAAGAGATCGCCAACCTTACCGGCCTTCCATTTGTTACAGCGATCAATAAATTTGAATCATTGTCGGCACACGATGCGATGGTTGAGACCTCTGGTGCGCTGAAGACAGTGGCAGTTAGTCTGATGCACATCGCCAGCAACATCCGTCTCCTTGCTTCCGGACCCCGTTGTGGCATCGGAGAGATCAGACTGCCTGAAAATGAACCTGGCTCATCCATCATGCCAGGCAAGGTGAATCCTACTCAACCCGAGGCAATGACCATGGTTTGCGCTCAGGTGCTTGGCAATGATGTAGCTGTTAATGTAGGCGGCATCAGCGGCCATTTCCAGCTCAATGTTTTCAAGCCGGTGATGATCAAAAATGTGCTGGAATCAGCTCGCCTGATCGGGGATGTAGCGGTTTCGTTCACAGATAACTGTGTTGTTGGCATCGAAGCCAATATGCCGGCTATCAACAGGAACCTGCAAAACTCACTGATGCTTGTCACCTCGCTGAATCCACATATCGGATACGAAAACGCTGCTAAGATTGCCAAAAAAGCGCATGCTGAAAATAAGACCTTGAAAGAGGCGACCCTGGAATTGGGTCTGCTGTCGGAAGAGGATTTTGATAAAATTGTGGATCCCAGTAAGATGACAGGACCGAAATAAGTATGAGAGTAGGGAGGTAGGGGAGTATGGGGGTAAATCCTCATGACTTCATGACCTCATGATTTCATGACATAATACCATCTCACTGGTCACTCGTTTTTTATTGCGATGTATCTATAGCTGGCAGGATGGTCTGAAGGCTGTCGAGCATCCTAAGATCACGTTTAACCTCTTTTTCGCGGTCCAGCATCTTCTGAGCCTCCTGCACGATCATCACTTCGATGCTCACCTTCTTTTCCACTGCCTTTTTCCGAAGAATCCTGATCCACTCGGGACTGGTTCGGATTTGCCGCTGAAATAGAAGAAGTCGTTCCACTTCAGGATTGATCTTTTCATCCTTGTTAGACGGGACGAACTCCATATCTTCCTTCAATCCGATCATCCTGTAAACGAATGCTTTCCTCACCAGTTCATTCCCACGGGTAATGAGAATGGTATCCGAAGGCTGAATCACCGTAAAGAGGTCGCCGTAGAGTTTCTGAGGATCCTCATAATCATCGCTAAGCGTGATGTAGTAAACATCCATCCCGATAGGAATATTCCCTCTCTCCTGGTTGATCCAGTGATATTTATGAATCCTATCAAGGGTGCCTAGAGCATACACCCGGTTTCCTGTTTTCCGGGCAATATAATAATCGAAATTAGCCGCCGGAAACCACCGATAGGTAAAAATAGGCGCCTGGGCATCAATCAGTAACAGCTCCCGGTCAAATTCGGCGATGGGGGCAAACTTCTCGCCCAACTGTTTCCATCCGTACATATCGTGCGTAAAATCCCTGGTTCCCCATTTCGATAAGGGAATCCATCCGTAGCGGATCTGGCCAACAGCCAGGATGAGTAACGTCAGCAAAAGGATTGAGGAGCCCATGATCGGTTTTGGAAAAAGCTTCCATCGATACTTCGATTTACTTCGTTCAGACAGCCAGGCTGCTGCTATCAGGATAAAACCGAAATAGGCAGGGCCTGTCCAGTGAGGCAGGGTGCGGGCAAAGAGGGCAAACACCAGGAAGGTTGCTACAAGGGGCAGGCTGATCCATAAAATCAAACGGGTATATTCAGGTTTCAGGAAACGGCTGCCGCGACTCATAGCAATGAATGCCATGATGATCAGGACAACGTTTACAGGATTGTTGTATAAAAACTGGCCCAGAAGTTCGACAAAGAGAAACTCAGGATGGAGCCATCCTTCGCCTTCCGTGGAGGTTCTGGCACCATGGTATGTGAAGCTGATGAAACCGTTATCCAGGTTCCAAAGAATCACCGGAAGGAAGATCAGGAGAGCTAGCACAAATGCATACCAGGTCTCTTTAATCGTGAACCATTTCCGGTTATACAGCAGGATATAAAAGAAAGCTCCGCTGAGAAGAAAAACTGAATGATACTTCGAAAGAAGGGCCAGTCCGGCAGTAATACCAGCAACGAAGAGAAAGCCCCTGCTGGACCGGTTGCAGGTAGTGTCGGGAAGTGAACGAAGCAGAAACCACAAAGTAAGCAGCCAGAAGAGACTCTGTGGCCCATCGGGCATAATGAAAATACCGCAAATTAAAAAGGCGTAAAAAGAGGTTGAGTAGAGAAATGCTGCATAGAGGCCTGTCCGCGGGTTTTTGATGAGTGATCCGATCTTGAAGATAACCCAGGTATTGATGGTTCCAAAGACAACCGCAGCCAGGCGGATGAAAAATTCATGGTCGAGCCAGAGATTTAGCGTAAAGAGTTGGATCATCCATCCCAGCATCGGGGGATGATCAAAGTGGCTGAGGCCTGGGTAGAGGGCATAGGTCCAGTAATAGACCTCATCGTAGCCGAATTCGATAAAACCAGCAACAAAACCTCTGATGATGGCGGAGACAACCAGTAGAGCAATAAGCACCCGGGTAATATTCCGATCTTCGTTCATGAACCGATTGGTTTAATATCCCGCTTTCTCCATCGATACCGGAATATCAGCCACAATCCGACCGCCAGAGAGCCGAGCATCATGATCCTGAATATCCATGTCCGCTCCCAGTTTATAGTGGCGGTGAGCTTATTGGATGGAGGTTCCCCATTATAACGAAACACTGGGTTGAGGTAGAAGATCGTTCCAGGGTGCCAATATTGGCTGAAGAAGACAATTTCGGTGCGGATATAGGTATCTTCCGGCTGGAGTTTGTACCATGCAGCGTCGGTCAGATATTGTACTTTTTTAGGGATCCCTCCCTGTCCGATAAAGGTAAACTTCATCGCTACGGTATCTGTTTTAACCCATAGAGTATCATTTTGGATCCGTACATCTGTAATCTTCGGGATCATTTTTGCCCGCGCCTCCTTTTCATCGAATAGCTCGTGTTCCCGCATGTAGATATCGGCTCCAAAAGCATTCCCCGATTTGAGGTTTTGGATCAGATCATCCCTATTCCTGATAGGCGAGCTGATGAAGGTACATCGCCTGCCAACTACATAAGGGTTGTAAATGTCGTGCCCGTCATCGTCGCCCTCAATGAACACCGGCCGTCCTGCCGAAAGCGCAGCATCCCACTGTTTAAAAGAGTTCCAATTGTTATCAAGCACTTCTATCAGATCGTAGTTGGAGAGGTATTTCATATCCTCAAGGGAATATCCATCTTCCCAGTCGGGATGGGCAATTGTAACGATCTCATTATCATCTCGAAGAAGGTTGATGATGTGCTGTTTGTGGTTGACATTTTGAACAAGGGAGTAGTCGAACCAAAGTACATCCTTCGCCCCGATCAGCATCTGATGCTTCTTCCTGACACCAAAACCATGTTCGTAAACCGGAATATAAAAAGGTGAATCTTTTTGAAATTCAGTGATGTACTGGTAGTGAGAGAGTGCAGTTATGGTGTATCCCAATTTCTTGTACTGTTCATAACACTCCTGTTCAGTGCCATGCCCGGCAGTGATCCCACCCCATCGATGAGTATGGAAGTGAAAGTTGGCCCGATGCCAATTTAAGGTATCAATATCGTGATAGGGATTGAACCAAAGGTCGCCTGTGAAGGGTTCAGGTTCCTGAAAATCATAAATCGGGGCAAGGGAATAGATTACCAGTTCGATCAGCAGAATGATTCCCAGAAACCAGAGAATCCATTTCAGGAACCGTTTGAAGATTTTCAGTACATATCGCTTCATGAGAATAAACAAACGTTTCAGGTATCAAAGGTAAGATTATTCATGGTAGAACCAATTCGATATTTCGCTTCTATACTAGAACCAGAAACCCAGATTCAAGAAGAGCATAGGCCCCGGATTGATATTGGAACCCATTAGAGTGAGTTCAATGGGGCCAATGAAACTGGAGTAGCTGTAGGTTACTCCATAGCCTACCAGGAAACTCCGCGACTGAAATAACTCATCGATAGTCCCCTCAATCCCGCCGACATCACTTCGTAGTGTGATATAATTCTTTTTGAACAGGTTGTATTGTAGCTTGAGTCTCCCAATCAAAGCGTAACTTCCGTAATTCTGGATATACTGGGCTCCCGTGAAATCGAGGAAGGTCTCCACATAATTCCGGTTATTCAGCCCTCCCAGGGCAAAGAGATGCTGGACAGGTGGAGAATCCGATTGCTTCAGGGTCCCTCCGGCAAAGATCCCGGGTCTCAGGCTAAATTTCTTTGAAAGGGGAATGCTCTGGATATAATTCAGGTAGATGATGGCAGAATTTGTAAATATCTGTTTCACCCAGTTTCCCGACAAGGGCATCACGTATTCCGCTCTCAATGTGCCAATAAATCCTCGTGTCGGGAAAAAGGCATCATCCCGGGTATCGGCATTGATGGAAATAAATGGAGTCCCGTAGCTGCTGAAATTCTGGTACTTCGTGATGGTTGTGTCAACCTGCAGGTCCTGCCTGAATCGAAAATATTCGTAGTCGAATCCGGCTTTGATGTTGTACATGTTCAGAAACATGGAATTGAAAAAGAGAGAAGCCTTGTTGTTGATGAAAGTAAGCTGATCAGTCTTGGTAGACTTATCATAGATGTTGAATTTGAATGAATAAAGATCGACGGAAATTCCAAGTCCTGCCTTTCCGCTCCATCCGAGCAGGTAAAGGAGCTTCACACGTGGATTCACCCCCAGGATAAGGTTGGCAAACAGTTTGGTGTTCTTGCCGAGCACATTCCGGAAAGCACCGTTCAGGATAATGCTTCCATTGTAATCGTTATCAAAATGAACGCCGGCCGAGAGGACTCCGGGAGCGGCCTCCTGAACATCAATGATCAGGTTGGGAGGTGATTTGGTATTATCCATTTCATAGGAGACCCGATCGAAATAGTTTGACCCGTACATGTAATTGATGATGGTCTCCAGATCCTTGATTGCAATCCTATGTCCCTTAATATCTTTAAAGAACGTGTAGAAATATTTGGCGGGTGTCCGCAAATTTCCCAGGACGAGAATCTCTCCAAAATCCAGCGAGTCGAGTGGCTCTGTTTCATATTTTTTCAGAGGTCTGTACTCCAGTGCATTCAAGGAGTCGGCCAGCGCTTTGATCTCATCGTAATGGGCCCGGGCTACCCGTTCACCTTCGGCTATGATCGAATCGTAGTCGTCAAAATCCATCATGCCATAATTGAGTTTGATACGAACAGGGAGGTTTGTCAGGCTATCACCTACCTGGTTAGCCTCAATGGCCGGGAAGGAGGTGATCTGGTTGAGAATGGCCGTGATCGTATTCAGCTGTTTCTTTGTGGTATACAACCCCTGCTGAACATCTCCGCCAATGATGATCTCCGCTCCCATCTCCTTCACCTGCTTCACAGGATAATTGTTCACCACGCCTCCATCTACCAGGTAATAACCCATGTAGTCTGTTGGGGCAAAATATCCGGGGATCGACATGCTTGCCCTGACAGCCTTTGGAAGATAGCCTTTATTGAGGACAATGGCTTCACCTGTTAGCAAATCTGTCCCCATACAGAGGAATGGGGTTTGAAAATCGGAGAATGAGTAGGTCTTATAAGAAGGTGAAAAGTAGTGGTTCAACAGCATGTCAACCTGCTGCCCCTGGTAAAAGGCATTGCCCAAACTGATCTTCCTGTTTCGGATAGGTACCGAGAGGATCGTCTTTTCCCCAAACTCCTTTTCATCGTAAGCGACATACTTGCGGGGCATCCGGTCCGTGAGCAGGTTAGTCCAGTTCTGTTCCCGGATCATTTTGGTAATGGAATCGGGATGATAACCGATGGCATAGAGCCCTCCCATGATGCTCCCGATACTGGAACCCCCGATATAATCCACCTGCAGGCCAGTCTCCTGCAACACCTTTAGCAACCCGATATAGGCAAAACCCTTTGCTCCTCCTCCACTGAGTACGAGGCCGACTGTGGGACGCTTCGATTTTTCGACATCCTGAGGAGGATCTTCGGCATAGGTTTGTAGCTGAAGCAGCAGTATGCCCAATGCGGCCAGCATCAGGGTTATTTTCCGTGAAATAAATGGGTATAATCGATTCATAATGGGTCTGTTAAGGAGATTCGTGGTTCATAAGTGTTGTGATGAGCAAATATAGGGGATAAGTTGGGAGAAAAAATTGAAAATAATTTGTCAAAAAGGTATTGCCTTTTAGTCTTTTTCCTGATTTATGGGTAGTCAAATTAAAACCCATAACAATGAAAAACCTTGTAATCAAACCCAAGTATGAGACAGTGATCTTCGTGATAAGAGGAAAAAAGGTCATGATTGATTCGGATCTTGCTCAACTTTATGAAGTTCAGACAAAAAGACTGAAAGAACAAGTAAAGCGGAATAGGTTAAGATTTCCCGAGGACTTTATGTTTGAACTGACTGAATATGAGACAAATAAACTGGTCGCAAATTGCGACCGGTTGAGCCAGTTAAAGCACAGCAGTATAAATCCGATGGTTTTTACTGAACAGGGTGTCGCAATGTTGTCGTCAGTTCTTAAATCTGATAAGGCAATTCAGATAAACATTGAAATCATGCGTGCATTTGCAAAATACCGAGCTCTTATTAACGAAAACGAAGAACTCCGTAACGAGATTAAAGAATTAGACGAAAAACTTGATCAAGCATTTCAATATCTTTTAGGCAAATTGGATGAACTGCATCAGAAAAAGAATGAACCATTACCGCCTATAGGATTTAAAATCAAAGGAAAATAGTCTATTAAAATGACGTGAGTCCATGGATTCAATTATCCAGCCATCTAGTTATCCAGTTATCCAGCTACGGCACCAAAAACAAATACCCCTTCCCTTTCAGCGTAACGATCTCAATCGAAGGATCTTCGGCGAAGTATTTGCGGAGCTTACGGATGTAGACATCCAGGGTGCGGGAGTTGAAGAAGGAGTCGTCGCCCCAAACGTTCATCAGGAGGTGCTTGCGGTCGAAGTTTTGGTTGCGGTGAGCCACCAGAAGGCTGAGCACCTCCATATCGCGCTGGGAGAGTTTGATGGTCTTGGAGGGTGCACACAATTCATACCTCCTTGGGTAAAGTCGGTATTTGCCCAGGATAATCTCTTCGGGCTGACTGGCCAAATCGCTCTTCACCCCTTCTACCAACTTCAGCTGATTGTGAATCCGTACGATAAGCTCCTCCATACTGAATGGCTTCCGGATATAATCAGTGCCACCGGCTTCGAATCCATTTACCAGGTCGGCTGTCTCAGTTTTTGCAGTGAGAAAAATGATTGGAAGCGAGGGATGGTGCTTTCTGATCTGCTCACACAAGGTGTACCCATCCACATTGGGGAGCATAATGTCAAGCACACAGATGTCGGGCGAAAATGTGGCGAAAGCCCCGAGAACTGTTGCCCCATCGGTACGCCACTCTACAATAAAGTCCTCTTTTTGAAGGGTCTCCTTCACGATCTTCCCAAGGTAGGGCTCATCTTCAATATAGAGGATCTTCGTCTTCATGCCTTTAATTGCGGAAATGCCAGAATGAAACGAGCCCCTCCTTCCTTGCTGTTCTCTGCCTTGATCGTCCCGCCATGAAGCTTCATGACCATAGCGGCATAGCTGAGACCAAGACCGTAACCCTTCACATTGTGCCGATCGCCATTGGGAACCCGGAAAAACTTGTCGAAGACTTTCTCAAGGTACTCTTCGGGAATCCCCGGACCATTATCACTTACACTGAAAGTTATCTCCCGATCACTCCTGGTGGTTGCAATCCTGATCTCCGGCTGATCTCCTCCATAATTCAGTGCATTTTCAATCAGGTTCATCAGGACTCCCTGCAAATGAAGCCGGTCGGCTCGGATCATGCATAGGGCTCCAACGTCTTCTACTGTAATTTGCGCTCCCTGTCTCACCAGCCTGGGCTGCAGGTTCTCAATCACTTCACTTGCCACCACCATGAGATCCACCTCCTCTTTCTCTATCAACTGGATGCCGTTATCGTGCATCGAGGATTGAAGTACCTGGCTGATCAACTGGTCGAGACGGTCCATTTCACGGGAAGCCATGTGGAGATACTCTCCCGCTTTGGCAGGATCACTGTTGGTGTTGAACTTTTTCAACGCCTCCAGTGCAACCTTGACCGTTGAAACAGGTGTTTTCAGCTCATGGGTGATGTTCGACATGAAATCGCTGCGAATCCGATTCAACTCTATCTGGCTCTTCAGGCTGCGGAAGGCAAACACAAAGGACAATCCCGTAAGGATCAACAATGCCATGGCAAACAGAATAGAAGGGGTAATCTCTTTAAGAATGACTAGCAAAGGATATTGAATAGTTGCCACCAGGGAATATCCCTGGGCAGGCATATCATAATAAAATCTGCCTCGCTTCCCGGACGCCTCTTTCCAGGTGATGTCATCCGTCGTCCAGATGATTTTGATGGAGGGGTCGACCTCCCGGATGCACCGTGTAAAAATCGCTTTCAACCGGCTCGTGTCCTCCATCGTCACGGACTGCTGAATATAACCACCTGGCAACGACAATGAGTCTTCAATCCGCTCTACGATAAGCTTCATCCCCTGTAAAAAAACGGCATCACTGGAGTTAAACTTATTATACCTTTCTGGGTCCTCTACATGTGGAAAAGGTAACGAATCGGTTGTGGCGATGGCAATGACCTGCCTGCAACTATCCCCCTTGAAATCCCGGAAAACAGTTGTTCCCTGCCATCCTGCCCGATCCACCTCCATGGAATCCAGGGTAATATTCATCGTCAGGCGACGATAAGAGCTATCCTTCATCATCGGATTCAGCACCTTCACAACCAGCAGGGAATCCAAAACCGTCATCCTCGACTCCTGAAACTTCCTGGAAAATTCCTGGTCGAAGCGGTTTCTCTCCTTGATATAGACCGACCAAAGCCACTGACCTACAAAGAGGATAAGCACCAGCTGGCTGACGATCATCAGGAGGCGGATCAGGGAGAGGCGTTTGGGATTGTTCATATATAGAAGCGAAATAGTGAGGTAGTGAGATAGCGAAATAAAAAATCAGTTGGTTGATAAAACACAAAAGTAGGTGAATCTTGGGAATTTGGTTCGACTGTTAACCTTAATTAACCTTGATTAGCTGGACGTTAACCTTATCACACCTCTGCTCCCTGTACTTTTGACGCCGAAACAATAATGCAAAAACAAACAATTTAACCCATGAAAACAATGCTGCTATCACTGATTGGATCCCTGATATTTATCACCGGAACCGCACAAGAGATCACCTCCGGAAAGGTAACATATGAAGAGGTCGCTAAAATGGAGATCAAACTGGAGGGCGAATCGTCCCAGTTTGCCGATATGCTTCCAAAAGAGCAGAAATCACAAAAGCTGCTCTATTTCACTTCCGATGCCTCTCTCTATAAATTAAATGATGAGAAACAGGAGGATGAAACGATTTCTACCGAGGCTGAAGGAGCCATGGTGATGGTGAAGATGATCCAGCCCGACAATAAATTCTTTGCCGATCTGATCGATAAAAAAACGATTGAACAGAGAGACTTTATGTCGCGTATTTTTTTAGTTGAGAATACCATTGACGCCTCCGGATGGAAGATCACCGGAAACCAGAAGTCGATCCTCGGATACCCTTGCCAGGAGGCTGTCCAGATAAAAGACAGTACAACAACTGTTGCCTGGTTTGCTCCTTCGATTCCCGTGCCGGCCGGACCCGGAAAATACCTTGGGTTGCCCGGACTTGTCCTTGCCGTAGATATTGACAATGGGAGACGAACCATCACAGCAACATCCATTGAGCTAGGTGTGATAGGGAAGGATTTAATTGATAAGCCAAAAGGTGGGAAAAAAGTCTCTCCTGAAGAGTACGACCAGATAGTGGCTGAGAAGCGGAAAGAGATGGAGCAGCAGTATGGAAGTGGCGGCGGAGTCGTTATCAAAATTCAACAATAGACTATTCATTCAGTTCAACGTGTAAAGTGTAACGTCATGTATCCCACCTGCCAGTCTTGTCAAACATCAAAAAATTATGTTTTCACTCTGTTTCTAATCCTTACGACTCTTTTTCCAATCTTCGTTCTGGCCCAGGAATCGATGATCCAGGGAGATGTTTACAATGAATCGGGCGATCCACTTGGATTTGCTACAGTTACGTTGCTCTATCCCTCCGACTCTACCCTGGCATTTTATGGGATCACCAACACAGAAGGCCATTTCGAGATAAAGAAAACATCTCCGGGAGAGTATCTGATGCAGGTTGGCTACCTGGGCCATCAGGTCTTCTGGCGGGAGGTAACTTTGCCCCTGGTTCATGGAAACAGGATGGAACCGGTGGTGATGAAACCGGTTCCACTAAACCTACGGGAAGTGAATGTCAATGCCGACCGGATTCCCTTCCTGATCAAGCAGGATACGATTGAATATGATGCTGCCGCATTCCGAACCAAACCTGATGCCGTCGCAGAGGACCTGATCCGAAAATTGCCGGGAATTGAGGTGGACCGGGTAGGTAATATCAAGGCCCTGGGTGAAAATGTACGGAATGTACTGGTTGATGGGAAGGAATTTTTCAGCAGCGACCCCAAAGTGGCCACAAAAAACCTTCCTGCCGGAGCTATCAAAAAGGTTCAGGTTTATAACAAAAAATCGGACCAATCCGAACTGACCGGTATCAGCGACGCTAAAAGGAATCAAACGGTCAACCTTGTGCTCAAGGATGATCAGAAAAAAGCCTGGTTTGGCGATATCAAAGGTGGCGGAGGTACCGGTGCACATTACCAGGCCAGTGCAAAAGCATACCGGTTTACCGATAAAAACCAGTTCGCCGTTCTTGGAATGATCAACAACATCAACCAGTTTGGCTTCAGCTTCCAGGATTACCTCGATTTCAGCGGAGGACTTCAGCGTATGATGAGTGGCGGGAACCAGGCCCGAATTACAATTTCCGGCGACAACAGTCTCCCCGTCGATTTCGGTCAGCCTGTCAACGGACTGGTCACGTCAGGTGCCGGCGGGGTCAACTATACCCACGAACCAAAACCTGAAAACCGGTTCAATGTCAGTTACCTCGGAAACGGAATGGGGAAGAGTCTGGACGAGACAGTGCACACGGAGAATTTTACCCCTGGCAGTTCCTTCTTCCAGGATGAGATCAGTCACTCAAAAACTGAAGACTGGAACCACAAGCTGAATTTCGGATGGAAGAATAAGAGCGACTCCATGCAAACCACCAACCTCTCTGGAAATGTCGCCCTGACCCAGGGAAGCAGCTCATCCCATTCAGGTACCGTGAGCTATACCGGCGACACCCTGATGAATATGCTCAACCAGATCACCCATGGCCGCTCGAACCAGTTTTCCTCAGCACTTGGATGCTCCTGGATGCGCAAAGGGAGAGGCGATTGGAAGCTGTTTGAAATTTCCGGCAACGCCTCCTATAGCACTAGTCTGAGCAAGTCGGAATGGGAGAATGTTACACGATACCTCGGATCCGTCAACCCGTTTATCGACAATCAGTATCTCAACAACGAAGCCGACAGGTTCAACTTCTCTGCAGGAAGCTCTTTCCTGCGTAAGATCGGCAAAAACATTTACCTGGAACCCGACCTGCAGCTAGGAGGTTCATATGAATGGACCAATCGTACCCAGGGGATTCCGGGTGATTCGGGCATCGTGATCGACTCGCTTAGCCCTGTGTTCGATCGTTCCTATCAGTGGATAAAGACGGCACTCAGTTTCAAGCGGAACACCAAAAAAACGCAGCTGACCCTAACTGCCCGGGCCGAATTGGGCCAGATGGCAAACACGCTGGCCGACACGTCAACCCTACGGTCCAACCTTCTGTTCTTGACGCCAGCCTTCTCATGGGAGTATGAGTACAAGACCGGAAGCCGTCTCACATTCTATTACACATCCTCGGTGAATACACCCCTGGCAAGCCAGCTACTTCCTGTCGTCAACAACCGGAACCCGCTTTATATCTTTTCGGGAAACCGCTCCCTGAAGCCTGAATACCGCCACGATATCTTTGCCCAATGGTTTCTCTATGATGCATTTTCATTTACAAGCCTCTTTATCAGCCTGAATGGTGCATATACAAACAACAAGATCTCCTACGCCCGAACCGTGAACGACAGCCTTGGACAGATGACTTCGCTGATCAACGTTCCCGACGACTATTCTGCATCACTGAGGACTGATTTCTCCACACCGATCCGAAAACTCGGGCTGAATATTCACCTTGGCATCCGGGAAAGCTGGAACCAGTCAATTACCCTGATCGATAGCCAGGAAAATGTCAACACCAACTGGAATCATTCGATCCGGTTCAGTGTCGACAACCGCAGAAAAGAGAAGTGGGATGTTAGTGCCGGCGTGGAGTTCGACCTGACCAACGCCCGGTATACGGTGCAGGAATCGCTGAACACCGATTATTTCAACCTGGTCTATTTTGGAGAGATCCGGTTCACTCCAAATGACCGATGGCATTTTCTGGTAGGAGCCGACGTAACCAACTATAATGCCCAAAGCTTCAATGATGCCGTTAGTGTTCCACTCCTGCGTGCTGAGATCAACTTCTACTTCCTGAAGAACAACCGCGCAATGCTAACGTTATCAGGTTCAGACCTGCTCAACCGTAATACAGGCATCCAGCGTGTCAGCGAGCAGAATTACCTGCGCGAAACCCACTCCAACACCATCGGACGGTATGTGATACTTGCCCTGAAATTCAGACTAAACAAGTTTGGAGGAGGTGGAAGCGGGATTTACATTAATAAGTAGGAGGACTGGAAGGACGAGGGAGAAGGGCCGATTTTACCGGTATCAAATTTCCGAAATCCCCAACCTTTCTGAAATCCAGAATTTGATGATTGATTGCCTGGTTACTCCCAATCGCTTGGCTTCCCGATCAAGTTCCCAAACCATCCAGGAAGGAAAATCAACACTGATCCTACGCTGGTCCAATCCTGAACGTTGTGCTCTCCTGAGATCCAGATATTGACTAATATCTTCTCCATCTTCAAATTTGCTATCCAGATCTTCAGCTTTTATATAATTCTTTTTCATTGTCTCTGGCTTTTCTTACAGAAATTATTCTGATAACGTTGTTCCTGATCGTATATATTGCAGACCAGTAATTTGCTTCTATCTTCCCAATGATAACCCATCGTTCTTCATCAAGGCTCCTTGCCGGTATAACCAACCTGTAAGGATCTTCCCATAATTGCTGAGCCTCAAAAAAATCAATCCCGTGTTTCTGTTTATTAAGTTGATTCTTACCGGCATCAAAATCAAATTCCATGATTTGCAATTTGTACAAAGATAATGAAAATATAAATAACGTGCAATAAGTACACCTTATTTATGCTTTTATTGTGCTTTTTTTGCTTGTAATAACATTTAGCCAATGAAGAAATTGTGCCTCTGACCATGAAAGTGTAATATGAAAATCTCATATCTTTGTCACCTTCACACCCTCAGACCCTCATACCCTCATACTCCCATACCCTCACACTTCCCAAAGTCCCTACCTCCCTGCCAGCTACTCCATCCCGTTATCAAACTCAAACTTCGGCGCTTTCTCCTTTTTTCCATTGGTGCCGAAGTTAAAAACAAAACCGACGTAAAACACGCGCCCATCCCTGCGTCGTGTCGATTCCTGAACCAGGATTGGTGTGTCAATTCTGTTTTTGTATGCGCGGGAGTTGAAGAGGTCGGAGACAGTGGCGATGAGAGAGACCTTCCGTTTCCAGAGGTCCTGCCGGAAGCCGAGGTTTACTGTCCAGGTTGGAAACCGGTAACCTTGGGCGGTTAGACTCTTCGACCGAAAATCGGCATTAAGCTGGAAGAGGGTGGTCTTCGTAATATTAAACGAAGCGTTTACCTTGGCATTCCATGAAAACGCTGCCCTATACCCGCTGTACCCGATATCTGACGCATCGATTTGGTTGTAGAAGCCAGAAGCGCTAAAGTTGATGCTGGCTAACTTTTTAATCTGCCAATTGCCACTGAGATCAATTCCGGCCGACTGGTCAGTGGAAAGATTCTCTATCGTGGTGACCAGGATAGTATCGTTCAGACTGGTGGTGACCCGGGTAAAACCGTTGACTTTATACCGGTAAAAAAGCGTAGGTACGAAGGTGAAGCTATTTAACTTTAGTGAGTACCCGAATTCGATCGAATGGATATCCTCCGGTTTTAGGTCGGGGTTTCCAACCCGGATATTCCTCGGATCACGGTATTCGGGAACCGGATTCAGGTCATCCACATCGGGACGGTTGATCCGACGGCTATAATTAAGCTGCCATTCGTGCTTCCCCGAAACAATTCCCATGTGAATGGTTGGGTAGAGTGCAAAATAGTCACTATTTGATGTTGTGCTGATGGCTCGGAAGTTGAGATCAAGCAACGTCTCTTCTGCCCGAAGACCTCCCAGGAACCTGAATTTTTTCCACTCCCAGCTCACCGTGGCAAAAAATGCATGAACGGTCTGATTTCCATAAAAACTGGACCCCTGTGTAGAGTCGACAATCCATATCATTGAGGTTGAATCAAAACTCTCAACAGTTTCATCCTGGTCATTGATCTGAACTGTCCCTTCATAACCCAATTCAAGACTGGCATCTGTCCATAAAGGACGACTGTATAAAAGGTTCACATCCAGTTCATCATCCTTGCTGATTGTCGTGGCATAATCTTTCTCCTGGGGATATGTGGGAAAAGCATAGTTATTGGTCCACATGCTTTTACCATCTTCTACATCTCTCTGGTATTCAAAGTCAAAAGCAAGGATGTGTTCCTCCTCTTCATTGAACGTATGCTCATAGTAACCAGTCACACCATAGCTTTGTTCGCTCTCTTGTCTGTCAAGATCCCGTGTAAACTCCTCCGTCATCACCTTAAACGTATCACTGTATTTGTTCCAGGTGGAATAGCGCCATGTTGATGTCCTGAAATTGTAGGTTCCAGCCACTCCGGCTATATCCTTTTCACTGATATTCCAATCCAGACCAAGTTGCGCAAGATGTGATTTCCTCCAGGAAGTCCCTTGTGAATTTTGTTCAAGGTAGGTTGATTGAGAAGTAGCGGTATCTATCGTCTGGGAATATAGGTCACCGGTATATCCCCTGTAGTCCTGCCTGAATCCATAGCTGCCGAAAATATTTACCTTCCCGGGATTGTAATTCAGCTGGATATTGGTGTTGAATCGGCTGTTATTCCCGGCATTAGCCCCCAGGATGCCGTTGAAACCCCTCTTGCGTTCCTTCTTCAGGATGATGTTGATGATCCCTCCGGTGCCATCAGGTTTATATTTTGCAGAGGGGTTTGTGATCACTTCGATTCGTTCGATCATGGAAGCCGGCATCTGCTCCAGATTTGCATTTCCCGTCATAACGGAAGGACGGCCATTGATCAGGATGGTGACGCCCGATCCCCGAAGGGAGATGTTACCGTCGATGTCGACCGTCACCGAAGGGATTGTCTGGAGTATATCGGTAACTGTTCCCGTTTGGGCCATGATGTCTTGCTGAACATTGAATACCTTTCTGTCGATCTTGGTGATCATCATTGATTTTTCGGCTGTGATCGTCACTTCGTTCATGGTTAAGGCCGATGGATCCAGGATAAGGTCCCCCAGATCGACAGATGCATTTTTACGGCTTAACGTGACCAGACCCTTTCGGTTTTTCCCATAACCTATAAAGCTGTACTCCAGTGAATAGGATCCAAACGGGACATTGTCGAGGCGAAAAATACCGTTGCTGTCGGTCACATTTCCTGTCACAAGCTTGCCGGAGACCGTATCCATCAGAAGGACATTGGCATACTCAACAGGGTGTTGGGTATGCGCATCCAGAATCCTGCCCGAAACAACACCCGGATAGCGGGACTGCGACATCAGCAGGAGGGGGAAAAAAGCCAAAATTAAAAGAGTCGGAATAAGATGAGGAAGTTTCATCAACTAGTTAAATATGTTTCTTCTGGCGGTTTCAGACACCAAAATTAACAAGGAAATCTTATGAAACCTGAAAGAAGCAAGGAATCACCCCATGACCTTCTATTTTTGATTCAGGTACGCTTGCACAGCATCGTTCCGCTGCTGGACATGCGTTTTCAGAGCCTCGATAGCCTGGCCAAAATCAGCATCAGAATGGAGAAATGTATAGGGGGAAGCTTCTGCATAAGCTGCATCCTGTAACAGGGAAGAATAGGTGTTGTAGCGTGTGATCATTTCGTTCGGGATAAAAACCTCCTGAATGAACTGTAGCATGTATTCCCTGTATTTCTGATTGTAGGTCGCGTCATCCAGCAGGTAGCGTATCAATGGCCAGTTGCTGCTCACTTCATCCAATGAGAGACTCAGGGCGCTACCCATCTTTCCCTCCTGCAATGCTTCGTTGTTGTCCCACGGGATCCAGGTCAACTGGTTCCCTACAGGATTGTTATACAGGTAATAGTTGTGCGTCATTCTTCCATAGGTATCCCAATTCTGTATAACCGTATTGGCTGCCAGCCACTTCAGGAAAATATCTGTTTGGAAAACCCCCTCGAGATCCGCTTTCCATTGGCTTGGATCTGCCACCCGGTTGGCATTGTTTATCACCGAATAGAGGGCTTGAACATCCGTGTAATCGCCTGCGGCTTCATTGTTCTTTTTCTCCATCTCGTCATCATTATAGCGGCCCTGGGCAAAGGAGGCCGCCGGGCCATCAGGTTTATAGAGATTACCCGTCTCACTTCCAAACTGACTCTCCAGCATGGTGTCGTCCACCTCTTCAACCAGGGAGTAAAGCCCGAAATATTGAGGTCCGGAGCCGAAATCCACATACAATGCACAGAAAGTGACAAGTGGTGACGCCACCCCAAACTGGCGGAAAAGGTCAGACCCAACCCGTTCCCTGATCATTGAAAGATCGTCGTAGTTGTTTTTCAGGTTGAGCTGCTTGAAGCCATAAAAGCGTTGGTTTTTTATAGCTGGATAGGTATCTTCAAATTGGTCAAAATCGAGTTTGAACGATAATTTCTTAATGCCTTGCTGGTAGGATGAGCTCAGGCTTGAATTCCCCTTGTACCTGATCCCAACCTGGTACCATTCGATTCCGTTAAAAAAGAGGGATGAAGGAACCCATACCGGATCAAAGCCTGATATCGATCCTGGAGGGCCACCCCCACCTGACAGGTTGGCTGCCAGGTCATCCTGCATGACAGACCAGTTCTCAGCGCTGATCACAATATCGATACGGATTATTTCATCCTGTTTAAAGACCATGTTATAATCAGGGCTTGTGGTGTTTCCATGCGTGTATTCACTCCAGTCGGGCGTCTCCAGATTCTCCATCGGCGCCTTTCGGCAAGCACTGGTGATGGATAGTAAAATCGTTAATGCAAATAGACTGATCAGTTTCATAGTGTACCTCTCCTATAATTTAATTTTATAACTGATACTGATGATATGCTTGTTCCTGTACTCTTTCACGTAATAATCAAACTTGTATTCCAGTTCAATGGAGTTATTCTTGAAGATGGCATAGCGGGCCCCAATAGAGTAACGCATCTTGTACAAATAATTGTCGTTCAGCTGATGATAGGCTTCAATGCCCACCGATGGTGTGAGTTTGCATTTACGGATATCGTACTGGACTGATGCCTTGTATTTGAGAAACTGGCTATTGGGATCATCTTCAGCATAGTTGGTGTATTTTAACCGGAAGGCAGGATCAAACCGCTTGATTTTTTTTGAGAAGGTCACCTGGAATGCATAACGATTGAGAAATTCTGTTGTTTTGCCCACTCTGGGATTCACAATGAACTGGTAACTACCTCCAACCTCCAGGAATTTCCAGGGCTTGTAGGCCAGTTCACACGCCATCAGGAACCGGTCAATGGAAAACGTTTCGTCGATACGCAGTTCAGGAGTTAAGTTGAGACGTAATTTCTTGACCAGTTTGATGCTCGCTTCAAACGAATTCCGCATCTGGAAGTCGTTTTGGGTCACTTGCCCAACACCCTGAACGGAGGAAAGAACAAGAAACAAGAAACAAGAAACAAGAAATAAGTAACGAGAAGCCTGATTCTTGAAGCCAGAACCGGAGCGAAGCTGAATATGGCGAAGCCAAACCAGACCCCTTCGACGGATATTATTTAGGCTCGTTTTCATGTTGTCCGTTTGGGTTAAAATAGATGGTCATTTCAGCTACATCCCGCAGAAAATCGATCTTATGAATCTCAAACCGCTTGACGGTAATGCCGGTTCGTTCTTTCAGGTCAGCCAGGAGCGCCACCTCGCTCAACTTATGAATGTTCTCAATCTTCTCATACAGGATCAGGAGAGACTGTTCCCGGTTGAGCATCAGCCGTTTTTCCAGAAGCCATAGTCCGCCCAGGATGGCGGCATTGACGAACAGCAACTCTGCATAGCTCACCTTTTTGCTGGCAATGGCATTCATCACCGAGATGCCGATCACAATGAAGAGGTAGGTCATCTCCTTAATTGGGATGGTATCTGTCCTGTACCTGATAATGCCGAATATGGCGAAAAGTCCCAGTGCAAACCCCAACTCAAGCTTCACGTTGTTGAGAAGAAAACAGAGCAGAAACACAACGCCACCGATGGCAATGTAGCTGAAATAAAAATCCTTACGCTTGCTTCGTTTGGCGTACATATAGTGTACGATCAGAAAGACCATTAAAGCATTTACCAGAAAACGCAATAAGAGCTCGGTGAAATCGCTGACGTTGATCAATTTGATTCCAAGGAATCTCATCTGTTCTTCCCATGCGACCATGTTGGTTAGTTCGGGGAGGGTGGTTTGAATTGCTTCGTTCATGATGCGCGGTTTAAAATATGTTTATCAATTGTTCTCATCTTTGCCTTGAATGCATTGTGTTTGACGTTAGGATCCACTGCCATCTTTCCGACACAGTACTTACTGAAACCCGATTCGCGAATCCCATGGTCATGCAGTGCCTGAACAAGGGGGGAATTCCGGGTGCGGCCCGCCGACTTAACCTCCACCACAACAAGGTTGGAAAGTATCTTCTCACGCTGGTTCCAGCCAAATTTTATCCCGGTATCGATTGTGCACCGTTCGTTCATCTCAATGCTAACCAAGGTCGTCCGTGAAAAGGCATTGGTCAGTCCAGGGATCAGCTCCTCCGCCATGAATGAGGTATTTGCCTGAATAAACTCACCTTCTGTGATGGTAAATATCTCTTCACCAAGGGTCGTCGGCATGCGTCGCTTGATCGTCCTTCCTTTGTTGGTTTTAAATTTGATCTCGAGGAAACTGAGATCCGTTTCTAAATAGGTACGACGGCGAATCTTGATCCTGCTCAGCTTTCCATTGTGATGCAGCCTGTAAAGGATATTATCAGGTGTGTCAAAGTAGGTGGTAGCATAGGATAACCGGCTACTCTCCCCTATTTTCAGCGCTTTGTAAAAGGGCATTACCGAAAGGAGAATAGCTTGAAGTTCAGCTGCATGGAACCAGAATTTGCGGTCAACACGGTTCATCAGCTTCACATTCGACATAGCATCAAGGCGGATGGGCTCAAAATTCATCATCTCTGTTTCCATGCTACAAACATAATCCCTGGTGTGAGTTTAGTAAAACAAAATCAACCAATCCCCCGATTTTATCATCGAATCCGGTTGTTCTCCCCTTATTATCCTTAATACACCTTCTTGAGTTTTAACCCTGAGATTCCGAGGGGTGGTTACATCCCGAGAAGCCCGACAATGGAGAGATATATCGGCTCTATCGCTGTTTTCATCGAAATATTTTCTCCTCCTCCCTGCAAAAGAGTTAGTTTTGAAAGCTAAAAAACAAACCCAATGAAACACCCACCAACTCATCATCCTCCGTCTTGGGTCTCACCTCTTACGTCTCACGTCTCACCTCTTACGCATCTCATCCTTCTTCCCTTATTCCTGGTCCTGCTTACCACCTCCCTCTCAGCCCAGGAAGTACTTCAGTGGCGCGGGGCCGACCGACGTGGGTTTTATCATGAAACCGAACTGCTACAAAGCTGGCCCATAGGTGGCCCTGAATTGATCTGGGAATTCCCTGAAGCCGGAAGTGGCTATAGTTCACCGCTGATTACCAACCACAGAATCTACATCACCGGTGAAATCGATACCATTACTTACCTTTTTGCGTTGGACAAGTCGGGAAAATTAATCTATAAAGCCCCTGTCGGAAAAGAGTGGACCATCAACTACCCCGGATCACGCGCTACTCCTACCCTCGTCGACGATCTTATTTATGTGACCACAGGAATGGGAACGGTTGCCTGCCTGGAAGCAGCAGATGGCAACGTGCGCTGGTCGCTGAATATGCAGCAGGATCTGCATGCTCCGGGGATTACGTTCGGTTATGCAGAAGCGCTTCTGGTGGATGGAAATACTGTCTTTTGCGCCCCGGGGAATCCTGATACCAATGTCGTTGCCCTGGATCGTTTTACCGGAAAAATCCAATGGATCTGTAAGGGACTGGGTGAACATACAGCCTACTGCTCTCCCCTGCTGATCCGATTGCCCGAGAGAGATATCATGGTCACATTTACCGCACATGCCCTGCTGGGCATCGACACAAAAGAGGGAACGCTTCTCTGGTCACACACTCAGGACAGCGAAGGCGATGTACATATAAATACCCCATGGTATGAGGATGGTTTTATCTATTACATCACAGGTGACGGGAACGGTTCAGTGAAATTAAAACTCTCGGATGACGGGACTGCCATCACAGAAGTATGGAGAAATAAAGCTTGCGACAACACCATGGGCGGCTTCATCAAACTCGGAAATTACATTTACACAGCCAGCTATGAGAAACGTAAATGGTATGTGCAGGATGCAACTACCGGCGCCAACGTCGACTCAGTGAAATTCGACAAAGGGGGTACGATCTTCGCTGATAACATGCTGTATCTATACAATGAGCGGGGACAACTCGGACTGTTCAAACCAAATGGTCCCACCATGGAAATGGTAAGCTCCTTCAAGATCACCCGGGGAACCAAAGCACACTATGCCCATCCGGTGATCTGCGATGGAATCATGTATGTGCGACACGGGAATTCGCTGATGGCGTACAATGTAAAGAAGTGATGGGGTGATGAATGTAGGGTCGGGGCATGGCACGACCGTACTGATGAGGTGATGAGTAAAAAATAGAAGCGAACTGCGAATAGCAAATAGCGAAAAGCCAAAAGCGAAAAAATATGAAAACAGGATTTAGTGTTATCGGGATTTTATTACTCCTTATTTCGGCTTCCCAGTCCCAGGATTTGACACTGGATGAGATCATGTCCAGGCATTACCAGGCGGCAGAGATGGAAAAACTGCAACAGGTGAATACCATCATCATGACTGGGCTGCGTGTGCAACAAGACCTGATGCCATTGAAGATCGTCCGCAAACGACCCAACCTATACCTGATGGAGTTCGACGTTGCAGATCTCACGGCCTACCAGGTCTACGATGGAGAAGTTGCCTGGTCAACAGCTCCCTGGACTGGGAATGCAGCTCCCAGTCCCATGTCTGAATCGAGTACACGTGGCATGATGTATCAATCTGACTTCGACGGCATGCTTTATCGATGGAAAGACAAAGGCCATCACCTGGAACTCGAAGGAATCGACACGGTTGAAACAGAACCGGCATACAAAATTAAACTGATCCGTGCCGATAGTGTCATTCAGTACTATTTCATCGGCACAGGTGATTTCCTCCTCAAAAAACAAGCCACTTTCCGGACATTTCGGGGAGAAGAAATTACAATCGAAAACTATTTCAGGGATTATCGGCTTGTTGAGGGTATCCCGTTCCCATTTCTCATCGAAACCAGGTATCCGGGACGTTCTGTTAGTATGGAATTTGATGCCATCGACCTGAATGAGCCGGTGGAGAATAACCTGTTCAGGATGCCAGCAGAGTGAGATTCCGTTTTTTATTGATAAATAAAAAAATGCAATACCTTTGAGCCCAATGTTGTTAATCCCATTTGTATGGGCGACAACATAACAGGCAACTATGGATAACACAATCGGTGAGCCAACCATGGCCACCATGATCAACAACCTTCCCGGATTTATCTATCGCTGTGCCAACGATCCAAACTGGACCATGATATACATCAGTGAAGGTTGTCAGCAAATTACCGGGTACACCCCTGAAGATTTCATTGACAATAAAACCCTTGCATTCAACGATATCATTCACCCTGATTACCAACAGCATCTCTGGGATACATGGCAGAAACTTCTGGCGAAAAAAGGAGTTCTTGAAGAGGAATATTCCATTATCACGGCTTCTGGTGAAATCAGGTGGGTATGGGAGCGGGGCCGGGGAATCTTCTCGGAAGATGAAGAGCTGCTGTTTCTTGAAGGTTTTATTACTGATATCACTGACCGCAAACGGATAGAGGAGGCTCTCAAAGAGAGTGAAGAGAAATTCAGAACCTTTTTCGAAGAGTCCCCGATGGGGATTGAAATTTACGATGCAGCAGGAGTTCAAACGGCAGCTAACAGAGCCTCCTTCAACATGTTTGGCATCCAGGATGACAGCTCTTCAAGCTTCAACCTCTTCGACGGAACCTCCCTGAATGATGAACTGAAACAGAGATTGCACAATGGCAACCCTGTTCTTTATGAGGCATCGTTTGATTTTAACCGGGTCAGGGAACTCAATCAGTATCACACGACCAGGAGCGGCATAGCAGCCATGGAGTACCTTATTACCCCCCTTAAATCAGAAGACTCATCCACCATACAAGGATATATCCTACAGGTTCAGGATATCACAGAACGGAAACATTCCGAGCAGCTTCAAAAGGTACTCTACAATATCTCCAATGCCGTAGCTACAACACAGGATCTGGAAGAGCTCATCGGGAAGATCCAGGTTGAGTTGGGAACGCTTGTCGATACCACAAATTTTTATGTGGCATTGTATGACGAACGAACCGGGATGCTCTCCACTCCTTTTTACAAAGACGAATTGGATGAAATGTCTGCCTGGCCCGCCGATAAATCAGCGACCGGGTATGTAATTAAAACCCGGAAATCCTTACTGGCAAGGGAAGAAGATTGGGAGCCTTTTTACAAATCGGGGGAAATAGAAGAGGTAGGAGTCCCTTCCAGTGCCTGGCTTGGTGTTCCTCTTTTCATGGATGGTAATGCAACCGGCGCCCTGGTGGTCCAGAGTTATGATAATCCGGATGCTTACACGCAAAAAGATGTGGAGATGTTGGAATTTGTCTCTCACCAGATCAGTCTCTCCATCCAGCGAAAAAAAGCAGAACAGGATTTACTGGAAGCTATGGAGAAAGCGCAGGAGTCAGATACACTGAAATCAGCCTTCCTGGCTAACATGTCGCATGAAATCAGAACTCCCATGAATGCCATCCTCGGGTTTACAGAGCTTCTTGGTCAGGCCGACAGTACGCCTGAAGAGCATGAGCGCTTCACTGGAATTATCCGGAATGCAGGGAAAAAACTAATGCGGCTTATCGACGACATCATCGATATCTCTAAACTGGAAGTCCGACAAATCACAATTTCTCCTTCCGCATGCGATGTGGTAAAGCTTTTAATCACGACCGTCGAATCGTACAATGCCATGGATCTGCTTAAGAAAAAACCCGGAGTGTCGTTACGGCTAAAGATGCCACCAGCATTCTCGATCCCGGAAGTGCAAACAGACCCGTTAAGGTTACAACAGGTATTGGACAATCTTGTGACAAATGCGATTAAATTCACGGATATGGGTTTCATTGAAATTGGTGTCAGAACTATATCATTTAACAAAATCGCCTACCTGGAATTTCATGTGACAGATACCGGTAAGGGGATTCCTCCTGAAAAACTAGGCATCATCTTTGAACGGTTCAGGCAGGTAGAGGTTGACAAATACAGGCAAGGGGCTGGATTGGGCCTTAGCATCTCCAAAGCCCTGGTTGAGCTTATGGGAGGAGAGATGCGGGTCGTTTCTGAGGAAGGGAAAGGAACCACATTTTATTTTACCATTCCATTCCGCCCCGTTCTTTCAGGTGAAAAATCCACGATGCAACCAGCCCCGGTGAAATTCCTGGATCTTAGCCGAAATGTTATCTACATAGCTGAGGATGAAGATGATGGATTTGATTACATAGCATTGTTACTCAAAGATACAGGTGCAATTCTTTACCGGGCCGACAATGGAGACCTCCTTATGAAGATGATTCATGAACGTATTCCAGATCTCCTTCTTCTCGACATCAATATGCCGGGAAAAACGGGCTATGATTGCTTACAGGAGATCCGGGATTCCGGTTACCCGATAAAAATCATCGCACAAACAGCCTATGCTATGGTTGAAGAGAAAAGACGATGCATTGAGGCTGGCTGCCATGGATACCTGGCCAAACCCTTCTCAAAAAAGGGACTGATTGAGAGCATTGTCAATGTGCTCAAAACAAATTGAAATCAAAGATACCTTTTCCTGCCAAAATATTTCATCGGTTTTATCAGTAACTTTGCCGCCCCAAATCTTTGTACCATGAACTTTGATGCCATTGCCTCCCTATTTAGCCATGAGGTCTTTACCTATGTGGTTCTCCCGTTGCTGATCTTCTGTTTCCGGATCGTTGATCAGTCGATTGGAACTGTCCGTCTGATCTTTTCCGCCAAAGGGTTGAAAAATCTGGCGCCGCTCTTTGCTTTTTTCGAATCATTTATCTGGCTCCTTGCTATCAGCCAGATCATGAAAGATGTGAGCAATATCATGATGTATATTGCTTTTGCAGGCGGGTACGCCACCGGAAATTACTTCGGGATCATCCTGGAAGAAAAACTCTCGGTTGGTAATGTCGTGATCCGGGTGATTCCCTCGAGGGATACCTCGGCCCTGATCTCCTTTCTGCGGTCGAAAGGGTATGGTCTCACTGTTGTGGATGTGGAAGGTTCAATGGGCCCAACCAAAATGCTCTTTACGACTGTGAGACGCAAGGAGGCCAAAACCATCATCGGAATCGTGAACGAATACAACCCGAACGCTTTCTATACCATAGATGAAGTGAAAACCGTTGGAGGAGGATATTTCGCTCACAAGACCAAGTCGATCTTCTCTATGCTGAATCCTTTTCAGAAAATGGTGAAGGCTTAGGGTTCCCTTCAATCAACAGCATGACCCAGATCAGGATCACCGAAACCCCGATACAGATCGAATAGATTGAGATGGACTTTTGAAATTTCAAGGGATGATCAGTTTACCCGTCGTCACTGATTTTTCTCCAATGAGGCGGTATGTATACAGTCCTGAAGACAAAGAGCAAGTTTCCCATGGCAAGTTGGTTGTCCCTTCCGACAGGAACCCCTGAAAGACCGTACCGCATGAAATTCCCTGTGTGTTCCAGATGGTAAGGGAAAGCCGTTGTGGTTGAACCAGGTGGACCGTGAAGGTAGCATTCCCGTGAACAGGATTCGGACTGATGGATACCGTGCAGGTGTTCTCCCCTGAGTTTACCTGGACACCTACAGGGTATATGTTCCGGAACAGTCCCTGGTTAGAAGCTGCAAGATATAGCATATTTATAGGGGCTCCGGTAAGGTCGGTTGTAGTAGGATCATTCGGCAATCCCCCGTTCACCGGTAGCCAGGTATCCGATGCATCCAGGTTTATAGGTATCATATATGCTCCAAAGAAATAAATGATGCAGTATAAATAAAAGTTCATGAATGTGATCCGGTCAACGGAATTACCACGTGCATCCGGACTTAATTTATCGAACGGTAATCCGTTGTTGAAGGGCTCCCACAAGTCTCCATTGTTGGTAGACCGGTACATTCCGAACAGATAGGACCCGATAAAGAGTGTGTGAACTGAATTAAAGGCCATGTCTTTGGGCTGATACCCGGGCCAGTTTGTGG
>CAYUZX010000003.1:0-84560 GCA_964449285.1 uncultured Prolixibacteraceae bacterium
TATAAAGACCAGGGTGAGCTGATGCTCCTGAAATTTGCCCAGGGAGTTGTGGACTTCGGAAAAATCGAACAGATGCCACGTCTCGAAGGCAAACGAATGATCATGATCATCGCCCCAAAAAAGTAAAGCCAAACGTTAGTGAGGCTCTACACAGTAAAGCCGCCACATGTGGCGGCTCATCAATATCAAAAAAGACAACGCAAATGCCAAAAATGAAATCAAAATCCGGTGCGAAAAAGAGATTTACCCTGACGGGCACTGGTAAGATCAAGCGGAAGCATGCGTACAAAAGCCACATCCTGACGAAGAAGTCAACCAAACGGAAGAGGAATCTTACCTATTCTACTATCGTTGATAAGACAGATGCAGCCAACGTGCGTGAAATGCTTCAGAGCTAAATCAGTAACTGTACTTAGCTGTAAGGTCCTTTAAATAGGGCGCTAAGACAAAAAAACAAGTAAAATGCCAAGATCAGTAAATTCAGTCGCTGCAAAAGCGAGAAGAAAAAAGGTCCTAAAACTGGCCAAAGGTCAGTTTGGAAGGAGAAAGAATGTCCACACGGTAGCCAAAAACTCCGTTGAGAAGGGCCTAACCTATGCTTACCGTGACCGGAGAACAAAAAAGCGGACTTTCCGCAGCCTCTGGATCACAAGAATCAATGCAGGTGCCCGTGAGTATGGAATGTCCTATTCCGTGCTGATTGGGAAGCTGGCCGAGAAAAACATTGCCATTAACAGGAAAACCCTGGCCGACCTGGCAATGAACCATCCGGAAGCCTTCAAAGCCGTGTTGGAAGAGGCCGCTAAATAATCCGTTACATCCGTATTTTTCATTCACACGATGGTGCCGTGATGCCGTGGTGCATTGTGCAACAACTGCCGACTGAATTACTTCACCAAATTGCCCGTTTCCCTCTTCACATAGTTGGTGATGAATTTCTCTACCTGGTCGGATTGAAGCCGCTTTGCCAGGATTCGTTTATCCCGGTCGAGGATATAGATCACAGGAGTGGTTTGGATGTCATAGAGTTCATGGTAATCTCCTGTGAGAGTCCGGGGACCGTTTACATTGACCCATGTCATCTTCTTCTTTTGAATGTGCTCCTTCATTTTTGCCATCGATGTGTCGGAGCAAACGGAAAAAATCTCCAGCTCATATTTCTCTTTATACTTATCATACAGCTCCCTCAGATGGGGAATCTCCTTTTCACAGTGGCCACAATCGGGATCCCAGAAAAGAAGTATCGTGATAAACGCGTTGACATTATAAAGAGAAACAAGCTGGTCGGTGGTGTCCATCATGATCATATTCGGGGCATGGCTGCCCAGTAACAACGGCCGGATGCGGTTGGCCTTTTTCAGGATATTCTCCAGCACCGGTCCCGAAACCCAGGTAGCCTCACCGGTCACATAGTATTGGTCAACAATGTCGACGAACACCTTATCGAATCCCATGATCTCAGAGTTTTCGTAGTGGTAAGTGATGAACCACACAATGTACTTGAACATCTCGGGATCAGGACGCGCTTTCTCGATAAGGATTACCGACTCTTTGAAAATTGAATCGGGATTTTGAACTACCACCTGGTCAAAATACTTCTTCAACTTATTGTGGAAGACAGGGGTCCGGATCAACCGGTTGTCGGTCAGGTTCATGTCATCCCAGTAGTGTTCCTTGAAGTATCGGTAAGCATAGGTTGAATCTTTTCTTCCGTTGGGCAAAGTGGGAACTTCAGTAATCACAGGCTCTTTCATAGCATTAATGAGCATTGCCAGGAAGGAAAACGGCCGCTCCCGGGCAATGTTGAGCTTGTAGTCAATAATCTCGTTATTCAACTGAACGATCTGATCATTGATAACTTTTACAGAATCCTCATTGTTTTCAATAGTTTTCAAATGTTGTTGAAGCGCCTGGATACGTTTGAACTTCTCCTGGTTATAGCGCATATAGGCATAAAACTCTTCGTTGTCAAGCGATCCGGAGATCTTCATCTCTCCCACAGGATCCCTCTTATCTGTCTCCATTGTAAATTTCATGTCGTTATTAAGCACGAAGTCGAAATAGACCTTATCCGAGATTACCAGGATATAAACTCCGCGTGGTTGATCGGCAGGTGCAGTAAAAGTTGCTATTCCTTTTCCATCCACTTCCAGTGTATCGGTGACATAGGTCCCGTTCCCATAATAATTAGCAACCAGGCAAATGGAATCTTTCAGCCCATGAATTTTAAACTTCACCACATAACCATCCTGTCCGGCAAACAGGGAGAGGGGAAGTACGAGCAGTATAAGGATTATGGAAGATTGAGTTTTAGTCATTGGTTGTTAGTCATTAAGTAATTAAGTCATTTGAAAAAGGATATGAGATCAGAAATACGAAATATGAAAATAAAACGCCTCACGTCCCTCGTCCTTCGTCCCTCGTCCCTCGTTCCTCATCCAACGTATATGGAACGAAAAAAAACTCAACAAAGATATATCCCAGCAGTTCATTCATAACTTCTCTGAAGCCTTTGCTGGATTTCCACCAATCATTTCGACCATAATAAAAACTTTTGATTGAAATAATTCCCACTTCGAAATTGTCGCCAAGAGCTGCCTGGAACATCATTTGGCTCCTGCGGCTGTGAGGCCCATAGCTCATCAGGTTTATTGCTTTCACTTCAGGGTGAAACTCCTTAATGTAGCCTGCCAACGCAAGAGCTGAATTGAATGTCCGGTCATTTCTGATTTCATCCGTTGCGACTGCCACTAAAAGTGTCGTATCAAATCCCATTTTTTTAAGGGAGCTTTCACTCACCGAAGCCGTATTCCCATAGTCGATAAGTAGATGGCCCCATTCTAACGGAGTTCCGGTTGTAATTAATAACTTGTAGTGATTCACATTAAATTCATGAATAGCAGAATCGAGAACATAGTCTGGGACTGCTCCTTCCAGCACCAGCACGTCAGCTTCTACGCGGTGGGTAGGCGCTAAAAAACGATACGTCCTGGTTATCAACAAGAAAATAGTCAGAATGACAATCAGCAGGATCGACAGCCAGCCCCATATGGTAAGGCCCCACCTCATCCGTTTACTGATCACACCATAATGTTTAACTGATTTTGTCATATTAATCGTAATTATCTTCCAAGTGTTCTTTCCGCAGCAAATCATTCACTGTCTTCACAGGATTGAACGTAATGATAGGGGTCTCCACGAAGACGGTAATCCAGTTTGACATGGCTCCATTCCAGAGTCCGGGGAGTTCCTGTGCTTTCAGATTCCTGCCTTCACTCGACTTAAGGGAGATAAGCCCCGCATCATCATCCACAAATTCATCCAGGTCAAAGAACTCGCCCTGGAAATCCCGGATCGAACATACCAGGTCAACAGGGTTGAAGTGCGTTGCACTGTCAACGATGGCTTTTTGTTCCGGATTCTTCAGGTCTATCTGGGCAGATTCAACGATCTGGAGAGAATCAATGTCATCACTACCTTTTACCCAGAATGGGCCTCCCCCCGGCTCTCCCTCATTTTTGACCATCCCGCAAACTCTGATTGGCCTGTTCAGGAGCAGGATCAGTTTCTCCTGCTGCTCCTTCAGGGAGAGCTGGGAGAAATCGATGGGAAGTGTCATCCACATATGGCTACCCATAAACTTTACCATCTCGGTGATCTGCTTTTCAGGCAGATCATGACTGGTAGCAGCTATAAGAAAACCGTTGACGTGGTTGCGCAGGTATAGCAGATAACCTCCAATAAGCTTTTTATAACTGTATGTCGTAATCTTGAGCCTGTCGGGAACTATATTGTCAATGTTTTTAACAAAGATGATATCACCATCTAAATTATTCAGGTTTTTCAGGAGGGCACCGTGTCCGGCCGGGCGAAATAGGAGGGATCCGTCAGCATTCCGGAAAGGTTTATTCTTCTCATCAACAGCAATGGTATCCGTTGAGGGAAGCTGTTCTGAAAAACCGATGGAGAAGGTAACTCCGAACAGTTTCTCGTAAATTTCCTTCACCTTGTCGAAAAGCTCCAGGAACTTCTCTTTGTGCTCGGGGGAGATGGTAAAGTGGATCCGGGCCGTGTCATCGCTGTTTCTGGCATAGTTAGCTGCTTCCACTAGATGCTCCTCGGCAGCGGTACGAGCTCCATCAGGGTAATTATGAAAAAGGATCAACCCTTTGGGTAGGTTGGCATAATTCAATCCCTTTTCCTCCAGGATAAAACTAATGAGCAGATCATGCCGCCATGATTCAACCAGCTCTTCCGTATCGAGTCCACGCCTTGAGAGGATACCCTGAAGGGTACTAAAGAAGGCAATCTCAGGTAGGTGAGACACCAGATATGAAACCGAGTTGAAATCGCTATCCTTCTGAAAGGCATCTCGCTGGGCCTGATTACCGTTGAATGAGTCCTTAAACTCAAACAGATGTTTGAACATACGGGTAGCAGCACCCGAAGCCGGAACGAACTTCACCACCCGGAGTTCCTTCAGGTGGTTAGTATAATAGTGTATAAAATAGGAGAGTTCATCTTCACAGAATGAGAAGATCCCATCCCCGGAAGTAGCTGGCCTGACAAGATTAATAAAAGGAAAACCGCTCCTGAAATTTCCGATCTGCCTGTCAATAACAGAGAGCTTAATCCCTTTTGCTTCTATCTGTATCAGATCCTTTTCAGTGAACATAAACGATTATTTTGTACTTTTATACGCACAAATATATCTGAAAAAATGAGAAGAGTAACCGCTACCCTCGTATTCTTTTTGCTGTTCCTGGCTGTAAAATCACAAATAGCGCCCGATAAATACTTCGTGGAATTTACTGATAAAAACAACTCCCCATACTCCATCGACAAGCCCTGGGAGTTTCTCTCGCAACGCGCACTCGACCGCAGGGCAGTCGCAGGGATTCCGATAGAGCTGAATGATCTGCCTGTCAACCCTGATTATATTGCAGCTATCAGCCTGATTGGGGTTGAGGTTATTACACGTTCAAAATGGTTTAATGGAGTCACAATCTATACAACTGATCCAGCCAAGATTGCTGAGATCGAACTGCTGCCTTTTGTAACCCGTGTGGTAAAATGTGGCATGAAGGTTACCGAACCAGTTCCAATAGCGGATAAATTCGCTATGGAAGAGATGCTGGTGATTCCGCTGAGTTCACCTTCTGAAGTCCCTCTGAAGATCTCTGATTCAGCTGATTACGGCCTCTCATTTACCCAGGTTCACATGGTCCGTACCGACATGCTACACGACCTTGGTTTCCGCGGCGAAGGGATGATGATTGCCATACTTGATGCCGGGTTTAACCTTGTGGACCAACTCGTCCCTTTTGATAGCCTCTGGGCGAACAACCAGATCCTTGGAGCCCGGGACTTTGTTACGCCGGGAGGAAACGTCTTCATTGGGCATACGCATGGCATGAGTGTCCTCTCCATCATGGGAGGATATGTCCCGGGTCAGCTGATTGGAACTGCGCCTAAAGCCGATTACTGGCTATTGCGGTCGGAGGATGGCGGCTCTGAATACCTCGTTGAAGAGTATAACTGGGTTTGTGCGGCTGAATTTGCCGACAGTGTGGGTGCCGATGTAATCAACTCATCTCTGGGTTATACTGTGTTTGACGACTCTACCCAGAACCATACTTGCGCAGATATGACAGGCAACACAACACCGGTTACCCGCGGAGCTAACATCGCATCCAGCAAGGGGATTCTGGTGGTTAACAGTGCCGGCAATGAAGGGAATAACCAGAACTGGCAATGTGTCAGCGCTCCATCAGATGGAACTGATGTGCTTTCAGTAGCTGCAGTCGATTCGCTTGGTCACTATGCCTCATTTAGTTCAAAAGGCACAGTTGACGGATTGTACGTCAAGCCCAATGTTGCTGCAATGGGACGGGCTACTGTCATCTCTGGTTCAGACGGAACCATTATTCGAGGCAGTGGCACTTCTTTCTCCTCTCCGGTGATGGCTGGGTCAGCCGCCTGTCTCTGGCAAGCTTTTCCGGAATTCTCAAATGCAACATTAAAGATGGCTATCGAAGAGTGTGCCTCTCAATTTACCCATCCCGATATTTTTCTCGGATATGGAATTCCCAATCTCTTCGAAGCGTATGAGCGACTCACAAGTATAAGCCCTATATTCAGTGAAGGTTCAGTCGTTGTATATCCGAATCCTTCTAACGGAGCGGAATCGATCCATGTTAAGGTCAATACAACTTCAGCACAAAACTTACAAGCTCAGGTAATAGATATCACAGGCAAGCAAATTTATAAAAGGAATGATATCTGGTGCTTGGCTGGTGAAAACATCATCAGTTTCAGCGATCTTGCTTTTCTGAAGCAAGGAATCTATATCCTGAAAGTCTGGAGCCAGGATGGCCCTGCATTTTTCGAAACAAAAGTGATCCAAAGACTTGAATGGTAACTGCCAACTGTCCACTGCCCACTGCCTACTTCATCTCCTCCATCCCGGAGAAGAAAAAGCTACACTCTATCTCTGCATTCTCATCGGAATCTGATCCGTGAATGGCATTCCTGCCAAGATCGGTCCCATAGAGTTTACGAATGGTTCCATCAGCTGCATCCACCGGGTTAGTTGCTCCGATCAATGTGCGGTAATCCTGAACGGCATTCTCTTTCTTCAGAACTGCAGCAACAATAGGCCCTGAAGACATATAGTCGGTCAGGGATTCAAAAAAAGGCCGGTCTTTATGGACGTTATAAAAGGCTTCAGCTTCACGTTTGCACAGGTGAACCATCTTCAGTGAGACAATCAAGTACCCCTCTGCCAGGATCCTGTCGAGGATCTTTCCTGCATATAACTGCGAAACAGCTGTAGGCTTAATCATTGTAAATGTCTTATTTCCAGTCATAGTCAAGTTGATTTGCTGCAAAATTACAGATAATTTTAATTTATCTTAATTTTGCACCCTGCTCACTAAATTCATTCACTTGAAAAATACAGATTTTTCGAAGGTTAAGAAATTGCTGGCTTCACCTCAGAACATTTTACTTACAACCCATACGAACCCCGATGGAGACGCCATTGGATCGTCCCTCGCTTTTTACAGGTACCTTGCCATGAAAGGCCATATTGTCGCAATGATGGTTCCAGACGTCTTTCCATCGTTCCTGGCCTGGCTGACTGATGCAGAGAAGATCATCGTCTTCTCCATGCAGAAAGAGCAAGCTCTCCATGCGATTGCTGACGCAACTGTCATTTTCTCCCTTGACTACAATGACCTGAGCAGGTTGAAGGATGCCTGCGACCCAGTGAAGGAGTCCTCAGCCGTTAAAGTCGTCCTAGATCACCATCTATATCCAGCGGATCATTACGATCTGAAGATTTCAATAACAAATACCTCTTCGACTGCTGAACTGGTTTTCGACTTTATCCTTGCGATGGGAGATGAAGAGTTGATTGACACTGCAATAGCAGAATCTTTATATACGGGAATAGTTACCGATACGGGATCGTTTAGCTATGCCTGCAACTATGTGAAAACATACGAAGCGACCGCAGCCCTATTCCGGTGTGGAATTGACGGAGAGCATATTCACAGGTTGATTTACGATACCTATTCAGAACATCGCTTACGCTTGCTGGGATATTCTTTGAGCGATAAATTGGTTGTTTTGCCAGAGTTTCACACAGCATATATCTACCTCTCTTCAGAAGATCTGGATCGATTTCATTATAAAATAGGAGATACAGAAGGGGTGGTCAATTATGCGCTCTCCATTGAAGGGATTAACCTGGCAGCTCTCTTTTCCGAACGCGATAATTCAATCCGGATTTCGTTCAGGTCAAAGGGTGATTTTTCAGTAGAACGACTCGCAAGTGAATATTTTGATGGGGGAGGTCATTCAAATGCTTCCGGAGCAACCAGTTATCTCTCTATGGAAGATACTGTAAAAAAGTTCCGGGAACTGCTTCCTAAATACCGGGAAGCTTTATCAGAGGTCTACAAATGAATGTCAATTTAAACAGATTGAGAGAGAGCATTTTCGCCGGACTCATCCTTGCTATTTTGCTTATGGCTGCTTGCAAGGAGTCTCCCCGGCCCGCTACGGCTACATCACATATCCGCCTTGACAACGAAACGCTGATCGATTATAACCGGAGTGTTGTCAGGACCGAAGAGCAGGAGATCGCAAACTTTCTGACGAGATACGGATGGGATATGAAACAGACTTCCACGGGTTTGCGCTACCTTATATATCGGAATGGGATTGGCAGGAAGTCCAGCACAGGGATGATGGTCCGCTTCCGTTATACGGTGAAGTTGCTGAACGGAACAATTATTTACTCTTCGGATTCCCTGGGAGAAAAAACGTTTATATTAGGACATGGAGGGGTTGAAACGGGGCTTGAAGAGGGGATGCTGCTTCTCAGGGAGGGAGACCGGGCAAAATTTATCATTCCATCATACCTGGCTTTCGGATTGCTTGGGGATCAGGACAAGGTTCCTCCGGCAGCCTCATTGGTGTATGATGTGGACATAATTGAGTTTAAAACAACTAAATAGAAACCCATGAATTACAATCGAACGATGAGTAAATTGCTGAATTTACTTGTTATCATGATTCTTGTTTTAATATGGGGATGCAAGTCTGGTCAGGATGACTTCCAGACAACCCCTGGCGGACTCTCCTACAAATTTCACCAACAGAACAAGGCAGGTATAGGAGTTTTGCCTGGAGATTTGATTACAGCAGATGTCATATTCAGAACGGCCGATACCGTTTTCTTTGTCAGTTCAAGGGACCTTACGGTTCCTTACCAGTTTGAGATACTGGAGCCCAGGTTCCCCGGCGATATTTACGATGCATTTCTGATTATGGCTGTGGGCGATAGTGCAACTTTTATCCTTAACGGAGACTCACTCTTTCTTCTCGATTTTGAGATTCAGGAGTTTCCCGATTTTATTGATGCTACTACAAACGTGTTCATGGATGTTAAATTACAAGATGTACTTCCCCGGGATGAATTTGCAAAGGAAAAAGAGTCCTACAAAGGTAGGGTTGATAAGATGTTGATCGAACTCAAGGAGAAGGAGGTGAGTGATATCAATGTATACATTAACCAAAACAACATTCATGTAAAGCCAACGGAATCAGGGCTTTATTTTATTGAATTAGAAAAGGGGAGAGGACCTTCCGTAACATCAGGAAAATCAATCAAAGTGGATTATTCTGCAATGTTCATAAATGGTGAAATCTTTGAGACATCGATCAGGGATATCGCCATGAAATATGATATATTTGACTCCACGTTTACGTATCAACCTTTCCAGTATCGGCACGGCGATTCCCTTACAATTGCTGGCTGGAATGAGGGGTTGTCATACATGAAACAGGGCGGACGAGCGCTTTTAATTGTTCCGTCCGCTTTGGCATACGGGGAAGAAGGTGTTGAGGGATTCATTCCGCCTTTTACACCGTTGATTTATACAGTTGAGATTTTAGAAGTAAAATAAATATAAACAAGTATTGAAATTGAATAGATTATGAAAAAAGTATTGATTAACCCGGTAACCGTTTTAGTGATGGTTGCATTAACCTCCTTTGCTTGTTCTTCAAAATTTTCGGGTTTTGACAAGACAGATTCGGGGTTGTTTTATAAAATTTATAATGTTGGCGAAGATACGACGAAAGCCAAGACCGGTGATTTTGTTTCGCTGGATATGAAATATGTCACCGAAGGGGACTCTGTATTATTTGACAGCAAAACCGGAATGAATGGACAACCGATCCGTTTCAAGTTACCTCCATCTGATTTCAGTGGTGATCTCTATGAAGGGATTAGGATGCTTACTCCAGGCGATAGTGCAGAGTTTCTGATTAATGCCGACTCGTTATTTACGATTACTTTCAAAATGCCAAAACGGCCTGAATTCATTGATAGTAACTCATATTTGAAATTTTTCGTAACGCTTCATGCGGCAGAATCTTTGGAGGGAATGAAAGCCAAAGAGAAGGAACTGATAAATCAGTATCTCGAGACAAACGGAATTACAGCTGAACCACTCGAATCGGGGCTTTACTTTATCGAATCAACACCCGGCAGCGGAATAGCGGTTGATTCAGGATATGTGGTCACATTCCATTTCGACCTCAAATTAGCTGATGGGTCTCAGGTATTCTCATCCTACGATAGGGGAGAACCGATGCAGCTGACTTATGGAAAACCGTTTGATACACCAGGTTTTGACATGGGAATTGGAATGATGAAAAAGGGTGGCAAGGCAAAATTCATTGTCCCTAGTGATATCGCTTTTGGCTCGGCAGGCAGAGGAGCTATTATCCCGCCTTATTCTACGCTAATTTACGATGTAGAGGTGATCGACGTTATGACGAAAAGTGAATCTGACAAGATGAATGAAACAAAGAAAAAACAACAGGAGATGGAAAAAACGTTGGTTAAAACTCAGGAAGCCGGCAAACGAAGTGCTTACCTGAAAGAAAATAATATCACTGTAAAACCTACCGCTAGTGGTCTTTATTATATTGAAACTGTTAAAGGATCCGGGCCCAAAGCTGAACCAGGGAAGAAAGTAAAAGTACATTATACCGGGAAATTGCTTGATGGAACGAAGTTCGACTCTTCGATTGACCGTGGGGAACCGTTTTCATTTACATTGGGAAAGGGAGATGTGATCAAAGGCTGGGATGAGGGCATTGGACTGATGAATGTAGGTGGGAAAGCTACACTGATCATCCCTTCTTCCATCGCTTATAGTGACCGTGAAATGGGTGTTATTAAACCATACAGCACACTTGTTTTTGATGTGGAATTACTTGATGTAGAATAGGAAAAATGTCGCTGGTGAAGAAAACCGTTATTGTCATACTCATTTTGCTAACATTACTGCCATTATCTTTATTGGCGATCAAGGCAAACTTCGAATATACCAGGGTATGTGTGGGTACGCAAACCATGTTATTTAGCACATCTATCCCAACAGACAGTATCATCAAGGTTATGTGGGACCTTGACGGGGATGGGGTGTTTAACGATGATGAGGGTGAAATCATTTTCAAGGAATTTTCAACAGCAGGCACTTACAATGTTGGATTGAAAGTCATTGACGCCAATGGAGAACAGGATGCCATATATAAGTCGGTGCCGGTTGCCTCTATTCAGATAGCGTTCTCTCAGGATGGATCCTGCCGAAATACGCCGGTTTATTTTCACAGTGATCCTCTGATAATTGAAGACATCTTGTATAAGTACACCTGGGATTTTGGCGATGGATCTATGGATAGTAGCCGACAAGATCCAATCCATAATTACACGGTTTCTGGTGAATATACCGTACGATTGTCAATGAAAACCTTGTACGCTGGATGCACAGATACAGTAGAATCTATCATCTCTATCCATAATCCTCCTATCGTTACCATCTTATTTTCCGGAGATACTATCTTCCCCTATGGGGATACGTTGATCGCAACAGTTATTGGGTTTGACAGCCTTCTCTGGAGCAATGGTGACACAACCACTTCGATCAGTATCACTGAAACAGGGGATTATCATGTCCAAGCATTCCTGGATGGCTGTTATGGAGAGAAGTTTTTCTCAGTAACAGCAGTTGTTGATCACAATGTTAGGATCATGACAGTGATTACGCCCAATTCAGATGGATATAATGACAGGTGGGAGATCATCAACATCAATGAGATAGAACCTTGTCAGGTTGAAATTTACAACAGATGGGGGCAAAAGGTCTTTTCAGCCAATCCGTATAACAATGATTGGGATGGGACGTATAATGGCAGGACTCTTTCGAGCGACACATATTACTATTTCCTGCGCTGCAAGGATGAACGTTTGCAGACAGGAACAATAAATATTGTGAATTCTAAATATGACTAGGATACTTAAAAAAGGAGTATCGGTTTTTATCTTACTGATTATCATTTCTGGACCTGCTTCTTCGCAGCAGTTTCCGATTATGGATCAGTACCTGGTATCGCCATCAAGTATCTCGCCTGCATTTGTAGGGAAAGATGCCCCCTTTGAGGTCTTCCTTACCAGCCGGATTGAATGGACCTCCATAACTGGTCATCCTTTCATCGGAGCGTTGAACTTGTCATCTGCCCTCCCAAAAAATATGGGTCTGGGCGGGAACATTATGTACAATGTAGCAGGACCGCTCGAAAACATGACTATAAATCTCAATTATGCCTACCACTTAAAGCTGGCTGTTGATCACAATCTCAGTTTCGGCATCAATGGGGCCTATTACCAGAACGTACTGGATCTGAGCAATGCTGTTCTTGCTGATCTGAATGACCCTGTTCTTGCTGGCAGAAGCACTATTTCGGAGTCCTATTTCAATGTAGGCTTAGGCCTCCTCTACTCGTGGCGAACCCTTGACGCTTGTGTGACGTTCCCTTTGTTATTTAATAACAAATCTTTTTATAGCAGTGAAAAGATTTACTCCCATGTCCTTTCACTTGACCGGAATTTCCTTGTCTACATGGGGTACCTGTTACAATCAAAGGGGGATTGGGGCGCGCACTTTTCATTCCTTTATCGACAAACACAATATACTCCTTGGTCATTTGATGTGGCTATCAGGGCAATCTACAAGGAGATGATATCATTTGGATTACTCTATCGAAAAAATAATATCATTGGCATTACGGGTGGACTGTCAATAGCCAAAGGGTTGAGATTCAACTATACCTATGAATATTCCCCCTCTGCCATGATGGGAAAATCCAGCGGGACCCACGAAATCACCCTGGGCTACAAAATGGTTCCAAAGAGCGTGAAACCCTCTATGAAGGATTATATTAAATGAAACATTTGACCAAAACAAATCATTCCTCTCTTACCGCCATCATTCTATTGTTGGTTTTTCTTCTTTTTATCGCAAGGACGCAAGATTCAGTAGCTCAGCCGTTCTCTGCCAAACGAGGAGGTATTGCATTCAGGGTAGATAACAATCCGGTATTATCAAAACTGCATAAACTGGATTCACTTTTTTCGCAATATGATCAGAAATTCAGCATGGCAATGACATCCTGGGTTTTCCCTCTGGCTTCCCAGGCTTATATTGATACCCTGATAAGCTTTAGCGCAAAGGGGTATGAGGTGATGGACAACTCTCCAACACAACAGACTCAGTATTTTAACCTGCTTAATCCATTGGATACAGCTCTGTTTATCGGCAAGCCGGGGGTACATCATGTGACCTCGGAAAGAGTGTGCCTGGCATACAGTGCGGTGGACACATCACAGTCGCATAATGAGGGACTGGTAGATGTCCTCGGGAATAGGGTTATCAGCCTCAATCCAGGCGAATTTGGCGACCTCACAGGAAATCCATACTTTTTCGCCCTCTACTTGAACACATTCAACCGCGTTTGTCTGTGGTATGACCGTTCTGCTGTGAACCCTAACGACCCTGATACCGTTTTCCTGAAATCCCTGTGGGAAGAACCGGTAAACTTCGGGAGTAAAACTGGTTTGCAATACCATAAACTCACGCAGGTAAATGTACTAATGCAACCTGAGGCAATTCGCCTTTTGGGACAGCGTTCGATTGATCTCTTTGATCAACACAATATTCCGCGCCCAACAAGCTGGATCCACCCGTCAGGGCAGATGCCCATGCTCGACGGATACCAGATAAAAGGCACGTTGGGAGATTCACTTTTCTACAATGCTGGCTCTAATTATATCAATGAGTCATACCTCTGTTATAATGAATATAACCCATATGGAATTCGCCAGTTTGGCATGCAACAGAATTTGATCTCCATCTCCAACCATACCTTGGCATGGAATAAGAAACGCATCGCTGACGCAGTAGCCAAACATTATCTGAGTATCGACATAACAACGCTGGAAGGAGCATTGGGTGGTTGGAACAGTTACCTGTTACGTCTTGACAGCCTTCTTACCTGGTGTGGTGAAAACGAAATCCCTATCGGCACCTATTCACAATGGAAAACCTGGTTGTACGACAGCGTCCCGATCAGGGTGATCGATATCTTTCCTGAACTGGATGTCGATCTGGATGGGAGTATGTATCCTGACGGTTTTGATCAGGAGAGTTGGATCACAAGTCAATATGATACAACCGACGGTGTTCCGGTTAGCGGAGGCTGTAGTTTTGTCCTTATGGAACAGGGACCATTGTGCCAGATCACACACTTGGCCGGACTCGAAAAAGGGGACAACTTCTTTACTATCTGGATAAAAAATGAAGGAGCCGACTCCTCAATGGTTCGGGCCAGTTTTACCTTTCCAGAGACCGGAATTACTCAGGTATTGGAGTTTACTGCAGATACTGGCATCTGGACCATACATACTGGGACGGTTACTGTCCCTGGGTCAGCCAGCATCATGAATGTACTGATCAACCGTACCGATACCTTGCAGGATACGCTTAAAATTAGTGGAATGGGATTCAGATCAGCAGGATTCCTTATCCGGTCAGCATACCCTTCCCAAACAGTTCTGCAGAATGAACAGTTTGACCGCATCAATCTTTATCAGCTTGTAATCGATACAATCTTTGATCCCACTACAATAACCTGGTGGGTGGAAGGCGCTGATACAATGAGCTTCAGAGACCTAACATCCGAATATATGTTGCCTTTAAAACCACGGTCGTTCTGGATAGGATCCGATTCCGCCTGGCTGATGGCTATGAGTCCAACTGGGCTGAAAGATAGCTGCCGCCTGATTTTTACTTCGTTTCCGATGCAGGGAGCCTGCCCTGGATTGCCACTTACAATAACGCTTCTCGATACTCTGGAGAATGATTTTATCCAGTGGACCTCAATTCCTTTTGACTCCACTTTATCCGATTCAACAATATACAACCCAACAGTCAATCCTTTAATTACTACGCTCTACAAAGTGAGAGTGATTCCTCTCCAGGGGCAGACTCAATTTGATAGTTTGCGAGTTGTACGATACCCACTGCCAACTCCGTCAATTTTGCCAACCAACGATACAACTCTTTGTCAAGGTGATTCGTTAACGGTAACTGTTTCGGGAGGTGTTAGATATGAATGGACTGATGGTGATACAGCCTCATCGAGAACTTTTTTCTACCCATCCCCAGGGCTTATCAATTATAGTGTTAATGTATTCAATGAGTTTGGATGTGAGATTGAAATTTCCGGTCAAGTATTAGTCAAACCATCGCCAACTGTTATTATCTCTAATTCATTATTGCCTGCATACTGTGCGTATGAAGGCGAAACAAAGTTAACCGGCGAACCTATTGGAGGGATATTCTCTGGACCAGGAATGTTTAATAATTATTTTTATCCGGATAGCGCTAACGTAGGATTAAATATAATCACATATTATTATGTTGACTCCACCGGCTGCTCCAACTCCGATACGGTGATGGTTCATGTTTATCCTAAACCATCCATTTTGCCTCAACCCAAAGATACTTCAGTGTACATGGATAAGTCTATCATCCTCAGGGCAGGCCTTGGGAATAGTTCTTACCTTTGGTCCAATGGTGCGGTGACAGAGTCGGTCGAGGTGGATACTGCCGGGGTCGGGCTGGGAGATTATATGATATGGGTTTATGTCACAAATGAAGGCTGTGTAAACATGGACACAGCTTATATCAATTTCATTAAATATCCGATCGGAATGGATGAGAAATTTTCATCCCCAACTTATCGGATCTACCCTAATCCAGCAAATGAATTTGTCACCGTTGAGAGTCTGGCGCTTTTTGACCAGGAATTTTCAATCGAGCTTTTCGACCTGAGAGGGGAGACCCTGATCCAATCTTCTGACCACAAGTATAAAACTGAGGTGAAGCTGAACGGAATTCCAGCCGGGTTCTATCTTCTGCAGATTAGCGGAGAGACAGGTGTCTACCGCTTCCGCCTTATCCATCCGTAATCAGCTTTTCAAGTTATCTTTAGCTCCTCAATGACGGTTAGCAGATCATAAGGGCGGTAAGGTTTGGAAAGAAAATCATTCATCCCGACATTAAGGCATTTCTCTTTATCAGCCATCATAACGTGAGCTGTTATAGCAATAATTTTAACGGGGGAAAATGCAGCCGACTCTTTCTCGGTCATTTGATTCAGTTTATCCTGCTCAATTTTCCGTATCAGTTGGGCAGCCTCTATCCCATCCATCACAGGCATGGCAATATCCATAAGGATAAGGTCGTAATGGTTTTCACAGAATTTATCGATCGCAATTTTGCCGTTTTCAGCTAACTCCACCTGATGGCCTTCCCGCCTTATAGTAGTCATAGCGAACTTCTGATTTAGTAAATTATCCTCTACTAGGAGTACTTTCAGCTTCTTTGACTTAAAGCTTTTAGGGGCAATAGCTTCCCTTTCTTTCTGCAGCAGAGTTTTATCCCCGGCCTCCACCAGAAGTGTGAACCAAAAAGTAGAACCCTTCCCTTGCTTACTGATCACGCCCATCTTACCCTTCATCAATCGTGTGAGGTTACGTGAGATGGAGAGTCCCAGGCCTGTTCCCTCAAACTGCTTGATCAGCGGATTCTCCAGTTGGGCAAACTCGTAGAAGAGTGTCTCTTGATCTTCTTCAGAGATCCCCATTCCGGTATCAATCACATCGAACTTCAGGATACGCTGGTTCGGTTTCAATTCGGCAGGAATGATCCACTCAGGGATGAACTCTTTCTGTTGCTCAAAATTTGGGAATTCGGGAACAATCACTTCGATAGCTATCTGAACCTCCCCCTCGGTGGTATATTTGATAGCATTATTGGCCAGGTTGATCAAAATCTGTTTCAGTCTAACGGCGTCCCCGATCACACATTGTGGTACAGCGGCTTCAATCCGGGAATAGAGTTCAATGCCCTTTCCTCTCGCCTTAAGGGAGAGTAATTTGATAACCTGCTGTATCTCCTCTTGAAGAGAGTAGGGTTTGCACTCAAGTTTAAGCTGTCCGGCCTCTATCTTGGAAAGATCCAGGATATCGTTGATGATGATCAGAAGATTCTGGCTGGCAATGTTGATGATCTCCAGGAATTCCTCTTGCTCTGCTGTAAGGGTTGTCTCCTTTAGTAGATTGTTGATTCCCAGGATGCTGTTCATCGGTGTCCGGATCTCGTGGCTCATGTTGGCCAGGAACATGGTCTTTTTCCGATTAGCATCCAACGATTCCTGCTTTGCTTCCAGTAATTCCTCTTCGAGTAAACTAACCTGCAGTTCTAACCTCCTGATCCGGTCGGCTAACTCTATCTGTCTCTCTCCGGTTGACATGATTAGCGGATTTCGAGTTGATTCTTCATGATGGTGTAAAGCTCATTTTTATTGATCGGTTTGGCTATGTAATCGTCAAATCCGGATTCAAGTAACTTCTCGCGGTCACCTGTCATCGCATAGGCAGTTTGGGCAATAAATGGGATCTTTTTGTAAACTGGATATTGTTTCCTGATAGTTTGCATCAACTTCACACCATCCCAAGGAGGAGGAAGGTTGATGTCAAATAGCATAATATCGAATGCCTGACCTTTGGCAACTTTGTCGGCAATGATCTTTATGGTGGCCTCTCCATTAACTGCTGTTGTTACCGTTCCAAGTGATTTGGTCATCTGAACCAACACCATTGAGTTCATCATATCGTCTTCCACGATGAAGATATCCAAATTCTGTAAAATATTAGTCCTTCGGTTTGTCGCCTCTGTTTCAATAGAATCCTCCAATACCTCTTGAACAGTTTCTACCTCTGGTACAACCGCGGCTTTCAGGAAAATGGTAACCGTGGTACCCTCTCCCTTTTTTGAGTCGATCTCAATATCTCCATCCATCATCTCCATAAACCGTTTGGCAATCGGTAATCCAAGGCGGGTTCCCTCTATTTCTTTATTATATCCGGCACTATCCGGCCTAAAAGCATTGAATATCTCTTTCAGGTAAGCAGGGTCTATTCCACTGCCTGAATCTTTCACACGGATAGTGACCTCATTGGTTTTTTCCTGATATCCTGTAGAGATATTAACGAATCCTTTTGCTGTGTATTTGATCGAATTATCAACAATCCCACCAAGGACTTTAGTCAGTACTTTATCATCTGCCAGTGCTTCAGGGATATCTTTATTGATGATGTTGAACTTGATTTTTTGGTCGTTTGCCTTAAAAACATACAATTGAGCTACGCTGGATACGATAGAAGAAACCAAACAGGGCTTGATCTTGATATCGACGGCGTGCGATTCAATCCGGCTGATATCGATGATGTTGTTCAGCAGATTGATCAACCGATCCCCGCTTTCAGAAATTCCACGAGCATATTCAAATAACTCTTTATGTTCCAGTAAAGAGGTTTCTGTCTCCAGCAGGCTGGCAAATCCGATGATGTTATTCAAAGGGGTCCGGATCTCTGAACTGAGGTTTGAGAGGAAGGCGTTCTTCTGGTAGTTTTCCTCTTCCGCTCTCTTAAGGGCTTTTTTCAGAGTGAGTTCAATACCGGTTTTAAGAAATTCAGTCTCGTTCTCAGCCTCATCTCTTGTTTCCAACTGCAACACCTTTTCCCGGAAGGAATCCCTTTCTTTGATTAACCGCTGTATATCAATGTCCTTTTCCCCGAGTTGATTTGTCAGGTTCTTTGTCTTTTTATGCTGTAAAAAAAGAAAAATAAGTGCAGCAACCAACAAGATCGTGATAAGTATCAGAGTAATGATCATGAAAAGGTAGCTCATAGTCATGATTTGTATGCAACATAGAGTATTTCAATGGGATTTAGGGCGTACTTTTTTAGCTCTTCGGGGTCATGACTTTCATCATAAGGCGAATATCTGATGGCTGTAAACCCTTGTCTTTCAATAATTTTTGTATAATCTTGTCCATAGATCCTTACATGGTCGAACTGACCATAAGCCTTCTCCCTCTCTTCTGGAGTTTTGATAGATGGGTCATAAAAGGTTTCCTCAAGTTTCTGAGATATAGGTACCTGGAGAATGGCCCAGGATCCGGGTTTTAGAATGCGGTGGATCTCATTTAACGCCTTGCGGTCGTCATCAATATGTTCTAAAACATGGTTACAAATTACTACATCAAACGACCCTGAATCGAATGGTAGAGATGTAACATCCATCAGGTTAACATTCCGGTCATAGTAGTACCCTTCATAATACTTGACGCCGGATCGGTATTCGATATTCGGAAGCGACATGAGTAACGCACGGATACACCCTTCGGGGGCGATGTGCAATACTTTCAATGGCGCTGAGAAGAGGTTTGTTTTCTCCTTCAGGAATAGGTAAATTAGCCTGTCGCGGTCAACAGAGAAGCATCTCGGACAAAGCATATTCTCCCGGTAGCCACCTCCAATAACCTCTTTTTCTTTTAAAACAGGAAGGTCAATACCTCCCGGAAGGAATTTCTTGAATGAATTCCCGCAATAGGGACAATAGTAATCTGTTCCTTTGTATTTAACCGATAAATATTTTTGCCAGCCTCCTCTCATCTTTTTGCCAAGCCAGAAAGGAATTAATTTTTTACCGGGGATCTTCATATCAAAGGATTTTACTCATATGTCAGGGTAAAGGTAAGGATATGATAGTATGATGTTACCTGCCCAGGTGTATTTTTTTAGAAATATATTCATTCCCAGCGGTCATCCTGAAGATATAAATCCCACCGGCAAGACCACCAATGTCAACTTGCTGTTCATATTCACCTGGATTGAGCTGGGAATCGACCACTATCTCCGTACATCGGCCAGTAAGGTCATACATTCCGATCCGAACAAAATCATGACCGGAAATCATGTACCTGATGATCAGGATATCGGTCCTGCAGGCAGGCTCAATTGTAAACCTAATCGTTGGATCGGGAAGGAGTTCGGGAATGGCAATAAGGGATGAATCGTGGCACTCATATGCCCCAATATCATTTATCAATGCAAAAGGTCTGGTCCGATTGAGAATATCATTTCCCAGATTCCATTGAGGCACGGCTGAAGCGGTATTTACAGCCACTGAATTCGGATTGAGATCAAAATTACCACCACTCATATCCACAAACTGTGTTTGATCCAGGATCGGAAAAGTGAAGTTATTTTGGATGGAAATATTACTGCCCAATGAAACTTCCCTTCCATAATTCATTACGATGTTATTTACGAACAAATTCCCTGTAGTGGTCATACTTCGGAAGTCGATCCCATAGTCTTTCGGAGAGATGATGGTATTGTAGGCTAAAATGAACCGACTCCCAGGTGTCGTACTTTGATCTCCCACATAGATTCCATTCATGTATGGATACTCCTGGTAATATGTCCTGCCGGCATTGAGAATCAGGTTGTTGTACACCTTATTGCCGCCAAGCCCCAAAACCTGGATTCCATTGCCTTTTCCGTTGAGGATAAAGTTGTTATAGCAATCGCAAGCACTGCCTTCTCCCATGATGATACCACTCATCTGGTTTAATTCTGCAGATTCGCTGTCGTAAGAGATCTCGTTACCATAAATCATACAAGCCGAATCCGATGAGGATACCTGTAGGCCATCCCATCCTGTTCTCGTTAAGCGGTTATTGTAAATTTTTAATCCCCGGATCAGGTGTGGAAGGAGTATCGTATCTACCCCTCCACACTGGGTTGGAAAGCCAGTGTAAAATGAACTTCCGATATAGAATCCCTCCATCCCCGTGTCATGGATGTAATTATCATGAAGGGAAACATTCCGCATCGTATATTTATCCCGGGTGGATTTGAACTCGCAATCTGGGTCACTTTTACAAAAGACCCCGGCAAAAAGCGTGTTGGAGATCTCGATCCCTTCAACTTCAATGTCTGTACTCAGCCCTTCAATACTCATCCCAGCTCCGGTATCGATATCGTGGACATTGATGCCATAGGGGAAAGATCCGACGCCTTTCCCTGAGAGTTTAATATACGAACAGGAATCGATTTTAATGCCATAGTAAAACTGGCTGATTTCAACAACTCCGAGGATATTGATGACCACAATGGGCTCTTCTGGTGTGCCGTGGAGATAGACGATCCGAAGGTAGGATTTCTGTCCGGGTAACAAACAGATTGTATCCCCGGGTTGAACCCCGGAGGCGTTGTAACGACCGTCAATGTTGCTTTCTGATGGAGGGATCAGCAATCCGCAGTTTGGTGTTTGTCCTGTAACTGAATGGAATGAGAGAATAGACAACCCTAACATTGGAATCAGCAGGATGATATTTTTTAATCGGATTTTCATAATCTCAGTTTTTATCAATTATCCCCGTTTTGCCCGTTCCCAATTCACTGATTGTTGCCTTTTAATGTATCTGAAGAATCCAAGATATACCGCCAGATTCATAATGAAAAAGTAGAATGGGATATAGAGTAGCTTAATTTTTATATTTCTGTCTTCCAACAGCCACCCGGCAAGGGCAGCAACATAGAACACAAGCTGACCCCAGAAGAGATAGGGATAAATGCTTCCGAAGTGAAAGAACCCGGAGTGCATGACCAGGAAAAAATTGCAAACCAGGATGATAAGAAGCCCGATAGGAGCTAGCGTCCAACGTAATACACGGTGAGATATGTATTGGAACGAGAGGAGGCCGTAACGGAATGGGTTGAGCAGCTCTTTTAGCCGGACTATAGACTGGATTCCACCAGCAGAGATCCGGATCTTGCGTTTCAGCTCTTCCCTGACATTGGCTGAAGGGCTCTCAAGGGCATAGGCTTCAGGATCGTATTGGATCTTGTATCCCTGCTCGGCAATACGCAGCGAAATGATAAAATCGTCCAGAAGCGTGTCGGGTTCAACCGGTTCGTGTAGCTCAGTACGCACTGCAAACAGCTCTCCTGCAGCGCCAACAACACTATTGAGCTCTGCATCCCACTTTTTAAGGGTGCTCTCATATTTCCAATAAATGCCTTCTGTGGCAGCTGTTGAACCAGTGATGGCAACCCGCTTTTCTCCCGACACACAACCTACCATTGGATCCTTGAAAAGGTTTACGATCCTGCGGATTGACTCCTTTCCCAACATGGTGTTGCCATCAGAAAAGATGACGATCGGGGTTTTCACAAACTCCATTCCACGGTTCATAGCAGCAATTTTTCCGGCTCTCTGCGGCTTGTGATAGACCTCCACACCTTGAAGCTTTCTTAGAAGGTCTGGAGTCCCATCATCGGAACCATCTGTTACCCAGATCTGATGAACCTTTCCCTTCGGATAATCGAGAGATCTTGAATTTTCTACTTTTTTATCCAGGAAATCCTTTTCATTGTATGCAGCGACAAACAGGGTAACCTCAGGTTCATATACCTCCTCCGTTGAAGGTTTGTCTTTCCCTTTAAACAATCGTTTCATATGGATCAGGAAAAAAAGTAAGATACCATAACCCAGATAAGCATAGAAGATGATGAAAAGAAAAACCCAGAAAATAATTTCCAGAGTCAGCATGATGGTTGATTTTTGTTACTCCTTAAACTCCCAAATCTTAGTTTCCTTGTTGTACTTTTTCATGACTTTCGCTGGATTGCCTGCAACAACTGAATAGGCAGGGACATTCTGTCTGACAATACTTCCAGCTGCAACCACAGCATGTTTCTTTACGGTGACACCTGGCAAAATCACACAATTGGCGCCAATCCACACCTCATCTTCCACAACAATAGGGTTGATTGATACACCCTGTTCAGAGATTGGCATTGATATATCTGTGTAATTATGGTTTAACCCCGACATCACAATATTCTGAGCAAGCCTTACATCGTTTCCAATCGTTACCGGACCGATCAGTGTACATCCTAATCCGATCCGTGTACGGTCTCCAATATAGATATCCCCAACACCATTATTAATGGTGGTAAAATCCTCAATCGTTGAGTCGTCACCCATATAAAATTTATTAAATGGAAGAATATCCATACGGGTCTGGCTACGAATCAGCGACTTCTTTCCTTTGTGATGGATAAAGGGATTTAATAACCATTTGACCCAGCGCCTTGGCCTGGCTTGGTTTCTTGGGATCAGCAAATAGAGAAAAAGCGCTTTTAATTTTGGATTGGCTTTGATTTTTTCAATTGTGCTCATAAACTAATGATTGAAACAGGTATTCCCTATGTTACTTTTACGCCAATGAAGTCAGAAAGTTTTATAAAAGGCTTGTTATTTATAAACTGATCCCACCAGATAGCAAGAATAAGTAAAGAAAAGACTTGAAAACAGCGAAACTGATAGTACCAGAACCAAATTTTCTGATCCATGATTTCACAGGAAAACTGATTGAAATATTGTTCCAGCATTTTCTTGTTTAGAAGTGATTTGGTCATGTCAGATCTGATAATATAATCGAAGATATGCTTCCTTCTCGACTCATTTTGGAAAAAGAGAATCATGGGGGCGAACCCACCCTGCTTTTTCCTCCCCACAACTTGAAGTGGTAGTTTCCCCTTGATGCTTTCTTTATAAATGTACTTACTGACACCTTTTCCCTGGAGAATTTCACACAGTGAGCCATGCAAGCGGAGTGAGATTGGGAGTTGGGTGATAAATCGGTAGATATCCATATCCAGGAGGGGAAATGCAACTGAATTGCCATAGACTCTGGAACTACAGGCCGCTTTGTTAATGATTATTTCATTAGTTTGTTGCTGTAAATCAATGAAGTACGTTTTTCCGAGATATAAATCGTTGAAGCCTTTAAAGGGAAAACTGTTGTGATACATGGATGCATCAGCAGAAGTTCTTTCTGGTTCCTGCAGCAGGAGACGTTGTTCGATGGGCTTAAAACCGAATCTGTCACTGTTTAATATGTTCAGAATCTTGTCATTGTGATACAGAAATTTAAATAATATGTTCTCTGGTAAAAAAGGCTTGTTTTTAAAAATGGCGTTAAAGCCTTTCTGTAAAAAGCTGAGACCTGTTTTTCCGGATACAAAGTGAAACGCCAGATCTCTATCCGCTGTGCCAAAAAGTTGGTCATTCCCTTCACCGCAAAGGGTTGTTGGAACGGGGTGTTTGCTGACCAGCAGCTTCATCAAGCAGAGATTCACCATCAGTCCGCTCTCCTGGAATGGCTCGGTGAAGCCCTTTACGATCTCAGGAAGGTACTCGATCTCATGACCATCGATTTCATATTCGTAGTGATCCGTTTCATACTGTCTGGCAATCAGGCGTGAATAGGGAAGCTCACTCCATGGATTACCCTTAAATCCAACGGAAAAGGATTTAATTTTACCTTGGTGGATGTCCCTGAGACGTGCCAGATTACCTCCTGAGTCATATCCGCCACTAAGTAGAACCCCAACCTCACTGGCACCAATGATACTTCGCCGGATAGCATTCTTGTGTAACTGAGTGTAGTGATCAACAGCCTCATGTTCAGAAATGTTGAGGTTCCCGAGAGAGGTTGTGAAATCACTAAATGGAAACGCATTGGTGAGGGAGCAATTCCCCTCTCTACAAGCCAGGTAATAACCCGGAGGAATCTTTGAAATCCCATCAAATGCTGTATGGGGTGAGGGGATATATCCGTGTTCCAGATAGAATGATATAGATCGCAGATCAGGTTGCAGGCTGGAGTGCAACGTTTCCCTTAACCCATCGATGTGGTTAGAAAAGTGGGTTTGAGAATAATAAACAGGTAATCCACCTCCGTTTTTATCCCGGAAGAGGATTATGGTGGAGGGAGTATAGTAGATACCTGTAATATTCCCATCAAGATGAGGGAGAATTTCTTCAACCGGATGTTTGAGGAAGATATCAAGGAGAGGTGTTGTACCTTGAGAATCCATATTGAATATTTTGCACATAGTGTTCATATTCAATATATTACCACTAATAATCAACCCCGATGCACCTTTGAAAACATGTTTGCAGGATGGATCAACAAACAGGTTTGGGACACGAGCAAACTGGCTACCTTCCGCGAAGCTACCTTGAAAGCAGATACTCATAGAAGTTACTTCATTAAAAGATTATTATGACTGAATGTCAGATAGATATGGTTCTATCGAGCGCTTTCCCAATCTCGACTACGTTATTTTCCCAAGTGTGAGCCCGTGAAAATAACTCCCGTTCCTTGATTCTTTCAGGTGTATCAGCCGCCAGTTCTTTCTGGATCATCTCCACATAATCTTCTGCTGTTGTGGCTAGGGAAACATGATCGGCAAAGACCGACATTGCTTCGGTTTTAGTAGCCACAACCGGTTTCCCCATCGCCAGATATTCATCAATCTTACGGGGGTAGTTGCCAATGGTGACTTCGTTCAAGATCTGCGGGTTGAGCGCTACATTGAAATTGGCCAGGTAAAACGGAAGTTCAGGTTCAGTTTTATTCCCGAGGAAATAGACGTTTTTTAGCTGGTGCAGGTCACTGGCCTTGAAGTTTTCATCTTCAGGACCAACCAGAACCATGTTCCAGCCAGGACGCTCTTTTGCAATGTGAAGCAGCACACTGATATCCAGACGAAGCGTCTTCAGCGCTCCAATGTACCCGATGATGGGTTTTTTCTGATCGATTATCGGTTGCATGTCATCCGGAATTCTGTCAATTAGCTTATAGTCGAAAAGGGAGACATCGCAACCCTGACCGACATAATAGGAGTGCGGATTGAAGGCTTCTGCCAACTTGGCCAGGTATGTAGAGTTTGCAACCACTACATCAGCATTTTTCATCATGGCTGCTTCGACACGAATCCCCTGGGTTTTCCAGTAATCCACGGCAATCATATTGTCTCGTGTATAGTAGATGAAAGCACTGGCATGGAGGAACTCCTTCAGGTGAAAGCTGCGAAACATATCACTGTCGCAAAAGATGATGTAATCTTTGAAACCAAGGCGAGAAACAGCCGACAGGATTTGCTTTGCCATCCGTCGGTTATTGATCCTGTTCAGCCAGTCGAAAAATTTATCGGACCCTATTTGGTTGATTGATTCGAGGATGGTTCTTGGATAAAGGTTCCATAGGTTGGGTCCAAGTTCAATAAGATCGGGTTCAGCTCCATTCAGGATTCGTTTTCGTCTCAGGATTTTGGGATCATTTTTCCTGCGGAGCAGTGTCATCCTGTCAAGAGCCGCATTAACGTATAGGACCCGGTTATTTTTAGAAAACTCCAGGGCAATATTCTTACAATTGCTTCCAATGTCGATATCCCATGGCTGGAGACCGGTTACAATAATGTCTTTACCCTTGATAAGCATATGTCGCTAGGTTTTAGTTTCTGTTAAAACTTCCTGGTATAACCCTATGACCTGTTTTGCCATCTTCTGCCAGGAAAATTTCTGTGATTGCTGAAGCCCTTTTTCGATATGAGACTGACGGAGCTCAGGATGGGCAATCATGTCCTGGATTGCGGCCGCAATTGTCTCCGGTTGTGTGGGATCAACCAGATAAGCAGCATCACCGGCAACTTCTGGCATTGCAAATACATTTGATGAAACTACTGGAGTATAGCAGCACATAGCTTCCAGCAACGGGATTCCGAAACTCTCCCTGAGTGACGGGTAGAGAAATACCTCTGCCATGGTATAGATAGCAGGCAGATCGTCGTTTACCACATAATCAAGGCGATGGATATAATCACGTACATCCATCCTGCCCATATGGTGCAGTAGATGGTTGATTAGCATGTCCGGATAATCCGCCAGAACCAGGGGAATCTTTTGTTCGCACGCATCCAGGAACTGGGTATAGGCAACAATCACCCTTTCGGTGTTTTTCTTAGGATCGGTATTTCCCAGATGTAAAAGGTACCGGTCTGGCAAACCATATTCCTGCTTTACCCTGTTTCTATCCTGCTCCGATACCGGTTTGCGAAACTTCTCACTGACCCCGTTGTGGATGACTCTCACCTTTTTCTCATCCATCTGGAAGAAATCAACAATCCTCGATTTCTCCGATTTGGAGACTGTGATGATTCTTTTTGCTTTCCTAACAAGGGGAGGAACAATGTACCGACGGTACGCATTCCCGAATCGCTGATAGAGGGAATAGCTTTTCGTGAAGAGACTAAATGTCTCCAGGAAAAATATATCATGTAGCGTAAGGACCAGCGGAGTTGGTCCAAAATTTGGGGCAGTATTGCTGGTGCAATGAATAAGTTCACACCCATAGGATTTCACTGCTTTAGGAAGGGCAATCTGCTCCCACAAGGGAAAAGGGCCTCCCTCAAGTTCAATGATTTTAACATTATCTGTCGAATCAAGGCACGTGTCGTCTCCCGGTTTTATAAATACAAAATACTCATTCTCCTTATCCATGGCCTGAATGTTCCTTATGAGTTCAAGGGCAACAAAATCCATCCCATGCTTTTTTGCCCTGAATAATCGCTGTCCTTCAATTCCAATCCTCATAGAATCACTTATTATTTAGTGTTTTGCGTCTCCATTTTGGAAGCTTTATGCGCAGTGTGAATAAACCGTTTGTTAGCTCCCCGAGAACTTATCAGGGAAAAGAACATGAATATGAATCCTTTCGGAACCGCAGCCAATGCAACAAGCAGGCTTTTATTGTAAGATTTTTTTGGAATAGCAAGAAAGATCGCTAGAATCATCACAGCCGTCAGTATTAACCATGACAATGTCATCCAGGGGGGATTCCAGATAAAGGATAAGGCGGAAAAGATGGGAAGTAACCCGATAAGGAGAATTCGGGGAGGAAGAAGCATCTGGGTCGCTTTATCGAGGTAGTCGAAGTTCTGATAACGGATATAATAGGACAATGCTTTCGGAAAAAAGGAGGCGTAGTATATCTGTGCTGATAACCACCTACGCCGCTGTTTGACAAATACATCCGACTCCTGCACCTTTTCATCATAAACGAAACACTTATCGAGGTACTCTATTTTCACTCCATCTTTGGTCATAATCAGTTCAATCTCTTTGTCAAAACCTCCAATAGCGTTTACAGTCGACATCATGTTCTTAAAGAAATCGTACTGAAACGCCATACCGGAACCGGCTAGCCCTGATGAAACTCCCAGCCGTTTATGTCCTTTGCGGAATATACTGTTGGAAATTTCTTCACTGATGGAGTCGAGGATGGCAAAGGCGGTATCTTTATTTTTTGCAACCCGGTGTCCCTGGACGGCAATATACCCATTGTTAAACGACTGGTTGATCCGGGTCAGGAAATCAGTCGCCATGATGTTATCTGCATCCAGGATCAAAGCGATATCATACAGGCCGCCTGGAAGCGTCGCCATAGCTTTATTGAGAGCTTTTGCTTTCGTGCTTTTATCGAAGGAGACTTCAATGAGAGTAATCGGCATAGTGGAGAGTTTCTCCAGAGTTTCCTTAGAAAAGGAATCTGCTATGATGATAACATCAAAAAGCTCCTTCGGATAATCTTGGTTGAAAGCCTCCTTCGCAGTCTCTAAGATAACAGCATCTTCTTTATACCCGGGGACCATAACAGCAATCCTGTTTTGCTTCACAAGTGTTGAAGACTTTGGTAAATAGGGGAAAACCGAAGCTACGGCAAAGACGAAAATATAGATGGTGCCGAAAGCAAGATAAACCATGATAAGCAGCTGAACTACGATCAATATATAATAGAGGATGGTCTCGATCATAATGGTCCCAATCTGTTGTTGATGTTTCTTGTCATATGCAAATATAGTCAACTTTGTTAGGTTTCCTCACCATATTCATCCATGGAAGGGCTCGAATGGATGGATGTGTCGGAAAGAGTCTTGATTTGCCAGCCGATCGCCTTCATGTAAGCAACAAAGAGGTCGAACCGGCGCTGAAAAAGAAATTTCAATGAATTTTTCGGAATGGAAAAAAATACCTGAAACAACACGGCAACAATACCTTTGAAACCACTCACATTTCTCCTCATGTAAAGCATACGGCTGCGATTCAGGTAATATGTTTTTTGAGGACTGTGCTTGCCAGTGGAGATTGACTCCTTGTGAAGGATCTCGGAATTGTGGACGTACCAAATCTTGTAGCCGGCTTTCCTGATCCGGTATCCCAGGTCTAGCTCTTCATAGTAGAGGAAATATGTTGTACACATGAGGCCAACCTTTTCCAGAACTTTGCGCGAGATCATCATAGCTGCTCCATGGGAATAGGCAGTGATAATATCTTCTTCAAACTGTCCCTCATCCATCTTGTAAAGAGCACGGGAGTAACTTCGGCCAGTATAGGGGTTGATCTCCGTGATACCTGTATACTGAAGCATCCCAGGGTGGAAAAAGAGCTTTATTTTCGGACTCACCGCACCAATCATTGGATCCGATTCCATCTTTGCGACCAATGGTTCGAGGAATCCCTGGGGAACGATGGTGTCGTTGTTGAGCAGGAGAATATATTTCCCTTTAGATTTAATGATCCCCAGGTTGTTTGCGCCTGCAAACCCGAGATTTTTACCGGTTTCAAAATAGGTAATCTGCGGATATTGCTCCTTAATTATACCGGGACTGTCATCCGGAGATCCATTATCAATGACAACCACCTCGATGTTTGGGTAAGATATTTGAAACAGTGATTCCAGCATCTGACAGGTAACATCAGAATGGTTATAGTTGACCGTGATGATTGATACAAGCGGATATGATGCTGTGAATGATACTGGCTCCATACCTATTTGGGATTTGATTGTTGGATTTTATCTTGTAATTTCATTAAAGGGATGGGTTGTTATGAATATCCTTGTTGAACACATTCTTTAGATGCCATCCAATAGCCCGGAGGTAAGCATAGACAAATCTAAGTTTGAGTTTTAAGAGCAGCACGACAATGTTTTTTGGGATAGCTATACAAAGCTGGTAGATGATTCCAATATAAAAATCCCTTCCATGAATGTTTCTTCTCATGAAAACGAGTCGGTTTCGGTTCAGGTAATAGGTCTTCAGTAGACTTAGCTTGCCAGTGGATACGGACTCTTTATGGTAGACTAGTGAGTTGCTGACATACCAGATTTTGTAGCCGGCTTTTAGAATACGGTAACTCCAGTCGGCCTCTTCATAATAGAGGAAGAAGATATAGGACATCAGACCAATCTCTTTGATTACTCGCATCGGGACCATCATGGCAGCGCCATGTGCGTAAGCAGTCTCCCTGTTCTTGTCATATTGTCCTTTGTCTCTTTCGCGAAATCCAACCGATGCGTTTCTGACTGTCAGGCGGTTGATCGGGAAAAATCCTGCATATTGAATGATCTCCGGATCGTAAAAGAATCGGATTTTTGGACTTACAGCACCGATCTGCGGATTGTTTTCCAGCGTTTCCACTAAAGGCTCAAGGAAATTGGGATCCACGATGGTATCGTTATTGAGCAGGAGGACATATTCTCCCTTTGCTCGCATGATCCCCTGATTGTTCCCTCCGGCAAATCCCCAGTTTAATTGACTTTCGTATAGGATTACATTTGGGTAAAGCTCTTTGATAATCCCGGGATCATCGTTGGGCGATTTATTGTCGACGATAATCACCTCGAAATTGGGGTAAGTAATCTTATGCAACGACTCGATAAAATCACACGTTACCTGTGGGTGATCATAGTTCACGGCTACAATCGAAACAAGCGGGTAACGGGCAAGTTTTTTACGGGTCAGCATGTTGGGTGCTCGTGTATGAATTTCTGGAAAACGGTCCGGAACTGCCAGCCTACAGCTTTTGAGTAGGCCCTGAAAAGGTCAAATTTCCCCTGCAATAAATAAAATGTCATATTTTTTGGGATGGTAACGATAAGCAGGAACAGGATTGGAATGATCGCCTTGGATCCTCTTACATTTCTACGCATATACAGAATCCGGCTCCGATTCATGTAGTATGTTTTAAACGGACTTTGTGATCCGGTAGATACCGATTCCATATGATAGATCAGCGAGTTATGCACATAATATATCGTGTAGCCTGCCTGCCTGATGCGATAGCCCCAATCTAGCTCCTCGTAATAGAGAAAGAAGGCCAATGACATCAGCCCAACCTTTTCTACCATCTCCCTGGATACCATCATAGCTGCACCGTGGGCATATGCCGAAACCTGGTCTTCTTCATATTGACCTTTATCCTCCTCTCCATATCCGAGCCCCTTGCTTCTTACCGTGTAGGGGTTGATATTTGTAAGACCGGCGAACTGGATTAATTGGGGTTTAAAATAGAATCGGATCTTCGGACTAACAGCTCCGATAGTGGGATTTGCCTCCATTTTTGCGACCAGTGGCTCTAGAAAACCAGGGGTTACTATGGTATCATTATTCAATAACAGGATGTATTTCCCTTTCGACATACAGATGCCAAGGTTGTTTCCTCCTGCAAAACCAAGATTCTCACCGGTTTCAATAAAGGTGATCTCTGGGAAGCGCTTTTTGATTATGGAAGGATCTTCGTTGGGAGAACCATTGTCAATTATAATCACTTCGAGGTTGGGGTAGCTGATCTTTGTGAGCGACTCCAGCATCTTACATGTTATTTCTGCATGATCATAATTAATGGATATGACCGAAACCAGGGGTGCACTTGCTTGGCCTTTGAGGATATCCATAGGGATGTGTGATTTATTTAATCAGATTATCTTCACGGTCGGCATATCCCTTCTTCTCTGATGAGAAATACTCCCGTATACGTGATGCCTCTTTTATTATCCGTTGCAAAATGATGGTAAAGAGGTTCCCTTTATCTTCCAGTGAACGGGTCGTAGCCCACACCCTTGCCCTCATCGTGTTGACAAATTTAAGTTTCCCATATTTTTTCAGGGCGAATGCCATGGCGCCATCTTCACCCCGTTTGATCCCGGTGTGCCAGCCGATCTCTTTTCCCTCTTTCAGCCTGAATCCGAAACTGCTGCCGCCTACACTTAATTCAGGTCGTTTAAACGATTTCATGTACTGAGAGATATCTCTGAACACTTCGAAAACCATGAGCCCAAACCGTCCCCGTTTACCATCAGGAAGATAGTTGTCCATGCTGTAAACGCCGGAAATCTATTTCTTCGCTAAGTGCCGGACCATCTCATCTGCCCAGTAAGGGGGATAGAGGGTGTCAGCATCGCCATTCAAGAGGTACTTTCCTTTGGCAATATCCATAATGGCCTGACGGGCAAAACCAGCTCCCTGTTTCGGTTGTAATACAGAGATTACACCAACTTTATCCAATAACTCTTGGGTGTGGTCCTTCGAATTGTTGTTAGAGATGATAATCTCTATAGGATACTTCGACTTCTGGGAAGCCAGGGAAGAGACACAGCTGAGGATTCTTTCCTGTTCGTTGTATGCAATGATGCCAATAGAGATGACCGGTTGATCCGGTTTTTTATCCTTCAGATTTTCCCTGATTTGCTGAATAAACTCTTCCGGAAGTTCATGGATATTTTCAATCGGATGATTGTGTTTTTTTACCCATGAAGGCACGCGAAAGGCAATAAACATAGGTCAAAGATTTTGTTGACGGTTGTCGGAAAACAAAGATATTAATATATATTTGCAAAGATACCTAAAAGAGATAGATTATGAACACAGTCATCAGCCAACCCAGGTATATCCCCGCTCTTAACTATATTGCCCGGCTTTGTTATACAGATCTTTTTGTCGTATTTGATACTGTACAGCGCCAGCCGAGGGAGCCCCACAATCGGAACCGGCTTTTATGTAATGGTGAGCCAAAATGGGTGACAATTCCTATCAATGCTTCAAGTCGCGCAATTATCGATGAAATGAAAGTTGCAGGAATAGAGTGGATACAACAGCATAAAGATACGATCCGGAATTACTACCTGCATGCCCCCTATTTTGATATGACACTGATGGATTCCTATTACGAAGGGGTCGAAGATACATTGATCTCCAGTGATTATGATTTTACTACTGCGATGCTTCAAACATATTCAAACATAGGGAATCTGTTTGGCTTTGAACCTAAGGTGATCAGGGCTTCTGAAATCAACAATGAAGAGATCGACCAGCACTATGGTCCCGATAAATTGATGGCCATTTGCAGGAAGATAGAAGCTGATCTATATATATCCGGGCCAGTAGGCAGGGAATATGGCGTATTTGAAGCATTTAAAGGATCTGGAGTGGATGTATTGATTCATGAATACACCCATCCGGTATATGAACAGGTCAATACCTCTGCGTTCGTACCATATATGGGCTTTTTCGATGCTCTGTTCAACATGGGTCGAGATAACCTGACAGAGATCATTCATGATCCCTTGAATCTTGTAAAATAACATTAGACTCAACACAGATCTAAAAATGTCTATATCTTTGATGAGTCAATGAGACTTTAATTTGCATCCTATTCATCAAATTAGTTGATAATGAACAATATATTAGCAGTTGGAGCCCATCCCGACGATGTGGAATTCGGATGTGCTGGAACACTTGCCCGACATGTACATGAAGGTGACAATGTCACCATCCTTCATATGAGTGCCAGTGATGCATTGAATCTTGAAAATGAAGTAGTTCCTGCAAAGGAGATAAGGAGAAAAGAGGCCAGAGATGCGGCCCGTATCCTTGGTTGTGAAGTGATTATAGGTGAGTTTCTGGATCAACAGGTTCCCTTTGACCGGGAGTCTATTTTTGCAATCGAACGGGTAATCAAAGCGAAAAATATCAACATCATTTATACTCACTGGAACGGAGATTCGCATCAGGATCATATCAACACACTGAAAAGTGTCTTTGCAGCAGCCAGGCATGTAGATAAGATCCTGCTATATGAGCAGGTCCCTTTCCCCAGGGTTGGAAAGATTTTTTCTGAGGTCAACTACTTTGTTGATATCACGGATTTTTACCACATCAAAGAGAAGGCTTCCCTGGCGCATGAATCACAGGTCGTGGACCGGTATCAGAATAAGATCATGATGGGGATGAAATCACTGGCAGAGTTCAGAGGCAGCCAGTCGAATTGCAAATATGCGGAAGCCTTCGAATCTGTCAGACAGATAGTGCGGTAGGTTTTTTCTCACCAGGATTTCTCGAAACTGGCTTTATCAAAGTTTATATCTCTTGTCACGAAATAAGAGTCGTGTTTCCTGGAGAGGAGCAATGGGTCTTTGTTGCCAATTTTTGACAATGCAGCAAGAGGGAACAGGATGAAGTAATATGTTGCTCCTAGAAGGATCTTTGGAATCACATAATTAAGTCCCTTTGCAAGATTATCCCAAAACCAGGTAATCCATCCGGCAAGGAGAGAGGATAGAATTCCAATTACTCCAACTACAAGTGAAACGATCAGGAACCAGTGAATATGGAAGATAAAATATAAGGCAAGAAAACCCATGGCTATCACCAGGGTGGTTTCCAGCTGTTTCTGTCTGTTTTTCATTTGGTCATGTTAAAAGAGTGTATAAATAAACGGCGCAATGGCGCTGCTGCCTCCAAAAATGATGATGATTCCGAGCAGTAGCAATATAATGACGATGGGAGCCAGCCACCATTTTTTACGCTCTTTGAAAAAGGCCCATAAATCTTTCAGAAATTCCATGGTTAGAATATTTGTCTGTTTTGTATATACTTCTCAATGTCATTAGCAACGCGCCGATTGACAAGCTCATTTGGATGTGTGTCATTGTTGTTGATCACCCGGTCTGCGACAGGCAGATCAAGGATGAGGTTCGATACATCAATATAGTCAACTTGTTTCTGATCCAGATAACTGGTTATTTTACCGATGTAAAGCTCTTCACTAAAAGGTATATCCTGCATGAAAGGAAATACCAGTACCAGTAACGGGATAGAATCCTTTTGGGCAAAGTCAATGAATAAGTTTAAATCCTCAAGGTGTTTTGCAAAAACAGCCTCGTTGTTGTATGCCTCTTTCAGGAAAGCGATATAGCTATTGGCATCTCCATGAGGAAAGACCCAGTACATGTAATTCAAAAAATAAGAACTCTGGGCTACCTGTTTCACATATGAGGGGACATCTGCATATGCTTCAAACCCGAAAAACTGCAACCCGTTAGTCCTGGCAACTCTGTCGATATCATTACCAAAATATTGCAAAATGAGCAAGTCGGGTTTAGTCTCTGAGTCCTTCATAAACTGCAACGTAACATTGTACTCCTCTTTGGTATCGGCGCCATTTACTCCCAGATTGATGACTTGTATGTCAGGATTCAGGGATGATAAATCAACATCGAGCATATTTGAAACCCGGCTCTCGATATGCTTCAATCCATGGCCTGCAGTGTATGAATCACCAATAACGTAAACATTTTCCTTTTTGTCTTTTCTTACTTCTTTATCTCTGAACCCATAACTGTTTATTGGTTTCCAGTATTTAAAAAACCATATTTTTGAACAGAGGGGGATTCCCGCGTGATGGCTTCGTGGTACAAACATGAATATGCCTTCAAAAATCATGAATAAGACAACCAGAACATAAATGAGTGAAGTGATGTTTTTGGACCAGTTTGGAAGTTTTCGTTTGATCACATAGTCGTTGATGAAACGAGTTAACTCGATCACGAAGGCAATGATGAGCAGCATTCGGATGAAGGTCATCATCATGGTAATCAGAAAAAAAGCCGGACTATAGTCGTATGCCACCCTAGGCAGAAAGAAGATAGTCAGGAAGAGGGTGATGATCAGGATAACCCTGTAAACAATCTTAATTTTACCTTTCATAACCAGTTAATCAAGTTTAAATTTTTCCATCCACTTCTCCTGGTTTTGCCAATCAGGTTGCTCTGTTTTAACGAACAGATAATCGCCTGCAACCAGGTAGTCCATCTCTGTTCTCATGAAGCATTTGTATGCATCTTCAGGGGTGCAAACAATAGGCTCACCGCGCACATTGAAGCTGGTATTTACGATCACTCCGTAACCGGTTTTTTCTTTGAACGCGTTGATAAGATCCCAGTACCTGGGATTGGTCTCCTTGTGAACGGTCTGGATCCTTGCTGAAAAATCGAGGTGTGTGACTGACTGGATATCACTACGGATGTAGTAAAGCTTTTCCCAGAGTGGTAAGTCATGGTAATTTGGAGGAACTTCTTTTCGCCTCTCTTTCTGTACGTCGGCAATCAGGAGCATATAAGGGGAAGCGGCGGTAAGATCGAAGAAGTCGTTAGTACTTTCGATAAGTACTGACGGGGCGAAGGGTCGGAATCCTTCCCTGTATTTGATCTTTAAATTGAGTTTCTTCTGCATTTCGATATTCCTGGCATCTCCAAGTATGCTGCGGTTTCCGAGTGCGCGTGGACCAAACTCCATTCTGCCTTGGAACCAACCTACAACATTCCCTTCAGCCAGTAAATCGGCGGTATGCATAGCAAGACCAGGGAAACGATCGTATTTGTGAAAAGGAGCTTTGAACTTCTTGCCCATCAGTTCGATCTCCTTATCCGAAAAGTCCGGTCCAAGGTAGGCTCCCTGCATGGAATCCATACCAGGTGTCACTTCACGGTCCTGATCAAAATAGAGATAATTGACAGCCAACGCAGCCCCCAGAGCCCCACCTGCATCACCGGCAGCAGGCTGGATAAAGATCTCTTTGAACATACCTGATTTCAGCAGTTTCCCATTGGCAACGCAGTTGAGGGCGACACCTCCGGCCATACAGAGGTAATCGGAATCGGCCAGTCGCTTAGCCTCGGCTGCCATCGCCATCACAATCTCTTCTGTTACATGCTGAATGGCAAAAGCCATATCGCAATGCTGCTGTTCAAGTTTTGATTCCGGTTTCCGACAAGGGAGTTCGAATAGTTTCTCCCATCTCTTTTCATCTACCATTTTTAATCCGGTAGCGTACTTGAAGTATTTCTGATTCAGCCAGATAGATCCGTCGTCTTTGATGTCAACCAGGTTCTCTTTGATGAGGCTGATGTACTTTTTAGTGCGGTCAGAATCGGGGTTTCCATAAGGTGCAAGACCCATCAATTTATACTCGCCGGAGTTGACGGTAAACCCGGTATAGTAAGTGAATGCTGAATAGAGCAACCCAACGGAGTGTGGGAACCTCATCTCTTTCATCAACGTGATATTAGCTCCGTTGCCTTTGCAAATTGATGCGGTTGCCCATTCCCCAACGCCATCAATCGTAAGAATTGCTGCAGATTCGAAAGGGGAGGGGTAAAAAGCGCTTGCTGCATGTGACATGTGATGCTCGGGGAAGAGAAGTTTTAACTGCTTCTTGTCAAAGGCCTGTACATCCTGAAGTGCTTCATAGATGATCTTTTTCAGAAATATCTTCTCTTTGATCCAAACAGGAATGGCTGCCAGAAAGGAGACCAGGCCACGGGGCGCAAAGGCATAGTAGGTTTCCAACAACCGTTCAAATTTCAGTAATGGTTTATCATAGAAGACAACGGCATCCAGTTCGTCAATCGTAAAACCTGTAAATTCAAGGCAATACTGGATCGCTTTTAGAGGGAAATCGGGTGTATGTTTTTTGCGTGTAAACCGTTCTTCCTGTGCTGCTGCCAGTATCTTGCCATCTTCAACGATAGCAGCTGCAGAGTCGTGATAAAAGGCCGATATACCCAAAATCTTTGTCATATTTGATGAATTAGGATATACTTGATGTTAGTTTATTGTTTACGTTCGCTTCCCGGATTTCCGCATCAAATTGCGGCCCCATGAAGGCGAATGCCATGCTTGAATAGATCAGTAAACCAGTAGGCATCTGACCGAATACTCCATTCCCATAGCTGGATATCATAATGCCGAAGATCCCGCTTAAGACCGCAAGTGTCTTCCCCTGCAAGGCTGGATCTCGTATTCGAAACATGGAGATATAAGCTCCTTTAATCAGGATCAGAGCAACAAGAGTAAGATGAAGGGTCAGCCCCACAACTCCCTGTTCGGCCCAAATTTCCACATACCAGCTGTCTGTTGCAATGTTTGATAAAAATGCATTCGGGGCAAACCGGATAGCTTTCTTTCCGGCATTACCGATCCCTCCTCCAAAAGGCCTTGTAGCCAAATATGGGCGAAGCTTAGCCCTGTTCTCAAGACGGATTACCAACGAAGCATTCTTGGGGTCAAAGGCTGTCCGCATACGGTTGATAAAATAAATCCCCTGGCCGATATATGTATATCTGAAAAAAGAAAAAACAAGAACCCCACTGATGATACCCAACATGAAGAGTTTGTAGTTCCTGGTGGTTGCCAGGTAGAAGGCACCTGCTCCTGCCAGAACACCCCAAACACCGCGGGTTCCTGAAAGGATCATGCCCCAGAAACAAAGTACTGTAGTAATACCAAATAATACCCTCTCCTTGTTACTTTTCGTTGTGATAAAAATGATTCCGGCAACCATAGACATATGGGCCTGGCTGGCGCCAAACTGACCTGCATCACTGAAAAAGGAGAATGCCCGAAGTTGGCCGAACAGGACGTGGGTGGTATATCCGATCACGTTGAGCCAGTATTGTTCATATGGGTCTAACCCAATATAGATCTGAACCATAGCCTTTAATGCGCCTGCGATCTCAAAGAAGGCCCACATATAAAGGAACGTTTTGAAGTACTTGTATTTATCAAGCAATAGAAACACCAGGACCACGGTCATGAGCATATAGAAACTCACACCCCGTGCGCTGTATAACCAGGCAGAGCGACTCACAACAATGGGGTTAACAACCTCCAGGAGCCCATAAGCAGCCCATATAACAGCTGCTATAACTACCATGTTGTTGAGTTTGCTCCAGTCGATTTTTTTATAGAAATAGTGGAAAATAAGTGAGATGTATGTCAACGCCAGCAGGCTGTCAACGATCAGCCCCAACGGGGCATCGAGCATATACCGGTTAAGCCCGAGAACCACAAAATTTGCTATGTATACGGCAAAGAAACTATTTATCGGATTCTCGAAGACCTTTACCAGGAAGAAAAACCCGAAGGGGAGTACCAGGAGAGCTGCGATGGCAATAATTCCCTGGTCTGCAATAAAGTAACCAATACCTATTAGCGAAACAAAGAGTAGAAAATATACCAACGGACTAGAAATCCTGGATGCACCTGTTTTTAAAGTGAATGGATCCTGCATGATATAAGGCACTTATTTTTTGATAAAGGCCAATGCTTTTTTATACAGATCTTTATAAACTACAAAGCCTTCTGTAAAAATAGTGAAAAATCTGAGCGGAATCTCCTTATTCAAGTAATAAATTCCGAATACGACGCCGATAATTTCAAATCCGATAGACCCTATGGAGATGAATATCAGGATGGTCATCATGCTTAATGAAGGGAACAGCCAATGAAGGAGAAAAACAGCGATGATATCTCCAACAATATTGGTAGATGTCATGATCAGGGTCTTATAAAAGTTTTTGTTGGGTTTGTTGATAGCATCCAATCCTATTCCCGTAAACCTGTCGATAGGCAATAACAACGAAAAGATAATGAACATCTGCATGATGATAGCCAATCCGTCTGCGGCATCCTTGTATTGTTGTCCCCCTAGCAGCATCACAAAATCCTTGGCGAAGAAAGCGCTGACGATGGCAATAGGAATCAGCAAGTATGTGAGAAATCCTGAGTACTGGTAAAAGACTCTTCGGAATTCATGGAGATTTCCTTCGATACTAAATTTTGATAATTTGGGAAATGAAGTGGCCCCGAAACTCCGAATGATAATCTCAATGGCTTCAGTAAATTTTATTGGGATACTATAGAGCGCCACTCCAGTGGTGCCGAGGAAGGGACTCAAGCCAATGATAAACGAGTCGGCGCTTTTCAGGAGGCTACTGCCAATGGAGGTTCCCATCGAATACTTGCCGAATTTGAGGGTGATTTTAGTTGTATATCGTCTGGCGTGGAATATATACCAGGACCCATCCCAGTTAAATGCTGTACAGAGAAGAGAGGTGAGCACATTGGTAAGGATGTTCCAGATGACGATCCACTCTACATTCACCCGCCAGATATAATAATTCAGAACCAGGAAGAGCAGAAAACTTCCGGTGTTGATAAATCTGACAAGCAGAATCTTATCAAACTCTTCGTCAGCCTGAAGGATGGATGTTGCATTTCCCCACGGAAGATTGGATAACGCCAGGGGGACGTACCAGATAAAGAACAGGTTAAATCCCGAATTTTTGATGGTCTCAGGGAATATTAATACAAGGGGGTAGAGCAGAATTGCCATTGCCGCGATACTCAGCAACCCGATCAACCAACTGGATCCAATAAAATGTTTTCGCTCGTCAGGTTTGGCTCCGGAAAGGAACCGGGTCAATGCCACCCGAGTAATTCCGAATCTCAGAAGGTCTACGAGAGTAGCAGCAGTAATAAAGAGGACCCACTCTCCGAATGGGTCCTGCTCAAGGCTTCTGACAAGGACAAAGAATGTAAGGAAACCCAACGCTGCCGTAATGGCATTTCCCATCAGGGACAGGAAATTCTTGTCTTTGATTATTTTCCTTATCGCATTGAACATAATTCGGGCGCCAGATTATACTGGAAGATCAAACCGTACTTCTTTCCCGGAAACGGAAAAGAAGTATTCTGGTAATCATACGTCGAAACTCTGATCTGGGTTTCGGGACTTCTCCGAAAACGGAATCCAGAAAATAGAGTTCCACTCCATTAAGAATGATCTGGGGCTCTTGTTTGCACAATGGTTTGAATGCATCCAGTAAAACGATGTCAGCCTCTTTCCAAGAACGGTTGGCTCTGACAACCAGAAGAGAGAGGTCGAACATATGGGTAAATTCAATAGGATACGGGTGGTTAATCAGGGAAGGAATTTCGACGAAAATAAAATCGTATTCAGCTTGTTTGTAATCGTCAAACCCGGGGATCAATTCCTCCAGATTCTGTGTCTCAAAATAGGTATTCCTAACTTCATACTGGATTTCAGCATCAGTAATTCCAGGCTGGGAAGGATCTTCAAAATAAGGAGAGGTGCTCTCAGGATCAACGTTATAGTAATTCAAATAAAGCACTTTTTCTCCGAAAGATTGCAGCTTGTTGCATAACTCCCGACCTACTGTCGTCTTTCCCTCAGCATCCAACATACTGAAAAAGAGTACCATTATTGGTTTTTGATTCTCCTCTTTTTTCTCTTTAATAGCTAATGAAACATTCTGAGCTAACATTTCTACCAGTCGCGGAACGATGAATTCCATATCAGCCGACTGCAATTTCCGTGTGATACGTGGATAGATACCGGCTACTTTCAGCTTTATTATTCTTTCAGCCCGTTCTATTGTTTTGATGGTTGTATCAAAGTACTCCATGGCGATGAGTATTGCAAGGATGAGGATCAATCCAATAAACCCTGCAATGATTACCAGGAACATAGCTTTGGATTTCAGTGGTTTAAGTGGGAAATATGGCGGGTCAACCACTTTGATGTTAGTCGACATTTCATCATCCTGTTGCCGGAGTTTTGCCAGGTTGAGGTCATGGAGCAACTGTAGAAACTCACTTTCGGTTACTCCGATCAATCGCTCAATCCGTTTCATCTCTGCGCCTAAAGGAGCAAATATCTCATAGTACCGTTGGAACTGCTTCCTTCTCTCTGTCAACACCCTGAAAGCTGCTTTACTCTCTTCGTAGGCGATGACATTTGTTAACCAGGCGTTCAGAAGGTCAGCTACGGGAAGTCCCTCTACGCTATTGTTAATGATATAGAGTGCATCGAGGTGTGTTCTGATCTGCTTCTTGAGGTATTCAGCGTGAGACTTCAGGGATTCCAGTAGGTTGATGGTTGCCGAATCGTTTCCCAGATCAATTTCGATATTGACAATCTGCATCGTAACGGTCGCAAGTTCATTTCGAAGCTCGATGATTGCGTTGGTATTGAGTGTAAGTTTCGCGTGAGACTCAAGTTTTTTCTCTATGATTTTTATGGCTGCGTCGGCTGAAGCATAGGCAATCTGAGCATCGGAGTATTGCTGATCAAGCTCTTCCTTCATTCCCGCAATAGCCTTTGTTTGCTCGTAGTAGTTAATAATTTTATTTTTCTCATTGAAGGTCAAGAGGTCATATTCGGCTTTCTGCAGCCTTCTCATGGCTTCCTCAAGCTGACGTTTGAAATAGGCTACCACTGCATCGGTCTGATGCTGTCTGAGCTCTTTGTAACTCCGGATAAATACCTGAGTCAGGATGATCAGGGTTTGCTGGCAGATTCCCGGATCGGGATTGACGTACTGTATTGTTACCAGGTCACTATTCTGAATCCGTGTGACTGCAACCGCATTGAGGGCTTCAATACTGTAGAACTTGTTTTCGGAGCTCCAGAGTTTGTAGATATAGTTGTAATCATTGGAATTTCCGTAGTCCATCAATTCTCTGACGCAACGTTCATAAGGTGTTGTTGTATCCCACAACTCCTGGTGAGTAGAGGGTTCTGTACTAATCCAGCGTTTGGTGATAAGCGGGGTTGTATCAACATCCCGTACATAGTCATCTCCATAGATTGTATCATATCCTGATTGTCTGGCTGGTGCTGGGTAGGGATAGTCCTCTGTTGAGGAGGGTGTATAATTATCGTTGACCCGGATATGCTGTCCGGTGGCGAGCTCATAGGATTCGAGGTCATTCAGGCTCATCAAATCCTCGATACTTACCCTATATTTTTTCGCAATGGCATACATGGTTTCCCCCCGACTAACAATGTGGTAATCTTGGGAGGTTTCATTGCGCGACTCAGTTTGGTACCCGGCATCCCTGACAGTTGGGGAGGCGGATGGATTCTGGTCGTTATTGTCATCAAAATAGGAGGTTTTTTGAGGAGGACGGTAATATTGTTGCTGCTGCTTTTGGTTTCGTTTGTATTTCCGGATGATCTGAACTACATCTGGAGGCACTTCAGCCAGGAGTTCCTCATAATTATCTTGTTGGATGTACTTTGGGTCGTAGTGATCCAGCATTAAGTGCTGTACAAGTAACCGTACCGAGACCTGCTCCATAGTACGTCTCGACTTGATCAGGTTTATAAGGTTGTCGTATGCTGTATTACTGGCGAAAAGATCCACACGAGTCTCCTGCTGTACTGAATATCCGGAGGTAATACCGGTATAAATCGTTGTCTCTGACTGGTAATTCCGTGCTTGTTTTCGGGTAAATAGATAGACAATTGCCGCAAGAAACAGGGGGACGAGTATGATCAATACGATATACCTTTGAAGTAATTTTATAAGGTGAATCAGTTTCACTACTCGATGTTGTTTATTACGTTAAATTTAATGCCTACAATTTCCTGCAAGATCATATATGCATTGTAAAATTCGTTTCGGGATTGTTCAAAGTCAGTAACCGCTTTTCGGTTCATTTCGTTCAACCTGGCCAGTTCATATAAACTAAGTTGTCCGTTTAGGAACTCTTTCTCAGCTAAAGCCATCTGGAGCGACATGAAGATCTGGTTGTCATTGGCGATCTTTAATATTTTCTGATTGATGATCAGTCGATTATATTGTTCAATGATTCCCCTTCTGATCAGTTTGATCTGAACCTCCCGTTCTGAGAATGCCTGCTCCATGTATTTAGTTGCTGATTTGACCCTGTTTCTATGATCCATCAGGTCATCAAGTGGCATCCGGACATTGATGCCAAGCAAATAGGCCTTGTTGTCCTGGGAGGTACTCACGTCGTTAGGAATTCCAACACTTACTTGCGTATTGGTGAAGCCATATAGTCTATCCAGACCCAATCCGGCATCCATATAGAAATTCTGCCAGATATCGCGGCGAGCCGTTTTGATGCCATACTTGCGGATGTAGATCTCAGCATCAACTGAGGCAACGCTGGGAGAGTGCACGATAGCTGAGTCGATCAGATCATCCAGTGGGGGAATCCGTAATGTGATATCATCAACGATAGGGTTAAAAACGAAGAGAGTATCCTTCGTCTGGCCAATTGTCGATAACGCTGTGGCAGTACAGATAATTAATAAACCGATGATTTTAATTCTGATACCCTTCACCTTTCTTGCCCTTATACATTTTCTTTCTGAAAGAGTGCTCCAAATGTTTTAAGAATGATCGCAACATCACCCCAGAATGAATGATGCTCTGCATAGTAGTTATCTATTGTAAATCGTTCTTCTTCAGACATAATACCCCCTTTCCCACGTTTTTTAATCTGCCATAACCCAGTCAGTCCGGCTGATGCTTTGAATCTCCTGCTCCATTTCTTTTTTGTAAGTGCTTCCGCTTCATTTAAAGGAAGAGGACGATTCCCAACAATTGACATATCTCCTTTTAGAACGTTGAACAGCTGCGGGAGCTCATCGATGCTGGTTCTCCGGATAACCTTACCCACCTTTGTGATTCGGGGGTCATCCACAATCTTTAAAAAAGCTTTACGGGCACTTTTTCGCTTGTTAGCCAGGCGCTCGCAAATTTCCTCGCCATCATAATAGACAATAGGAGAGCAGTGTTCTCCTTCCGGTAACTTGCCACATTCTGAACATGTTTTTTCGACAGTATGGGTAATGTATTGGTTAAGGTGAGCCACTTCTTTAAGCCGCTTATCGGCATCCGGGTACATGGAACGGAATTTGAAGAAGTTAAATATCTTATAATTTGCACCTACCCGTTTGGAGAAATAGTAGACTTTTCCTCGGGATTCAATACGGATTGCCAGCATCGTAATGAGGATAACCGGCGACAGGAGAATCAATGCAAACGAGGCGACCAGAACATCGAAACTTCTTTTCAGAACAGGTGTTTGGTAGGCTGATAAATCATTGTCAATCAGGCTTTCAAGCGATTTTGGGACAAATTCGGCCTTGAATTTTTTTAGAAAAAGAGCCCTGTTGTAAATTCTCTCCGGGGTGAACCGGCAATGGTAGTAATCGTCGACGCCTACATCCATTGCCTCTTCGCTGATATTTGTTTCAAAGCAAACAGCCAGAAGTATGAATGGAACCTTTGCATAGATGTTATGGAGTTTTAACTTCCGATAAAACGCAAGTCCTTTCATTCCAGGAATCTTTGTTTCGCAAAGGATAGCATCAATCATTTTTGTTTCACTATAAACAGGAGCCTGTTCGGCATCTTTGTCGAAATTAAATACCCTGAAGTTATGATCTGTCAGCCAATATATGGCTGACAGACCATTAGGCATAGTGGTAACATTGAAGAGGCCGCTTTCCTGTAAGGAGGTGATTGTGTCCTCATCATTTCCGATGTATAAAATGTCTAACGGTTGTCCCGGAGTCACCTCCATATGCGTTTAGCCCATTCTTTGTTGTGAGTACAATTGTTTTGTTTCCAAACGACGTTTAATACGTACAAGTAGTTCGCGTGGGTTGAAGGGCTTTAAAACATAATCATCAGCTCCCATTTCAAAGCATCTGATCTTATCAGCACTCTCTTCTTTCCCAGATAACATGATCAGAGGGATCTCCTCAAAAAAACCACTTTCACGAAGACGTCTGACAAATTCGATTCCATTTAAAACCGGCATCTCCAGGTCACAAATGATCACATCTGGCATATTCCCGGACTGCAGGTAAAAAAGCGCATCCATCCCATTCGACATGGTGACCACGTCAAAATCTTTGTTAAATGTATTTTCAATGATGAAACGGATGCTCTTTTCATCATCAATCGCAAGGATCTTCTTCTTCATGAAAGACCTTATTTTTGTAAGCAAATATATTGGAAATAAGATAAAATGCAGAAAATAGATATTAACAAATACCAAAAGTTATTGACCAAATTCGATAGCATCCAAAGGATGTCATTTTGAGTCAAGGTGTTGCTGGATCTGGGCTATCTCATCCCTGAGGCGCGCAGCCTCCATGAAATCAAGCTCTTTGACAGCCCCTTCCATGGATTTCCGCGTGGTTGTTAATAACTTTTGAAGCTTCTCTTTGGATAAATATGCGATCAGAGGGTCAGCAGCGGCACAAATTGGTAACTGATCATGATAGGCTTTGGATGAACCACCTTTTGTGTCGGCAACTGCTGTTTGCCCAAGGATGTCCAGGGTGCTTTTAATAATTTGTGTTGGAGTAATATTATGTAATGTATTATATTCAATCTGCTTAGCTCTCCTTCGGTTTGTCTCGTCCATCATCCGTTGCATCGAATATGTGATCTTATCGGCATACATGATCACCAAACTGTGAATGTTACGCGCTGCCCGCCCAGCTGTTTGAGTAAGGGATCGTTCTGACCGCAAAAAACCCTCTTTATCTGCATCCAGGATTGCAACAAGTGATACTTCAGGCAGATCCAGCCCCTCCCGCAAAAGGTTGACACCAACTAAAACATCGAACTTCCCAAGTCGAAGATCACGCATGATCTCAACACGCTCCAGAGTATCGACATCTGAGTGAATATACCGTGCACTGATGTTCAGCCGAGTCATGTATTTCGAAAGTTCTTCGGCCATGCGTTTGGTAAGGGTCGTTACCAACACTCGCTCATGTACCTGGATCCTGTTGTTAATCTCATCCAAAAGATCATCAATCTGGTTCTGGCTTGGCCTCACTTCAACCTGCGGGTCAAGCAACCCGGTAGGCCTGATAACCTGTTCAACCACCACTCCCTGAGATCGCTGCAACTCATAATCGGCTGGAGTCGCGCTAACAAACAACATCTGAGTGGTCATTCTCTCGAATTCATCGAATTTCAGCGGGCGGTTATCCATGGCAGAGGGGAGCCGGAATCCATATTCTACAAGGGTTTGTTTTCTTGAGCGGTCACCTCCATACATCGCCCTGATCTGTGGCATGGTCACATGACTTTCGTCAACAACCATCAAGTAATCGTCGGGAAAGTAATCGAGCAGACAGAAAGGCCGTGAGCCGGATTTACGGCCGTCAAAATACCGGGAATAGTTCTCAATTCCTGAGCAGTAGCCAAGTTCCCTCATCATCTCAATGTCATATGACACACGCTCTTCCAAACGTTTTGCCTCGAACTCCTTCCCGTTTTCCCTGAAATATGAACACTGTCTGATCAAATCATCCTGAATATCTATCAGGGCACCCTTCATTTTGTCGGGGGAGGTGACAAAAATATTGGCAGGATAAATATTCAGGGAAGGGTATTGATCAATTTTTCGGCCTGATACCGGATCAAAGGATTCTAAACTCTCCACCTCGTCGTCCCAAAAGATGATTCGATAGGCAATATCAAGGTAGGCAGGAAAAATATCTACAGTATCCCCGCGAACCCGGAACCGGCCACGGAGAAAATCCCCTTCAGTCCTTGCATACAAACTATTCACTAAAGAGAGGAGGAATTTATTCCTGCTTAGATGATCACCTTGCTTGATATGGATCACATTGCTGGTAAAATCATCCGGATTTCCGATTCCATAAATGCATGAAACAGATGATACTACAATTACATCGCGGCGACCTGATAATAGAGAAGAGGATGTGCTAAGCCGAAGCTTCTCTATCTCATCGTTGATAGAAAGATCTTTTTCAATGTAGGTATTAGTCACCGGAATAAAGGCCTCTGGCTGGTAATAATCATAATAGGAAACAAAGAACTCCACAGCATTGCCAGGAAAAAACTGTTTAAATTCGCCGTATAGCTGAGCGGCAAGGGTCTTATTATGACTGAGGACCAATGTCGGCCGCTTTACCTTCTGGATAACATTGGCGATGGTATAGGTTTTCCCTGAACCAGTCACCCCGAGAAGCACCTGGCATTCATCACCCCGTTCAAGGCCCTCCACCAGTTGCCTGATCGCTTCTGGCTGGTCTCCGGTTGGATGAAATTCACTTGTCAGGTTAAACTCCATATGGTTAATTAGTTACCATAATCAGACCCGACACTGGATAGTGGTCTGAGAAATTAACATCCGACTTTTTATAGGAAAACGCTTTGAAATGATTGTCATAGAGGATGTAATCGATTCTGTAGTTTGGCATGGCTCCGTCGTATGTGCTGCCAAAAAATCCCTCTCCGGCTTCCCGGTATGCGTCTGTAAGTGATAGGGTAACCTGACGGTACGTGTAAGAAAAGGGAGAATCATTCATGTCTCCACAAACCAGCACAGGATAGGGAGAAAGGCGAATGGCTTCAAGGAGTTTATCAGTCTCTGCCGCACGCAGGATGAAAGCGTGTTTCAGCTTTTTGAGTATACTGAAGAGCCCGGCCTTAATATTGATGTTTTCCGTTTCTGTTTTCTTGAGTTGGTAATAGAAGTCAACATCCTTCTGACCAAGCCTCAGGGAAGCGAGATGGATATTAAAAATTCGTATGGTATCTTTCTCCAGGCTGATATCTGTATAGATCCCAAAACATTTCTTTGGTTGATGCTCAATAAATCCTGTCCGGATGATAGGGTACCTGGAAAAGGTAGCAATGCCATTAAATCCGTTGTTTTGATCCACCTGGTAATAATCTTTTTTGTAGAAATAAGGTAATCCCCACGCCCGAGCCATCCTGCTAATAACAGGGGTAAACTCGGCTTCATGAATATGAACTTCCTGCATGCATAATAAATCGGGGTCCTCTGCACTCAGGTACTCGGTAATTTCAGGTCTTACATTGCCTCTTACATTCATCTGTCCTGCAAAGCCATGGACATTCCATGTAGTCAGGTTGATGTTTTGACCCGGTAGCAGAACCGGACTCTCTCCCGGTAAAATGATCATTGCATTCAGTTGTTTCCAGCCAATCAGGATAGCAATAAGAGAGATCAGAGAATATTTTTTCTTCAGAAAGAGCCAAAGGACGACGAAGCAGATATTGGAAATCAGAATATATGGATATAGGAGTCCGAAGAGAGCAAAAATCCAAGAGTCGCGGGGATCGATGTATTGAGCCCCATAGGAGCAAAGAATGGAAATGACTGCCAGAAGATTTAAGATCAGCAGGATGTTGATCAGAATGAGGGATGATCTGTTTCGTTGCTTCCCCATAGACCAGATCAATGTTTGCCGGATGACTTAAAAAGAAACGCTTTCTCTTCCCTGGTGAGGCTGTCGTATCCCCCTTTAGAGATCTTATCAAGGATCATGTCGATCCGTTTTTGCTGTTGGGCTTTTTGTTGATTGAACTCTTCATCGGTGACAGGTCTGCTTGTGGTGCGGTTACCTTTGGATTTTTTCTTTTTTGTCATGAACATCCGTGAGAACCAGGATGAGAAGGACCCCTTGGTTCTGTATGAAGAGATCGAAGAGGGGCTGATGGATTTTATATAAAGAAATCCCAGTAATGCCCCCCCTATATGGGCAATTTGCCCTCCGGCATTTCCTCCGGGAATGGTAAAGAAATCGAGAATAAATAGCGCGATAGCTATGTAGACAATTTTTACTCTTCCAAAAAAAAGAAGGTAGAGGGTGTAATTTGGCACATAAAATGCGATGGCTGTGACGATAGCCATTACCGATGCAGATGCACCCAAAGCATATGAGTTCAGAATCATCGGCTCAAATACCGGAAATACATTGAAAGCAACGATGTAAGCAAACGCTCCAGCAAGCCCTCCGAGGATATATAACCATACCATTTGTTTTTCAGTCAGGTATTCCAGAAAGATCCGCCCAAACCAGAAAAGCCATAACATGTTGAAGAGAATGTGCCATATGCCTAAGTGTAGAAACATGTAAGTGAGGAGTGTCCAGGGTCGTTGTATCAGGAGTGGGAGAGATGCAGGAATAGCCAGGTAGTCAACAACGGCAGAAAAGGCAGAAGATGAATCAGGATTATCGAAGAGAAAAGCCAGTACACGGAAGATCTGAATTAGGATCCATACAGATAGATTTATTATCACAAGGTAGGAGAGTACTGATTTGTGTCGGAAGAAGTTCCGAACATCTAAGAATGGGTTATTTGATGGTTGATTCATATTCATGTCAACGGACTGTTAGTTAGAAAATTGCTTTTTTCTTCCAGTAGTAGATCATAAAAAATCCGAAGATCATACCTCCCAGGTGGGCGAAATGAGCTACGTTATCACTTGGATTGTTGGATATACCGGAGAAAATCTCTATCGCCCCATAAAGAATAACGATCCACTTTGCTTTGACGGGGAAGAGGAAATAGACATAAACCAACATATTTGGAAACATCATTCCAAAAGCCAGGAGGATTCCGTAGACAGCTCCGGAAGCCCCAATAGTGGGGACATTCATTTGAAGCTGGATCAACTGGTTAATATAATCAACAGATTGACCTGAATAAGACTGGTTCGCCGGATTAAGGGTCCACTCACCAATAAACCCTTTGATCGTATCATGGTAATCATAATAATTTGGAAAATTATGTTTGACAAAGTCGATGAAAGCGTCGAGGGTGGGTTGATTGGCATAGAGAAGTGCCTCCTGCTGTATCGAGGAAAAATTCCACCAGTTGACCAATGTCTGGATGATCGCTGCTCCAATCCCGGTGATCATATAATAAGTAAGGAACCGTTTTGAACCCCAAACGTTCTCCAAAAGATATCCAAACATCCAGAGCGCAAACATGTTCCAAAGAATATGGCCGAAATTGGCATGGAGGAACATATAGGTAACATATTGGTACGGTTGGAAATATTCCGACAGAAAATAGTGAAGTCCCAGAAATCTGACAAGATCGATACCAAAAGCGCTTTCAAAAGTCATGGTAGCAAGGTAAAACAGACCATTGATAATCAGCAGGTTTTTAACGACAGGCGGAAGAAGCTTAAATCCGGCAGGACTATATTGATTGGAGTTCATAAAGTTCAGGTTGTATGCTTAAATTTTTTTGCTAGTTCTTCAAAGCTCAATAGGTACATCGTTGGATTTCCATCAGGTGTAAAATCAGGTGCTACACAATTCATCAGCTCACGGATTAATGATGATGCCTCATGCTGGCTTATTTGTTTTCCATGCTTGATCGAAAGCCTGTGTGCCATCGTCCATGCCAGTTGATGTTCCTTTTTGTTTTTAAAGCCATCGGTTTCACTCTTATATGATTCCAGAATCCCTTCAATCAATGGTTGGATTTCAGAGGATTCTACCCCAACAGGAGCTGTATGGACAACAAAAGCATTTTTTCCGAATTCAGAAACCTCAAACCCGGCCTGTAGAAAAAGGGCAAAAAGGTCCCTGACCATTTGAGCATCATCCGGAGAGAACTGCACTGTTTGGGGCAACAGAAGTTTTTGAGCACCATCTACTCCCTTCTTTTCCTGTTCAAGGAATTTTTCATAGAGAATTCGCTCATGTGCAGCCTGTTGGTCAATGATCATAATGCCATTCCGGGTTTGGGTTACCAGAAATTTATTCTCAATTTGCAGAATGGGAGATGTAGTTTCTTCCTGACCAGGTATCTCCATCTGTCCCGGATGGATCTCTTTCAACGGGTCGTATAGGTTTTGCCACTGAGTTCCTCTTTCTCCTCCTGATGATCGATAGTTGATTTCCAATTGAGGTCTGGTCTGCTTTTCAAACGGGTTGTAATCGGGGTTTATCCTGATTGAGGGTTGTGTAATGGGGTGGTCAGTAGGGAGTGGTGGCAGATCGAGGGATTTTTCGATCTCAAAATCGAGAGCAGGTGTCAGGTTATATTTCCCGATAGATTGCTTGATAGCAGCGTTGAGGATGGCATAGATACTCTTGGCATTCTGGAAATTAATCTCTGTCTTTGTAGGATGAATGTTTACATCGATGGAAGAAGGGTCTACCTCAAGATAAATAAAATAGGTCGGGAATGCTTCTTTCGTGATTAGTTCCTGAAATGCGTTCTCAACGGCATGGTTGAGGTATGGGTTTTTAATAAACCTCCCATTGGCGAAGAAGTACTGTTCTCCCCTGGTTTTTCTGGCAAACTCAGGCTTGCCGATGAATCCCGAGAGATTTACCAGTTGAGACTCCTGATGAACCGGTATGAGTCGCTGGTTATAGCTGTTGCCAAGCAGAGTCACAAGTCGTTGTTTCAGGTTTGAAGGGGAGAGCTGTATCAGGATTTTGTCCTGGTTGTATAGGCTGAAACTGATATCTGGATGTACCAGGGCAACCCGGTTAAACTCCTCCATGATATATTTAAGTTCCAAGGTGTTACTCTTCAGGAAGTTCCTTCTCGCAGGCACATTGTAAAAGAGGTTTTTGATAGTAACTGAGGTCCCGTCGCTGCAACTTACTGCTGTCTGTGAAATGAATTCAGATCCATGTACCTGGATGCAGGTTCCTATTTCTTCATCAGTACGCTTTGATTTGAGCTCAACCTGCGAAATGGAAGCGATTGACGCCAACGCTTCTCCACGGAAGCCGAGGGTTCGGATAGCAAGCAAGTCATTGGCGTTTTTGATCTTGGAGGTTGCATGTCTTTCAAAACTCATCCTGGCATCCCGTTCCGACATCCCACATCCATTATCTACAACCCGGATCAGGGTCTTTCCGGCATCTTTAATGATCAACTTGATTTCGGTTGCACCGGCATCAACGGCATTCTCCAGCAACTCCTTCACTGCTGAGGCGGGTCGCTGTACAACCTCACCCGCAGCGATCTGGTTCGCGACTGATTCTGGCAATAATTTTATGATGTCTCCCATCGGCACAAAAATACCCAAATTTTGCGTGTAAAAAATGGCGCCCTCCGCATATTTCTACACGACGACGCCATTGAAATCATGTTCAATGTTGAAAAGTATTTTATTGCCCCTCAGCATTCCATCCTTCTCCAGGAGAGGGATGAGGAGTTTTTCCCCTAGAACTTCGACCGGTCAACGATTGGAAATCGCATGTGTGCCAAGTAGTAGACTCCATAGAATACCGCACTGAAGAAGAATGTCCCGAGAAGGTCGTTCAAAAAGAACGAGATCCCTTGGGATCCATCGTTAAAAAATGCCAGCCCCGCTATGTAACTCTCCATCAAACCCATGAAGTTATGCGGGTAAAATGGAAATGCCAGCCATGCCGCAAAGTTGGTTATCAAAAAGAAGATAACCGTTGAGGCTAGAGATGCCAGCAAAATATTACGCACCGTGACGTGCTTTCGGATGGTGGCTCCGATGACTACCGTGATAACAAAACTCAGATACACAGCCGGCATGAGGGCGTGAAACCCCAGAACGAGATCGCTGAGAAATAATGCAACGATTGGTATGGCGAAAGCAAACTGCTTTCTCTCGAAATAGGTTCCCGCAAACAATGCCATGGCTGCCACCGGAGTAAAGTTAGGCCAGTGTGGTAGCAATCGCATGAGCGCTGCAGCTACAATAATTGAGAAAACAATAAAAAACCTAGGAGTAGTAAAGGTTTTATAATTCATTAATACATTAGAATTAGTGTATCACAAAAATAATAAATCATTTCAATAAAAGTCAAGCGAAACACGAAATTGTTTTCATATTTTTGAACATTTAAACAAATAATCTATTATGTATTTGAAAAAGAGATGTTTACTGCCTTTCGTAATATTGACGGTCTTGTTATTAACCCAATCTTGTACGATGAAAAAACGCGTGGATACCCTTGTGACTAATGCCCGGATATATACGATGGACGAAACCAACCAGGTCGTCGAAGCCATGGTAATTGATCAGGGAAAGATAGTAAATACTGGCACTGTGGATAACTTATTGGCATTGTATGAACCGGGAAACCGGCTTGATGCAAAAGGACAAATTATCTTTCCCGGGTTTATAGATGCCCATTGCCATTTTTACGGGTTGGCGCTCGGATTGCGTTGGGTCGATTTGGTAGGTTGCACCTCTTTTGACGAGGTGCTGGATAGAATTGCCATTGCAGATACACTGAATGAGGATGTTTGGATAACAGGACGGGGATGGGATCAGAACCTGTGGAAGGCTAAGGAGTTTCCAAACAAAAAGACCCTGGATGAACGCTGGCCGGATAAACCCGTTGTCCTGGTACGGATTGATGGGCATTCTGTCCTGGCTAACCAGGAGGCGCTTGACAGAGCGGGAATTGGTCCAGATCACGGCTTTTTAAAAGGAGAGGTGGAAATTGCAGATGGACAGATGACCGGTATCCTCAGTGAAAACGCAGCCGATCATATCCGGAACGCCGTTCCAAAACCCGACAGGGAATCAACCATGGATTTGCTTAGAGAAGCTCAGGAACTCTGCTTCTCCTTGGGGCTTACCGGGATTTCAGATGCCGGTCTGGACAACATTACATTGAATCTGATGGATTCGGCACTCCAGGAGGGTCGACTGAAAATCCATATCTATGCTATGGCGGAACCTTCACCTGAAAACATTGATGCGTTTATAAAAAAGGGACCGTACCGTCACGATCGGTTTCATGTATGCTCAATCAAGTTCTATGCTGATGGAAGTCTTGGAAGTCGCACAGCATGTTTAAAGCAACCTTATAGTGACGATCCGTCGAAATCAGGCATTCAGGTCTCTTCTCCAGATTCGATCAGAGAGTTATGCAAACTTGCTCTGGCAAATAACTACCAGGTCAACATTCATTGTATAGGGGATAAGGCTGTGCGAGAGGTCCTGGATATTTACGGTGAATTTCTGATTGGAGAAAACGACCGTCGCTGGCGGATTGAACATGCTCAGGTAGTTGATCCGGCCGACCTTATACTGTTTAAAACGTATTCAGTAATTCCCTCTGTTCAGGCCACACATGCCACATCCGACATGTACTGGGCCGGCGATCGACTTGGCCCTGTTCGAATCAGTTGGGCTTATGCCTATAGGAATCTGCTTCAGCAAAACGGCTGGCTGCCAAATGGAACCGACTTCCCGATAGAACGGGTGAATCCATTGCTGACTTTTTATGCTGCGGTAGCCCGTCAAGACCTTTCAGGGTACCCATCAGGTGGTTTTCAGCCAGAAAATGCCCTTACCCGCGAACAAGCAATCAGATCAATGACAATTTGGGCGGCCAAAGCTAATTTTGATGATCAGGAGTACGGCAGCCTTGAGCCCGGGAAGTGGGCTGATTTTGTGATTCTTGATCAGGATATAATGGAGATTCCCATGAAGGAGGTCCCCGAAGTTAGTGTGCTACAGACCTGGTCGCATGGGGAGAAGGTATACGAAATAGTGAAATAGCTAAAAAGCGAAATGGTGAAAACAGCACCATTCATGTGCAATGAGTGACAATAAAAAAAAGGCTGTCCAATTCCCGGGTCAGCCTCTTTTTTCTGGTAGTCTAAAGGTTATTTTGCAATGGATTTACAGATGAATTTTCCAACGTTGTCACCGGCACGATCATAGCAGCTTTGAATCCGGCCTCCTGTATCAAAGTCATATCCCATCATGTTCACACTCTGAATATTCTTGTATTCACATGATCCGAGGATTTTATCAGGATTCGAGGTTTCAACAAGGTTGACGATCATGTTAATGTATGCATTCTTTCGTGTGACACCAACATTAAAACCGGGTTCTGTAAAGATAGTTTTGATGATCAGTGTGTACGCCGCATCAGCGCCCTCTTGACCGGAGATGCCGCATTTATCTGCAGTACCGTTGAAGTTTGTTTCAAACATCGGTTGGAACCTCGCTGAGCGGTCATTTACCCAGGCTTTAGCCCAAGTATCACCACTACCTGCCTCTTTTTTGTTCATGTCCGCGACACGCTTGTTTATATAATCCGACTCTTTTTTGAACTTCCCTACAACCATATTGGAGTAATCATACTGGAGGTTAACGGCGGTTTGCCCTTTCAACGCTCCAAAACTGCCAGATTTTAGTTTCTGTGCAAAGAGGGATCCACCGATAGTTATAAAAACACCAACTAATAGCATTAAGACAATTCGTTTCATAAGCTTGCATGTTAGGTTAAACATTCTTGATTTATTTAGACAAAATTATATTACAGGAAAATGTTTTCCAAATTAATTTTCTGAAGAGCTATTTTCCCCGGTTGTCAATAAATTTCACTGATTTCCTGATGAACTCAGGGAATTGTATATCATGAATCTCATCAACTGAATGAAAAACAATCTGTGGTGCCACCCGGAGTTTAGCCCTGAAATGATCTTTGATATCCTTCTCCCGATGGCTGATCGGCAGCTTGCTCCCAGCGTGGATTACAATCTCATCGGTACCGATCTGATTGGTTGATACCTCTACCACGTAGTTATCAACATACTCAATGCTATCAAGAATGTCATAAAGAGACGGGGGATAAAGGGTGGTCCCTTTGTATTTTATCATCTGGTTTTTACGTCCAACAACAGGCCCTAGTCGCAAGGTAGTTCTTCCGCAGGAGCATGGTTCAGTATAATGGGAGCATATATCTCCTGTTTTGAATCGCAGCAAAGGCATCCCTTCTACACCAAGAGGCGTTATCGTGACTTCTCCAGGTTCACCTTCTTTAACTGGCTGATCGTCTTCGTCAAGAAACTCTACGATGATCAGTTCAGGATGATGATGACCTCCAGTTCCGGCGCTACATTCTGCGAAAGATGTTGCCATCTCAGTGGAGGCGTAAGTGGAATATAACTTCAGGGGCCACTTCTCCAGGATCTTCCTTGCTAACGTGTTGTTTGAGAGGTCCTGGTTTCGTAATGGTTCGCCAATACAAATAGCTTTTCTGACAGAGCTGGATCGATAATCAATTCCTTGTTCCTCTGCATACTCAATGACTTTGAGAATGAAACTGGGAACTGCAACAATCGTATCCGGTGCAACCCGGTGAATGGTATCCCACTGCAATTCAGGGATTCCATTCCCTACCCTTACAATACTTGCTCCCATACGGCGAATCCCGAGGAAGTAAGCAAGGCCGGCCATGAACCGGCGGTCAATGGTGGTCATAAGCTGGAAAATCTCTCCAGGATGCCCATCGGCACAGGTGAAAGAGATGGCCTCATTGTATGCAAGTCGATCCAGATCCTTTTCAGTCGTGGCAAAGGTCACCGGATCTCCCTGCGTTCCAGAAGTAGTGATATAGTCTACAATTTTTTCCTTCCCGACGCAGATAAAGTCTTCATTCTGCCGCTGCAAGTCCTCCTTTGTGGTTACAGGAATGCCAACTAAATCGCTGATTCCCGATATCTTTTTGATGTCGATCTTCTTTTCTGCAAAAAGATGTTTGTAGAAGGGAGAGAAAGTGTTGAGATACTGGAGAAGTTCCTGGATCTTTGCATCCTGGAATCGCTTGATCTCCTTACCTGGCCGGGTCTCGATGTCGGGAAAAAACGGTGATGTCATCTTAGAATTTAAAGCCTAGTAATACCCGGAATGTGGAGATATCTATATCGTGAATCGGTCGTGCATTGTCAAAATCATTATAGTTGATGGTTCCAACGGTATAGTGGAACCCTACGAGAAATAACCTGTACCTAATATTCATCATTAATTCTTGTCCGGTGATGTGGTATCCCCAGTCACTATTATGCCAGCTGACGTTGAAGTTCAGTTTGTAACTCAGATCGATCATCAGCCTGTCAATAGGATTTACTGTGATTAGGGGGCCAAATTTTTGTCCAAAGAAGTAGTACCAGAATTCTGTCTCTTTTTTGTTGCTATTTGCTGGAAGATTTGGCTTGGATGTTGCAAACCAACCATCGATAAAGCACGCGTCGATACCGAATCTCAGATAGTTATTAACGATAGCAGGCCCTATATAGATCAGGTATCCCAGGCCAAGGTTCCCTCCGATCCTGGCTGCTGGAAAAACCGATACGTCAGGAGAAAACGGGGGCAGATCAATGATGGTCTTATCCGTGGCAAAAGTTCCCAAAGGAAATACCGGTCCAATTTTTAGGTAAAACCCGCTCTTGATTAGATTCGGCTTAGCAAAGCTTTTAGTCTTTGAACTGGATTGCGTATCTTCCTGATTCTGAGATAATGCAATCCCGCAGGTTAATATCAGGAGGGTCGTTAAAAAGAATATATAGCGATTCATAACTATAAAGTTTCAAGTTTGTATCGTAAAATTACACATTTTAACTGTACCTGTAACGTTCCATATATTTTCTCATGATGTTTGCAATCACTTTTTTCTCCTTGTCAGATAAGGAAAACACATTCTTTTTGTAACCTGAAGTTGAAGTAATATATTTATTTAACGAGTTTTCAAAACTTTCAGTAAAGGGCAAATTCATTTTCTGGTATAGGGCTCGCAAGGATGATATTGGGTTCTGCTCAAGATCTTCATACCTGATCTCCACAAATCGTACATCAGATAGTTGAGTGAAATCATTCGAAATGGTGTTCGACAGATGCGATAAGAATATCGAAATTTCCTCAATAGTAGGAATATAGCCATTTTTATTAAGGATATTTTGCTTCTGCACTACCCTCCAGAGGTGCTGGGTTGAAGGAACAACTGCATAAGGGTGTCTAACGATGTGGATGAACCGTGCTTCAGGAAAAAGATCGGCAAGAAGCTGAATTCGCAGTGAATTGAAAGGGTTCTTGGATATGATCCGTTTGCCAGTTGTAAAACAAATTTTTCTGTAAAAATCCATAAGTCTGGACTTCCATTGATCCAACAAGTCACCATCGGGGAGGAAATGGGTGTCGTTGACGAAGTAGGTCTTTTTTGACGGGAAGATGAGTTTTTCAAGAGGCGACCGGGTTGTAAGCCTGAATATAGAATATTCGTCTTCCTGAGGTTCGTCCATACCGATCTTCACATTGTCCATCGGTCGTGAAGAGCCCATTAACATCCTGAATATAGGCTTATAAAAACGATAGGAAACAAGGAAATTTTCAGGTAAAGCCACTTGAAAAAGGGTAGGCGCAGCCAGTCCCGGATCCTGAGCCATCAGTTGGTGGAGTAGGGTAGAGCCAGTTCGCCAATGGCCGACGATGAAAATCGGGTCACGGGGAACCGGTGTGTTCTCAATGATTTTCCCATATTTCACTATTTCTATTCTGGAAAAAAGTGAAGACCAGCAGGAACTCTGGAGCAGAAAAATTACACGGGCAATGTTTCGAGGTGTCCAGGTAATAGGATTACGCGAAAGTAGGCGTATCAGAGGACTGAAACGAATACCTGCAATAAGGTAAGAATTTTTCAAGAGTTGACTGTTTCGCTTGCAATAAAATCTGCAATACTGTTGATTGACTGAATGATATTTCGAGCCAGGTTTTGGTCGTTCAATCTGACATTGTACTTTCTTTGCAGTGCCATGATGATCTCAATCCCGTCAACTGAGTCGAGTGTCAGGGCATTAGTGCCACCAAAAAGGGGTTCGGTGTCATCCACGTCATTTGGGTCTACATCGGTTATGTTGAGGGTTGATATGATCAGATTTTTGATCTCCAGTTTCAGTTCATCGCTCGGTTCGCTTGACATATTAATTTGCTATTTTATACTCTTTTTTAATTTTTTAAAGAATTTTTCTTCTACTTCAGCACGGTCCATTATCAGGTCGCTCAATTCTTTCATCTTACCGGCACCAAGGTCCCTGTTTTTTCCGATCCGTGCCGCGAAAAGGGAGATCTCTCTCCATCCGTCACCAATGGTCATCAGTTCAGTGGAAAGCTCCTTCAACTCAGGGTTATTAACTATCTCAGAGGCCTGCTGAAGAAATGTCGCATACATAAACCTAAATCCTGCCCCACCTGTTCCTTGGTCCTCCAGGAGGATATTGATCTTCATCACCTCGTGAGATAGGTGTTCACTGTCCCTGGCAAACTTTGGCCAGTCGACCACTCGTTTTGCAAAGAGCCGGATTCCCTTGATTCCGATAAAAGGAACCGGAAGTTTAAGCATGTTGAAACAGGCTTTATCTATCCCTTTAAGGATTGGCTTCCTGAGGTCAACTTCAGAGGGAACGTATTTTGGATAGAAAAGAAATCCTTTTGGTGACATGTTTCCACCTGCAAACCTGCCTCTTCTGAGCGACTCCTCATTCACCCGTTCAGGTTTTGGGAAATAGCTGTCGCTTACGATATACGCTGAACCCTCTTTACCGATTACCACCATGAAATGGACATTGATATGAGCCCGTTCCCAACTCGGGACGTAATCCATATAGTAGAAATCGACCTGTGAAGCAACAGGTATTCCCTGGCTGAGGAGTTCGTTAAGCTTCTCAATCCCATCCTGCTCTTTCTTGAATGAGAATGTCTGAAACTTTACGCCCAGACGTTTCTGGATATTCTTTCTGATATCGCCAGGACGGCTCCTGACGATGAACGTGGGAAAAGTAAATGATTTATGCTTATGGAAATAGCCGAAAAAGATACCGCTGGCGATACCGAATACCATTGGTTCCGAGATTGTCAGCCCGGCATGATTCAACAGTGACGTAACGGTGCCGGACTCACAGTGGGCACCCATTTTATGATTGTAATGTATCGGAGTCATAGTTTAGCAGGTTCATCGTTCAGCAGTTCCGTCGTGGGAATAGCCTTTTTTAGCTGTTCAGCCGTGATGTTAAAGACGGTTGCATACCGCTGCAGTAATTCTTCTGAGAGTTTTACAAAGTGAGGAGGGAGGAGGTGTTTCTTTATGTTCCGCATCGGGATCCGTGTCCTGGCCGAAAGTTCCTTGAGAGTCAGATCTTCCAGGATCATAAAAAACTTCACAGGGCTGATTTCATCCCGGTTGATCTGGTCCCGGAGTGAAGTGACCAGGTTATTCCGTTTATCGAAATAATCATCAATGTAGTTTTTCGTGATAAATGAGCCAGTTTGCATGGGGCCAAATTGTCCGTCCTCCTTTTCCACATAAAGGATCATCTGCTGCTCGGGACAATCGACAAATCCCTCTTTCTCTTTCATAATCTCTTTGGCATTAATTCCGTTTTGCAAAAATAAGCATGCTGACAAGCAATGCAAAGATAAAAAACAAAAGCAACCAGAGGGCTCCGGGGAGGATATCAACCAGGGTTCCATCCCGGATAAACAACTCGAGGTAGTTGTCTATTCCCCAGCGTATTGGAGAGATGCTGCTGATAAATTGTATCGCTTTTGGCATCACGTGGATAGGGAGAAACGTACCACTGATGATGCCCAGGATCACCACCATCACAGATCCAAAGAGGGCTGCCTGGCCGTGGTTACGTGAACCAGCGCCAACCAGGAGTCCGAACCCGACTGCCCCAAGAGATGCCGTTATTGTTGCAACGGATATGGCAAAAAAACTACTTCCCATCTCCAGCTTCGGGAAGTTAAACAAAAGATGCAGCATATAGTACCCGACAAACAGCATCAGCAGGAACTGAACAATGCATACCAGAAGATACAAAATGACTTTCGCGACCAACATTGTCGATATTGGAACAGGTAATGTTCGGATCCTGAAACTTGCACCTTCGTTCTTTTCACTGATCACACTTCCAGATAAGGGTATGACGATGAAGAACATAGCAAAAAGGATGAACCCCGGGATGTTGTTCTGTACGGGAGTAGGTTTGATGGAGGAGCGTTCTTTTATCGCCTGTTGCTGATAAATTGGTGGCAGCATCTTCAACATATCGTCAGCGGGAAGCGTTGTTGCATAAGGCTGACTGGCAGTCATTAACTGTTGCATGATCACTTTTCCGCTTGCTCCTTTAAGAATGAACATTGCAGCGGTGACAAGGGTGCTTTTATAGGCTTCATGGAGTGTGGGGTCGACCACAAGAGTGATCGCTGTATCGCCAGGAGCCACCAGAACCCCGAGAGGGACCTCTCCTTTCCTTATGGCATTATAGAGCTCTTCCTGTCCGATTGAGTCTGAGACCACCCTAAACATCCCTGAAGCCTTAATGTCGCTGCTTATCTGTTCTCCAAGAACAGATCCGGGGGGGGTGACGATAAGAATGGAGCTTTTTGCCACCTGGCTCTTCAGCGTATTCTCCTGGGCTAGTGTAACAACAAGAATCAACAGGAGGGGCATCAAGAACAGAATGCTGAGACCAGGGATATCCCGGACAAGTATAAGCCACTCTTTCCGCAATGCCGCAAGAAGTTTTTGCATGGGGACAAAGTTAACTATTCCGGCGTGCTTCGAGAACAGAAAGCGGAGCAATTGTTGAGTATTGTCGGTAAAGCGAGAGACCTGCCTGATGAAGTAATGATACAAACTCCTCTTTCGTTCGCTCTTTTCCTCCAGGCATTGAAGTAAGCATCTGGATATCAATCATCTTGGCAGCAGAAGGCTTGTTTCCCGGAGGTATGATCATCTCAACGATGATGATCTTCCCGTTCGCCGGCATTACGTTGTGGATATTGGAGAGGATTGTAATGCAGGTTGAGTCGTTCCAGTTATGCAGGATATTCTTCAACAGGTATCCATCAGCACCTTCCGGAATCGAATCAAGAAAGTTCCCCTCTGTTATCGTTACTCTCTCTTTCATACCATATTGCTTCATTGTTTCTTCTGCTTTTTCGAGTGCAGCAGGCATGTCAAATAGGATGCCCCGTATGGCTGGGTAAGTTCGCAGGATATTGGCTAACAGGAAACCCTCTCCGCCACCAATATCCACCAATGTTGTAATGGTTGAGAAGTTATAGCCCTGAAGCAGAGGCGCCAGCCCAAGGGAGGAGAGATCTGACATCGATTGATCAAAAATCGCATAGTTGCTGGGATCTTCGCTGAGATAACTATAGATGTTCTTGTGATATCTCCTGTTGAACCCATCTTCTCCAGTCCGAACAGTCTCCAATAACTCACCGGTGATTTGCCAGTTCAGCGAGCCAAGGTGGTGTCTGAGCATGTGGCGTAACGACCCATCTCCATCCATTAAGGGTTTGGATAACCTGGTATTGGAGAAATTCCGGGCACTATCCTCATGAAAAATGTTATTGGATGCCAGGGCCCTCATCACCCGATATAGGCTTTCAGTGTCTGAGCCCGACTCTCTTGCAAGTTGTATTATCGGTTTTTCACTCTCTTTTAGCAAACCGGCTATGTTTAGTTCAGCTGCTACATAGAGAGATGGGAGCAGATAATAGTATTGGAATTTCTCATACAGTACGACATTTCCCGGAAACATCCTGTCGTGGATGTTCATTAGCACTGCCCTGAAGCCCTGGATGGTTTTTACAATCCATCGTGGTGGCAGAGATTGTTTTTGTGACTTATGTTTCATCGTTCATTGCCACTTCAGGTGATGGCGTAAACTTCCACCGGTTATGAGACCATAGGTAGAACCGGGGATCTTCTTTGATGTTGTCCTCCAGCGCCTTAAAATATCGCGTAGTGAGATCCGGAATCATATCAACCTCTCCAGGCTTGTTAAGGGGGCGGAATTCCACTTCATAAAAGCCACGTTTAATTTTCCGGTTATGAACATAAAGAACGACCCCTTTTGTCTTTCTATGCAAGTTGTCAAGGCCACGGAAAGCGGCGGTAGGCTGGTTCAAAAAGTTCACCCATGGAACTTTTGCATTTTTTGCAGGGCGTTGATCGGCAGCAAAATAGAGGCAAAGTGGTGCTGTTTCCTGATTATTAAGTAAGTATTTGTAGGCATCATGGTACTGGTAGAGAAGGAGTCCGTATTTCCCTCTGGAATGAAGGATCAGGTCATCAACAAATTTATTGGATTGTTCTTTGTAAATGGCCACACACGTGAAATTGATTTTAAGCACCAGGTAAGAGACCCACTCCCAGTTGCCGTAATGGCCTGGGGCCAGGATTACGTTAACCCCTTCACTGGCATATTTATCCAGGATCTCCAGGTTAGTCAGCTTGTACCGAGCGTCAAAATCGCTGATTTTCATATGGAAATTTGCTACTGCCTCCACCAGGTAATCGGCCAGGTGTTTATAAAACTCTCGTTTAATATACTTAAGTTCAGTTTTCGATTTCTCAGGGAATGCATTCCGGAGATTTTCACATACGACTTCTTTTCTATACCCCAGGATGTAATTCATGATGAAGTAAACAAACGTAGATATCCCGTAGAAGAACCGGAATGGCATGATGGTCAGGAATAAAATCATCAGACGTATCGAGAGACGCATGCGCATGAAATCTTTGGGACAAAGGTAACACTTACACAAGAATGACGGATTACGAATGATGAATTACGAACGATTTTTATCATTGCAACCTGTCAACTATCAACTGCTGACTTACCTGCATAATCAGGCAGCTGGGGCCACCAGTTCCCTTAACAAATTCAGAGAGACTCAGGGGATAGACCGTGAATCCTTTGTGCCGAAGAGCCTCGATGGAAGCGGTATTTGATTGATCTGCAATAATCTGTCGATTGGATAGAGGGATAACATTTCCGCTGATGAATCCCGTGTTTCGAACTTCGATCCGGTGAAAACCCGTAAAAAAGATTTTCGGAAAGAGACCGTTAACACACAGTATGGTATCAGGTGATACCAGCGTTATAGCTCCACCTAAATGGAGAAAAGGAGCGGGGACCTTTGCTGTCCTGGTTTCATATCCTGCCTTCTTTAAAAAATTAATAAGCTGCTCGATTCCCGCTGGATTTGTCCTTGATGAGTGTCCAATGAATGCAATGTCGTCCGTTAGAATAACATCTCCGCCTTCAACTTTTCCAGGTGCTTCAATAGCCCCGAAACATGAAACTCCAATCTTGTCCAGGGATTCGGCCATCCACTTCTCTTCGCCTTCACGGGAAGGGAGGCCCATTCTCACCCTGATGTATCCTTTTGGTGTACAAACCGCAGTATCTTTTGTAAACACTGAATTGGGATGTCCCTGCATCTCCTTGAGTTCGATCACCTTAGCTCCGGCTTTTTCAATTGTTTTTACAAGACTAATATGCTGCTTTGCGGCCAGTCCCGGATCAGAAATTTGTGTGATATTATGTTCTGCCAGGTTTGATGCCCCGAAATAAGATGGGCCTGGAGAGCAAGTGATTAGGGTAGAGGGTTGATGGTTGAGGTTCAATGTTTTAGTTTAAGTTTGAGTTTAAGTTTGGACGAGCCGTGATAAATCTCTGCCGTACAGTTATCTAGCATCCAGCATCTAGTTTGCCAGCATCTCCATTCCCAAACTTTCTGCCAGTTTGTCGGCCTCTTCTATTGCTTCTTCTTTGGATTTGCATTTCATTACCTCGACCCTCGATTGGAGAGTTCCTGCTTCCAGGACAACCCGATAATCTTCCTGTTTTGTTTCCATCGTCCGGTTGCTGAGGCTGAAAGTCCTGTAAAAGCGTTTGGTACGAACAACCCTTATTCCGTGAAAAGAGTTAGTACTAATCCATTGACCCGATCTAAAGAGACCAAGAATTAGGTTGCAAGGGCGAATGAGTCGTTTAACGGTATCAATTTCACAGGCATTTCCAGAGAATCCGATAAAGGCACCGATCAAGATCAGGATGATACCCGTCCAGTAAAACGGAATCAGGATAATACCTACCAGAACCAGGATCATTCCAGCGAAGGAACCACCTGGGCCAAAGGATTTGTCAAGTCTGTAAAGTTTTCGCATGAGACAAAGATAAAAAAATGTCATGAGGTCATGAAGTGATGGAGTGATGAAGGGATGAAGTGATGGGAAGATGCCTGCATTTTTGTCAGTCGGAGATTATGGAACACATTTTGTAGATAACATAATCATATAAATAGATAATTACACATGAAAGAGATTAGATCCTATGCCGAATGGCTGGAAAGTATGAGCAACAGTGATGTTACATATCTGTTGCTGTATAAGAAGAATGGCTCTGCGGTAAACAGATGCGCTTATGATAATCTTGCAACGGCGGCGAAATTTGCGGGCGATGTAAAACTGTTTTTTGCTAATGTAGAGGAGACAAGAGACATCCATCCTAATTACCCGGTAAATTCGGTGCCAATCCTGTTGGAGTTTCATAAAGGTATCTTAAAAAACATGCTGAAAGGATGTCATGACTCCACCTATTATGTCAATCAGTTTGAAAACCAGATGGCGGCCGTTATTGCAGAGAAGGAGGGGAAGCCAGCTTATAGCGTGACGGTCTATTCTACCCCTACGTGTTCATGGTGCACAACGTTGAAAAGTTATCTGAGGAAGAACAGGATCCAATTCACCGACATCGATGTTTCTCGTAACCAGGATGCTGCAAGGGAAATGGTAAACCGTAGCGGTCAGCAGGGAGTCCCTCAGAGTGTGATCAATGGGGAGGTGATTGTAGGTTTCAATAAAACCCGCATTGACCAGTTGCTGGGGACAAGGTAAAGGACGAGGGACGAGGGACGAGGGACGAAAGACGAGGGACGAAAGACGAGGGACGACGGGAGAAGCAAAACAGCAGTGACATCAAATATCTACAATCTACTTATCCCTTCATCACCTCATCCCCTCATCACTTCCATGATGTTCTAGATAACGTTCAAAAATATAATCAAAAATAGAAACAGAAACAATAAAACTATTTAACAATGAAAGAATTACAACCGATCAACCAGCATGTATTGCTCGACATGAGTGATGATGCCGGGGAGCAGATGACTGCTGGTGGAATTATAATTCCTGATACCGCTAAAGAGAAGAAAAAATGGGCAAAAGTACTGGCTATGAGTAACATCGAAAATGCCGAGATCAGCATTGGGGAGACTGTTCTATTTAAAGAATACAGTGGTTCCGAAGTCGAATTTGAAGGGAATAAATACCTCCTGGTGCCCTACGAAGAGATTCTGGCAAAAATTATGGAAACGGAAGCGATATAATTGGCATTACTCGTTTCGAAGAATTCCGGCGGCTTTCTGCGGAATTGTCTTTGTCTCAGCAGTGATACGGGTATGTTTCAACAAGTGGACAAGCTTGTGAAGGTTTTGGATTTTTCACCTTAACCAAAGCAGCCAGTTCCTGTGAGAATGAATCCCCTTCGCTATTTCGCTTGACTTTGTAAACACCTGATACAATATAGGAACGATAATCAGAGATAGCGCCGTAGAAACTAAAAGGCCCCCAATGATCGTCCAACCCAGTGGCGCCCACATGGTACTACCTGACAGGGTGAGGGGAAGCAATCCTCCTATGGTGGTCAAACTGGTGAGTACAATCGGAATAAACCTTGTTTCGCCAGCTTTAGTGATCGCTTCTCTTAGTGTCATGCCATTGGAAATCAGTTTATTTGTATAGTCAACCAAAATAATGGCATTGTTCACTACGATGCCAACCAGGCTGATTAACCCAATGAATGCCGAGAATGAAAAGGTATAGCCTGAGATAAGCAACGCCCAGATCATCCCGATTACAGCAAAAGGAATCGAAGCGTAAATGATAAGAGGTTGACGAAACGACTTGAATTGCAATACCAAAATGGCAAAGATGGCGATCATAGCAATAATAATGGCAATCTTCATTCCGCCAAACGAATCCTGCCTGCTCTCCACCTCTCCCGTGATCACATACCGGTAACCTTTTGGGAATGTGTAATTCGTAAGTTGTTCAATGACTGGATTCATAACCTGGTCCAGGTTAGTTCCCTTCTCCAGGTCGGCAGTAACCAGGGCTGTACGTTCGAGATCAAACCGTTTGATCCTGCTGGGGGCATCAATGAACTCAATGGATGCCAATTGTTTAAGAGGTACCTGCCGTCCCGAAAGGGATCTAACGAATATATCGTTGAAGTCTTCTGGTGAGACCTCCTTCCCAACTGGCATCCGCAAAATAATTTGATATTCCTTGCCCTGAGGGTCCCGGAATTTCGAAACACCCAGACCATTTACCGCTGCCCGGATGGTTTTATCAATCTCAAAAACAGGAACGCCATAAATGCTGGCCTTATCCCGGTTGATAACAATGCTGAGATCAATCTGTTTCTTCGACATCTGATTATCCAGATTGATCACACCAGGTTGCTCCCCAATCATTTGTTCCACATCCTCCGAGATATTCTTCAGAACCTCCAGGTTTTCTCCAGTCACGAAAACCATGATGGGAGCTTCAATCGGATGGCCCTGTTCAAACTCCTTGACATTGATTCTAGCTCCAGGATATTCTGAGAAATGGTTTCGGAGTGTAACAACCATATTATCAAACTCTTCGACGTTATATTCATCCAGTTGCACAAAGATCTCAGCAAAATTTTTTGAATAATTCTTCTCAAGCACATTGTAGTAGATCCGGGGGTTACCATGGCCAATGTTTGAGGCGTAATAGGAGACCCCGGACAGGGTATCCAATACTGCTTCAACATCCATTGTTACCTGGTTTGTTTTATCAAGGTTTGTCCCTTCAGGCAGGTTAACCTGAATTAGAAATTGAGGTTTCTCTGCTTTAGGGAAAAAAGAGATTCCGACAAACTGAAAAACAAAGAGCGAAATGATCAGGGCAACGATCGCAAATGATACCGTCAACATCTTGTGGTTTAGAGAATAGAGAAGTGCCCGGCGGTAGGGCCCTTCGATCAGTTGCCGCAGCTTACGCTCGAAGTATGTCATGCTTTTCTTCGAAACACCGACAGGGATTTTACGATATATTTTACTGGTTATCAGTGGCGTAAGAGTCAGTGCAACCAACAGTGACATGATTAGGGTTGCGATAATGGTTATGGGCAGGCTTTTTATGAACTCTCCGGATGCTTCCGGCATCATGATGATTGGAATAAACGCCAGAACCGTTGTCGCTGTGGCGCTGATGACAGGCCAGCTGATTTCCGAAGCGCCAAGGATAGAAGCATCACGTGGGGAGTATCCGAGAAACCTGAACCGGTTAATGTTTTCTACCATTACGATGGAATTGTCAACCAGTAATCCAAGTGCCACGACCAGTCCGGCAATTGAGATCTGCTGGAGACCAAATCCGGAGAGGTCGACAACAAACAGTCCCATGATGATGGAGAGTGGAATCGCCATGATGACGATCATTGAAGAGCGGAAACCCAGCGCTAGCAATACAATCAGGCCAACCAGCAAGATACCCTGCAGCAGGTTCCCAAGGAAATAGCTAATCCTCTCATCCACCCAGATGGATTGATCAAAGACAGTAAAGAGGTGAATACCAACCGGTAGCGTGTTTGTGAACTCGGTAAGTTTCTTTTGGAGTTCCCCCCGAATGGCGAAGATATTGTATCCCTCTTTCTGCTTAACTTCCAGGAAGATACAACGTTTTCCATTCACCCGGCCAAAATAAATCTGGTCTTCGTAAGTTAGCGTAACATCAGCGATATCGTGCAAATAAATATTACGGCCCCTATATGAGTTTACAACAGTATTTTTTACCTCATCCAGGTTCGCATAAGTTCCGCTTGTTTGAATATTGAAATTCTTTCCTGAGAGTTTTAAAGATCCGCCTGGTATGTTTGCGTTATTACTCTGAATGGCTTTCTCGACCTGATCAAGAGAGATGTTCATGGCTGCCATTTTTGGAAAATTCAGGGAAACCCTTACTTCTTCTTGCGGATATGCCTTGATATCAACACGTTTGACACCGTTCGACTTTTGAATCACCTTTTTGAGGTTCTCTGCCTCCTGAACAAGATCACGGTATGCTGTTTTTTCAGATATCAGAGCCAGTTGCAAGATCACAACATCGGAGGTTGTCCATTCAAGGAAGTTTATCTCAAGGATCTCTTCTGGTAGGGTCCCCCTGATACCATTGACTTTATCCACCACCTCATCGTATTTTTTTCTGGCATCATACCCAAAATAGAACTCAACAGAGATATAAACCAGGCCGTCTTTTACTGTCGTATGGATTCTCTTGATATCCTCAAGTTCATTGACCGCTTCTTCAATAGGTTGAGCAACAAGTTCCTCCAGATCGACAGGGGTGGCCCCGGGGAAAATCACAATCACAGAGGCTCCTGGAACATTCACTGGAGGATCTTCAGTACGTGGCATGGAGAGAAACGAGCTGATCCCTGCAATGATTAATAGGATGAAAACCAGGATGGTGAATTGATAATTATCGATGGAAAGTTTAGGTAGATTCATGATGACAGGATTGAGGTTATTTTTCCAGGATCAGAATTTCATCGTTATCTTTCAGGTAGTTAGATCCTTCTATGATGACCAACTCTCCCTCTTCCAAACCCTCTTTAATGCAGATCATCTCTTGAATATTATAGGTTTTGATCTGACGTTTTTCGGCCCGGTCTCCTTTGGCAATAAAGATAAACCCTCCATCTCCTTGAGCCTCAACGAGAGCGTCTATTGGGATCTGCAGACACATCGTTGGTTGGGGTGCAAAAATCTCCACCCGGGCAATGAACCCTGATGCAAGCAGATAATCCTGTGGGTCGACAGTAAGTTCTACTTCATATGTACCAGTATATGGATCAGCTGCCTTCCCAATTTCAGACGCAATTGCTTGAAAATTAATTCCGGGATAAGCGTCAAACCAGACAGTTGCCGGATCGCCCAGGTCGATTGTAACCATGTCCTTATCGGTCAGATTGGCTTTCACAACCCACTCATCATCAGATGAACCGAATAGGAATACCGGTTGCCCCGGTCCAACGATCTCATTCTCCTCTGCTAACTTTTTGAGGATCTTTCCCCGAGCAGGTGCTTCAATAATTGAATACTTCCGGTTAAACCTGGCAATCTCAAGGTTTGCTTTCGCAACATCGAGGGCTGTATGTGCATCTTGAAGGTTTTCGAGTGTAGCAACACTATCGTTATATAGATTTTCAATACGCTCATAATCTCTTTCAGCTTTCAAGAAAGCCAGATCTGCCTGGTGTTCAATGGCATTTACCTCTGCCAGGTTTAACCTGGCAATAATAGCTCCTCTGGCGACAGGCTGGCCCTCTTTGACGTTGATTTGTTCTATCAATCCGCCGGTTTTAAAACTTAACCTTACTTCTGTTTTGGAAGAGAGTTGACCTGAAGTTCTGACTGACTCTCTAATCTCTTTGATTTCAGCAGGTATTACGGTCACCCGGGTTCGGTCATCCTTTTGTGTTCCTTCTGGCACGCGGTTACATGCTAAAACAGAGAGCATGAGAAGAAGAATCAGGATAAGATTAGTATGTTTCATAATATCAGTTAATTAGTCGTGAAGTCATGAAGCCATGAGATCATGAAGTCATGATGTCAGAAAGATGAAGATTTTCATTCGTAATTCGTAATTCGTAATTCGTAATTAATTTAACGGATATGTTCCCGTTGCCCTTTCCAATTCTGCCCGGCTGATCTCATAATCATAAATAGCCAGGATCAGATTGAGATCGGCATTCGTCATGTCAGTCCGAACATTGATAAATTCGAGCAGACTCGTTTGTCCCTGGTTGTACTTTTTTCGGATAATCTCAAATGCCTTGGTAGCACTGTAACTCTGTGTTTTTGCAGCAGCCACGGCGGTGGCTGCCGCCTTTTCACCGAACCATGCATCAATCACCTGCATAGAAATCTGGTTTTTCAATTCATTATTCTGCTCCTGAAGGATATTTTGCTCGATGGAGGCTTGCTGGATTTTTGACCGTGTCTCCATGCCATGAAAAATTTTCCATTGCATCACAACCGAAGCAATCAGGAAATCTGATTTGTCATTAAACTCATATGTCGTACCCTGGATGCCATAATTAACTCCCAGATTCAGGGTAGGAGAATGATTGAATTTATTCAACCTGACGGAGTTCTCGGAAGCACTTAAATATTCTTCAATTTGCATTAATTCCTCACGGTTGGCAAGAGCGATATCAATAGATTCTTCTGTGTTTAATAACATGCTATCTATCAATATATTATTTAACATTATGTCTATCGATGATTCAAGTGATTTGTTCAATAAGAAGTTGAAATATGCCTTCGCAGATTCATGAAATTTTTCTGCTTCAGCCATCTGCCGTTCAACCTTGCTAAGTTCGGCACGAGAACGGTAAACGGCATCCACGGTCACCTTATCGTTGGCTACCAGGCTTTCGCTCACACGAAGATTCTCTTTGACCACATCGAACGTTTGGTCAAACAATTCGAGGGCCTTCACGGTCTTCAGGTAATTGAAATAGGCAGTTTTGATCTCTTTAACCAGTTCCCGTTTGTAGAGATCAATTCCTATAAATGCAGCATTAGAAAGGTCTTTGCGGATCTTGTACTGGAAGTAGATATCACTGTTGAAAAGGGGTTGATAGAGAGAGAGCATCGTCTCCTGCTCGGTAGGCCTCATGAAATAGATCTGTTCATTTTCTACCTGCGAAAACTGCTGTGATTGAGTTAGTTGATTCAATGTAGAGTAAACGGGATTCAAGAGATCCCCTATTGGAAAATCAATGGTTCTACCACCTTCTGCCATGCTGTACCTGGCATTAAATCCGATGTTGGGGTAGAATAGAGCCTCTGACTGGTTCAGTGCAGCAAGGCTCTTGTTGTAATTCAACTGTTTTTGTTTAAGCGCCTGGTTGTTTTGAAATCCTTCCCTGATATAATTTTCCAATACGTTTTCCTGGGCGATGACCATCGCAGGAAAAAGCAGTATTCCGATCAGGAGGATCATTCTCTGGATTGACTTATTCATGTTTAACACCCTCCATATGAATTGGTTCCAATGCGTCATGGATCAGTTTAAGGTGGCTGTTTACCAGTTGCTCACGGCTAATATTATGCAGATTAAAAACCATTTGTTTGGCCGAATACATTACGAGAATTCCCATCATCTGTGCCCAGAGTGTAGCACTAAGCTCAAGTATTGGAATATCCGTCCTTACCGATCCGTCGGTCATGCCCCGCTTCAGTGTTTCATTTAACAGAGTCAGTGAGTTTCTGTTGGCCATGAAATCGTTTACTTTCGCTTCCTGCAGTTTTTGCTGTTCAACATCACGTCCCTGGAAAAAGATCAGCGCATTGAAATAATCGGGATGAAGGTTAGAAAACTCAACCAGGGCAAGTCCCAATTCGCGAAGTGTCTCAAGGCCACTCTTTTTAATATTTAACCTCCTTTCCATCAACTCCATAAGAAGTTTCATTCCTCGTTCCATGATGGCAAAATGAAGCTCATCTTTGCTGGTAAAATAGAGATAGAGGGTTCCTTTACTTAGTTCGGCATCGAGGGCTACATCATCCATTGTAGAAGTTTCGTATCCTTTCCTGAAGAAGACTGTTTCGGCCGCATCGATAATGGCCTGATAGCGTTGCTCCCTTTCTCGTTCTTTTCTTTCTGTAATACCCATAGTTATATATTTAACGTTAGCCAAAAAAATGACCATGAGTCATATTTTTGACAAAGATATACCAGGATCATATAAAAGTCAAGAAATTAATATAAAAATACAGCTTGCTGTTGCAGCGTCTCCCAAGTACTCGGGATCGCAATGACAATGATGCTGGAACAAGATACTGGATACAAGATGAGAAAATACAATCCTGCCAACTGTCAACTGCCAACTGGGGACTACTTTACCACGGCATCCTCAAGGATCACATGGTAGAAGTAACCAGCGCCAAAATCCTTATCAACAACCACTACACCTTCAAAGGTTACAATCTCTCCAACGTTGACTATTGACTTCGTAGTGATTGTGAGGTCATAATTTTCACCATCTTTTGTACCATCCTGAAGGTGCACCCAGTTCCGTTCCATGATTTCAGGAAGGAATTTTACCACCATGCCGTTTATTTTTACAGTTTTACCCTGATATGCGTTTGGGTTTGCATATAATTCGGCAATCGTAATACCTCCTTCTGCCTTAGGAATATCCATGCCTTCCTGCTCCCTGAGTTGAGGTTTGGTTCCCATTATTGCAGTCTCTGACCCATCGCCTTCGAGTATGGGTTGGTCCGTAAAATCCTGAACGAAAAAGATGCTAGGGAAAGTCCTGCTCAACTCATTGCTGGTGAAATTATTCATCTCAGAACCGACCGACCAGAAATAGGTTCCCTCTTCGTTTACATCTGCTTTTGAGATAGCAATCCAGTATCCTCTTTCATCCTCAGAAACAAGCACATAGGTATATTTACTGGTCTGGATAATCTCTTCTGCAACCACCTGGTGTGCATTAGGGGATAGGTTTTGAACTTTTTTGGGAGTTAATTGACAAGATGTCGCCAATAAAGTAAAGCTGAAAAATAACGCGTATATCTTAATATCGAATTTCATATATTTGTTTATTGGTTTTCGACTCGCAAAGTTAATATTTTCCTCTATTAACTATCATATTAATCTATGTTTTCAGGACACAGAATATATCTCTTTCTGCTTGTAACCTAAGTCCTGCTCATTTTTTTAGGTTTAGAACTGGATCCTCCAGGTTCCCATCGGGAATAATCCCATCTGAAAATAGTACTTGATCTCCCCGGTCCTTGGATCGATCCGCTGCAAGGCAATGTTGGTATAGTTGGTCCTATATTGCAGATCCAGGAGAAATTCCAGGTTGTATTTAGGCATGTTTCGTTTGATGCCAAAGCGGAAAGCAATTCGTTTGTAGGCCGGGAATCGTGTTTCATATGAATGACCCCAGTCGGGGATAGGCTCGCCGGTTGCAACAGAGGCACTTACATCATATGGGATGTATGGGTTCCCTCCGGCCCATGTGGCACGAAGACCGAATGAAAGTACGCCCCATTTTCTCTTACCGACAACAAACTCATAGCCTCCAACCGCATTCAGGACATAATTGACATTAAACGCGCTGTTGCGTGTCACGTCATCATATCCATGATAGGTTGAATTGAAAAGGGATGCAGTGAGCAGGTAGTAGTAGTTCTTCTTGAAGAAACGTTCAAAGGTGAATTCAACGCCATAATTCTCCCCGCTGCCCAGGTTGATCAGGCTGTCGGCATATTGCCTGCCAATAAAAAATTCGTGCCCCTGGTTCAACAGTGCATACTCCGGGATAGAACGTTTGACAGGGATATCATAAAGGTACTGATAATAGGTCTCGAATTTAAATCTAAGATTCTCAGTCAGTAAATAATTGTAGCTAACCGCCAACTGCCAGCTGCGGGTAAAGTCCATCGATAGATTAGGTTGTGAAATAGATCCATCTGGATGATGAACCAACACAAAATAGATAACTCGTGGTTGCATCTGACAATAGAGGCCGGTTCCGAAATTCAAACTATGGCGTTGATTGATGACCCACTCGAATCCGAGCCGTGGTTCAAGCGCCCAGCTGTTGTTTAGTGTCAGAAATGAACCGAAAATGCCTGACGTCATGGAGAATCGATCGGAAAACGCATGTCTCCATTGGGTAAAACCTCTCAGGAAAGCCATCTTTTCTTTGGTGCCGGTGTTCACGAGGAATGATCCTTTCCACATCAGACTGTCGGCAAAGGACATCCAGTAATAATCGATAAAAACTCCGGCATCCATGCTATTCCTGGAGGAAAACTTATGAAAGATCTGGGTAGACCATGATGCCTTGATCTCTTCAGATCTTTCACCTGCCCATGGTGCCGGGAGTGTGACCATATTGGAGAAGGTGTCAATTTTTGTATGGACAAGTGAACCAACCACATAGATCATATTCTTTAGCCGGGTCTTTGAGGAGAGAAGAATCTGATGTGTCAGGCCAAGCACTCCGAGGTTTGATCCGTTTGCCAGATCCTCGCCATAATCAGGGAACATCCATTTATCCTCTTTTTTCTCGCTATCGAAAATGTCAATATTGCTGATTCCTCCCATCCCGGTGATGGTGAAGGTTCCTGCCTTTTTAGTGGGGAAAGTGAATTTGAGGTTCAGATCCTGGTACCTCGGAACAAGATTCAGGTTGATTCCCAGGTAGCTGATCAGTTCCAGCATGGAATAGCGGTAGGAAAGCAAGTAGGAAGCTGTTGATTTTTTTGAGAAAGGCCCTTCTGTCCCGAATTCAAGACCGTTCCAGCCCATTTCAAACCAGTATTCCCGATGGTCGCTATTCCCATTTCGCATGCGGAGGTCAAAGACTCCCGCCAATGTATTTCCATACTGGGCAGGAAAAGCTCCGGTAAAAAAATCAGAATTTGTTAGCAGATTGTTATTCAATATAGTAACAGGTCCTCCGGTAGTTCCAACGGCTGCAAAATGGTTGGGATTGGGAATCTCCATATCATCCAATCGCCACTGGAGACCCATCGGGCTGTTACCGCGAATAATGATGTCATTTCTGTTATCGACTCCGGAGGTCACTCCTGCAAAGTTCTGAACCATCCTGGCGGGGTCGTTGTAACTTCCTGCAAATCGAAAGGTTTCATCTACACTGAAACTTCTGACGCTAACCGTCGCCATCCGGTTGATGGGCTGATATTTTTGGTAATTGCCCCTGATCTCTACCTCCCTGGTTGTGATCACACTCTCCTGAAGATAGATGGTGATATCACTCTCTTTCCCTGAACTAACGATGATATCAGAAGATTCATAGGGAGTATATCCAACAAAAGTAACCTTGATCCTGTGCTTTCCGATTGGAATGCGTTCAAGCCTGAAATGCCCTTCTGAATCGGTTACAGTTCCAATTAACGGATCGCTTCCTGACAGAATGACTGTGGCGCCTGGAAGAGGGGCGAGGGTTTGCTGATCAAGGACAATGCCTTTGATGGATTGGCGGAGGATAGGTTGAGAATAAGTTGAATGGTTAACAAGGATGAAAATGATCATGCAAAGAAAACGAAGGACCCGCAAAGATCGCGAAGGTGATTCCGTGAGATTGTGTTTCTTTGCGTACCTGGTGAATTCTTTGCGCACGTTGCGTGAAATAAAGGCTATTAAGCTGAATTTCAGGTTACATTTCCATCAGTTGATCAACTTCTGCTTTTGTCAACCTTGTCCATGTAGGATGGACAAATTTGCCCCCGTCCCAATCGAAATCTACTTTATCAAACGTCTCTTCGTAAAAGGTCAATTTGCTTCGCAGGTCTGGAGTATGCTCAATAAAGATATAGTTTTCAGGTTGTTCGACAATATGTAACATGATTTGGGTAGCCAGGGGGGCCACCCATTCAGTAACAGGAGTTCCCGGATTTTGCCTGTAGATCTCAGTTGCGATCACCAAGGTCTTGCCATCTTTCCGGCAAACGACCTTCAGGCCGCAGCGTGATGGGGTCTCCCATTGGCCTGGGAACTCAAAATACCGGTCCATGTAGTGATCAAAGCCTGGATTAGTTTCCATATATCATTCGAAATCTATAAATTCCATTATTGTTCTGTAAGGGCGGGTTCCAAACCCGCCCCTGATATAACATCCAAACCTGCCCCTACACGCCAATCGCCCTGCCAAAACTGAGGTCGATCAGGTCGCGGCGACGAGGAGAGTAGGTGCCGTCTTCCATCTCCCGGTTGATAACGCGTGTGATCAGGTTGAACATCTTCATGGTTTGCGGTTCATCCCTGTAAAATGTATCCCAGGCATAATTATAAAGTTCCTGCAATCGTTCTGCCGTCATGTGTTTGGGGTGATACACTACCTTCCCAGCATTGTAATGGTCCCAGTTGTGGTCAAAAATCCGGTTTTGCTTGACCAGGTCAGCATACGCTTTAGTATGTGGGAAGGGCGCGAGTACTGTAAACTCTGCAAGGTCAAGGTCAATCTCAAGGAGGAAGTCAATCAGTCGTTTTATATCATCTTCAGTCTGGTTATCAAGGCCTAACAAGATAGTTCCCTCAACAGCAATACCATAGTCGTGATACTGTTTGATCCTGTTCCGGATATAGTCTGAAGTGTCGAAGACAGCCTGATAGACATACCAGGCACCGGCTTGTGCAGCAAGATCAAGTACTTCATCTTTAGCCTCAATTGTATGGCTTACCCACTTCTTTTTCATCGGGATCATTGCTTTGAATAGCTCCTTTTCCCAAGCAGTATCCAGAGCCAGAGAGTTGTCCACAATAAATAGCCGGCTGTTGTCCATCTGGGATAGTTCTTCCACCACCCGGTCGATCGGACGAGGTCTGAATCCGCGACCACCAAGGTATCTGACAGCACATGGATAACAATCATAGATGCAACCACGGGAGGCATGGAAGAGGTCCACCATCCGGAATCCTTTGTGGTAATAGAGGTCTTTCTTCAGGATGTTCCGGTTAGCCGGACCTACCAGGTTCATGTCTGGCGGTTTTGCCATGAAGTTATAGATTTTCTTCAGTTCATTCTTACGAAAATCCTCAAAAACATCTGCCAACCTGCCTTCTATCTCTCCAAGGAATACCGAATCGGCATGTGTCATGGTCTCTTCCGCATGAAGCATCGTGGAGATTCCACCAAAGATGACCTTTTTCCCCAGTTTCCTGTACTGATCTGCAATGGCCCATCCACGTTGGACCTGCGTTGTAAGCATCATCGAGATGCCCACAAAGTCAGGTGTATCATCAATAATCAGCTCTTCGACGTTTTCATCAGTGAACTCGATATCTACATAATCAGGAAGGTCTGCAGCCATCACAACCGGGCCATGCGGAGGCAGGTAAAAGATGGTTTGTCCTTCCAGTTTTTCCCATCGTGGGTATATCAGTTTAAATTTCATTTCAATCGTTGATTTATTGATCGTTGCACATTATCATGCTGTGAATGATCTTCTCTTTTTCTCCCCAACGAGGTATCTCAAGCGTTAAGGCCTTTTGGTACATAACAATAGCCTCCCTCGGCTTCCCGGTCTGCTGAAGGTAATCCCCGGTAAGGGAAAAGACCTCATAGAACATGGGGTTGGTGGAGTGGAACTCCTCAAAGAACGATGACTCCAGCGGTACTAATTCATCCTCTTTCAAGATGTTCAACAGCCTTGACCGCATTTGACAAAAGCGTAAAAACCGTTGATAAGCTTCAGAATTGAGAAAGGGATCAGAAGGAATTACCAAGCCTGGGTCCGTGATCTCAACCCGCTGTTGAAGCGTTGCAAATGTAGGAAAAATTTTAGATAGGTCGTAACAGACATATGGCCCCAATTGCCATGGCGAGGCGGATACCCAGACAAGCCGCTCGGCTGGTTTAAAGATGACAGAGTGATGAGCAACCAGCTGATTGATAGCCTTTTCGTTTCCCATTCCGATATCTGTTGAATTGAGTCCATGCTGATCTCTGAGGAGTGTTGCAACTGACTGTACATCCATCGGCATCAGTTCGGTGATATCCTGCGTGACACGAAGGAAACGATAGAGAGAAGCGTTATCACGGATATTCTCCATATTGAGCGGGTCTAGCGAGAAGATCTCATCCTGGAAGTGGTTGGCGCAGATGATATAGTTTTTCGAAGGTTCTACCAGCGCAAGTCCGAAAGGCGCTTTTTCAATAATGGCAGCCCGGTTTTCATCGCCTGATCCTATCAGAATCGACTCAGAGACAAATGTTTCACGCTCGCTTGCAATTTGATAAGCATCATCGATAGAGGCGGCGTATTGAAGTATCTCACGGGCCAGGATTGAGATCGGCGTCCTGGCCGACATTGGGATATCCGACTTAGCTGCGTTTAAAGTCACCGTGATGCCACGCTCGTTCATCCCTGATACTGTTCCGATCATGCCACCCCATGTGATCATCATGAACCCGAATCCGTTGTCAGGCTTTTCAAAACATACAATTTTGTTTTTTGCAAAGGCATCTCCAGCATAGAAATCAAAATTCCGGCCAATAAGTAGAGAGGAATCAACGCTGAACTCATCCCAAACGCCAAAAGAGGTGCATCCAACCAGCATCAGGTCCTGGAGGGCATGGCCGATGTCGTGAGCCGAATGGTAATTCAGCAACCGTTGGTATGGTGTGCCTATGAAATTGAACGTATTGCTGGCCGAAAGTGAAATCCCAAATATTTCCTGCTTGAACTCCTCCATCAAGTACCTATCGAGATCCCGGTTAAACCAGTAGATAAAATATTTGAGAAACCCCTGATAAAATTTGGAAGGGACCAGCTGCCGGATTTGTTCAACAAAGGCATCCTCCTGCTCGAAAATTAACTGCCGGCAAAGTTTTCCGTTTGCCACACCACGCTCAAACGGAGCCCCATGAAGATAGAGTTCCCAAAGGCCTGATTCACTCTGTTTCAGCCAGTTATCTTCACATTGATAGAAACCAGAGTCCGGTTGGGAGACCGTCCAGTCAAGAGCTTGGTGATTCGATATTTCCGGAAGTGATGTCGAGGTTTCCAAGACATACCAGAGAACGAGGATTGCGATGATGACAACCAGGATAAATGGGATGATGAAACGTTTCTTCCTGTGAAAGGGACGATCTTTGGTCATATAGGCTTATAACGCGGTAGTTGGATACAAAAGTACATGTTTTGATTTTTACCACATAGACAAAATAGAGCACAATAGGGAATGTGTATCCTATTGTGCTCTAGTGTGCCTTTTATGGTTAATTCACTCAGATTCCCTCCTTGATAGTATCTAAAACATGAGACAACCCCAGGATTTCCCCGCAGGTCATCACAGACCCAATTGTCACACCCAGGGCGCCATGAAGGTTGACATTCTGTCCTGTAAAGAAAAGGCCGGGGATTTTGGTTTTTGGGTGGATCGTACTTTTCAACGGATTGTCTGCATCTTTTACCACTCCATACATCGACCCTTGTAACGTCCCTGTATAATCACGCCAGGTGAGGGGAGTGGATATCTCGATGGTCACCATGGCCTCCTTCAAGTTGGGAAACTTATCGTAAACAGCATCGAGCAACAGCTTTGCTTTTTTTGCTTTAAAAACAAAGTAACTCTTTTCCCTGGCGCCTGAGTCGCTCTTCTCCCATTCCTTTAATTCACTAAATTGCATCGGTGCAAGGATCACTGCCGTGTTGGCAAATTCGCCCTGCTCTTTTTCCGGAGGAGTCATGAAAAGGAATTGGGTCGGCCATCCGGCATCCGGCATCCGGCATCCGGGATCAGTCCAAACATCGGAGGTAATATGGTGATACACATTGTAATTGAGAAACGGGAAAGTATCAGGTTTCAATCCCAGGTATACAGAAAAGACCGAAACCGTATTTGGTAGGTGTGTGATCCTCTCCCGGAATGCTTTTTGAACCTGTATTTCTCTGAGCAACTGCAATGTTGCAACCGGATGGATATCCGAAATGACCTGTGAGGCTTCAAACCGATCACCATCGGCTGTATCGATGATGAACCGTTCGCCCGTTCGGCCTATTGATGTCACTTTCTTCTTTGCCAACACCTCTCCGCCATGGGCCCGGATTCCCTCTACGAGAATGTCGGCAATTTGCTGGCTCCCACTGGCTAACCTCCATGCTGAGGAGATAAATGAGTGGTTGATAAGACCAAACTGGGAAAGAGGAGTGGTGGCGGGGTTGCCGGCATACAAGAAGTTGTTGCCCGCGAGGACACTGGATAAACGGATACCGGATGACGGATGACGGATGACGGATGCCAGATCGTTCAGAAAATCATATGCTTTAAAGCAGGAAAAACTTTCCTGGTTCGTTTTGGATGGGATTTCAAGGTTATAGAGTGGATGTGATTTTGCAATTTCGTTGAGTTTTTGCAGATAGATGGATAACGTAGGTGCGGCATCCGGGAAATGGGGTAGAAGTTGATCTATGAAGTTGTTAAAACCCTGGGCCATAGGTAATTCATGATCATAAAAAGAGATGATGTCAAAGCCATCCGGGTTCATCTGTAACAGATCCAGGTTATCACTCAACCCGAAATATTTCCAGTAATTGAAGAGAAGTTGTCCGGGCGCCATGCTGCCAATATAATGCATGCCAGTATCGAATCTGTATCTGTCGCGTTTAAATGTTTGCAGGCATCCACCAAATTTGCGATGCTTCTCAAGAACGATTACCTTCAATCCCTCTTTGCTGAGGAGATAAGCTGTGAGAAGGCCACCGAGGCCACTGCCAATTATTGCATATGAATTGCCATTAATTGCCATAGTTTACGCGTTTACTGCCATGCCTTTCATGAATTTCACTATCTCACTATCTCACAATTTCGACAGTGACAAAGATAGCAAGAACGTTCTTGAAAAGAGTATCTTTGTGACATTGACCGATACCCTGTTAAATGAATCCACTCCCACTGGTCAGGACTACAAGTGTTTTATCTGATATCAGGTATTATTTCCTCCGGAAGCCGGAAACTGATACCCTGATTAAATTCAGTTCTGAAGATGAACGGGAGATCTATTGTGCAAGTATCATGCAACGAATTGGCATTGATGTTCACCAGTTCAAACTGATGAATATCCATCGGATCGGGATTGAAGCACCATCTAGTTATCTCTTTCATGAACTAATGAAGTGGAACGGTGACTCGATCTGCTGGCCTAACCACATTGCCCGGGTCAACCTACTTGATGGTAAGATTGAGGACATTGTGATCACTCTGTTGGGGCGGTTCTATAAACTTTTTGTGATGAAGGCGATCCGGATCCATCAAATTCCGGCTGCTAACGATACCGATAATGCCCGTTACTTTTTATATCAGTGTAGCGGTGGATATCCGATTGGAATATTCTCGCTCTACGTGCGATCATCCATCCCGGACCGTGGGGAGAATGAAATGTCTCAGCTCTTCTTCCTTACTAGTTTCAATTTCTATGGCAAACAGTTCTGGTCGAGGGTCAAACCATTGAGAAAAGCCTGGGAATTTGTTCACAACCGGGTTACTTCTCATGTGGCCTGCAGGTTTAAACAGCTGGTTGAATGGAAGTTTGAAGACTTTAAACACCCTGAATTAGATTCAGACCCTCTTATGTTGTGGGTTTTGAAATGACAATAAAGATGTTTGATGACCTCTTCCCCTGGTCAATTATAGTGCATTCAAGGCCTTTACTTTGTGCTACTCTTTTGACCTCTTCAGAAGAGATGAACCAAAGCTTTTTTTGATCTTTATTCGTTTTGTTGAATTGTAATATTCTGGTAGAGAGAAATTCGGAAAATCGGGTTCGCTTATGGCGGTTGTGTAAATCTGCATTGCCTTCGCGAATCAACAGCACACCTCCGGCCTTCAGGTTTTGCATACAGGACTGAATTAACGTTACTTGACTGTCAGGTGGGAGGTAATGCAGGACATCGCCCAGTAAAATGCCATCCTGAAGTGTGAAAGGGTACTCCGAGATATTACAGTGGATGAATTCGATCCGCTTGTTCCTGAGATATCCGTTCTGTGCAACGATGATCTTCTCCTGATCATAATCCACACCTGTCAGGTTCCTCTCATCTGATGTTAACATTAACATGTAAGTGATGTAGCCATAACCACAACCCAGATCGAGAATATTGCCGCTTCTGGGCAGGAGTTGATCGTAGAGCCGAAAGTTCTCTTCCAGTCTCATTTTGATCCTGACGTACCACTCCAACACCGGCCCTTTGAACATATAGTTGAGCCGTAGCGAAAGGCTATTGTAAGCAGGTGTGCAATGGATCTCTTTGAGTTTCCCATACTCTTCCCGATAATAAGCCCTTACCAGTTTGGTTCGTTGGGAGTAAGTCTCTCCAAACTCAGTATCACCAGGCGTAATTCGTGGAAGAATTTTCATGAAGAGACGGCTGGGTTTCCCCCAGAAGTTGCCTCTGGGGAGGAAATCACCGCTTCCAAAGATCAGAATAGGGAGGATATCGATCTGCAGTTTCTCGGCAATATAGAAAGCCCCCCGGTGAAAACGCTGGATGTGCCTATCTCTGGACCGGTGTCCCTCAGGAAAGATCAGAATAGAGAACCCTTCGTTAATTCGTTGCTGTATAATCCCTAAGGAGCTATCGATCCCTTCTGCCATTGGAGGAAAGCCGGCCAACCTGGCAACGGGTCCAAAAATCAGATGGCGGTAAACCCATTCGTTGGTTAAAATCAAAATGTTGGAACTTAGACGTAATAACGCTGGGGTTTCTATCAGGGATTGATGGTTACTGATTATGATAGCAGGTTTCTCAAATGTCTCACCAGTAGGATTCTCTACTTTGTGGAATCCCGGAAAATTCATAGCAATGTAAATCTTACTGAGGCGACTGAATATCCGGTGAAATATCTCCTGCTTTTTATTCTTTGAAATAGGTAAAAGCGGACTAATTGCCATGCCGTAGATTACCAGGATCAGCGCAATGGTGGAGATTGGAATCCAGGCGACTACGATGGCGAAATAGAGCAGGAAGAGTGTCACCGGGAAACTTTTTCTATGCTTTGGCTTGAAGAGGAACCAGCTGGCGAGCAACGACTGATAGGTATAAGAGACAAGCACCACAGATATAACGCCTAGGATGGAGATTAGTGCGATGGAGTTGAGTGCAGGATGGCGTGCTGCAAACAGGGCTGCCACTCCAATGAGTGTTGTTGAAGAGGAGAGAAAGATGGAGACCTGGTATGTTTGCATGTCGCGGATGCCGGTTTTGTATTCACTCAGTAATCCACGCATCATCAGGATACTATAGTCAACACCCAGCCCAAATACAAAGGAGGAGATGATGATATTAAATATGTTGAAACGGATCCCGAAAATGCCCATAAATCCCAGTGTCAGCAGCCAGGCGAAAAACATTGGAAGGGCAGTTGTAAATCCCAGCTCGATCCGGCCGAAAGAGAGTAGAAGCAAAACGGAAACAAAAACCATCGAAAGTGTGACCAGCCGGTTGAAATCGACCCGTACATTTTCAACAAACCGGCTGGTGAGGTTCTGCCTATCGAACAATACAAACCGTGAGTCGTTCTTGAAGAATTCATAAACAATAGGTTTATTTTCTTCAGTGACCTTCGCTATGGCTGTCACCATCGTCAGGTCAGATGTTTCGTTGATCCATTCTCCAAAGAGGGATGCTTTCATCTGGGCGTTCTCCTGGGGTGTAAGTGTAGTATAGGACCGTCCCAGCATCCGTTCCAGTCCGTAAAAAGCTTTTGCTGAAAATCCTTGCTGTCTTCCTGCCTGATGAATCCCTGAGAGCAACTCCTGTTTACGTTTTGCAGTCCAGAACTCAGTCCATATTGCCAAACGTTCCTTTTGGATCGAATCAGAAAGAAGAAAGGTGCTGATCCCCGACCATCCCTGTATATGACCCCGTGCCTTCATATTTTTTAACTTACTGATAGCCTGTTCATTGGATTGTAATGCCTGGTCGAGGGTTCTCCCTGTCGACACGATATATACATTTTTAACGGATGATCCTGATACCTCATCAAGCGCTGACTCGGCTCTGATAAGTTTATCTGACATGTAGTTCAGGCTGTTCATATCGGTCTCGAACGTCACCTTATTTA
>CAYUZX010000004.1:0-79973 GCA_964449285.1 uncultured Prolixibacteraceae bacterium
TTACAGCCGGACCCAGTTTCGTTGACGGGTTTAAGCAGGTTGGCGCCATGCTTTTTGTGATCGGCGCCCTCGCTTCCCTGGTTCCACTGTTTATTGGGATCCTCCTGGCACGGTATGTATTTAAATTTGATGTTGCGATCGGCCTCGGCTGTTGCTGCGGAGCCCGAACCACCACCGCCGCGCTTCCTGCCGTACAGGATTCACTGGAAAGTCCGCTTCCAACGCTGGGATATACCGTAACTTATGCGGTTGGCAATACCCTGCTGATCATCTGCGGGATTATCATTGTGTTTCTGATAAACTAAATCAACGATATCATGGCAAAGAAATTACCTGCAATCAAAACGAGTCGCGCTACCGAAAAAAAGCTTGAACAGATGAGTCCGTTCGAGATCAAGAATACCCTGATCAGCCTGGCCGGCCATCACAACAACAAAACCACCCATAGCATGCTCAACGCAGGCCGCGGAAATCCTAACTGGATCTCTGCTGTACCCCGTGAAGCTTTCTTTACACTGGGACTTTTCGGCATCGAAGAGTGCCGCAGGCCTATGAATTACAAGCAGGGCCTTGCCGGGATTCCCGAACTGAAAGGGATCGCTAAACGGTTTGAGAAATTTCTGAAAGAGAACAAGGATAAGCCCGGGATCAAACTACTTTCAGAACTTTATAAATATGGTGTGAACAATCATAAGTTCGATCCCGATGCCTTCGTTCATGAACTGGCCGAAGGGGTGATCGGGGACCAGTACCCTGTTCCCGACCGCATGCTGAAATTCCCGGAAGCAATCGTCCACGACTACCTGGTGCAGGAGATGTGCAACAACCGCCCACCCAAAGGGAAATACGACCTCTTTGCTACCGAAGGAGGTACAGCAGCTATGTGTTACATCTTCGACTCTCTGATGCAGAACTTCCTGATAAAAAGAGGTGACAAGGTAGCTCTCTTCGTGCCGATCTTCACCCCCTACATCGAGATCCCTGAGCTCAACCGCTTTAACTTCAAGGTGATCCATATCAACGCCACCGGGAAAAATGTTGATGGGATACACAGCTGGGAATATCCCGATGAGGAACTGGAGAAGCTGAAAGACCCTGCGATTAAAATCGCTTATCTTGTGAACCCGAGTAACCCTCCTTCTGTGGCCCTGAGCCCCCGCGAGAGGAAAAAGATCATCAACATCATCAAAATAGATAATCCCAACCTGATGTTCATCACGGATGATGTCTACGGAACTTTCGTGAAAGGGTTCCGCTCCCTGATGGCTGAAATCCCGCACAACACACTGGGAGTTTATTCCTTTTCGAAGTATTTCGGATGCACCGGATGGCGTCTTGGGGTGATCGCCCTGCATGAAAAGAATATCTATGACAGGATGATCAAGGAACTTCCCGAGGCCAAAAAGAAGGCTCTGTTCAACCGATACCACTCCATCCATCTTCATCCCGACCAGCTGAAGTTTATCGACAGGATGGTGGCCGATAGCCGGATGGTGGCGCTTAACCACACAGCAGGCCTCTCCCTGCCCCAGCAGATCCAGATGATGCTCTTTGCCTCCTTTGCCCTTTTCGATAAGAAAAATGCCTACAAACAGCTCACCTGCGACATCATTCACAACCGGTTAACGTTACTTTTTGAAGGAATGGGATTCAAACTGAACCCCAACCCTAACCGGGCCGGGTATTATGCAGAACTGGATATCATGCTCTGGGCAAAGAAGAACCACGGCAAAGCGTTCGCCAATTACCTGAAGACGAACTTCGAACCAGTGGATGTCGTTTTCCGTCTTGCCGAGCTCGAATCGGTTGTTCTGCTGAACGGCGGCGGCTTCGACGGCCCCGAGTGGTCAGTTCGCGTCTCTCTTGCCAACCTCGACGAGAAGTCCTATACCTCTATCGCCAGAGGAATTAAAGAGATCGTCACCGAATACGTCGACGCCTGGGGAAAAATAAAGAAATGACACTATGAACCGACAACCGTTGATTTTGATTTTCCTGTTGCTCCTGGCTGCCGGGTGTGCTGATCGTTCATCACAAACTGAGAATGATTTTATCCCGGTAACCGTGGTTGAGGTCACTAACCAGGAGGTGCCGGAAATTCTGGAATACAGCGGGAACATCATACCGCTTAAGGTGATCAAATTTGGTTTCATGGTAGCAGGCAAGATCAAGGAGGTGCCCGTTGTGGAAGGCCAGTATGTTCACGAAGGGGATCTCATCGCGGTGATGGAACCTACCGATTACGATTTTGCCCTTGATGCCGCCCGTGCCCAGTATGAGGATGCCAATAAAGAGTACGACCGACTGAAAACCATGTATGATAAAGGAAGTCTTACCCAAAGTGATTTCGACAAGGTCACGGCGTTGAAACAGGAGGCAACAGCAAATTACGATTACAAACGGAAGCAGGTTCACGATACACGTCTTTATGCCCCTGCCTCAGGCTGGCTGGCTGTAGAGGGGATCGAGCCGGGCGAAATCATTCCCCAGGGATATCCCGTATTTGCTATCATTCAAACCCATAAGGTCTTCGCCGAAGCTTCCATTCCCGAAAACGAGATCAACCAGATCAGGCTAGGGAAAGCGGTTCAGGTTCGCATTCCCGCTTTGAATGATACGATACTAAAGGGTACGGTTAGCCGGCTCGGTCAGGTTGCCGATGCCTACTCCCGGTCGTTTCCCGTGAAAGCCACTCTTGATAATACGAATTACCTGCTCAAAGCCGGCATGATCGCCTTTGTGGACGTTCCAACGGGAAAAACCCAACGGATCTGTGCCATCCCGGCCAATGCTGTGGTCACTGATGCATCCGGTCATACGTTTCTCTATGTTGTAACAGATGACCATGTGTCCAAACATCCTGTTGCAACCGGAACCACCCTGAAGAACCAGGTCGTGGTAACATCAGGTATAAAGGAAGGAGATGTGATCGTCACAGAAGGACTGACCCGGCTGTATGAGGGCGCCCGTGTTGCCATCCAAAAATAACCCGTAACGGATCATTCATGAATATCATCCGCTCTTCACTGAAGTACAATCAGGTTTCTCTCGTCACCATCTTTCTCATTTTCGCCGTGGGGATCTATTCCCTGCTAACGATGTCCCGCCGGTCCGATCCTGAGATCACCATCAGACAAGCGATGGTCATTGCTGTTTATCCTGGCGCCACGGCTCAACAGGTAGAAGAACAGGTAACCAAAGCCATTGAAGATAAACTCTTTACATACTCAGAGGTCAAGAAAGATGAGACCTATTCGACCACGTATGAAGGCTTGGTAACCATTGTGGTGACTCTTGAGGACTGGGTTGAGACTCCCGATCTTTTCTGGGAAAAGCTCAGCCAGGGTCTCTTTCAGCTCTCCAAGATGACTCTTCCCCAGGGGGTGCTCGGGCCTCTGGTGGATTCAGATTTCGGAGATGTAGTGGCGTTATTGATTGCTGTAGAAACAGACCAATACTCCTACAACGAGCTGAAAAATTATATTGAAGTACTCGAGAGTAACCTGCAACAGATCAAATCAGTCTCCAAGATTGATCTTTTAGGCTACCAGGCAGAAGAGATCGAAGTTGCGTTCAACTCGGCGAAACTGGCCCAGTTTCAAATGGATAAAGCCAACCTGGTAGAAGTGCTGCAAACCCAGAATGTCATCAAGTACTCAGGATTTATTGAAACCGAGTATGCTAAAGTAAGCTTGTACACCACCGGTTTGTTTTCTCAGGTTGATCAGATCAGGGAATTGATTGTAGGGGTTTCGCCCGGAGGATCTGTTGTCAGAATAAAGGATGTAGCAGAGGTAATCCGCAAACAGTGTGATCCTACCCAGGTGATCCGGATCAACGGGCATGATCAGCGTGCCATGCTGATCTCCCTCGAGATGCAGGATGGATACAACATCGTGGAGTTCGGGAAGGAGGTTGACAAGGTCATGGCCGAAACCAAATTGATTCTTCCCTCCGGCCTGAAATTCACCACCATTAATAACCAACCCGCGATTGTTCAAAGCGCCGTCAATGATTTCATGCGTGAGTTCCTCATTGCCGTGATAGCAGTGATTCTCACCATCATGCTGATGTTGCCGTTTAATATCGCCATCATTGCCGCCATTTCGATCCCTGTTTCTATCGGAATGACCTTTACCTTTCTCAACCTGTTCGGGTATGAACTTCAACAAGTCTCTCTTGCTTCACTCATCGTTGTGCTCGGGATGGTGGTTGACAATGCGGTAGTAGTGATTGACTCCTACGTGGATAAGCTGGATAAGGGAATCTCCCGCTTCGACGCAGCGTGGCAAAGCGCTACAGAATTTTCTATTCCGTTGATCTCTTCCACGCTTGCAATCATCATGGCTTTCCTTCCCCTCGTCTTCCTGCTCACCGGAGCCACCGGCGAATTCCTCATCACACTGCCTATCACAGTGGCAATCTCCATGACCTGCTCCCTGATAGTTGCATTCTTCCTCACACCATTCCTTGCTTACCTCTTCATCAGAAAAGGATTAGCCAGCAAAGAGCCAGTTGCTAAAGAAGGGGAAATTTCCGGGAAAAAGAAAAAGTTCTCTTTGCTCGGAGGGATCCAGCATATTTTTAACGGCATGATCGAGTGGACCATGAAACGAAAGATCCTGACCATCGGATTGGGAGCCGCTACCCTGGTTATGGGAGTATTGATCATGAGCCTTCCCAAACAACAATTTTTCCCGCCGGCCGAACGGAGCCAGTTTGTGATCCAACTCTTCGAACCACTGGGCACCAGATTTGACGTTACCGCTTCCCATGTCAAACTGATTGAGAAGATCCTTGCCAAAGATCAGGAGATTACAGGGTTTGCCTCTTTTACCGGCACCTCATCCCCCCGGGTCTATTACAGTTTTGCCCCGGTATTCCCGATGGAAAGTTATGCCATGTTGCTCGTCAACACGCCCAGTGTGAAAGAGACTGAAAAACTAGCTGCCAAATACGAACAATTGCTTTGCGATTTTATCCCCAATGCCCAGGTGGATGTGATGCAGTTTGCCCAGGGAGTTCCTGTGATATCTCCTGTAGAGGTCCGTCTCTGTGGCACCAACCTCACGGGCCTGAAAACCCTGGGCGGGCAGGTGAAAGAGATCTTCCGGGAAGCAGATGGAAGTAAGCTGGTCAGGCAGGATTTTGAAGACGATTACTGCCTCAATATTGTGGTCAATGAAGAGGTGGCAAACCAGATGGGATTTACCACTGAAGTGATTGCCGGTTTTATGGGTGCCGGTCTTCACGGTGCTCCTGTATCCACGCTTTGGGAGGAAGATGACCCCCTTGCCATCAACTTCAGGCTGCAAAAAGGTCTGCGAAGCAACTTTGACGACATCCGTAATACCTATATTTTATCCCCGGTTACCGGAAAAAGCATTCCTTTAAGGCAAATTGCAAGCTTGAAGCCTACCTGGCAAACAGGCCAGATCACCCGCCGGAATGGAATTCCAACCCTCACCACAGGATGTAAATCTGAGCCCGGCATGCTCGCCTCAGAGGTACTTGACCAGATCAAACCCCGGATAGATACACTGTCGCTGCCACCAGGATTTTCCATGGCATACGGAGGGGATATCAAAAACCAGGATGAAACATTTGGCAACATGATAATCGCACTGATTGTTAGCGTGGTAAGTATCTTCCTTATTTTGCTTTTCGAGTTCAAAGATGCCGCCCGGCCACTCATCATCATGGTTTCTATTCCCCTGACACTCTTCGGGTCAATGCTTGGGCTGGTTGTTACCGGGAATGTCTTTAGTTTTACTGCTTTTGTTGGCTTGATTGCACTGGTTGGCATCGTTATCCGTAATGCCCTGATCATCGTCGATCATGCCGATCATCTTGTGGCCGAAGAGAAGATTTCGTATGCGCAAGCGGCCTTGGAGTCGGCTAAACGCAGGTTACGGCCGATCTTCCTCACCACAATGGCCGCCGCCATCGGAGTAGTTCCGATGATTGTGATGAAAGATCCTTTGTGGGCTCCGCTTGCCAGCGTGTTTGCTTTCGGAATCGTGGTTTCGATGGTACTAACCCTGTTGGTGATCCCGGCCTTGTACGGATTGGTGATCAAAGAAAAGAAATTCATTGGCGATTAAACCATTAAAAAGATGTTTCGCAGCTATATTCTATTATCCCTTCTTCTCGTTACAGGAACTGCCATCCATGCCCAGGACACCCTGTATATGAACCTCAGCCAGGCTATAGATTCGGCTCAGAACAACAACCGACTCATCCGGATCTTTCAATACCGTATCAAAAACGCCCAGGGCAAGTTAACTGAAATGAAGAGCCACTACTATCCAAGAGTGATCCTCGACGGGTCGTTCGCCTATAACTCTGATCCGAACATCCGTCTGAAAAAGGGGGAGTTAAACAGGGCAGTCGAAGAGCTCATCAACATCGAATGGATCGATGAGCTCATCACCGACTATTTCCCCATTCCACCCAAGGATATGATCATTCTCTATGGCCAGGATTTCTTTATAAAATCAAACCTCGGACTCTATCAACCTCTGAGTCAATTAACTACAATTAACACTGGCAGGAAGGTGGCGGAAACCGACCTGCTCATCAGCGAGATCGAGAAGGAGAATATCATCTCTCAGATCCGGCTGGGGATTACCGAACTCTTCTATGGGATCCTGATCGAATCCAAAAACGAAGCGTACGCCCTTTACGACGTTGACTATGCTAAATCTGAATACCGTGATGCCGTGAATGCCAGTGAAGCCGGAGAGGTTCTTCCCATTGATGTGCTTGGGCTGGAGGCGGAGATCCATGAAAAAGAGGGGGAACTCTTGCAGATCCGGAATAAAAAAGAGCAGTATCTGCTAACCTTCGGACAGATGGTGGGATTGGATGATCCCCTGGTTCCTGTCCCGCGACTAGACTCTGTTTCCCTCTCCGTCCCTGCACCACTTCCCGATTACGAGAGGCTGGCTTCTAAAAACAACTTCGAACTCGGGATTGCCGGCCTCACGATGCACAAAGCAGATCTTGGTATCACGGCAGCAAAGAAAGGATACATCCCTGAATTGACGGCATTTGCCCAATACAATTACAATTATGGGATCCCTCTTTTCCCCGAATCCTACCTGTTGGCCGGACTGAATCTCACCTGGACACTTGTGGCTGCCGGAGAGCGTAAAGCGCTGGTTAATCAGCGAAATGCATTGTTTATGGAGGCTTCTGAGGATTTTCAATACAAGACCCGCCAGATCCGGAATGAGGTACGTTCCAGCTATCTGAACATCATCTATGCACAGAAATTAATTGTCACCGCACAAAAAGCCTTAGTTGCCAGACAGGCGGAGTATCAGCTGGCAAAGGATGCTGTAGAAGAGGGAGAGGCGCTTCCAGGCGTATTCCTCCAGGCACGTGCCGACCTGGCTAAAGCCGAAGCAGATATGCTGGGAGCCCAGCTCAACTACCAGATCATTATCGCCAAAATGAAGCGGCTGACAGGAGAGGAGTAAGAAAAAAATATTTCATACCTTTAACTCCATGTTTACAATGTAATTTGGATCCCGTTAATGGAAAAAGCCAAAAAATTCGGTGCGTTCGCAGGTGTCTTCACCCCGTCGTTACTGACGATCCTGGGGGTGATCATGTACATGCGGCTGGGCTGGGTTGTTGGACAGGCCGGATTGATCAGCGCCCTGGTAATCATCGTGCTGGCACATGTGATCTCCATCTCCACCGGCCTGAGTATCTCCTCTATTGCTACGGATAAAAAGATACAAGCTGGAGGGATCTATTACATTCTCTCCCGTAGCCTGGGCCTGCCAATCGGTGGAGCAATCGGGATTACCCTATTTATCGGTACAGCCCTCAGTATCTCTCTCTACCTCGTGGGTTTCGCTGAAAGCTTCCTCGCCATCGATGCAATACGAAATTTCACCGGCCTGGAGCAGAATGTCACGGGGTTTCGGATTGTGGGAACTGCTGCCATTATTTTTCTGGTTATCCTCGCCTTTATCAGCACCTCGGTTGCTATCAAGACCCAGTTCTACATCATGGGTGCGATTGGGTTGTCCCTGATCTCCATTGTCGTCGGTTTTTTTATCAATGATGGGTTTTCTGCAACTACAATAAGCCTCTCCTATCTCCGGGATGGGGTCTCCCCGGAGCTCGTCTTCGCTATTTTCTTCCCGGCTGTCACCGGTTTCACTGCCGGCGTTGCCATGTCGGGCGATCTGAAAGACCCAAAAAAGACCATTCCACGAGGGACACTTGCAGCCATCGCCTGCGGGTTTATCATCTACGTTGCGCTGGCGGTTAGCTTTGCTCTGTTTGTTGACCGGGATCTCCTGATCAACGACTACAACTTCCTGATGAAGATAGCCTGGTTTGCTCCCTTTGTGATTGCCGGCATCTGGGGAGCCACCCTCTCCTCTGCCCTGGGAGGCATCCTGGGAGGACCCAGGATTCTGCAGGCGACTTCCGCCGACCGGATCACCCCGAAGATCTTTGCCCGCGGGTACGGAGCCTCCAATGAACCCCGCAATGCGCTACTGCTTATTTTTCTGATCGCTGAAGCCGGTATCCTCATCGGAGAGCTGGATGTGATCGCCGGTATCGTGACGATGTTCTACCTTGCCTCCTATGGCTTCATCAACATTGCATTCTTCCTGGAGAACTGGGCCAGTACTGATTTCCGCCCCTCTTTCCGCGTGAACCGTTACTTCGGGCTGATCGGCTTCATTGCTGCTTTCGGTGTGATGTTCAAGCTGGATATGGTTTCGATGTTTGCTGCTTTCATCATCATGGGGCTTCTCTATTCCTATCTTAAACGGCAACAGCGGAATACTGACTCAGGTGATGTATGGCAAAGTGTCTACTCTTCCCTGGTACGGAGCGCTCTGCACCGGATGCGGAAACGCCCCCTGGAGCAACGTAACTGGCAGCCCAATATCATCCTCTTCAGTGGTGGAACCGAGAAACGTCCGCACCTGATCGAGTTTGGCAAGTCATTGGTTGGAAGGCATGGCGTGCTCTCCAATTTCGACCTGAAAGAGAATAAAGATGCGCAGATTCTTGTCACCCGAACAGAAGGGGAGACGACATCTGTAGAGGAGATGCCTGGCATATTTACCCAGCGGAAAACGGTGAGGGACCTCTACGACGGAATCGAATCCATTGCAGGCGTTTATGGATTTTCGGGATTTGAGCCCAACACTGTGATGATGGGTTGGGCCAGGGAGACGCAACAACCGGAACGGTTCGCCGACATGCTAACGACACTCTATGAACTCGATCTCAATGTACTACTTCTCGATTGGGACAAACGGACCGGCTTCGGGAAATACAGCACAATCGATATTTGGTGGAAGGATATCAGCAACCAGGGGAACCTGGCACTTGCCCTGTGTAAGCTACTCCTGCTATCTGATCAGTGGAATGGAGCCACGATCCGGCTGATGATCGTCAACTCATTTGCTGAGCAACAGGACCATATAATTACCGAAGCAGAAAGGCTGCTCGAAACTCTCCGGATCAACGCTTCCGTAAAGGTGATCGACAACCATATCAAACTTTTGCCCTTCTATGAGATCATGCAGGTCGAATCCCATACAACCGATCTGGTCATCGCCGGGATCCCCAAGATCGAAAAGGGAAAAGAGGCCGAATATGTTGAAACCACCAGCATTCTTCTGCGTCAGATAGGCACCGTTCTCCTGATTAAGGCTTCATCAGCATTTAAGAAACTTAGCCTTGAAATTGACAAACACCAGTACAAGTATATCCCCGATCAGGCTGTTCAACACACCCCATCTGAGAAGTCAAAAGAGACCTCTCAACAGCTTCTGCCAGAGGGGATTCCGGAAGAGCTGAAAAAACTCTATACATCATCTTTACACCTGATCTCCCAATTCCACCAGGAGTTCGTTCAGCCAGCTTTCCGGTATAATGTCAATAAAGTCCTGGCTTTGGAAAAAAATATCCAGGATTCGGTACAGCTGATTGAATCAGAGTCTTTCAGAAGCTTGCCTGCTACAAAGCAAGCCAGACAGTTGGCCTATTTCAAAACGAATCAACTTGTTCTTACGGAGAAAATTATCGATGAGCTCCAGAAAACCATCAGCACGGAACAACGCGAGGGCCTCGACAAGGGGATACAATTTCTGATCTCAGGCATCCAGGAATCGGTGGATAAATCCCCAGCCACCATTAAAATAAGACTCTTTCCCCGTCATCTTGAGATACAAAATAACGATTCGCTTCCCGCCAGAAACTTTAAACGGTTCATCCGCTTCGTATATACTAAAAAGAAAATCAGTGAAGGAATATCCTATACTGTCAGGTTTCAACGGCTGATCCGTAACGTTCTACCAGAAGGCTTCTATCAAAAGCTCGATGCTTCCCTGATTAATCTCGGACAGCTTAATTTAGATACCATCATCGAAATCCGAAAACTACTGTCGGCTAACCAACTATTTTTTGATCTGTTAGCGTTCCAGGAAGTGTCTACCCAGCGTTTGGATGCCGCAAAAAAAGAGATCCAGGAAGCGATTCACACGTTGAAAATGATCAGCGAAAGTACTGACAAAGTATTTGCTGAAAGGTTAGTTGAGCATTTGTCGCTCCTTTTTGTCGACTTGAGTAATCTCATTGATTCAGGCGCCCCAAATCAAAATACTCCTGAAGACCATAGTATAGCTACAAAACAACTTCTTCAAAAGTTCACACTGATCCCCGGGCTGTGGGCCGGAAACAGGATTATGCTTTACAATGGGGTCAAACTAGAAATCAGGCTTAGACTCTTTTCCTTCCGCCTCAGGAAGCTCCTCGAACGGGCCCTGGATGAAATTGGGCAAGTGACCGATAACTGCATCATTCATCACGCAGGGATATTAAATACCCGGGTAAAACAATATCTCGAAGAGCTCAACCATGATCCTTCTTCCCAGTTTAATCTGGATGAATCGGAAATCCAGTGGGACGATAAAACAGATTTTCAGCTAACCCTGGACAAAATCATTGACAAATCGTTGATTGGGATTAAAGCCCTGGTAAATAAACTGCCTGAAACATCAGAACTTCTTGTCCCGGCCAGTGTGAAAGAACCAGCCGAATTTATCAGTGAAGAACTAAAACCTGTTGTTCTTCCTACTTATCAGTTGGTGAATTATCATGTTCAGCGCAACCTATTTGAAGCTTTGCACCGGATCAAGGGAACATTTCCCAAATCTGTTTATATCTCTGCCGGAAGGATTAAAAACGCCCTCCGTCTGGTTAGCATCGGGAACATGAACCCTGAGGCAAAAAGCACTCTTGAGATGGTGCTCCGTGAAAATGATGCTCCAGAAGGATTCCATGGTGGAGGTGAAGGTTTCACTGATTTTGTCACAGAACAGCTGAAGGTTGTTGAAGAGGAGTTGAAAAAGATCCAATACGTCCTGGACCACCTCTATTCCGATCTTGAACAGCAGATTAGCACAACCACCGGCGAACTCACAGTTGCACGTCTTCTCAACACGCCTGACACATACAAAAAGTATATTAAAAAACGAGATGCCCGGCACCGGTTCAATCTGATGAAGAGCTCTCTTCAGTCTGTCATGCAGCGGCTCTACAGGATGAGTGCGACAATCTGGTACCGGCAAAGTGATGCACTACTCCTTGCTAAAAAGATTAGCGCAGGGGATGTAAAACAAAGGTCTGTGGTTGACTTATTATTGACCCTCTACGAACGGGTGACTCCACAGGAGGAATTATTGAACAAATTGCCTTTTTACTACCGGCAGCTTTTTCTCCAGAAGTACAACTTTAAATCTGAGTTCTGGGTAAACCGACAGAAGGAGATTTCCCAGGTACAGCAGGCAATATCCCGTTACATGAAGGGATTCCATGGTGGTATCATGATTCGTGGCGACCGGAATACAGGAAAGACCTTCTTCTTAAACTATATCTCTTCAACCTTTTACCAGGGGCATCAGGTTTATGCACTCAGCGCTCCCCCGGCCGGCTCTTGCAATCCGGAAGTTTTCCTTAAAATGCTTCAGGAGAGTACAGGGATTGATGGGAGTATCGACCAGGTTTTTAACAGCCTGGAGGAAGATTCCCTGATCGTAATCGATGACCTTGAGCTGTGGTGGGAGAAATCCGATTCAGGAACAGCAGTTGTGGAGGTGATAGGAGATCTAATCAGGAGATATGGCCATAAGTGCCTGTTTCTTCTTACAGTCTCTGAAGCCAGTTACCGTGTGATCAGCCAGGTTTCTGAGATCGAATCCTGTATGCTCTCTGTGGTCGACCTCCAGCCCTTCAACACCCTCGCAATCCAGGAGGTGATTATGTTTCGGCATCAGTCGAGCGGTCTTGATATCCGGAGATCTGATAAAGGAAATGTACGACTGACCCGTACTGCCCAGGCAAAACTATTCGCCAGATACTTCAGCTACACCCGTGGAAACATCGGCGCTGCCCTGCTTGCCTGGGTCTCAAATATCACCGATTTCCAGGACGACACGCTCTACATCAGACAGCCACAGTCTGCCGGCCATGCAATCCTTGAACGGTTAAGCCCTACTGTCAGGCTCTATCTTGTTCAATTTCTGCTTCATAAACGCCTTGATCTGCCCAAACTTCAGCGATTGACATTGGATCCTGCGAATGAAGTGGAAAAACAGCTTCTCTTCCTGAAACGGGCAGGGTTAATCAATGAACGCGCTGGCCATATTTTTGAACTTGACAGGTATCTCTATATTCACCTCAAACATGTCATTCAGTAATTATATAAATAAGGAGACACACCTATGGAAATAACCGGCCCCGATCCTGCTCATCTCTTCCTTCGGTTTGTTGGATGGGGGATGGCGATTTTCCTGGTAATCCGCCTGCTCCGGTTCTTACTGCCAATCCTCCTTTACAAAGAGAAGCCCAGGAATTTTTTCATAAAAATATTTCCTTTGGCCGAACTGGTCTTCTGGATGGTATACCTTTCCTGGTTCGTATTTCTCTTTTACGAAGCCGATGAGATCTATGTATTTGTGGTTCTGGCTATTTTACTGATGTTACTTTTCTGGATATCCCGCTTCTGGATGAAAGATATTATAGCCGGTGTGTTTTTCCGAAGTTCCACTCGACTGAAAGCAGAGGATCAGCTTCATTTCGGGGAGCTCAAAGGGACGATCAAGAAGTTCGGAAGCTCCTCCCTCGAACTTGAGACACAGGATAACCAAACCATTTTTATCCCATATGCAAAACTTGTTGATGCTGTAAACATCAAGAGTGAACGGACCGGCCAAAGCAAAGGGTATACGTTTATCCTGGATTGTCCCAGAAAAGAGGAGATCAGTGCGCTTACACAGCAAATAAAGTCGACCATCCTCTCCACACCCTGGGTGTCGGTAAACCGAATGTCAGTAATCACTTTGGCCACCCAGACAGAGGAGAACTATTCTTTTGAAATCACAGTGTTTCCGATCGACAAGAGCTTTGCAGGAAAAATCGAAACACTGGTAACGGAGAAATATTCGGGTAAGAAAGACCGGTAAAGGGGAGTGATACGAAGACTCGACCTGGTAGATTCTATAATTGAAATGTCAAAAGAATTAGATAATAAAGAAACTGCTATCGCAGCCCTGTATGCATCCACTCCAGGAAAAAGAAGAGTGCAAATCCATCGATCGAACAGTTAATCTTGTTTGTGTTTATCATGGGAACAATCTCCTCCATCGCGGTAAAATGAAGGCCAAGGATTCCTTCATTCCGGTCAAACGCATTAACCGGGATTTCATCTTTAATCTCTGCAGCGAAGATAAAGACTTTCTCATCGGTCAGGCTTGGAGCTGGAAAAACTTCTTTCAGCAGATGCCATGTTTCCGACATGAGCCCGGTCTCTTCCAGCAGTTCTCGCCTTGCAGCCACAATCGGCTCTTCTCCGGCATCAATTCTTCCGCCTGGAAGCTCATAAGTCAACGCACCTATCAGATATCTGTTCAGGGAGATCAATCCGATGGAATTTCTCGTGTATGGAATTATACTCACCGAGCCGGGTTTCTTTAGGTAATAGAAATCCCGATGGCCAATTTTACCAATCTCCACATCATCGTGAATAACATCGAAACGGGGAGTGGAACAGAGAAAATTTCGTTGGTTCAGGGTATATTTGATCATATGGAGATTAGACTATGACCATTGAGAGTACATAAAGGCAAAACAATACCACAATCACAATGACGGGTATAACAGCAATCCAGTTTCCTTTTGATTCCTTATCCATGGCATGAAGCTATTGCTTCCACAAATATACTAAAATTCGTCCGGCAGTTTACTCAACTCCTCATAAGTGAATACCGGACCATCTTTGCATACGTAGGTACTTCCGATGTTGCATCGACCACATTTACCCAGTCCGCACTGCATCTTCATCTCCAACGTTGTGATCACATCTTTGGGATTAAAACCGAGCTTATCGAGTGACATGAGCGTATACTTGATCATGATTGGCGGGCCGCAGGTGATGACCTTCGTGTTCTCAATGGTTGGTTTCACCACCTCTTCCAGAATTTTTGGGACAACACCTACATTTTCTTTCCAGGTATCTTCAGGCTTATCAATCGTCAGAACCACCCTGAGCGATTTATTGTTCACCCACTCTTCGATCTCCTCTTTGTAACAGATATCAGCCGAGGTACGAGCTCCATAGAGAATAGTAAAATCATTATAATCGTTGCGATTATCTATGGCGTACTGGATAAGTGACCGTAACGGGGCTAACCCGATACCACCTCCGACAAAGAGCAGGTTCTTCCCTTTTAGGTCTTCAATTGGGAACCAATTTCCATAGGGTCCTCTGATTCCAACTTCATCCCCTTCATCCACATCACGGTGTATATCAGCAGTTACAATCCCGGCACGTTTTATAGAACAGTCGAACGTGCCTTTCCGTGTTGCCGAGGAAGCGATGCAAAAGGTGCATTCCCCACTGCCAAGCAGGGAGAACTCTACAAATTGACCTGGAAGCCAGTCAAATTTCTCTGTCAATGATTCATCCCTGAATTTCAACCGGTAAGTCCTTACATCCGGAGTCTCCTGGATGATCTTATCGACCGTACAGATCATGGGGACTAGAAGTTGTTCCATATTCTCAAATGGTGAAATGGTGAAAAAGCGAAATTAAGTTTCATATTCTTCTATATTCCTGCATTGTTGCATTGTTTCATTCCTGCATTGAACCAGCAACCTTGTTAACGACTTCGAATATGCTGATGTTCACCGGGCAGGAGGTGGTGCACTTCCCGCAGCCGACACAGAGGTTCATCCCAAACCGCTCCTTGTAATAGACAAACTTGTGCATGGCGCGCTGACGCCAGCGCCGGTATTTTACCTGCCTTGGATTATGACCGCCTGCCATCAGGGTAAAGTAGACATTATTACAGGAGTCGTAACTCTTGTATCTGACTCCTTCATCCCGTAGTTTCTCGTCGGAAATTTTAAAACAGTGACAGGTGGGGCACACAAACGCGCATGTATTGCAACTGACACAGGTGGCCGGAATATCTTCAAACGCTGGTGAATCAAACTTGCCCTGCATCTTTTCATTGATCTCATTGTAGTCCATCTTCAGGCGGAAAGAACTTGCAAACTTCACAAACTGCTTCTTCATCTCCTCCTGGGCAGAACCATTGGCAACCGATATGCCTTTTGCATTCTCTTTCAAAAATAGCTCCCCCTTTTCGGTGCGGGCCTGCAGATAAATCGTTCCGTTCAATCCGTTGATAACGGCTACGTCAAAGGCGTCCAGTTTCTCCACATCGTAGTCGAGAGAGGTACAAAAACAATGGGTGGAAGCCTCATTGCAACGGGTTGAAATCAGAATCGTATTCTCCCTGCGTTTTTCGTAATCGGTATCCACGTAGTCCCACTTGTAGACGGCATCCAATACCTGAAGGCCACGTGCATCACAATGCTTGACACCCAAAATAACCCGTTTCCCTGCCAATGGATCTTCGTCGGTATCCATGAGTTCAGTCCCTTCACTAGTGGCCTTGTATTTCATCACCTTTGCTGATTTAGGGAAGAAGAGCGGTTTTATGCTCATCGTCGAAGGGATGGGTGAATCAGTGTTGCATCTGGAAAGGGAATCAACCTTGATGAAATCAAATTTGCCAAATTTTTCCACCGGTGCGTAGGTATCATGAGCGCTGATGATTGCCTCATAAAACGCCTGAAGTCCGGCAGGATCAGTACTATATGTTGTCAGGTTCATCGTTTAGAAAGGTTACATGATAAAATCGTCAGGATCACTCAAGCTGTATTTGTAGAAAGCTCCCCGGTCATCCTGGATCATTCCGGCCAGGTGTTCCTGGAAGTTCTCGTAAATCACCTTTTCGTTTTGCTTATGCAAGAGGTGTAGCGGGAGATGGCTTGGACAAGCTTTTTCACAGTTACGGCAATCCACACACCGTCCGGCCAGGTGTAGCGACCATGTCATGAGGGCATGAAACGCACTTGAGGTAGTATTAGCTCCCTGGAAGAGGGTAGCAGTTTCCTGGTCGATACAGCACTTGGCGCAATAGCAAAGGGGACAGGAGTGGCGGCATGCATTACAGCGGATGCAGCTCTCAAACACCTCTTCGAAATATTCCTGCCGTTCGGTCAGACTTTTTCCGTCCAGTTCACGGATGTCGGCATTCACCTGATAGTCACGTTTTCCGGATGGTGTGCCAAGGATCTCATCATAGATCACGGCATCAGGCATCACACATTCAACGCAGTTCTGAGCCTTCTCCCCCGTTTCATCCACAACGCCTTCACAGGCGATCCCGACGATATAGAGATTTTCGCGCTTTACCTGGTTTTCGGTCAGCATCAGGTTCAGAGCCCGGCTGTCGCACCCTTTTACAACCAATCCCACCCGTTTATTCCTGGTATGCTCGTACTTCAGGTAGTTTGCGAGGTTGAAAACCGATTTATCAGTGAAGAGTAGCTGATCCACATCTTTGTAGTGCTTGATCAGCACCGGCACCTGGTTCTCATCAAAGCCCGTATTGCGGTAACCGATGAAGAGATCAATCTTCTCTTCAGAGAATAGTCTTCCCGCAATGTCCTGGATTTGCTTTGTATAGTCCATGTTTATTAAATATTTTCCTTTTTATACAGATGAAGCGGTCCCAGCTTTTTAATATCCTCCGTAACCTTTGTCACCACTTTGGCAAACTTCGGTCCCTCCGCAGCCGATACCCAGGAAAACTGGACCCGGTCTTCATGGAATCCGACTAAGTTCAGCAGTTTCTTTGTCACCAGGAATCTTCTTCTGGCATAATAATTTCCAGAGATGTAATGACAATCACCAGGATGGCATCCCGAAATAAGCACGCCATCGGCCGAGGTTTGGAGTGACTTGATAATAAACCACGGATCCACACGGCTGGAACAGGGCACCCGTATGATCCGGATGTTCGGCGGGTACTGAAGCCGGCTTGTTCCGGTAAGGTCGGAACCTGCATAGGAACACCAGTTGCACAGGATCCCCATGATCACTGGCTGCCAGTCGGGAGGCGCTTCCAGGTGGGGTTTCTCGATGCTGACAATTTTCTCTTTTACTTCTGTTTCCATCAGATAGATACTATCTCGTTAATGATTTGCATATCGGTGAATCCGGCCAGATCGATGGCCATGCTACGGCAGATTGCCACACAGGAGCCGCAACCCTGGCAAACTCCTTCGTTGATCTTTGCCACTATCCTGATCTCTTTTGATCCGTGGCCCATCGGAATCTCTTCGGTTACGATTGCCTGGTAAGGACAAACTGTGACACAGTTCTGGCAACCGGTACAATACTCGGTATTGACTTTGGAGACCATGGGATCCTTCAGGAGGGTATCCCCTGCAAAGAGTCCGCATACCTTGGCAGCGGTTGCCGATGCCTGTGCAACGGTATCGGGGATGTCTTTGGGAGCCTGAGTACAGCCAGCCAGGAAGATGCCAGCTTTGGCAGTCTCCACCGGGCGTAATTTTGGATGAGCTTCCGAAAGGAATCCGTACTTGTCGTACGAGATGCCCAGCAGTCGGGCCAGCTCGGGGTTATCTTTGTATGGATAGATTGCTGTAGCCAGCACCACCAGGTCGGCCTCCACCTCAACCACCTGCCCAATCTGGGCATCTTCCCCGCGTACCATCAGCTTTTCTCCCTTCTGGTAAATCTTCGAGACCCTTCCGCGAAGGTAGGTAGCACCAGTTTCAACCTGGGACCGTTTCACAAACTCTTCATACCCTTTTCCTGCCGCTCGGATATCCATGTAGAAGACATAAGCATGCGAGTCATGTACTTTGTGATGCAGCAAGAGGGTATGCTTGGCAGTATACATGCAACAGATCTTGGAACAGTATTCAATTCCTTTGGCCTCGTCGCGGGAGCCCACACATTGGATGAAGACGACAGATTTAGGGATTTTGCCATCAGATGGCCGAACCGGAACTCCGCCGGTTGGGCCACTAGCTGAGACCATCCGCTCAAACTCCAGGGAGTTGATGATGTCCTTGTAACGTCCCACACCATATTCTTCGTACGGTTTCGGATCCCAGAGATCATAGCCGGTAGCAACAACAACAGCTCCGATCTCTCGTTCAATGATCTCATCCTGCATGGTATAGTCAATGGATCCCTTTTCACACACCTTGGCACAGATTCCGCATTTGCCTTTTAACAGCATGGTGCAGTGTTCTGCATCGATGACCGGTTTGTTGGGAACCGCTTGTGGAAATGGGCTATAGATCGCTTTCCGTTTATCAATGCCCATGTTGAATTCATTTGGAACTTTTACGGGGCACTTCTGCACACAGGCGCCACAACCCGTGCAGGTATCGAAATTCACATAGGATGCTTTCCGTTTGATCTTCACCTTGTAATTTCCCACATAGCCATCCAACTCTATTACTTCGGAGTAAGGAAGCAGTTCAATGTAGGGATGGCTGGCCACATCCACCATCTTGGGGGTAAGGATGCACTGGGAGCAATCAAGCGTAGGAAAAGTCTCATCCAGCTGAGCCATTTTGCCCCCGATTGATGGGCTCTTCTCGACCAGCACCACCGGGATTCTGGCATCAGCGATATCCAGCGCTGCCTGGATGCCAGCAATCCCGCCTCCGATAACAAGTGCCCGTTTGGTCACCGGAACCGAGATCTCATGCAACTGTTCGTTGGCGATGGACTTAGCCACTGCCATCCTCACCAGGTCACTTGATTTTTCAGTAGCAGCTTTTTTGTCTTTCTGATGAACCCAGGAGGAGTGCTCCCTAATGTTGGCCACTTCGAGTAGATAGGGATTCATCCCGGCATCAGAGAGAGCTTTCCTGAAAGTCTTTTCGTGCATCCGCGGGGAGCAAGCTGCAACGACAATTGAGGTGAGCCGGTGCGCCACAATGGCATCCCGTATCATCCCCTGTCCGGGGTCAGAGCACATATATTTGTAGTCGATGGCATATTTGACCCCTTTGATCTTTTTTGCCTCTTCCACCACTGCCGGAACATCCACAAAATCGGCGATGTTCGCGCCACAAAAACAAACAAAAACACCTACGCGAGCCATTATTCTACCTCCCTTTCTGCTTCAACAGCCTTTTTGGGGTTTTTCTTTCGTTCAGGAGTTTCTACCTCTTCTCCGATATGGGAGAGAGCCTGTTCAATCGGCACAATGTGCTTGGATGGTCTCAGCTCTTTCAACGGGTAACCAAAAGCCAATGCCATCAACTGTGTGATATAAAGCACCGGAAGATCATATTTCTTTCCTGTCTTCTTTTCGATATCCGGCTGACGCATGTCGAGGTTCGACTGGCAGAGCGGACAGGCAACTGCAATTAAATGGGCTCCACTCTCTTTGGCCATCTCCAGAATCGTCCCACTGAGGGAGAGAACGACTTCTGTATCGCTTATGGAAAAGGAAGCTCCGCAACATTCGGTTTTGAAGTCGAAGGGAGTGGCGGTAGCGCCCAGCGCTTCAACGATATAGTCCATCGACATGGGATATTCCGGCGAGTCAAATTGAGTAATATTCTTTGGACGTGTCAGGAGACATCCATAGTAGCAGGCAATTTTCAGCCCTTTCAACGGGTATGTGACCTTTTCGGCAATGGCTTCTATTCCGATATCCTCGTAGAAAAACTGAAGCATCGATTTCACGTCGACACTCCCCTGGTATTCGCCCTCTTCTATAATAGTAGAGTTGATTCGTTTAGCCAGTTCCGGATGATTATCCATCTCAACTTTGGTGCTTTTCATCCGTGAGTAGCAGGAGGCACAAGCGATTCCCATGGTTTTATTAGATAGCTTCTCAGCCAGAACCAGGTTCCTAAGGGGAAGTGCCAGGGCCAGGTTCTCGGTCATCACATGGGCGGAGGTTGCCCCACAACAGTTCCAGTCGGGCAACTCCTCCATCTCCACATCCAGGGACTTCATTACCAGCTTCAGGGTACTGTCGAACTCTTCGCTGGTCCCGTGTGCGGAACAACCCGGAAAATAGGTCAGTTTTGTCATGATTCAGATTATTTAGTCTTTTCCAGTTTTTCAGCCATCTTGAACATACGCTTGATGGCCTTCGCACTCTTCACCTTCTCATGCCCGATGGGAATTTTGCCTTTGAGCAGGGCCTTGGGAGCCAGGTGCATATCTTTGAACAGGTTGCGGGTCCTGATATTGAACTCGGCCATCATGCGAAGTTCGTAATTACGACCGTAGCGTTTTACCATATCCAGGAAGATCTCGTGGAATTTTCGGATATTTTTCACCCTTGGATCATCGGGGTTGACATTCTCTTCGATTGCCAGATGTCGGATCGATTCCATCACTCGGGGAATGTCTATTTCGCGCGGACATCTTCCTGAACAGGCGGCGCATGTCAGGCAAAACCACATGGAGTTGGCCATATAGGTCTCTTCTTTCAATCCCAGCTTGATCATCTGCATGATCTCCCTTGGAGGGAAATCCATAAAGCTGCTGACCGGGCATGTGGAGACACATTTCCCGCACTGGTAACAGTCGAGGATGTTATTGCCACTTTTCTCATTTACATCCTCCAGGAATTTATTTTCGATTTGATGTCCAAGTGCAATCATAAATTGGCCTCTTACAATTGTTAATAAAATAACAGAACAAAGTTAGTGAAAAATATCTTTGGAATATTTCCAAATAAAGAGAGGGGGAAACACATTGAAAAGGTCGTGGTTTACGGGTTAAAATAAGGACAGCGGGATGAAAACACGAAGGGGCAATCGCATGAAAACAGGCAGGTAGGGGCTACCTGGCAGGTCACCCCTACCGATGTTGGAAAATCAATCTGTGCGAAGCGTAAATTTGATCGGAAGGTTGAAAGATACGCGTACAGGAATTCCGCGTTGTTTTCCGGGGGTCCATTTGGGCATACCTTGCACAACCCTGATTGCCTCTTCGTCGCATCCTCCTCCGATTCCGCGGAGAACTTTCACGTTACTTACCGAGCCGTTTGTCTCTACCACAAAGGTCACAAATACCCTACCCTGGATGCCAAGTTCCTTGGCCTCTTCCGGATAGTTGATTGCATCTCCGAGGTATTTGTTCAGTTCAGAATATCCACCAGGAAATTGTGGATTTTCCTCTACAACAGTGAAGATCGCTGCCTCTTTTGGTTGCTCGATCACCGGAGGTTTTTCCTCGATCACTGTGATCATCGGGTATTCATCAGGAATCTCAGTGTTTTTTCTTTCAGCCAACAGGTCTTGTTTCCCGAATTCCGGATCACCTGCAGAATCAACTAAAACCGGGGCGACAAACCTTACCTTTGCGACTTCAGGCTCCGGGGCTTCCGGGACTTCCGGCTTCGGTTTCTCTTCCGCAGGTGGGTTCAAGATATTTACGCCTACCACCTTTTCCTCATCTTTAGGTGGAGTAGGTTTATAATATATTGCTGTCACCAGCGGGTAGCTGACCACGGCACTGGTGATAAAGAGTGCGAAGACCATTGCTATGATCACAAATTTTCTATAATCACGGCGCAGCTGATAAGCTCCGTAACTTTTGTTTCTGTGACGGAATACGATCTCTTCGAGAGATTCCGTCCGGTGTTCTTCCGTTTTCATGGCTGCAGGGTTTTGGTAGAGACAAGAGATGCCTCGGCTTTACAATGATTTTCATCTTGACACCATGCTTCGGAATAATCCATAAAAAAATGGCACCGCCCGAGGGGGTGCCATTTTTGATATTATAGAGCCGAGGCATCTCTCGTCTCTACAAATGGTCGGCAAATGCCTGTTATTGCAATGTAAATTTAATCGGCAGGTTGTACGATACCCTGACAGGGATTCCGCGTTGTTTTCCGGGGGTCCATCTGGGCATGCTTTTCACAACCCTGATGGCCTCTTCGTCACATCCGCCTCCGATTCCGCGGAGAACCTTCACATTACTTACCGAGCCGTTGGTCTCTACCACAAAGTTCACAAATACCCTTCCCTGGATGCCAAGTTCCTTGGCCTCCTCCGGATATTTGATCGACTCACTGAGAAATTTATAGAGTTCTACATCTCCGCCTGGAAATTGCGGATTCTCTTCCACAACCGTGAAAATCTCCGCCTCTTTAGGTTGCTCGATAACCTGCGGTTTCTCTTCCACGAACTCGATCTCGGGCTCTTCGGAAGGAACCTCAGTGTTCCCTTTTTCAGCCAGCATATCCTGCTTTCCAAAATCTGATTCCACCGTTGTGTCTTCAACAACTACCGGAGCTGTAAACTTCACCTTTTCCTGAAGTGCTTCAGGAGGAGGAGGAGGAGGAGGAGGAGGAGGAGGTTCATTCTGAGGCAAATCCAGCAACTCAGCGCCAACGCTCATCTCTTCTTTCAAAATCCGTCCTTTGTTAACAACCGCAGTGATGATCGGATAAGCCACTACGCCAGCCATAACCAAGATGGCAATGATCGTAGAGACAATAATATACTTCTTATACTTCTTTCGAAGCATATATGCTCCATAGGTCTTGTTCCGGTTCTTAAAGACCATTTCCTCTAAGGATTCTACACGTTCGTGTTTTGCTGTCATAGTCCTCTGGTTTTTAATAAAACGAAACCTATTTAACTTTAATTACAGGATATTCGGTAAGAGGTGTCCCGGCTTTTGTAGCCTCGATCATCATCACCTCAACCTGACCAATGTCGACAATTGCATAGCTTGCTATATTGCATATCGCCATCTCATCAATGATGTTCACGATATCCTTGTATCTAGCCGTTGTATCAGCCTTGATCAGAACGATGGGCCCCTTTTTGTCATCCATTTTCATCTGCTTGATCGTATTCTCAAACGTCGAATCAGCCACGATGATCTCGCCTGTCAACCGTTTTTCCCGATACTCTATAATTTTGGTGAAAAGATCCCGGTTCCAGTTGAGCAACATTTTCCGTACACCGTCTTTACTGAAATCACTTTTAACGACAATCGGCATGGCCTTCTTGGGAGCAGGCTGTCCTTTGTAGTAAAAGACCTCGTCATTACCAGAGAGCAGGATGTTCAGGGTACGAGCCTCAGAAATTTTCGGCTGGTCTTTTTGCTCCTGGTTCTTGTCCTTTTCGGGCATGGTGATCACCATAACCTTAGGCTTGGCAAAGGCAGTGGTAAGCATAAAGAAGGTGATAAGCAAACACATGAGGTCGACCATCGGAGTCATGTCAATCTCGGTTGGGTGCTTCTTCGCCCTTTTCTTCTTGCTTCCCTTCTTCCCGCCGGAATCTTGGGTTTGTATCTGAGCCATATCAGTTGCTTTTATCTATGAAATCCAATTATCCAATTATTTTTCCGGAGGAAGGTCTTTTAATCCGACCTCCTCTGTAACAAAATTGGTAATAAGATTAAACTTATTAACTTTATTATCCTGCAGCATGTCCATGATCTCCTTCACCACCATGTAGTTGGCATCGGCATCCCCTTTGATGGCCGCTTCAGCCCGGGGATTCACGATTCGGGAATAGAGGATCCAATAACCAAGTTGGTTATCGGTTGAATCATAAGGCATCCCAACTTGAAATTCCTCCCGTTTTTCCAAATTCTCCGCATGGATCCATTTCTTCAGGTCTTTCAATGGCATTCCGAATCCTGAAAGGCGCCCGAACAGATCATATTCTTCATCGGTGAACGTTAATTCATAACGTTCCGCCATCTTTCTCAGGATCTGTTCGCGGAACTTGGTGGTTGAGTCTATCCCGTTATCAATGTTGAAAAACACCTTCCCTTCCTTATCGATGAAGATTGTCATAAGGTTAAAGTCGGGAGCTTGTTTCTCGGAAATGGAAGCAGGGCTATCGATCATGGCAGCTTCCTGTGGACGGAATGAGGCGGTTAATACGAAGAAGATCAGCAGCAGTGAAAAGAGGTCCACCATAGGCGTCATGTCTATGCGTGGGGTACTGACTGGGCGTTTTATCTTAGGCATTTACTTCAGTTTTAATTGATGAATAACAGATCAAAACGTACAAACACGTCTGATGTCAACCAGCAGAATACTACTTCGTTGTAGCAGCAAAGGTCTGAACCAGGCTGAATCCGGCTTCATCAATTTTATAGGTGAAGTTGTCGATCTTCGTGGAAAAATAGTTATAGAAGACCACAGCCAGCAGTGAACCTAAAATACCAAAAGCGGTATTGATCAGGGCCTCAGAAATACCCGTAGCAAGTGCAAGAGCATCGGGGGCGCCGGCAGTTGCCAGAGCGGCAAAAGCCCGGATCATCCCGAGTACAGTGCCGAATAAACCGGTTAATACGGAAATGGTAGCGATGGTTGAAAGAATGACGAGATTGCGGGAAAGGATTGGCAACTCAAGTGCGGTAGCCTCTTCAAACTCTTTCTGAAGGGCGACAAGTTTCTGGTCTTTTTCCAGTGTTTGGTCTTCTTTCAGTGATTTGTATCGCAACAACCCAGCTCTCATTACATTGGCTAAAGAGCCTCTTTGTTTATCACACGCATCGATGGCTTCATCAATCTGATTGTCATTCAGGTAGGACTGCAATTTTTTAACAAAGACATTGATGCGACCTTTCCCTTTGGCACGGCTGAGTGTAATCCAACGTTCAACAGCGAAAATCAACAATACCAGGTTGATGGTTATAAGCACAGGAACAACCCATCCGCCTTTAAAAACCATACCAAGGTAGTTTCCTGGTAACGGAGCGCCTTCCGGGTTTCCGCCTTCAAAGTTGATGGGGTTACCCATGATGAACAGGTAAATCAATACCGCCATAACAAATGCAAAGATGATGGCACCTGTTGTGAAAATAGACCTTAAAGCGTCACCTAATCCTGCTCCGCTTTGTTTATTCTTCTTGCTCATTTTAGAAACTTTTAAGTTGATAAATTATTGATTACTTGATTTTTTTCCATTATTTAAGGAACGGCAAATTTATAAAAAAATTTAGAATACAACCAGATTATTTGACCACCCGCTTAAGTGCTTCGACCATTTGCCTGGCTTTCTCGTTTTCCGGATCAATCGCAAGCACATCGTTGTTGAATTTCAATGATTCCCGTGCGAGATCAAGATCCTTCTTATGAAGGACATACTGGTGATAAAAATAATAAGCCAGGTAATAGTAAGACTCCAAACGCTGTTTCTGGTATTTTACTGTGTCTTCCAACGTAATCTCCAGGATCTGTTCATAGACCGGCTTGGCAAGTCCAAGATCACTCTCCGGATCAAGGTTGAAAAGGGTTCTTGCCCACCAGGTAAATCCCGGCACATAGGTAGGTTGTGCCTTACAGAAACGTTCAAACATGATAGCAGCATTGATATAGTCCTGTATGTTGTAATAAGCCTTTGCCCAGTTATAGACATCTAATACGTTGGCTTCACTTAGGGAATCTTTCAGGCCGTACACCTGGATAGCATTGTTGTAGTCCTTATATTTGATGTAACTCATTGCCACTTCCGAAAGAAGTTCAATTTTTGACGTATCCATTTCCCAGGCTTTGTATAAAACGATAGCAGCCATCGAGTCCAGGTCATTTTTCGAGAGTAGCCGTCCGTAGTATGTGAAATCCGATGTGCGGATCTTATCTGTAGGTGAGCGCTCAAAGAATTTTTTGATCGCCTTCAGTCCTTTTTCGAACTCCTCATTTTCATACAGGGCGTATGCACGGGCACGATATAGATCGATAATGGTGGTATCCATTGACATGACTTCACTGATCTCTGTAAGGGCCTCCGGATAGTCCTGAAGTTCCATCAGGGTATTGATGAACTGAAGCCGGGCCGGGATATTGCCGGCAGAGAGCTCAAGAAACTTTCTGAACATCTTTTTTGCTTCAGCATATCTCCCAGCTTTGTAAAGCAAGAAGCCAAGCTCCCGGTAGGCCGGCGCAAATGTTGAATCAATTTGCACCCCTTGTTCGTAATAGTTAAGTGCCATCTGGTATTGCTTGGCCCGCATCCACAGTTGTCCGATTCGTAAATTGGCCATCGATGAGTTGGTGTTCAGGGATTGAGCGATATTATAATTGGCAATGGCATTGGAGCCATCATTCAGTAAGTAGATGTAAGCATCACCTCTTACAAGATAGATATCAACATCTTTAGAATTTATTTTTTCTGCCTCACGCAGGTACGTCAATATCTGGGCTGTATCTTTTACCTTTGCCATCACAAATGCATCCGCCATTTTAACGAGTGCATGGGCATGTTTCTCGGGGGTCATCACAATTTTATTCTTCCTGGTAGGCAGAAGAGAATATGCTTTATCGAGATACTGCTGTGCTTCTATGGTTTCGTTCCTCTGCAAAGCTATCTCTGCCAGTCCGGCATAGTTGATAGGATTTGTTGGCTCCTGCTGAATCCCTTTTGTGAACAGGGTCTGGGCCTGATTTGTCATCTCCTGTAGCGATGTATTAAGCGTGTCGGCAAAATAGCGTTTCAGATAATTATCGCCATAATAGAAATAAATATCCCCGTCAGTAGGATTTGCAGCAAGGATGGTGCTGAAAAGTTTCTCTGCAGCATTAAACTGCTCACTCCGGGTGAGCTTGATGGCATCATCAAGATTCTGGGATTGGGTCGTCCGTATGAATGGAGTAAAAACCAGGAAGAGAGCCAAAGTGCCATACCTCAAAGCAACACGTGTCATATATATACCTCCTAATCGTTTAGTGTTTGATTTCCACAATTCTTATGGGCTGTGTAGCAGGTACAAGTCCTGAATGCAAGATGATAAGTTGCCCCTTTTCTCCGGCGACGAAAGCTGAAAGCCCGTAAGCCAGTCCGGCGTAAGTTTGGCGGTTTATACAATAGACTTCACGTATAAACGGGTAAAGCCCCTGTGCAATGTAAGCCTGATAGGGTTGGTAATAGTTGGCAGAAGGATCATTGTCTCCCGGGGAGCTGATGCCAACCACATTGATCCGGTTGAGAAAGTCGTTTGAAACCGAATCCCTTTTATCACTTATCCAGTTTACACTAATCACTCCCAATGCACTCTTATTCTTCTCCACGTAGTTGATAACCTCGCTGTTGGATTGCACGGCATAACAATTTGCCGGGAGAGAGTCGAGGTCAAACTTTTCCTTGAAATATCTTGGGTTTCCCGATTTGTAGTGGTCGAAGACAACGCTGATATCTCCAAGTTGCGAGGATGGATTGATCTTATTCCATCGGTTGATTTTGCCTGAAAAAATATCCCTGATCCGATCGTAGGGAATCTTCAAATCGGGATTGTCTCTGTTCACAATCAGTGCAACAGCATCATATGCTATACGGGTTGTTTTGGGGACGATCTGCTGGGAGGTCAGAATCTCATTCTCCCGATCAGTCAGCTTCCGGTTCACTACAATCAGGGGAACACTATCGTTCATGAAGCTCTCAAAAACTTCCCCCTCTGTACCGTAAATGGTGTCAATCTTTGAATACTTGTAGATGGATTCGAAGGTATATATCTCTGAATCCATAAACAACCTATACGAGTCATCAATAGCTACTTTCATGTTTCCCCGCGTGGGAGTGTCCCGTTGTGTCAAGGGATCTCCTCCACAGCCCGCCAGGAAGAAAACGAAAACGCTTCCCGTTAAGAAGAGCATTTTCAATCTGATAATAGAACTTTTCATATGGCCAATGTTGCTTAAAGCCCGGCATTCTTAATTAAGGAGGACAAAGGTACTAATTTTCTTGTATTATTCATTTTCATTATCCCGTCTTTTGCGCTTAGTTAACACCCGAAGGATCCGAAAGGCGCCATAGAGGTATAGAAACACGGAAAAAATTACGCGAATCTCGATGCTAAGGTAAGAAAATGAGGGACTTACAAGTAAGTATGTGGCCAGAATAAAGAATCCAAGTGCAATCAGTATAGAGAAATAGAGGTTAAACTTTTCCATGCAAGATTAACTCAAAACCTGCCAGTAAGGTATCTCAGTATCAGCTTTTTTTTGTTCCCAGTAGGCGGCGGTTACTACTTCGCCATCTCTCCTGAAAAGCTTTTGCTGGTAAACAACAATGGTTGCATTGAAGAGGATATCTGTTACTCCAATAATAAACGTATCGAGAACATTCCCCTCCTTATCCTTTTCCTGCTCACTTTTTACTTCCAGCCCATTATACGAGAGGAGGTCTGCAAGAAAGTCCAATCGCTCCTTGCCGATACCGTTCTCTACCACTGTACACCTAACGCCATCGATCTCTGATATATTATGTTTTCCTTTTAATGCCATTGTAAGAGGTGTTTTCCGGCTCCTAATAGATGCCGAAGGTGAACTGATTGATGAATTCATAAACAGGGCTGTAAAGGCCAATGATGACAAGGCCGGCTATGCAGATCGCTAAACCAAGGCGGGAATAACTATCGCTTTTAAAATAGGCGATCGGCCGGTCGCTCCGGTTCAGAAACATCGCTTTAACCACCAACAGATAGTAATACAGCGAAATAATCGTGTTTAATACGGCGATCAAAACCAGGATGTAAAGCCCTTGTTGCGCAGCGGCGGCGAATAGAAAGAATTTTCCAAAGAAGCCAGCCACAGGAGGGATGCCAGCCAGCGAAAAAAGCGCCAGCATCATGGTTAGGCTCAGCTTGGGATTGGTCCTGTAGAGTCCGTCATAATCATCGATGGTCTCTTTCCCGGTGCGGTTGGAAATTATGGATACTACGCCGAAAGCTCCAAGGTTCGAAAAGATATAGACCAGTACAAAGTAAATTACCGTGGTCATCCCAAGCTGGCTCTGCCCTATAATCCCAAGGAAGATAAACCCAGCCTGAGCAATGGAGGAGAATGCCAGGAATCGTTTGAGGTTGCGCTGGCGCATGGCAAAGAGATTACCGATGGTCATAGTAAGGATAGAAGTAATATAAATCACATCCTTCCACATGATGGTGATTTTAGAGAAGACGGTATATAATAATATGGTGAAAACCATGACAGCTGCACCTTTTGAGATTACCGAAAGGTATGAAGTGATGTTAATGGGTGCCCCTTCATAAACATCGGCAGTCCAAAGATGAAATGGAACGATGGAGATTTTAAAAGCCATCCCGGCAAAGAAGAAGATGAATGCCAGGATCTGAAGTGGAGCGCCGTTCATGCCGTTCAACACTTCATCAAAATAGAGTGTGCCCACCGTACCATAGATCATGGAAAGGCCGTAAAGAAGAATCCCTGATGAGAGGGCAGAAGTGAAGATCAGCTTTACCCCTGCTTCAGCCGATTTCTCCTTTAACCGTTCAAAAGCTGCCAGTGCAGCGAGAGGGATTGTGGCAAGTTCCAGCCCGATGTAGAACATCAGGAAATCACCCGAAGAGAGCATGTACTCCATCCCGATCAGGGTAGATAGCAGTAAAATGAAATATTCACTGATTTTTTCCCGGTTCTCCTCCTTTTTCAACCAATCCACCGACTGCAGGAAAACGATAAACACCCCAATGGTCAGGATGTTTTTCATCAACAGGGTCAGGGGTGTAGTGATATACATTCCGCCAAAAAGGCTTCCGGTTGGCCCGGGGATGAATCCCATGATCATCACTGCACCAAAAAGGATGAGGGCGGGCAGAATGATCTTCTGCTTCCGATTGGCCGGCAAGAATATCTCAATCACCAATAGAATCACTGTGATCAGCACCAGCAGCAATTCATGTCTCATGATCAGCATCAGCATGTCGTCTGAATTTTATATAGTCTTCTACTCTTATTTTCTTAGTCGTTTAATTCATGGCCAAAAACAGCTTCTGGATAATGGGTCCCAGGCCGCCGTTGATCATCGTTGCCAGCCATAATGGTGCAATACCGATGGCCGTAATCCCAAAAATCAGGGTTCCGGTACTCAATCGTTCATACCATTTGGCATCCGTAATCAATTCATATTCCGGATTCGTAATTTTTCCATAAAGCATCATACCCACAACTCTCAGGATATATACAGCCGTAGCTACAATGGATGAGGCAGCAATGATGGTAGCTACCCTGTGGAATGTATCGGAATGCTGAAACGCACCAACAAAGATGGTCATCTCTGCTACGAAACCACTAAATCCCGGAAGGCCGAGAGAGGCCAAACCGGCAATGACATACGCCACAGCCAGGAAAGGCATCACTTTCATCAGTCCGCTCATCTCGTTGATATACCGGGTATGGGTTCGTCCGTATATCATCCCGATTAAGGCAAAGAAGAGGGCTGTCATAATCCCGTGGGAGATCATCTGCATGATGGCTCCATTCATTGCGGTCTCATTGAACATCAGGATAGCGAAGAGAACAAGTGCGCAATGACTCACTGAGGAGTAAGCATTGATATATTTCAGGTCTTTCTGCCAGACAGCTCCAAGCGCCCCGTAAATGACGCCAATGGTGGTCAGGATCAGAAATATCCAGGCCAACTCGTGGGCGGCTGCCGGGAGGAGAAAAACCGCTACGCGATAGCATCCATATCCTCCAAGTTTCATCAACACACCGGCATGCAGCATAGATACTGCTGTTGGCGCCGAGGCATGACCGTCGGGCGACCATGTGTGGAATGGAAAGAGTGCACCCAGAACCCCGAACCCTACAAAGAGGAAGGGGAAGAAGAAGATCTGTGTATTCAAAGGGATCTGAACCTTGGCAATCTCCAGAATATCAAATGTTAGTGGTCCGCCGGCTGGATTGGAATTAAAATAGAGCCCCAACAACCCGACCAGAATCAGAGCAGAACCTCCCATCAGCATCAGCGTCAGTTTCATTGCACTGTACTGTCGCGGGCCGCTTCCCCAAATGCCGATCAGCAGGTACATCGGAATTACCGCGATCTCGTAAAAGAGAAACATGGTAAAAAGGTCGAGGGAGATGAAAAAGCCAAATACTCCTCCTGATAAAAGGATTAACGAAGTGAAAAACTCCCGGGGAAGGTCCTCAACGTCCCATGAAGCAAAGATGCCGGCAAAGATTACAATAGAGGTCAGGCCGAGCATAGCCACAGAAACCCCATCAACACCAATGTAAAAGTGGATGTTGAGGGTTTCATACCAGACATAATTGCTGGTAAAGAGAACTTCTGCCGTGTTTCCGGCATTCCGTTCGGCCAGGAACCATAGGATGATAATGGCTGAAGTGATCAGCTGGAATGTCATCCCAATAGCAGACACAACCCGTACCTGTTTATTGTCCCTTGTAAACAAAATCCCAATGATCGTCAGGATCGGAATAATGATCAGTAACAGTAGTATATTCATTCGTCAGCTGTTTATTAGGTCCATAAATAGATGAATACCAGGGCAAGGAGTACCACTCCGGAGACAAACACCATCGCGTACTGCTGCAGTTGTCCGGATTGGAATCCTTTGATCTTATCAGATGCCTGGTTAGTAACAAACGAGATCCCGTTCATAGATCCGTCAACGATGTGACGGTCGAACCATGCAATCGGTCTGGATATATTGTTGAAGATGATCTTATGTGTTATGAACAGGTATAGCTCATCGATGTAAAATTTATGATATGCTGCCGTGTAAAATCCACGCAGGGAATGAGCAATCTTCGTCGGAATCTCGGTTGGCTTGAGATACATTACATAAGCTACGCCAATACCGACTATCGCGATCACAATAGAGGGGATTGCGATGATCCATTCGGTATGGATATCAAACAGAGCCCTGTCGGAAGTCACCAAGTGTGAGAATGGAATAAATCCAGCGAACATGGCTCCGAGAGCAAGGAACATTAGCGGGATTGTCATGGACCATGGCGCTTCATGAGGAGTATGGTGGTAATCCTGCTTCTTTCCCCAGAAGATGCCGAAATAGAGCCTGAACATATAGAATGCGGTAAGGCCAGCTACGATATACTCAATAGCGAAGAGAGCAGTATCGTGATGGTATGCTGCTACCAGGATCTCATCCTTGCTGAAGAATCCTGCAAACGGTGGAATACCGGATATAGCAAGACATGCAGTCAGAAAGGTGATGTGCGTAATTGGCAGGAATTTCCGGAGTCCGCCCATTTCATGCAGATAGTTACTATGCACGGCATGAATAATAGCTCCGGCACAAAGGAAGAGCAAGGCTTTGAAAAAGGCGTGTGTAAAGAGGTGGAACATGGAAGCCATATATCCAAGACCCTCATGGCCGCCCATTCCTGATACTCCCAGCGCGCACATCATGTATCCGATCTGCGACATCGTGGAGTAAGCAAGTACCCGTTTGATATCGTGTTGGGTACAGGCAATAATGGCAGCAAACAGGGAGGAGAATGCACCCACCCAGGCTACAACCTGCAAGGCAATTGGTACTGTTATATAAATTGGGAACATCCTGGCAACCAGGTACACACCGGCAACAACCATGGTGGCGGCATGGATCAGCGCTGACACTGGGGTTGGCCCCTCCATGGCATCCGGTAGCCAGATATGGAGTGGGAACATGGCTGATTTTCCAGCGCCGCCCATGAAGATCAGAATCATTGCCCATGTCAGTACCGACATACCAATAAATGTAGCAGCCGGCGGTGTGCCGATAGCCGGTCCCGTTGGGCTGGTCAGCGTCAGAAAGTCAAATGTTCCTGTATAGTAGGAGAGCAGCAAAATCCCGACCAGGAATCCAAGGTCGGCAAAACGGGTAACGATAAATGCTTTTTTGGATGCGGCCACTGCCGAAGGTCTCTCGTAATAAAATCCAATCAATAGGTAAGATGAAACACCAACAAGTTCCCAGAAGATATACATCTGGAAAATGTTTGTGGCAACCACCAGTCCCAGCATGGCAAAAGTAAACAGGGAGAGGAAGGAATAGAAACGCATAAAGCCCTTTTGGCCTTTCAGATACCCGGTAGAGTAGATATGAGCCATCAGGGATACGGTGGTGACAACAATCAGCATCATTACCGAGATTGGATCAATCAACACGCCCATGTCGATATGCAGCGTGTCAGAAAACCTTAACCACAAAGTATTATACCCTATGATCTGCTGGTATACATCATCCACCTTCCCAACAACAAAGAAATATTTGTATGCGGTAAAAATGGAAAGAACCCAGGAGGTTAAAAGACCAGCTGACCCCACAATCCCGGAGACAATGGGCTTGAACTTATTACCCCAGAAACCGATGAGGATGAAGAGAAAAAACGGTATCAGGAGGATCCAGATGGTGTAAGAGAAGTCAAACATACCTTATATCAATTACGAATTATGAATTACGAATTACGAATTATATACGTCTTACGTCTCACGTCTTACGTCTTACATTAGTACTTCATCTCATTCATCTTCTCTACATCGATGTTGGTAATACGTCGGTAGATATTGATGATGATGGCTATCGCCACGGAAGCTTCGGCAGCTGCCACGGCAATGATGAAGATGGTGAAAAACATCCCTTCCATGTGGTCCGGATAAAGGATCTTGTTGAACGCCACGAAGTTGATACAGACTGAATTGAGGATCAACTCGATCGACATGAGCATGGTAATCAGATTTTTTCTCACCAGAAATCCGTATACCCCCACGAAAAACATGGTGGTGCTCAGGACTAAAAACCAGGATAATGGAACTCCTTCAAACATATGATCGTTCTTTAGCTGTTAATCTTTACGTTTTTTAGCCAGTACAATGGCGCCAATCATCGCTGCAAGCAGCAGCACACTGATCACCTCAAAGGGCAATGCATACCCATACCTTCCATAATTGATCAGGCTGTTCCCCACATCTGTCACGTTCACCAGTTCGGTATTCCCGACAGATCCCGGGAAATTATACTGCAGAATTACAGTGATACAGAGAGCGGCCCCAACCAACGCTACCAGGGCTGCAGGCCATTTTTTCAGGAGTCCGGCTGTAGGTAGTTTTTCAGCAATATGGCTGGTAAGCAATATCGAGAAGATAATCAGCACAACAATCCCGCCTGCATAGACAATCAGCTGGATGGCTGCAAGAAAATTGTATTTCAGCAGAAAATAGAGGCCGGCAGTGGAGACCAGTACGAACAGTAGAAATGTAGCTGCCCGCAGGATCCGCCTGCTGGTCACTGTGAGGATGGAGAAAATCACAATGACCGCCGAAAAGAGTAGAAACATGAATTGATTGCTCGTCATTATTCTATATCTTTAATAATGGATGATCCGGGTTTATTCAAAATTTTCGTCAGTTTGGAGCGATCGAACACGGCATGCTCAAAGGTCTGGTCCCACGCCAGAGCATTGGAAGGGCAGGTCTTGACACAGAGGCCGCAAAAGGTGCACATCGAGAGGTGGTAGATGTGCTTATCGATGATGCGTTTCTTTTTGCCGTCGGGTAGTTCGATCCGGTTGGAGATCACCTCAATGGAGCCATTCGGACAGTTGGTTTCACATATGCCGCAGCCTGTGCAACGATGCTGGTTGTTTGCGTCGTGAGGCATGATCAGGTCTCCCTTGAAACGGTCAAACATTTTCAGTGTCTTCCGGTTTTCAGGATATTGCTGCGTGACAATTTGCCCGGGACTGAAAAAGTATCTTCCGGTCACCGACATGCCGATGAGCAGGGATTTGATTCCCCGGAAGATATCTGCAAAGTATGTATAGATACTGTTCATAATCTTAGAAATGCCAACCCATTAATACGATAAAAGCCATGATGAGGATATTGACCAGGTTGATCGGGAGGAGGTATTTCCACTCCAGATTCAGGAGCTGATCGATCCGTAACCGGGGAAATGTCCATTTGAACAACATCATCAGCCAGATAATGAAGGCCGTTTTGCCAATGTACCAGATTAGCGGGGGAATAAAGTCCATCACATGGTTGAATCCTTCCCATCCGAACATGTGGAAGGGCATCCATCCGCCGAGGAAAACTGTTGCTGCAATTGAAGCCACGATGAACATGTTCATATACTCGGCCAAAAAGAAGAAGGCAAACTTAATCCCCGAATATTCGGTGTGGAAGCCGGCAGTAAGTTCAGATTCGGCTTCCGCCAGGTCAAAAGGACCGCGGTTTGTTTCAGCTGTACTGGCAATCAGAAAAATAATAAATGCAATGACCGCCGGGATATGACCTTTAAAGATAAACCATCCGGTCGACTGCATCTCAACAACCTGGGAGAACTGCATGGTTCCTGCCAGGACAATGATGGTAAGCAGTGAGAGCCCTACCGAAAGTTCGTAGCTGATAATCTGGGCTCCGCTACGCATCGCTCCGATGAGTGAATACTTGTTGTTGCTAGACCATCCGGCCAGCAATACCCCAACCACTCCCAGGGAGGAGACCGCAACAACATACATGATCCCGATATCAAAGTCGATAGCCTGCAACCCCTTGGCAAACGGAATGGCGGCAATAGCCATGAAGGAGGCGATGATCACGATGAACGGGGCAATGTTGAAGAGGAGCTTGTCAGAATCTTTGATGTAAACCAACTCTTTCATCAACAGTTTGATGAAGTCGGCGATGGTCTGAAAAATCCCATACGGACCCACCCGGTTAGGGCCAACCCGGTTCTGCATGAATGCACAAACCTTTCGTTCCGCATACACCAGAAGCAGGCCAACGATTGCATAGGCGAGCAGGAAAACCAGTCCGATGATGGTCATTTCCACAATAAGCGCCCAAACAGGTGGCAACCACTCATAGAGTAATTGGTCGATCGACTGGGTGAATGACGTGAAGTCGTAAATGTTGAAAGCCATGTTGAATGGTATTATCTGTCAATATCCGGAATTACTAAGTCAAGGGAAGCGCCGATAGCAACAAGGTCGGCAATCTTCATCTCGCGGCTGATCTTATCCAGCACGCCAAGGTTTACAAAACTCGGGGTACGGAATTTCATCCGCAGTGGAGTCTTATTCCCATCGGAGATGCAATAGATACCCAGCTCGCCGCGGGCCGATTCCACGCGCTGGTAGTACTCCCCGGCAGGTAGCTTGATGATTGGTTTCATTTTTGCAGTGTAATCTCCTTCAGGGATGTTGTCGATAAGCTGTTCGATGATCTTCATCGATTCCCGCATCTCGTCAAGTCTCACCATATACCGTGCATAAGTATCGCCTTCATTGCGAAGAACCTCCCTGAAATCCACCTTGTCGTACATGGCGTATGGATATTTCTTGCGGATGTCGCAAACCCACCCGGAGGCACGTCCCGACGGACCACTTACGCCATAGTTGATCGCTACCTCTTTCGACATCATGCCAATGCCTTTGCTCCTGTTCTCGAAAATGATGTTCCCGCTGAGGATTTTATCATAATCCTTGATCTTCTTGCGGAAATATTTGATAAAGTCTTTGGTTCGTTGCTGGAAATTGGGATGGATGTCCTGCATTAACCCTCCGGGAGTATAGTAACTATGTAGTAAACGGGAACCAAACGACTCTTCAAAGATGTCGAGGATGTGTTCCCTATCACGAAGTCCGTAAAAGAAGCAGGTAAGTCCGCCCAGATCCATCCCGAAACTGCACCACCAAAGCTGGTGGGAGGCGATCCGGTTCAACTCATCCACAATCGTACGGATGTATTTGACACGTTCGGGAACTTCCACTTCCAATGCCCCTTCAACCAGCAAGCAAACAGCGTGGTTATTGATGTGTGCAGAAAGGTAATCCATCCGGTCGGTGAGGTGGATAATCTGCTGGAAGGTATCCTTTTCGCACATCTTCTCAATACCGCGGTGGATGTATCCGCAATGGGGCTGAACTTTCTTAACGGTTTCCCCCTGCAGGGTGACGACCAACCGGAGTACACCATGGGTAGAGGGGTGTTGAGGCCCCATATTAATATGGTACTCCTCCTCCTCGATACTTTGTACTGGCAGGTTAATGATCTCTTTCATACTTACAATTCTACGATGTTAACTTCGTCTGTGTAATCTTTCCGCATCGGATATCCAACCCAATCCTCTTCCAGAAAAATCCGGCGCATATCAGGATGGCCCGTGAATCGTATCCCATAGAGATCCCATACCTCCCGCTCAAAAAACTCGGCACTTTTCCACAAGTCTGCTACAGTGTCAAATTCTGGTGTTTCCCGGTTTTCGGTCTTGACTTTCAGCTCAACACTATGCTTGAGTGTTGTAGAGGTAAGGTGGTACACAACTCCAAGTTCCGTTCCCCAATCGACACCGCTCAGGCAGAAGAGGTAATCGAAATCCAGCTCTTTATCCTCTTTCAGATGGGTAGCCAGGACTTTAAGGTTCCCGGCAGGAATCAGAAATGTGGGGAACTGCTTGTTCTCTTCCTGCTGGGCATCGGGAACAAGTTCCAGAATTTTTTCTTTTAGTTTTTCAGCATCCATGAGAGTGCTTTGTTTTAAATGAACGACTTCGGCATGATAAAAAACGAGGTAGCGAGTTAGGAAAATAGCGAAATAGTGAAATTTTTAGTTGAACGTTTTTCTGCGAATTCATATCTTTTCTCTCTTACGTCTTACGTCTCACGTCTTACGTCTTACGTCTCACGTCTTACGTCTTACGTCTTTTTTGGCGATAGTCTCCAACTTGATTTTACGCTGAAGCTGCATCACGCCATACAGGAGCGCTTCAGGGCGGGGCGGGCAGCCAGGAATATAAACATCTACCGGGATGACATGGTCAACTCCACGTATCACATGATAAGTGTTGTAGAAGAAGGGACCTCCAGAAACAGCGCAGGCTCCCATGGCGATGACATACTTGGGTTCCGACATCTGGTCGTAGAGACGCTTCAAAACAGGGGCCATTTTGTTAACGATTGTTCCTGCTACCACAATCACATCAGCCTGACGAGGTGATGCGCGATAGACCTCAATGCCAAAACGGGCAAAATCGTGCCGCGAAGCTCCTGTTGCCATCATCTCGATCCCGCAACAACTCGTGGCAAAGGTCAGCGGCCAAATGGAGTTGGACCGCCCCCAGTCGATGATGCCATCAATGGTGGTGAGCATCACATTTCCTCCGGTTTTCTCGAACAACTCAAGAGTTTCGTTGTCCTGAAAATCGGAATACTTCATGTTTTTAATCTTTACTCCCATTTCAGCGCTCCTTTCTTCCAGGCGTACAACAGGCCCAAACCTAATACAAAGAAAAAGATGACAATCTCGATGAAACCAGTTATTCCTGCCGATTTCATCACCACCGCCCAGGGGTAGATGAAGACCGTTTCCACATCGAAGATCAGGAAGATGATTGCAAATAGATAATACCCCACGTTGAACTGAAGCCATGTCAGTCCCTCGGTGGGAATCCCGCATTCATAGGCTTCTGCTTTCTGAGGATTGGTTGAGGTGGGAGGGACAATGCTTGAGAATAGCACGGCTATACCTACAAGAAAAGCTCCCACGATGAAGAAGAGAATCAGACTTTCAGCACTCATATCGTTAATCGATTAACAAACAGGCGCAAATATAAAAATATTCTGATTTACGAAAGAGCATGATATCCAATATTATATATGTAATATCATTAATCAATTGAAAGAGTGACAAGTAATCCTATGGGCTTGATAAATATCAGGGAGGGGGGTGATAAATGTCAATGCATCAATGCAGGAATGAAGGAATGCAGGAATATATTATTACCCCAACCTGAAAATCTCTTTCAACTCATGGTTCGAGAGTTCCCCGATCCACTTTTCTCCGGAAGTCACGGTGAGGCTGGCCAGCTCTTTTTTAGATTTTAACATGTCGTCTATCTTTTCCTCAAAAGTGCCCATGGTCAGCAGACGGTTGACCATTACGTTTTTGGTTTGGCCAATGCGGTAAGCGCGGTCGGTGGCCTGAGCTTCCACGGCCGGATTCCACCATAGGTCGTGATGGATCACATGACTGGCAGCCGTGAGGTTCAATCCTGTTCCTCCGGCTTTGAGCGATAGGATGAAAATCCAGCGGTTGCGATGGGTTTGAAACTCCTCTACCAGGCTGTCACGTTGTTTCCTCAGGATGCCTCCATGCAGAAACAGCGGTGCTGTTCCAAACCGGTCGCCAATCATCTTCACAAGGATATCGCCCATCTCTTTGTACTGGGTAAATATCAGGGTCTTCTCCCCCGAATCATGAATCTGTGCCAGGAGTTCTATCAGCAATTTCGACTTTCCGGAAAGGGAAGGGTCGGCTTTCCCTTTTTTCAAGTAATTATCGGGATGATTGCAGATCTGCTTCAGGGCTGTGATCATCTTGAGTACCAATCCCCTTCGTTGAATGCCCTCTACCTGCTCAATATCCTCCATCACACGATCCAGCACATTCTGGTACAGGGCCGCCTGTTCATTGATTAATGAACAGTAGTGATTATTCTCGATCTTATCCGGAAGGTCTGAGATGATAGTCTTATCGGTTTTCAGCCTTCTCAGGATAAACGGCGCAGTGATCTTGCGGAATAATTCAGCTTTTTCCTTATTGTGATACAATCCTATGGGCGTGGCAAATTCCTGTTCAAACGTCTTTGCCGGACCCAGGTATCCGGGATTGACGAAATCCATTATGCTCCAGTATTCCGACAACCGGTTTTCGACTGGCGTGCCACTCATGGCGATACGAACGGCTGCTTTGAGACTCTTAACCGATTTGGTTTGGTCGGTTCCCGCATTTTTAATGTTCTGGGCCTCATCAATCACGACGGCATGCCACCTCTTTTTCTTGAATTTTTCCCGGTCACTCCGGATCATGCCATAGGTAGTGATTACAAGGTCCAGGTTCTTCGTCTCCAGAGTTCTTCCTGCGCCATGATAGATGACGGCTTTCAGCGAAGGGGCAAATTTTTCGATCTCTTTCATCCAGTTGGTCAACAGGGTGGTGGGTACAATGACAAGATTACAAGATTTCTTCAACAGACCTTCTTTCTTAAATTTCAGTAGCGCGGCAATTACCTGCACGGTTTTGCCGAGACCCATATCATCGGCAATCAGGCTTCCAAAACCAATGGAGGAGTTTTGGGCCATCCACCGGTAACCGTTAAGCTGATAAGGCCTCAGTGAAGCTGTCAGCTCTTCGGGTAAAGCGATCCTGTTTGAAGGAGTCAAACGAGAGATCAGTTTTCGAACATCGGGTGTCAACGCCACTTTGGCGCCACGATACTCTTCCGACAGAGCTGATTTCAGCAACTCCTGCGAAGTCAGTTTCGCTGGATTTTCCAGGTCGTTAAACAATTTCTGAAGTCCGTTTTCGGTAATCAGGACATACTGATCCTTGATTTTAACGATGCCGGACAGGCGGCGAACCAGTTCCCTGAACTCCTCTGCCGGCATCAGTGTATCTCCCAACGCCACCTGATATTCAAATCCGAGCATCTGTTCCAAGTTGAGGAACGAGACCGATTTCCCTCTGGAAGTAAGCGACAACCGGAGGCTTGGTTTCGGAGAGATCAGCTTTTCCAGCGATTTTGGCATCATAACCTCAATGCCCAATAACCGTAGCATTGGAATGATACGAACAAACACATCAGTAAATTCAATGCTGTTGAATTGGATGGGCTGTTTTCCTTTTGTCTGGATATACAAACTGATATCCGCTAAAATATCTGTGAGTCCGCTTATATCCCGTAACAGGTCGAACCGGATCTCTTTGTAATCATCGTTGGTTAGCAACTTGTTCAGAGAAATAGGAGGTTCAAGCCTGGCCTCCTGGTTAACGACAAGAAAATCAAGGTAGAACCAGTTATCGCGATCCTCTATCCGGAGAACAGGAATCCATTGTTTCCTGGCTAAATGCAATCGTTTTAACCAAAGTTGGATGGTATTGGGAATCTCTTTGTCAGAAAGTCCGTCGAAGAGAGCTGGTTTTTTCCGAAAAAAGAGTTCGACGATCCGGTTCCCTTGCCGGTCCATAAACCGGTCAGCACAAGCAAAGGCATCCATGTAAAAGGTGATGAACAGGGAGGTAAGCATCATGGAATTTTCCCCTTCCTTGACCGGATAATATTGCTCCTTCTTCTTCTCCTTTTGCCAGATCCAGATGGTACCCGGATTGGCGAATGGTTGAATGGCAGAGGTGAGTTCCCGGAGCAAACCATCGTTCATAGCAGGGATCCACCGAACAATCATCTCGCCTTTTTCGTTTGTCATTAGCTGGGGTATGATAGCTCCCCTGGCTGCCAGTGCCACGGCAAACTGCCGGTGAAGAGCAATTCCCTGCAAGGCATCGTTGCATAGGTATAATCTGGCTGGTTCTATGTGTTCAAGTAACAGAACCAAATCGCTGAATGTGATTCGTTCTTCCTTTTCTTCATCTCCGTCCTCCGTGGTGAACACCACATCTTCCACCTTCAAATCAACATCCAACAGGATCATGGTATCCTCAAAAAAATCGGCATGTTCCAGAAATGATTCAACTCTCCCGGGCACCACTTCCGGTGCGGGATTTCGCATGGAGCCAGACAAACTTTTATACGCCGAATGAAGGATGGCACGAAAGTCTCTTGGAAAAAACAGGGGTTTTGGGGTGAGAAGAGCAAGGATGGAATCTGCTTGTTCGGTTATTTCAGAGAAATCCGGGAGATTGGATATCCCGAAACCAGATGTCAAATCAGTCTCCGGAACCTCCTCAACAATCATCTCCTTCACTCCGGGTATCTCTTCCCGGGCATATTGTTCCACTTTGAATCCTGTGTTTTTCAGTTCTTCAATCAGGTTTAACCCATGTAACTGAAAAATCAGGAAGGGATTGGCATCAATTTCATTTGCCAGCAAATAGATTACGGCAGCAAGGTGTTTGCAGGGGACGGCCCAGTCAGGACAGGAGCACTCCATCTTCAGATCTTTCCAGGTGGATGGAAACAAACTGATTTCCTGATCTTTGGCGATCCGGTGTAATTCCTGGGGTAACTGCCTGTTCAACAGCTGAGAGATCAAAAACGCGTTATTTTGTATTTCACCAAGAAGCTTATCTTTTTGAGCCTTTGTGAAAGGAGGGACTTCAACAGAGATATCGTATGGATATCTCCTGCTCCCTTGGACCTCGGCTTCAACCCGGTTTTTCCGGATCCGGATATCTTTCACTGAACCATTCCCGGCATAGGCCCGGCCGCGGGGCAGGCGGTTGTCAAAATCGATGTGGGTCAGGGCATTTAACCATTGCTCTCCCCACCAGGTTTGTCCGTACTTCATCCGTTGCCCAGGTTTCCGTTCGGCTTTCTTTCCGGCCTTCTTTTTCGGTTTTCTCCCTCTGGGATAACTGTATTCGTAATACATGTTTACCCGATATTAGATGGCAAGTTTAATGAAAAACAAATTGATCCCTACAACTTGTTTGTAACCAGGTAAAAATGGTGATATCTTTGAGTCGAAGAATAAACGCATCTTCCATGCACGATCCCCGCATCGATACGTACATCTCCTCTTCATCACTCTTTGCCAAACCTATTCTGGCCCACCTCCGGCAACTGATTCACAAAGCCTGTCCCGACATTGAAGAGACCATAAAATGGGGTTTTTCCCATTTCGTTTATAAGGGTGTGTTTGTAAGCATGGCCGCCTTTAAAGAACATTGTGCTTTCAGTTTCTGGAAGGCGAAATTGTTGACCGATCCGCACAAATTGTTTCAGGAAAGGGAGGAAAAGGCGATGGGCCATTTCGGCAAGATCCGTTCTTTATCAGATTTGCCTGCTGCAGATCCCCGCACACCTTGCAAAGGTTTTATCTATTAACTCAAAAGCATCGGAGACATTTGAAAAATTCAGTTATTCTCACCGGAAAGAGTATGTGATGTGGATAACCAAAGCCAAAACCGAGGCAACCAGGAATAAACGAATTAAAACGGCAAACGAATGGATGTCAGAGGGGAAACTCCGAAACTGGAAATACGCTTGAAGTCAATGCAGGAATGTAGGAATGCAGGAATGTAGGAATGCAGGAATGTAGGAATGCAGGAATTATTTTGTTTGGGAGGAGGTCTTTAGGATTGTGAATAATATTCGTATGACTTCATCGCAGACACTTATTGCGGTATCAGCCTTTTCTTTAGAAAGATAACCGGTCTCACATAGCAGGGTAAGCCAGAAATCTGTTTCCCTGGCCTCTTTATAGGCGATAGACATCCGGTGCTGAAAGTCCCTTTTTGATTGTCCCGCTACCCCTTCATAGATATTTGCACCCACTGATGTTCCAGCCCTAAGTAATTGTTTAGAAAGGATGTATTCTTTTTTTCCCCGGCTTAGATACTGATACAAAAAGACAATTTCCTTAGCTAAGATCAGACTTTTCGTTCTGATAACATTTTCTTTCATGGTCGATTGATGTTAAAATTTTCCCATTAATCCGAAAAAAAGGGAAAAGTAATACCTTTGTTTAAAACTTTTTAAATTCCTACATTCCTGCATTAAAAACCATGATTCTCCTCGACAACACCTTGATCTCCGACGACCTGAAAGATGTGTTCTTCTGTTGTGATATGGAAAAATGCAAAGGGTCCTGTTGCGTGGAAGGTGATGCCGGGGCCCCACTTGAGGAGGAGGAGATCTCACTTCTCGATGACTACCTGGATGAGATCAAGCCATTTATGACCCTGGAAGGAATCGATGAGATAGAGCGGGGAGGTGTATTTGACTATGATGCTGAGGGTAAATTTGTGACGCCACTTATCGAAGGAATGGAGTGTGCCTATATATTTTTTAATAACGGCATTGCCCGGTGTGCTATTGAAGAGGCCTTTCAGCAGAAAAAAATTCCTTTCCCAAAACCACTTTCCTGTCACTTATATCCACTCCGGATCTCCTCTATTGGCAATGAGGATGCTATCAATTACCACAAATGGTACATCTGCGATAAAGCCCTGGAAAAGGGCCATCGCAACAAAATACCCCTCTATCTCTTTTTACAGGATGCCCTGATAAGGAAATATGGCCTAAACTGGTATGAGCAGTTGGTCAGGTTGCTGAGCCGCTCGGTGTAGTCAGCGACAGAGCCTTGGCTTTGGCAGCAGCAGCCAGCTCTTTGTCGATATGAAACAGACCGCCTTTTTCGGTGCCGGCAAGGTGGATCTGGTCAAGGATGCTTCGGGCTGTTTTCTCCTCCTCAATTTGCTCATTGATATACCACTGAAGATAGTTGGCGCTCGTAAAATCCTTCTCCTTCAAACAACTTGCATAAAGGTCGTTGATTGATGCCGAAATGAATTCCTCATGCTTCAGCACCTGTTGGAACACATCCAGCAAAGATTTGAACTTGGCGGGTGGCGCTTCAAGCGAGGCAACCATGGTGTCTCCGCCCCTATCGTTGAGGTAATGGACGAGCTTGAGCATATGAAGCCTCTCTTCCTCTGTTTGTTTGTATAACCAATCCGATGCACCGGGATATCCGTTCCGTTCGCACCAGGAGGCCATGGAAAGGTAGATTCGGGAAGAGTGCTCTTCCTTTTTGATCTGCTCGTTCAGTGCTTTTTCAACGTTCTTATTGATCATGATATGCCATTTTTAAAATTTATTACAAAGATCGTAAAAAAACGTAAGAAGTAAGACGTGAGATGTGAGACGTAAGAAAAGAAATGTCTTCCGCCTAAAATCGTAATTCGTAATTCGTAATTCGTAATTCGTAATTGAAAAGGGGTTACCCTTTCAGCGCTTCCGCACCTGAAACAATCTCTATGATTTCCCGTGTGATCTGGTTCTGGCGGGCTTTGTTGTAAGAGATCCTGAGATCCTTCAGCAATTGCCGGGCGTTTTCTGTCGCCTGGTGCATAGCCGTCATTCTGGCGCCCATTTCAGCAGCATAGGAATCCAGCATCGCTTTGAAAAGCTGGATCCTGAGGGTTTTAGGAATCAGTTCGTGTAAGATAGTCTCTTTGTCAGGCTCAAAGATATAGTCGGCCTCTACCTTCTTCAGGTTGGCTTTAACCTGAGTCTCATCCGGAACCAGTGGCAGGTACTGCTCAACCATTTGGCGTTGAACAGCTGCATTTTTAAACTGATTATATATCAATTCAATCCGGTCGAACTTTTTGTCGGTAAAAAGCTGCATCAATAACCGGGCTTTTCGGGCAACTGTTTCAAAGGTGAGGGCATCATAGATTTCATCCCAAAATTCAATCACCTGGTAGTTCCGCTTCCTGAAGAAATCGGTCGCCTTTTTCCCGACGGTTATCAGGTCCACTTCATGATTTCTGTCTTGGGCTCCATAGGTGTTGTGGATCCTGTCGGCTGCCAGTTTGATGATGTTGGAGTTGAAAGCGCCACACAGTCCACGGTTGGAGGTGAATACAACCAGCAGAATCCGTTTGGGTTTTCGAACCTCCGTAAAACTACTTTCATTCGAATCTTCCGCGCTGGCACTCAGGTTTTGCATAATCTTCCGCAATTTGGCAGCATACGGTCTGAGCTTCAGGATGGCGTTTTGAGCCCTTCTGAGCTTGGAAGCCGCCACCATCTTCATGGCACTGGTTATCTGTTCGGTCGATTTAACCGATGCAATCCTGATTCGTACTTCCTTTAATCCAGCCATCTTTTCGAATTACGAACTACGAATGATGAATTACGAATTGAATATTCACTTTTCTTCCTTCTTCCTTTTTCCTTCATCTTTCTTTCCTCTTCCTTCGTCTTTTTCAAGCGCCTAAGCTTTGGCGTAAGCAATCATCCTACGTCTTACCTCTTACCTCTCACGTCTTACGTCTCACGTCTTACGTCTCACGTTCTACGTCTCACATTTTACCTCTGCCCCTCATACTTCCTGGAAATATCAGCAGCCGCTTTCTCCATTGCCTTCTCATCCTCTTCGAGCAATTTTCCCTCACGGAGATGCTCCAGAACTGCTTTATGATGAGATACCATATAATGAAGGTACTCCACTTCAAAATCCATTACGCTCCTAACCGGTACATTCTTCAACAAACCCCTGGTGCCGCAATAGATGATGGCGATCTGTTGTTCCACAGACATCGGAGAGTATTGTGCCTGTTTCAGGATCTGCACGTTTCTGGCACCTTTATCCAGCACAGCTTTGGTAGCTGCATCCAAATCGGATCCGAATTTGGAGAAGGCCTCCAGTTCGCGGTATTCGGCCTGAGCCAGTTTCAAGGTGCCGGCAACCTTTTTCATGGATTTTATCTGGGCATTCCCTCCAACACGGGATACAGAGATCCCTACGTTGATAGCCGGGCGAATCCCCGAATTGAAGAGTCCTGTCTCCAGGAAGATCTGTCCGTCGGTGATCGAGATGACATTGGTTGGAATATAGGCCGTGACATCACCAGCTTGAGTTTCGATGATAGGGAGCGCCGTGAGAGAACCACCCCCTTTCACCAAATGCCGGATCGATTCAGGAAGGTCATTCATTTTCTTTGCCACGGCATCGGAAGAGATGATCCTGGCCGCCCGTTCCAGCAAGCGGGAGTGGAGGTAAAAGACATCTCCCGGATAGGCTTCCCGCCCGGGAGGACGACGAAGCAGGAGGGATACTTCACGGTAAGCAACAGCCTGTTTCGACAGATCATCATAGATCACCAGGGCCGGACGCCCCGTATCCCTGAAGAACTCGCCGATAGCAGCTCCGGCAAAGGGTGCATAAAACTGCATGGCAGCGGGATCGGATGCGGTAGCCGTAACGATCACGGTATAGGCCATCGCCCCTTTCTCCTCAAGGGTCTTCAAAATATTTGCCACAGTGGAGCCCTTCTGTCCGATAGCTACATAGATGCAGTAGACCGGTTCTCCCTTTGTATAAAACTCCCGCTGGTTGATGATTGTATCAATCACGATGGCAGTTTTTCCAGTCTGCCTGTCGCCGATAATCAACTCACGCTGTCCTCTGCCAATCGGGATCATGGCATCAATTGCCTTTATCCCGGATTGCAGCGGCTGATTTACCGGTTGTCGGTAAATTACACCAGGTGCTTTCCGTTCCAGCGGCATTTCATAACGTTCGCCTCCGATTTTTCCCTTTCCGTCGATCGGTTCTCCCAGCGTGTTGATGACCCTGCCAAGAAGTCCGTCGCCAACCTCAATTGAGGCAATCCTGCGGGTTCTCTTTACAGTGTCGCCCTCTTTGATATCATAAGCCTCCCCCAGTAAGACAACTCCCACATTATCCTCTTCCAGGTTAAGTACGATGGCCCTGATGCCATTTTTCTCAAACTCAACCAACTCGCCCGATTCGGCGTTGGTCAGACCATAGATACGGGCAATGCCGTCACCCACCTGCAAAACGATGCCAATCTCTTCAAGTTCGGCAACATTATGATAGCCTGCCAACTCTTTCCGTAAAATTGCAGATACTTCAGCTGGTTTTATTTCTGCCATATTAAAAACCTTTTTTATACAAATTAATTCTGGCGGTGCTTTTTCGCATCCGCTCTATCTGATAATAGATACTGGCATCATACTGCATGTCGCTCCAGTTCAAGATAAATCCTCCGATAATTTCCGGATCGATCTTCTGAATCAGCTCAATCTGCCATTTCGTATAATCCTTCATGATGGTAGTAACCCGGTTCCGGATCGCTTCGGTGACCGGAATAGCAGTCGTGAGAACGACCGGTAAAATCTCTTTATACTCCTTGTATAACGTGATCAGCTTACGGGCGATCTCCGGGATATAAACCTCTCTGTTCTTACGAACCAGGATAAGAAGGAACTTCATGGTCATCACGTTAAACCGGCTTTCAAACAGATCCTTCAGGATTTTCTCCTTTTTCTTTTCACTAATCACCGGGCTCTTCAGAACCAGCACAAAGATCTTGTTTTCCTGACAAACGGAAACCAGTTCGCGTGCATCCGAATAGATGGCCTCCTCCTGTTTCTTTTCAACAGCAAGTTCAAAAAGCGCCTTCGCATACCGTTCCGATACCAGGGATATCCTCATCAGGAATCTCTTTTAATTAAAATGGATCTTGTCCATTTGCTGTTTTACATATACTTCCTGCTGTTTGGCATCAGCAAGTTCATGTTCCAGAATTTTGGTTGCGATCTCAAGCGACAGTTCCGCAAGTTGATTTTTAAGATCGGTCATTGCAGCCATCTTTTCATTCTCAATGCTCTCCTTGGCGCTGGCAATGATTCGTGATGCCTCTTCTTTGGCTTTCTCCTTCGATTCTTCGATGATGACATCCCTCACCTTCCGTGCATCGCTTAAAATGGCATCCCGTTCATCTTTAGCCTGGTGTAACAGCTCTTCGTTGCTGAACTGAAGCTGCTTCATCTCTTCCTTTGCCCTGTCGGCCGCATGCAATGCATCATCGATGGATGTTTCACGGTCTTTCAGAGACTGGAGGATAGGCTTCCAGGCAAACTTCCGGAGAATCAGGAGAAGGATCAGAAATGGCAATGCCATCCAGAAAATCAGACCCAATCCGGGGGTTATCAGTTCCATATCTTATTGTAATTTACATTCATTAAAATTCTTCATGACTCAACCAACCGTTAAGCCATGAAGAACCGGTTGCCTGTTAAATAAACAAAATCAGCAGACAAACTACAATAGCGAAAAACGCTACCCCCTCCACGAGAGCAGCCGCGATGATCATATTCGATCGTATGTCACCAACAGCTTCCGGCTGCCGGGCAATGGACTCGAGAGCACTCTTACCGATATTACCAATACCGATACCTGCGCCAACGACTGCAATACCCGCACCAATACCTGCTCCCAGGCGGGCGATGGCCTGAAAATCTCCGACCAGCTGCAAAAAAATTGTTAATAATTCCATAGTACTACTTTATTTAAATGTAACATGCAAAATGTAAATCCTCGTCATTCGTAATTCGTAATTCGTAATTCATTTAATGGTGTTCCGTTTCAATTGTCGCCAACCCGAAATAGAGAGCTGATAACAAGGTAAATACATATGCCTGGATAAATGCAACAAGGATCTCCAGCAAGTCCATAAATACAATAAATGCCACTGAAACAATCGAAACTCCGAGTCCCAATGCCACGTTGATCGATCCGAAGATGAAAATCAGGCTGACGAAACCAAGCACGATGATGTGGCCTGCTGCCATGTTGGCAAAAAGTCGCACCATTAATACAAACGGCTTGGTAATGATCCCAATGATTTCCACCACAGGCATCAGGGGAACAGGAAGTTTCAACCACCAGGGGACGCCCGGTGTGTTGATGATATCAACCCAGTAATGCTTGTTGCCGCTTATGGTAGTCAGAACCAGCGTAAACACAGCCAACACCATGGTTATGGCAATGTTGCCTGTTACGTTTGCCCCACCCGGGAAGATTGGGATAATTCCAAGGAGGTTATTCAGTAAAATAAAAAAGAATATCGTCAAAAGGAAAGGCATGAACTTTTCATATTTCTTCTCTCCGATTGAACTTTTTGCGATGTCGTCACGGATGAAGATAATAACGGGTTCCAGAAGGGATTGCATCCCTTTTGGCGCTGATTTGGGATTCCGTTTGTACCGGTTAGCCACAGAGATGAAAATCCACAACAGCAGAAAACAACTGATGAGCAATGCAAACACTGTTTTTGTAATTGAGAAATCAAAAACGGTTTTACCCGATACAACTTCAGCATGAATTTTCCCATGCTCCAACACAAATCCCTTGTATGCGTGAGTAGGGTTATGAAATTTGGATGATAAGAAGGCGTAAATCTCTCCGTCATATAGCAAAATAACAGGCAACGGGATGGTGATATGCGCATGTCCCAATGTGGCAATATGCCATTCGTGATTGTCCACTACATGCTCCATGATCATCTTGCCGGCATCGAATTCCTGCTCAACGATCAAATCCTCATCGTACTGAAAGGTAGTATCTGTTAAAGATTCAGTTAAAGCATGTGATTTTTCAGAGGCATTGGCCACCGATCCCGGAGAAACAATTAGTGCCAGGAAAAGAAAGAGAATAAAAGTGAAGAACCTGAAGTGCTGCGTTCGAACCATAGCTGCTGTTACATGCTGATTTTCGGGCTGCAAGTTTACGAACAATTCACGAAACATGAAAATCAAATTTCATGGATATATGAACATATGTAATATTGGTGGGGGCTACGGCTGGGGGGTATTCACCCAAAGGATGACAAAATGCTCAATTCCAGCATAGACCTGCACCGCACCGTAATCTTCCCAGTTCTCGGTATCATACCAGAAGAATGCCGGTGGGAGATCCATGAAAAGCACTTCACCATCCTGATCGGTCCATAGGTTGCCAATATAGTTGCCTGCTTTCAGATTCTGGTAGCTGGTGGCGAGATACACTTGCTCTCCCACAATTACGTCCCCATTGGTATCCATGACCTTTATCACGAGGATTCCAACTGTAGCCTCATCGGTACTGCAGGAAGGAAGCATTACGATGGAGGCAAAGAAAAGAAGGCCGGACATTAATATAAACCACTTTTTCATGCTTTCGGTTCTTTTAATTTTACTACAAACTTACATAATAATATTCTGCCAGAGGGAAAATAAAATCGGTGATTTTCAGTTTGTAACATTTGAGTGTGCCAGACGTCTAAGTTTTTCAGTCCTTGCGTATTTATTAAAATTACGTAAATTTGAACCCTTAAATGAAGATGTTATGTTTCGATTAAACACACTCCTGATGGGCAAGCTTCATCTGGTCATCAGTCTCTCATTGATTTTAACTTTCTCCTCTTTTTCTCAGACTGTCTGGACGCTTGAAGATTGCGTTGAGTATGCGCTCGATAATAACCTCGATATTCAGAAGCAGATTCAATCGGTAGAGTCGAACCGGGTTTCATTGCTGCAGAGTGGCTTGAGCATGTTGCCTAACCTTAATTTCAACGCATCCAATATCTGGAACACTGGACAAACCATTGATCAGTACACGAATACCTTTGCCACCAACACCGTCAGGTCTAACAACTTCAGTCTATCAACCAATGTAACCATCTTTAACGGATTACAGAAGTTCAATACGTTGAAGCGAAACCAGATTGAATTGATGGCTAGCCGGTACGATCTGGATGTCCTCAAAAACGATATCTCCCTTGCCGTTGCCGGATATTACCTGGATATTCTCTTCAACAAAGAGATTCTCGATGTAGCCGAAGGCCAGTTGGCAATTACCGCCCAACAAGTTGAACGTGTAAGAAAGATGGTAGAAGCCGGAGCTGCTGCTCAGGGGGACCTGCTGAATATTCAGGCACAGGCATCCACTGAAGAGCTCAATACAATAGAAGCCAGAAACCGTCTGAACATATCTTACCTCTCTCTGCAGCAGTTGATTGATCTTACCGTTTCCAGTGATTTTGATATCGAAAAGCCGGTCCTGAAAGCTGTAGCTGCCCCGGCCGATCTTGTAACTGCCGACGTCATTTACGGCCATGCCCTGAGTACCCGGCCTGAGATTAAAGGTGCAGAACTCCGGGTAGAGAGTGCCAATAAGGGGTTGTCCGTTGCCCGCGGAGGACAATCACCCAGCCTCACCTTTGGCGGCTCTTATGCCACAGGTTATTCAGGCGCTGCCAGGCAGGTAGACCCTTCCATCCTTCCGGTCATCAATGAATATCCCATCGGGATTACCCAGCTTACACGTGATACTGTCCTTGGTTATCAGTCTACCTATTCATATAAAACAAAGTCATTTTCCGATCAGTGGAACGATAATGATAATGTCTCTCTCGGATTCAATCTCTATATTCCAATTTTCAATGGCTGGCAAGTACGGTCGTCGATCACACAAGCGAAAATCCAACGGAATATAGCCGAACTCGATCTGGAACAGAAAAAACGGAATTTGCAGAAGACAATTGAACAAGCCTATGCCGATGCGATAGCCGCACTCCAGAAATACACTTCGGCCAACCAGAAAGTGCAGGCCCAGGAGGAGTCGTTCAAGTACACGGAGCAAAAGTTCGACGTTGGTATGGTAACATCCTACGATTACAATAACAGTAAAAAAGATCTGACAAGCGCCCAGTCTGAATTATTGCAGGCGAAGTACGATTTTATATTTAAAACCACCATACTTGACTTCTACATGGGAAACCCCATACGTATCAGTCAGAATTAAACATCCATTCCATGACTCTTAAAAAATCAAAAAAGAAACTTCTGATCATCATTGCGGCAGTCATCGTTCTTGCCATTATCATTGTACTGGCTGTTATCAAAGGCGGTAAGAATGAGGGGATCAAAGTCTCTGTAGAAATGGTAGCCAAACGGACCATTGTCCAGACTGTCTCTTCCAACGGTAAAATCCAGCCTGAAAGAGATGTTAAAATATCACCTTACATCTCCGGTGAAGTGGTTGAACTCTATGTGAAAGAGGGCAACCAGGTTAAGAAGGGGGATCTGCTGGCCAAGATCGACCCGGAGATTTACATCTCACAGTACGATCAGAGTGTGGCTTCCCTGAATACCCAGAAAGCCAATGAGTCTAATTCCAACGCACGTCAGGTACAGATGGAGGCACAATTCGAGAATGCCCGCCTGAACTTTGAACGCCAGAAAAAACTTTTTGAACAGAACGTGATTTCCAAGGCTGATTTTGATCAGGCCAAAGCCAATTTCGAAGTGGCTCAGGCACAAGTTACCTCAGCAAAACAAGATGTAAAGGCTTCGGAGTTCATGGTGAAGAGCTCGGAAGCAGCGTTGAAGCGCTCCAAAGAGGATCTCACAAGAACAGCAATTTTTGCCCCTAACGAAGGGACCGTTTCCAAGTTGAATGTATTGAAAGGGGAGCGTGTTACCGGGGCATCCCAGTTTTCCAGTGGTACAGAGATCATGCGGCTGGCTAACCTCAATGAGATGGAAGCCCAGGTTGAAGTGAATGAAAATGATATCATCAGGGTTACCCTCAACGATACGGCTCTCATTGAAGTGGATGCTTACCTGAACCGGAAATTCAAAGGGGTTGTAACTGAGATCGCCACGTCGGCCAATACTACCGGCGTAAGCGTTGATCAGGTAACCAATTTTAACGTCAAAATTCATCTACTGAAGGAGTCGTATGAAGATCTGCTTGATCCTGATAAACCCTTTTATAGCCCCTTTCGTCCGGGAATGTCCTGTACGGTGGAGATCCAAACCGAGACTGCTTACAATGTGCTAACCGTGCCTATCCAGGCTGTAACAACACGTGTGTCGCAAGATACATTGGATAAGCTGAATGCTCAAAACAGAGAAACTGAGCAACGTGGTGACCGTGAAATTGAACGAGTCACTACTAAAAAGACCGAGGAGATCCAGGAGTGTGTATTCATATTTGAAGATGGGATTGCCAAAAAACAGGATGTCAAAACAGGCATCCAGGATAATACCTATATCCAGATCGAATCGGGTTTATCCGATAGCCTGGAGGTGATTACTTCACCCTATTCGGTAGTATCCAAAACCCTGAAAGATGGTGACAAAGTCAAGAAAGTTGACCGCAAAGATCTTTTTAGCGTAAGCAAATAATGTCGCTGATTCTGGCCCTTGAAACGGCTACACCTGTATGTTCTGCTACCCTTGCACGTGATGGAGAGATCCTCTCCCTCCTCGAGTCGAATGCCCCCAACGCTCACTCTTCCGTGTTAACAGTCTTTATTGAAGAGCTCTTCCGTGAAGCCTCTTTGCGCTATGCTGACCTCGATGCTATATCGGTTAGTATGGGCCCAGGGTCCTATACCGGTCTTCGTATCGGGGTAGCGGCAGCGAAAGGTCTCTGCTTTGCGCTCGACAAACCTTTAATTGCTATTCCTACGCTGGAGGCGATGGCAGCAGGGATGATTTACGAATTAGGCATTACGAATTACGAATTCAGTAACCTTCTTGAAAATCCGGTATCAGGTATCAGACATCAGGCATCGAAACCCGAAACTCTCTTCTGTCCCATGATCGATGCCCGCCGGATGGAAGTCTATTGTGCTGTGTATGATAAGAATCTAAAGGAGATACGTTCCACAGAAGCTCTGCTAGTTGAAAAACATTCGTTTGACGATCTGCTGGCAGCGCACGCGATTCTGTTCGCCGGAACAGGAGCCGAAAAATGCCGGGAGCTCCTTTCGCACAAATCGAACGCTTTGTTTCTGGAGAACTTTCAAGCATCAGCAAGATTCATGATCGCTCTTTCAGAAACACGATTTGTTAAAAACCAGCTTGAGAACCTGGCTTATTTTGAACCCTTTTATCTGAAGAATTTCATCGCCGGGAAGCCCAAAGTCAAAGGATTGAACTGAAGCACAAAGCACAGGGCACTTTTTCACTACCTCACTACTTCACTGCCTCGCCATTTCACCATTTCACAAAATCTCCATTTCAGCGAAGAAGCACACATCGTTTTGTAAACGTTACTTCATCTGTTTTTAGCCTGTAGAGATAGATCCCACCTGGCAGGTATTGCCCTGTATCATCTGTTCCGTTCCAGAGTATGTTGAATTCTCCGGCCTGGTGAGGTGAATCCACCAGTGTTTTCACCTTCATCCCCTTCACATTGAAAACGTCCATCTGAACCGTTGTTGGCTTAGCGATGGAATACTCAAATGTAGTGGATGTGTTGAAGGGATTGGGGTAGTTCATCCTGAGTGTACTCTTTCTGGTCGAAGCCAGATCCCCGATCCCCATGTAGAGTCCTTCATTTACGGCAATTGTCACATGCTGTGTATCTATTTCGCTGACCAGCATCAGGTCATCATACAGAAACTCTATCCTAGCGTCAATGGGTAGCGGAATCACCACATTCAGGTCAACCGATTCACCAGGAGCAAGGGTGTGCGGGAATGTTGTAAATGGCCATGGAACCACCAGCCAGGTAAAAGGAGCCGTTACGGATGACTCTTGTTGAACAAATAGGAGGTCCAGATCCACTGATGTGGTATTGGAGATGGTGACGATCTGCCCTTCGAGGCACTGCTGCTCATTTTCATAAAAAAGGGTGTCGGCAGTGAGGGCGAGATCCGGTGTTATGTAGGAAGTATCACCTGCATGGCATCCGATACCGGTAATTATCTCTTCGGAGGTATTGTCGAGAACAAAGGCTAACAATTCACAGTTCTCCATGATGTAATCGGTGGCGGAATAGTCGTAGGTAAAGGTTCTTCTGTAAAAGGTTCCGGCCATTGCATCGGCGACAATCGGATCGCCCCACTGTCCGACAAAAGCTTCACGAAAAGTATGCTTATGTGTATATGGGTACGAGCCACCCGATTGATGTGAGATAAGGTTATTTTCGGCCAGAGTAACCATCAAATTGTGTTCGCCCGGGAAATCTTCCGTATAATAAATATCTACCACGACGGTGAGAATACTATTTCCGGGATCATAACTGGTAGCCATTCCTACATTCATCGGTGAAGGTTCGGCCATTATGGTGTTGGCATAAGAGGGCCATACGGAACGGCTCATGAGCCGCTCTGGGGGTGACCATAGCCGGCGCTGAACAAAGGAACTTGGCATGAATCTGGTGGTGCCGCAATAAGGCGTCATGTAGAGGTTGTCAGCATAGTGGCGACGAAAATCCGGATCTCCCGTGGTGGGCGTTGTATAATTCGAGTTGAACGGATGATAGGCGACACAGAATGCCCGGTCAGGATGGTTAGCGAGGATCTGCGCCATCACCAGGTGGCCGGCAGGACAGTTCGGGCAATTAACGCCAGTGAATTCTTCCAGAATAGCATTTTTATCCAGGGGTTCAATGGGAACAAAGTGCTGTGCCATTATCAGACATGGGATAAGGACCGCAACAAATCCCAGGCTTACAGATTGTAAAAAAGTTTTCATTTCGGTAAGATTTTGTTTCTGATTTGATTTGAAAAAGTAAAAATACTCATTCTTTTCTTATAATGCATCTGTTTTCAATATACATGCTTTTTTCTTGATGAATTCACTACTTTTACCATCTACTTTAACCCTCTGGTAATGGCAGAAACAATTCAATTTACGGCTCCTGATCACTACTTGGTAGATGATCTGCTTGCCGATGAACACAAGATTGTCCGCAATGCTGTTCGTGCCTGGGTGAACCGGTATGTGAAACCAATTATTGAAGAGAATTTTGAGAAAGCCCAGTTTCCAATACAGCTGGTGAAAGAGATGGGACGGATAGGCGCCTTCGGTCCATTTATTCCGGAAGAGTATGGTGGGCCGGGTCTCGACTACATTTCATACGGATTGATCATGCAGGAGCTTGAGCGGGGCGACTCTGGTGTACGTTCCATGGCTTCGGTGCAATCCTCCCTGGTCATGTTCCCTATCTATTCTTATGGAACTGAAGAGCAGAAAAAAAAGTACCTGCCTCGCCTGGCTACTGGCGAACTCATCGGTTGTTTCGGTCTCACGGAGCCCAATCACGGCTCCGATCCAGGTGGCATGAAGACCCACGTACAGGATAAGGGTGACCATTACCTCCTGAATGGCTCTAAGATGTGGATTACCAACTCCAGCATTGCCGATGTGGCAGTCGTTTGGGCCAAAGATGAAGAGGGTGTGATCCGGGGATTCATCGTAAAGAAGGGATGGGAAGGTTTTACCGCCCTGGAAACACACGGAAAATGGTCGTTACGGGCATCCGTAACCGGAGAACTTGTATTCGACAATGTGAAGGTTCCGAAAGATCATATCCTGCCAAACGTAAAAGGGTTGAAAGGGCCTCTCAGCTGCCTCAATTCAGCCCGGTTCGGGATTGCCTGGGGAGCTATCGGAGCCGCCATGGATTGTTATGATGCCGCGTTGCGGTATTCTCTCGAACGGATTCAGTTCGACAGGCCCATTGCTGGATTTCAGCTTCAGCAGAAAAAACTGGCAGAAGCCCTCACCGAAATCACCAAGGCGCAATTGCTTGCATGGCGGATGGGAACGCTGCGAAATGAAGGCCGGGTTACAGCTGCCCAGATCTCTATGGCCAAGAGGAACAATGTTGCCATGGCGCTCAACATTGCCAGGGAAACACGCCAGATCCTGGGAGCGATGGGGATCACCAACGACTTCCCGATGATGCGTCATATGATGAATCTCGAATCTGTGATCACCTACGAAGGGACACATGATATCCATCTGCTGATTACGGGAGCGGAGATTACAGGACTACAGGCTTATAAGTAGGGAGGTAGCGAAATAAAATCCAAAGCAATATATTATCTTTGTCCTGAACGAGATAAATCCGATGTCCGAAAATCCTTTCAAACGATTTCCTACGCGTGTGATCCAAATAGGCGACCTGCCAATGGGTGGTTCTTATCCTATCCGCGTTCAGTCGATGACCAATACCGACACCCAGAACACGGAGGGAACGGTGGCCCAGGCGATCCGTATGATCGAAGCAGGTTGTGAATATGTCCGAATCGCTGTGCCCGGGATGAAAGATGTAGAGAACCTCCGGGAGATCAAGAAGCGAATCCGTGCAGCCGGATTTACCACTCCACTGATTGCCGATGTTCATCTCAACCCTAAGATCGCGGAATTTGCTGCTACCATCGTGGAAAAGGTGAGGATCAACCCGGGGAACTATCTGCCAGGGTCGAGGGTAGAGGGTAGAGGGTCGAAAGACGAAGGTCGAAAGACGAAGGACGAGGGACGAGGGACGAGGGACGAGGGACAGGGTTCAAGGGTCAAGGGTCAAGGGTCAAAGATCCAGGAGCCAGAACCGATGCGAAGCGGAGTTCGGCGAAGCCAATCCAGCTCTCCAATCATCATAAATCCGGTATCCGGTATCCGGCATCCGGTATCAGATCAGCAGTATTTCGATGAACTATCGTTCCGTCTGGCACCTCTGTTAAAGATTTGCCGGGATCATGGAACGGCTGTCCGTATCGGGGTGAACCACGGATCGCTTTCTGATCGGATCATGGAACAATATGGAGATACGCCGAAAGGGATGGTTGAATCGGCGCTGGAGTTTGCCCGGATCTGTGAAGTTCACAACTTCCGAAACCTTGTATTATCGCTTAAAGCCTCCAACACCCGTGCGATGATTCAGGCAAACCGGCTGCTGGTTAAGCGGATGAAAGCAGAGGGAATGGATTATCCCTTACACCTTGGTGTTACCGAAGCCGGAGCCGGAGAGGATGGCCGGTTGAAGTCGGCCGTGGGGATCGGTAGCCTGCTGGCCGACGGGATTGGCGATACGATCAGGGTATCAATCACCGAAGATCCGGAACAAGAGATCCCGGTAGCTTACGGTATCCTCCAGGCAACAGGCGTTCGTATCACCCGTACCGAATACATCTCCTGCCCAACCTGTGCCCGTACACTTTTCGATATGCAGGTGTCAGTACAAAAAATCAAAGAGCTGACCCGTCACCTCTCCGGATTGAAAATCGCCGTGATGGGATGCATCGTGAACGGTCCGGGCGAAATGGCCGATGCCCACTACGGATATGTTGGAGCCGGCAAAGGGAAAGTGAACCTCTACAAAGGCCAGAATCTGGTGAAAAAGAATATCGATGAATCGGTGGCGGTAGAAGAGCTGATTGAGTTGATTAAAGAGGGCGGAGACTGGAAAGACAATGAGCAAGAATGAGCATTAAAACTCACCAACCACCACCCTCAACGCCTTAGGCAGAATTTCAAAGGTAAAAGGGGTATGTCCTAGCGATTCTCCGTCAGTTTCGAGGTAGATTTTGCTGGTGGATCGAATGCGGATGGCTTTCCCCTGGAAAGTTTTGACGATCGGGAGATCGACCAAGGTGCCATCATACAACTTATTGGTGTAGCGGATGACCATCCATTTGGGCGCTTTTTTGATGAGGGTGACATCCATCAGGCCATCGTCGGGAATGGCAAAAGGCAGTTGCTTCATACCTCCTCCATTATATTTGCAGATGCCAACATTCATCGAGAAGATTTCTCCTTTGAATAAGGATTCTCCATCCACTTCGATCACGGCATCCAGAAATTTGTACTGAAACAGGCTAGCGAATATAAACCAGAAGTAAGTGAGCGGACCTCCATGCCCTTTCTCCTTGAAGAGATTGGTCTTTTTGGCAACCAGGGCATCATACCCCATGCCGGCAACATTCATGAAATAGCGTTCCAGGGATTCGTTCTTATGATAGTAGATTACCTTACCTATATCCTGAACAAACGTTCGCCTCTCTTTGAGTAGCTGAACTGCCCCTGCGAAATCAAACGGCACGTTGAACATCCTGCACCAGTCGTTGCCTGTACCTACTGGAATCATCCCTATGGTAATCTCTGAAACCGGGCAGGCCTGTTGGAGGAAGATGCCGTTGAGCACTTCGTTCAGGGTTCCGTCACCACCCACAACCGCGATAGAACGGTATCCCTCTTCTATCGCTTCCCGGGTTAAATGAATTGCGTGATCCCTGTGCTTTGTGAGTTCAAATGCGTAATCAATCGCTTCACGCTTAATAATATCAAGGATCTTCGGCCACTCTTTGGCTCCTTTTTTAACACCCGCGTTGGGATTTACAATGACCATCCAGCGGTTGGCAGGAATTTGGAGAGACTCTTCCATAAACCAAAATTGTAAATTTGCGTTGCAAGGTAATTAAATAATTCATGACAATCCATGTGCAATCCATAACAATTAATTTGTATCTTTATCCAAACCTTCCCACCATGAAAAAGCTATCGATTCTATTGGTATTAATGGCTGTTACTACGTTTGCGACCGCCCAGGAGAAGACCCGGAAATCCAGGACATTCAACTACTTCAACCGAACGGAAGCTGGCGTTTCGTTCGGTGTGGGTAATTTCAAAACAGATATCCTGAATGGGATACAGAAGAGCAGCAAAAACAACGAGATTGTCGTTGCTTTTCAAACCATCAACGGAATTGCATACCATGGCCGCATTGGACTGGGAGTCGGGATCGGAGTGGAAAGTTGGCGGGATGGCCTCTTCTTTCCGGTTTTCGGACAACTGCATTACGATCTCAAGCCGAGAGACAAAACCTTTTATGGCCAGTTAAGCCTGGGTTCTGGCATTGGCACCCGTTACAGTACTACATTTTTCCAGAAGGGTACCGGAGGGCTGATGTTCCAGGCAGGAATCGGTTATAAGATGAAAGTATTCAAACGGTTGCGATTCTATTATGAGGTGTTTTACAAGTACCAGTCGATCGCTTCGGCTTATGAAGACAAAATTGCCACTTCAGATACAACCATGGTCCGGAATGTCGACTACAAAGTACCCTTAAGTTTTCTTGGCTTCAAAATCGGTATCAGCTTCTATTAAAGCGGATCCTGGTCCCTTCGTCCGAAGAGGAGAAAAGCAAAGAAGAAGTAGAAGAAGCTCACCCCTGCCTGTGATTCCAGTGTGTCCTCCGTGAGCATAGAGAGCATGGCGATGATGAAGAAGGTGAGAAAGAAATAGTCCCGAAACCCTCTTTTCACTACTGCAGGGTATATCAGGGAAAAAAGAAACCATGCCAGGCCGATAAACCCAAAACCAATCAGGATAGATAGATACTGATTATGGGATCGCCACCATTGTGCCGATGCCAGTTTGGTATCCATCTTTTCATACTGCTCCACAAACGCATGATTCATATCACCCGTGCCAACACCGGAAAGCCAGTGTTCTGAGATGATTCCTCCGCTGGCTTTCCAGAATTCCAAACGTTGCATCAGTGATGAGCCTGTGGGGTCGTCCGTAGCAAGGTATGTTTCATACCCCATCAATAACTCATAGATCCGGCCCCGCAGACTTAGCCGGTTTAAGTTAACCACATTAGCGATACCACGTTCGATCGCTTCAATATCTTCATTAGTAAGCTTTTCTATCCCGCCAGCGTCTTTCCGGTAACCTTTTGACGTGAGGTACCGCATGAGAGTAAATTGCACCTTCTGTCCCTTCAAGTCTGCACTGTCGAATTGGATCTCTGATCGTTTGCTCCACCCCTCACGAAGCTCATCCCACTGGATGTAGATCCACAAATAATGTCCGTTTTCAGTTTGCTTACTCTGAGGGTTATGTGTGTAAGGATTGCCTAGTGGCGAAATCGTATCAAGGGCGCTGAAATCCACTGTCTCAACCGTATAATAGTCCCGAACAATCGACTTTAAATAGAGCCCTCCTCCACCCAGCATAATTACAATTGATAAAATACAACCGGTTTTCAGCCAGATTCTCCGGCTCCTGAAGGTATAGATTACCAGCAGAATGAGGAGGGTGATCAGAAAAACGCTCAGCCCTGTGAAAGACCTGGAGATTACCAGATAGATAAGAAACCAGATGATCAGGGTGAAGGCTGATAATTTTATCCAGATCGAAACTCTCTTTTTGCGGATCATGAAATAGCCTGCCATAAAGAGAGCCATGCTGATCATCAGGCCAAGGATGATGTGGGAGATATGCCCCGAGATATCGCGGATATCAATGAACTCAAAGTTAAATAGTTTCCAGGTATTGGCCAGGGTGACAACTACCAGGTTAACAACGAAGATCATCATAAAGCGGTAAAAATCACTCCTGCCAAATGCTTTGGATGTGGCAAAATAGATTGGCAGGATCAGCATTGGCGCCTTTGTCCTAAGATCCTTAACCGCATATCCAAAATCGGATGTAAAGAAAAGTCCAAGGATGTGCAGCAGGTAGACTGAAGCGAGGATCATAGCGGGCTTGTTCCGGAAGAAGACCCTGAATCCTCTTCCCATACTTTCAAACCAAAGCATCAGTGTATAGGGGAATGCAAGAACAATTTTCTTGAAAAGGGAGCCTTTCTGGAAAAACCCAAGAAATTTCGTTAGGTTTACCCGTTCCAGGATCCAGGCGCCAGTAACAGTCCACATGCCAATACTTAGGATATACTTGGAAAAGGGAAGAAAGACAATGATAATGGCGATCCCAACGATGTAGGCAGTCCTGACAAAAATCTGATATCCTCTTTCGAATTTCATAATCAGGCAAATGGATTTTTTCTTCCGCGGGAAAGTTTGATCCTGAAGGTTCGGAATGAGTCTGTTCCTTTGATGTCGATCCGCTTTATTTCATACTTATCTTTCAATGGTACCGGATTAATCCGGTTGCCAATCCTTACGGCAAACCAGAGTTGCATCTCCGCGAAAAGTTCTTTCATCATCCGTTTCAGCTCAGGGTCCTTTTTGGGATAACCTCCATAGGGATAGGCCAGTACTCTACTGGTCCTGATATGATGGTATTCCATTGTATTGAAGCAGTTCTCCAGATCCTCCTTCATATCTTCAGGTGCCAGTTCAGCATAACTTCGGTGAAGAAATGAATGGATTCCAATCTCAATCGATCCATCGTCCTCAATCCGCTTCAGTTCTTCAGCCGTAAGGATCTTTTCACTTCCATGATCCCAGAGGTTCGTTTTGCCCAAGAAGGCGACAGGCACGAACAGCGTTGCCTTCAACTGCAACCGTTTCAGGATTGGGAGCGCATGTGTTCGAAAATTTTCATAAGCATCATCAAAGGTGATGATAACCGGTCGCTGCGGCAGCTTTTTCCCTGTTTCGATCGACTCTTTCAGATCAAGGAACGAGATGGTTTCGTACCCTTTTTCTAACAGGAACGCCAGTTCAAGCTCAAGCATATCTGCTGTTACCGTCAACCCGTCAGGCTGGGAATCCGAAACCTTATGGTACATCAGGATTGGCAAACCGCTATGTGAGAAGAGACTCACCGCTTCTCCTCCCGTAATTCAATGGATTTAGCGATCTTTAGGGAGGCATATAAGGCTGCCAGAAGCGACCATATGAAGCCGGGATACCCGTCCAGAATTCCCGCTTTGCAGAAGTAAAACTGAAGAAAGCTGATCGGGAACTTCAGGATCATCCAGGTTTTTGAGAAACGTTTTCCCTCATGGATATAACCCTCTGCTGCACGGCTGGTATAGTAATTGATCTTCCCGAGGTGGTGTGTCAGATCACGATACGAGTAGTGCAAAACCTCTCCATGCAACCTCCTGATCTTTCCTGCCACTTCAATTCCTTCGTGAACCTTAACTTTCGTAAATCCGCCGAAGTTCCGGTTAAATAGCCGGAGATGGAAATCGCTTCCGGCTCCGCCATGCTTCAGCCTTCTCCCCAGGTAGACCAGCGAGAAACAGATCTCAAACCCTACTTCATCAATTGACAGCTGGCTGAAGAGCGACCTGATCTCCTCCTGCAATTCAGGTGTTGCCACCTCATCGGCGTCGATAGAGAAAATCCAGTCATAGGAGGCCTGATCAACTGCAAACTGTTTCTGGGTGCCATATCCGTCGAATTCGCGGGGAATCACGCGGCATCCCAAAGAACGGCAAATCTCAGCGGTCCGGTCGGTCGACATCGAGTCAATAACCACAATCTCAGAAGCCAGTTCTTTTATAGAATCTATGCAGCGGTGAATGTTTTGCTCTTCGTTGAAAGCAATAATGATAACCGAAATATCGGTCATGGAGATCTCTGTTAGTGTATCGTAAAGGTATCCCAATCCAGTCCAAAGACAAGTGACTCTCTGAATAACCTCATGTCGTCATAATTCAGGGTGATGGTTTTCACGGCCTCCTCGCCAGCAGGCGCCTGAAACAGGATGTTTCCTTTTGGATTCACCACCATCGAATCGCCCGTATGTTGCATCCCGTTTCCATCTTCTCCAACCCTGTTAACTCCAGCCACAAAGGCAAGATTTTCGATCGCCCGGGCTAACAGCAATGCCTTCCAGGCATGAGAACGCACGATAGGCCAGTTAGCCAGGTAAAATAGCAGATCATATTCATACCCCTCCTCTGTCATCCTGTTTTTGCTCCACACCGGAAAACGCAGGTCGTAACAGATCATCGGCATCAGCTTCCATCCTTTTAGCGGAATAACGATTCGTTTATCACCTCCCTTTAACATCCGCACTTCATCACTCAAACGAAAAAGATGCCGTTTGTCGTATGTCAGGAAATTTCCGTCTGGATAGAAAAAGAACAGCCTGTTGACATATTCTCCCTCGTCCATCACCATAAGTGTGGCTGCAACAGCCGCCTTTTTTGACATTGCCATCTCCCGGAGGAAAAGCATAGAGGGCCCATTCATGGGTTCGGCACAAAACCCGGGATTGATCGAGAAGCCGGTGTTGAACATCTCAGGAAGCATTATCAGATCTGTCTTTTCATGGATTCCATCAATCACTTGCCGGAAGTGGTTCAGGTTTTTCTGACGCTCTTCCCAAAATAGGGCAGTCTGGATTAATGTGATGTTCAGGTTCTCCATCCGAATTTTGGTTTTCCGTGTAAAATTAACAAGAGTATGCTAAAAGCCATGTAAAAATTTTAATTTTGCTTCAGTCATAAAAGATATGCGTTATGCGAACGATAGATGATTTCAACTTCCGGGAAAAACGGGCGTTGATCCGTGTTGATTTTAATGTTCCCCTGGATTCCTCCTTCCAGATTACCGATGCCAGCCGGATTGATGCGGCTATCCCTACCATCAACAAGATCCTGAACGATGGCGGGTCGGTGATCCTGATGTCACACCTGGGCCGACCAAAGAGCGGGCCGGAGGAGAAGTTCTCCCTGAGACATATCCTTCCTTATCTTTCGAAAAAGCTGGGCCGTCCTGTTAAATTTGCCGACGACTGCATCGGTCACTCCGCCGTGGAGCTGGCGGCCGGATTGCAGCCGGGAGATGTGTTGCTCCTTGAAAATCTTCGTTTCTACAAAGAGGAGGAGATGGGCGATGAGGGCTTTGCACATCAGCTTGCCGACCTGGGCGATGTTTATGTCAACGATGCTTTTGGCACTGCTCACAGGGCGCATGCTTCCACCGCTATCGTTGCGAAATTCTTCCCCAATGACAAGCTGTTTGGATACATCATGAGTAATGAGATCATCAACCTAAACAAGATCCTCAAAGATACCCCGCGCCCATTTACTGCCATCCTGGGGGGAGCCAAGGTCTCGGGCAAGATAGAGATCATCAACCACTTGATGGACAAGGTAGATAACCTGGTGATTGGCGGAGGGATGATGTTCACCTTCATCAAAGCGATGGGAGGAGAGGTAGGCGACTCACTGGTTGAGGATGATTTGCTGGAGCTGGCAAAAAATATCGTTGAGGGAGCTAAGATGTTGGGTGTTAATCTCTATCTGCCTCCTGATGCCGTTATCGCTGATGCTTTTTCCATAGATGCTACCATAGGTATACGCAGTGCATACGATATTCCAATCCCATGGATGGGGCTGGATATCGGCCCCGCTGCATGTGAGAAGTTTAAACATGTCATCGAAACCTCGAAATCCATTTTATGGAATGGTCCGATGGGGGTCTTTGAGATGAAAAAATTCGAACACGGGACCAGGTTCATTGCCGAAGCTGTTGCTGAAGCCACCGCCAACGGTGCCTTCTCTCTTATCGGCGGGGGTGATTCCGTAGCAGCCATTAACAAATACGGGCTGGCCAACAAAGTCAGCTATGTCTCTACCGGCGGTGGCGCGATGTTGGAGTATATTGAAGGAAAAGAGCTGCCGGGCATCAAAGCCATCCTGGATTGAAACGGATCATCCTCAGCCGGACCGATCGTATCGGGGACGTTGTACTCACTCTCCCGATGGCCGGTGTGCTGAAAAAATACTTCCCCGAAACTACCATTCTCTTCCTCGGTAGAAGTTATACCCGGCCTGTCATTGAATCCTGCTCATTTGTGGATGAGTTTATCGACTGGGGTCAAATCAGCATCCTGCCATACAGGGAACAGCTGGCGACCTTCAGGGCTTTCCGCGCCACTGCGATCATTCATGTTTTCATGGTAGGCAAAATCGCAAAGTTAGCTGACACTGCTAATATCCCGGTCAAGATCGGCACCACCCACCGACTTTTCAGCTGGCTTTACTGCAATCAACTGGTGTGGTTTAGCCGCAAGCAATCAAACCTTCACGAAGCCCAGCTAAACCTCAAGCTGCTGAAGCCGCTGGGGATCGATGTCATGCTGGATCGAGAGAAGATCTCCGATTACTATGGGTTCAGAGACGAGGGACGAGGGTCGAGTGACGAAGAACCCGAAACCAGTTCCCAACATCCGGCATCCGGCATTCGGCATCCGGCATCAGTTTTTAAGCTGATCCTCCACCCAAAATCCAAAGGCAGCGCCCGGGAGTGGGGGTTGGAGAATTTCTCCCGGCTGATCGAGCTTCTTCCGAAGGATCAATTCAACATCTTCATCACAGGGACAAAGGCTGAAGGGGAGTTGATGAAGGAATTTCTCGAAAAAAACCGTGATGAGGTTACTGATATGACCGGAAAGCTTACCCTGCCCGAATTCATGGATTTCATCCGGGCGTGCGACGGCCTTGTCGCTGCCAGTACCGGCCCGCTGCACCTGGCTGCCGCTTTCGGAAAAGTGGCTGTTGGCCTTTACTCCCCCATGCGACCCATCAATCCAGCCCGATGGGCTCCTCTGGGAGAAAAAGCCAACTATCTGGTACTCGACAAAACCTGCAACGACTGCCGGAAAAGTCTGGATTGTCATTGCATGAAAGAGATTAAGGTCGAAGCTGTTGTGGAGCGGTTGATGATTAAATAGAGGATCAAACCACATTCATGTCAAGCATTACTTTTTGTTCGCGAATGACAAGAATTTTACTCATTATGAACTTTTCCGGAAGTGAAACTTTTGGTTTCATATTGATTTTTTCTCTATTAATCGGGTAAATCGGTAAAAGGTTATATGTTCATTCGAAATTTTGAATTCAAAATCCAACCTATTTTTATGGAAACATCCCGCGATCCCAGCGCCCGCCCGTGACGTATTGGTAGCTAAAGCCGACCATTGAAAAACCAAGATGGTCAGATGTTCTTATAAAACTACCCGGATATCCGGTTGTCAACCCCTTTTCATTGTCATTGTATCCGATATCACTGCTAATCGGATCTCCCAGGGAATCCAACAAAATAAATCCAAAATACCTGTATCCATAATCAGGGACAGCCTCTGCAAATAGAATATACATGGATTCCATTGGAATGATATCATGAGAATAACTTGCCGTATTATTCTGCAGAAAATCATATCGTTTACTGAAATAGATCTGGGAATAGATCACCTGATTTATCCCGGTAAATAGTGAAAGAAAAAATAAAATTACTCTAACATTCATATAAAATAAGAAATCTCTCAGTAAAGCGAGATACCTTTATTATTTCATCACCTACTAACAATTAGTTTAGCGCTTTTCAAAGCCTTTCCTCCCGAACGAATGATACAAATATACAAATTACGACTATACGGATTTCCGGGATATCTCTCCCTCCCCTTGATGGGGGGAGGGCCGGGGAGGGGTCATTTAAACAACTCCGGTACCTTGAGCTCGGTCCCGGTCCATTTCATGATGGTGGGGAAGACAGAAGCGATGTCTTTGTAAAAGATCGATTTCTCTTTGACGGTCGAAGTGATTAGCTTCTGGTTGGGATCGGCGATGGTGATGATGAAGAAGATCACACTGAGGATGAGGATGCTTTTTATCAGCCCCATAAGAGCCCCCGCCAGGTGATTCAGGAATCCCATACCTACCACATCCACGAGCTTTTCAATCACCTTCCCGATCAGCAAAACACCGATCAATACGGCGAGGAAGGTCACTGCAAACGAGATCATCGGAAGGTAGGTGGAGGAGATGTCAAAGGTAGTTCGCAAAAGTTCTCCGGCGAAGTGTGAGAAATAGACCGCTGCGTAGATTCCAAGGATCAGCGCTACCAGGGAGGCAAGGCTGATGATCAGGCCTTTACGAAAACCAAGGATCATCATCAATCCGGCGAAAACCAGGATTACGATGTCAACAACCTGCATCAGGGGGTAGGTTTTTTAAGGCGTGAGGTGAGCTCGGTCCCAAAGACAAATTCATTCAGTTCGGGGTTGGTGGTCTCCAGGATCTCATTCTTGGTGCCCTTCCACCACAGTTCTCCCTTGTAGATGAAGTTCACCTGATCGCCAATGCTGAGGACCGAATTCATGTCGTGGGTGTTGACAATGGTAGTGATATCATACTCCTGGGTGATCTCCTGGATCAGGTGGTCGATCACGCCTGCCGTCTGGGGATCAAGGCCACTGTTAGGTTCATCGCAAAAGAGGTATTGCGGATTCATTGCAATTGCGCGGGCAATGGCTACCCGTTTGCGCATCCCGCCGCTGAGTTCCGAGGGCATCAGGGCATTGGAATTCTCAAGATTTACACGTTTCAGTACAAAGTTTACCCGCTCCTTTTTCTCTTCGATGGGCTTATCGGTGAACATGCTGAGTGGAAACATCACATTCTCTTCTACAGTCATCATATCGAAGAGAGCTCCCATCTGGAAAAGCATGCCGATCTCCTTCCTGATCAATTTCCGCTGTTCGGTCTTCATGGAGGAGAAATTCCGCTGGTTATAAAGCACCTGCCCTGAATCTACTTCATACAAGCCTACCAGGCATTTCATCAGCACCGTCTTCCCCGAGCCACTCTGACCGATGATCAGGTTGGTATGGCCTTTCTCAAAGAGGCAGGAGATATCCTTCAGGACATGATTTTCGCCAAAATACTTGTTGATATGTACAGCTTCGATCATGTAAGCAGGATTTGTGTCAGGATCAGGTTGAAGAGAATGATCAGGATGCTGCTAGAGACGACCGCCTTGGTGCTTGCCTGCCCTACTTCCAGTGCGCCACCTTCGGTCACGTAACCGTAGAATCCGGCCACGGTTGAGATGATATAGGCGAAGAAGACTGTTTTGATGAGTGCATAAAAGACAATGTAGGGCCTAAAAGAATCCCGGATGCCATAGAGGTAATCGGTTGTGGTTACAAACCCGGTAGCTTCCATGGCGAACCATCCACCCAACACACCCAACCACATGCTGAAGACGATCAGGACGGGATTGATCAGCAGGCATGCTACAACTTTCGGAAAAATCAGGTAATTAGCCGAGTTGACTCCCATGATCTCCAGGGCATCGATCTGCTCAGTTATCCGCATGGTGCCGATCTCCGAAGCGATCCTTGAGCCCACTTTGCCTGCCAGAATCAAGCTGATCACGGTAGGTGAGAACTCAAGCACCATCGATTGGACCGTTGTAAAACCAACCGTGGAGAGGGGTATCAGCGGACTTTCGATGTTGAAAGCAGTTTGAATTGCTACTACCGCTCCCATGAAGGTGGAGATGATAGCCACGATCCCGAGCGATTCCACCCCAAGGTATACGAACTCATCGAAAAGGTGCTTCCAGAATATCTTTCCCTTCTGTGGACGGGTGAACACCCGGTTCATCAGCAGTACATATTCTCCTACCGTATGTAGAAATTTATACATATTTTCGCAATGCTAATTTATAACATTTCGGGATATCAGGAAGGTTATATACTAAAACAAATTCTACGGAGTTTTATTTTATATGCCACACGTTCCAACAAAAAAAAGGCGTTCCCTGGCTTTCCTGATCCTGGTTGCCGGGATTTTTCTCTTTACCACAGCCTGCTCAAACACCAGGTATTATAACCGCTGGAACAAAGAAAAGGCTTGTAAAATGGAAAAGAAGGGGGCGCATAAGACAAGAAAATACAAATAGGACCCATGAAGATTGCACGGAAATACCTCTTTCTGATATTCATAATTATCGTGATTTCAGCTATTTTTGAAAGTTGTACCTCCCAGCGGTACCCCAGACGTTATCAAAAATCCAGGAAAAATTGCAACTGTCCCTCTTTCAGTCAGCACCCACAATCACCATCGAACGCGATGATCCTGCCCTCCTGAAGGTTCGATCCCTCGTGTCTGAAAAAATCCCTGCCACAGCTTTATCGATCATTATCGATTGGTTCAGAACCAATCAGGTCTTCCTTCTGGTTACCTCGGGCAGAAGAACCAAATCGGGTGATTTCAGGCCTCCAAAGAATGGTTCACTTCCTGTCATCTCTGTTAATAAAACGCTCAACGAGTATGCCTTCCTGATTACCCTGGTCCATGAAATGGCACATTTCCATGTTTTTGAGAAACACCATAAACCTGCTTTTCTGAAACGAAGACGAAGAGTAGCGCCTCACGGGAAGGAGTGGAAAGAGGATTTCAGGCAATTGATGAATCCTTTTCTCCGATTGGATATTTTTCCGGAAAAGATCTTACAGGCGCTTACTGCACATATGCAAAATCCCCGGGCTTCAACCTATAGCGATCCGCAACTTGCCAGGTTACTTCTTGAGTTTGACAACCCGGTTACCGGCATCCTGATTGAGGAATTATCTGATGGAGCCCACTTTACAACAGCATCAGGCATGCTCTTCCGGAAAGAGAAAAAGCTCCGGAGGCGATACAGGTGCATCTGCCAGAAAGACCGTAAAATTTATCTTTTTTCTCCTCTGGCGCGTGTTTTCCCGGCGGATACGTAAATTCATTTATATTTGCAATAAACCAACTCTCCTTGCTATGTCGAAACATAATTTCTGCGTGATTATGGCGGGTGGCATCGGCGCCCGTTTCTGGCCTATGAGCCGAACGTCCCATCCAAAGCAGTTCATCGATATCCTGGGAACAGGAGAGACGCTGATTCAGCAAACGTTTAACCGGTTTATAAAGATCTGTCCGGCCGAAAACATCTACATTGTCACCAACGACATTTACAAAGAGATGGTACAGGAGCAAATTCCGCAAATCGCACCCGGGCAGATCCTTTGCGAACCCTCACGTCGTAATACTGCCCCATGCATCGCTTATGCAAATTATTGTATCCTTGCCAGAGATCCGGAAGCATTGATCGTGGTTGCTCCTTCCGACCATATCATCCTCAAAGAGGATATCTTTCTGGATAACATTCGCACGGCTTTGCAGGCTGCTTCGGAACATAACTGGCTACTGACCCTTGGCATCAAACCAAGCCGGCCGGATACAGGGTATGGGTATATCCAATTCTCCGAAGGGGCGGTTTATCCCAGAGACCCTCAGATTCGAAAGGTTAAGACATTCACCGAAAAACCCGATCTTGATCTTGCTAAAACATTTCTTAAATGCGGCGATTTCCTCTGGAATTCAGGGATTTTTGTCTGGTCGCTGAAATCCATCATGCAAGCTTTCGAATCATCCCTTCCCGAAGTGGATTCCTTGTTCAAAAAAGGGATCGGGAAATTCGGGACTTCCGACGAGAAGGGTTTCATCACAGAAACCTACATGGTGTGTAAAAGTATTTCCATCGACTATGGCGTGATGGAAAAGGCCCCAAACGTGTTTGTGCTGGAGGCCGACTTCGGTTGGTCCGATCTGGGGACCTGGGGCTCCCTCTATGAGAACCGCACCCAGGATGACAACGGAAACGCTGTGGTTGGAAAGAATGTGATGATATACGACTCTACCAATTGCATCGTTAACATGCCTACCGATAAACTGGTCGTACTCGAAGGCCTCAGCGACTATATCGTGGTTGAATCAGAAAACGTTTTGCTGGTCTGCAAAAAAGCCGACGAGCAGCAGATCCGTCAGTTTGTGAACGACGTGAGACTGGAAAAAGGGGAGAGGTTTGTTTAAAACGTAATAATAGTAATAATAGCAGGGGCGGGTTCCAAACCCGCCCCTACCCTGTTTTTATTTCATGTTTTCTCCCAAAAATTTCTCCATTGCCCGGTAGAAGTCAAAGCGGTTCTCTTCATTACGGAAACCGTGTCCTTCATCATCCTTTACCATATACTCCACCACGATTCCCCGTGTCTTGAGGGCTTCCACCACCTGGTCCGACTCATCCTTATTGACGCGCGGATCATTGGCTCCCTGAGCGATAAATAGTGGCGTTGTAATTTTATTGGCATTCAGTGCCGGCGAAGTTTCAACGAACTGAATACTATCAGCAACGGGGTTCCCCACCATCTCATACATCATTTCGAGGAAAGGCTTCCAGTAAGGAGGAATTGTTTGCATGAAGGTGAAGAGGTTGGAAACGCCAACATAGTCGACGCCAGCTGCATAGAGATCCGGTGTTTTTACCAACCCTTCGAGGGTGGCATATCCGCCGTAGCTTCCTCCGTAAATGGCAATCCGGTCTTCATCTGCAATATCTTTTTCAATCAGCCATTGAACCCCGTCGGTGATATCATCCTGCATGGCCAATCCCCACTGCTTGAAGCTCTCTTCCCAAAACTTCTTTCCGTATCCTGTTGAGCCACGGAAATTCATCTGGAACACGGCATATCCGCGGTTGGCCAGGAACTGGATCTCCGGGTTGAATCCCCAGCTATCGCGTGCCCAGGGGCCTCCGTGAGGGTTTACCACTACCGGAAGGTCGTCTGCATTTTCCATCGTGTAACCCAGAGGAAGAGTAAGGTAACCATGGATGGTAAGGCCATCGCGCGACTGATATTCAACAGGCACCTGTGAAGCCATCTCATTCTCATCGATCCAGGGGCTCACGTCAGTGATCTTGGTAAGTTCATCGCTGTTTTTGTCGTAAATGTAGTAGGCGCCTAATGAGCGGTCACTGTATGTGCGGATGATAAACTTATCCTCCTCTTTGGTCACACCGGTAATTGCAATCTCATAGTTCCCCAAATCCTGTTCAAGTCTTGCAAAGACTTTTTCGGTCTCTTCATCAAAGAAATGTCTTTCGGCTTTCCAGGATTCATAACTAGCAGTGGTTAACACTTTCCTCTTTTTAGAATAATTGATCCGATCCACATCGTAGTCGGGGTTCTCATATAGCATCTCGGTCTCTTTTCCATTTGCTAAATCGAAGATGACCACTGCCGTTTTGTCGCGTCCCAGGTTTGAAACGGCATATACATTTTTATTGTCGAATGTGAAGAACTGCGGATTCATCGTCTCCTTGAAACTGGTGGTCAGCACCACCTTGAACGGGTCGCTCTCTTTTTCGCGGTAGAGGATCTGTGAATTGACACCATCAAGCGCCATAGCAGCCCTCAGTTTGCCGTCGTGATCGAACATCCAGGCCTGGATCGTACCGGGATTCTCTGCCAGCATCTCCATTTTTCCGGTTTCGATATTCAGCCGGTACGGATCAAATACCTGGGGATTCCGTTTGTTCATGCCGATAATGACTTCGGTGGGTACATTCTCCAGGTCATCAATGATCTCTGTTCTCACATCGGGGAAGTCGGTGAAACAGACAAGGTCGGTTCCATCCACATTGACCCCGTAAAGACGGTAATTCTCGTCTCCGCCAGTATCTTTCATATACAGTAAACGGGTTGGGTTTTTCCAGAAATAGCCGGAAATGTCTCGATCTGTTTCAGTAGTTAGCTGAATGACATTGTCGGTGCCGATCTCCTGGACGAAGATGTTCATCCTGTTTTCATAAGGCGCCATGTATGAGTAGTACTTCCCATCAGGGGAAATCTGGTATCTTGATTTTTCGGGATTTTTGAAGAAATCCTCCAGGGGAATTTGCTTTGCTTGCATCGGTTTTTCTTTACATCCTCCCAGGAGTATTCCCATGCCAAGCACGGCAACCAACAGGAGGTTAAACATAATTCTTGTTTTCATAGGTATAGGTTTGAGATTAAACTTCTTTGAAAAGAAAGAAGGCAAAGTTACAACTATCTGATCAATATTCGTCCCAGCTCTTGATCTTAATCCCCTCTTCCGGTCTGCAGATTCCGTAAATGAAAGCGCTGGCCAAACGGGCGTTGGTGATGAGCGGAATGTTGAAATCCACGGCTGTCCGCCGGATGGTATAGTCGTTGTACAGTTCCGATTTCGAGAGATCTTTCGGGATGTTGATGACCAGGTCGATCTTCTTTTCCCGAAGGTAGGTCAGCGTGTTTGGTTGCTTCTCTTCATCAGGCCAATAGAGGACTGTAGCCGGGATTCCGTTTTCCTGCAGGTAGAGCGCCGAACCCCTGGTAGCATAGAGTTGGAATCCTTTGTCGGCCAGCATCCTGGCACTCTGCAGGAGCTCCAGCTTGGAACGTGCATCTCCGGTGGAAAGGAGGATGGTTTTTTCCGGCATGCGATACCCGACGGATAACATTGCCTTTAACAGCGTCTCGTAGTAGTTCTCTCCGATGCATCCCACTTCGCCGGTGGAAGCCATCTCCACGCCCAGCACCGGGTCGGCTTTCTGAAGGCGTGAGAAAGAGAACTGAGGCGCTTTCACCCCGATGTAATCGAGGTCAAAAGCCGTCTTGCTTGGTTTCTCAGTCGGGATCCCAAGCATCACCCGGGTCGCCAGCTCGATAAAGTTGATCTTGATCACCTTGGAAACAAAGGGGAAGGACCGGGAGGCACGCAGGTTGCATTCAATTACCTTAATGTCGTTATCCCTGGCCAGGAACTGCATATTGAAGGGACCTGTAATATGGAGAGCTCGGGAGATATCCCGTGAAATACGTTTGATCCTGCGGGCCGTCTCAAAATAGATCTTCTGGGCAGGGAATACCATGGTAGCATCCCCTGAATGAACACCGGCAAATTCAATGTGCTCAGAGATGGCATAAGCAATGATCTCCCCGTCGTTGGCTACCGCATCAATCTCGATCTCCTTGGCATTCTGGATAAATTCTGAAACCACTACCGGGTACTCTTTCGAAACCCTCGCTGCCAGGTTGAGGAAGAGGTCCAGCTCGTCATAATTGGAGACTACGTTCATCGCAGCGCCGGAGAGCACGTAAGAGGGCCTGATCAGCACAGGGAGACCCACCTCCTCCACAAACAGGTGAATCTCTTCCATGGAGGAGAGCTCTTTCCAGCGTGGTTGGTCCACCTTAAGCTCATCCAGAAGGGAGGAGAACCGATGCCTGTTTTCAGCCTGGTCGATATGCTCCGGAGAGGTTCCCAGGATCCTGACACCAAGCTTGAAGAGCGGCATGGCAAGGTTATTTGCTATCTGCCCTCCGGTGGAGACAATCACCCCTTTCGGATCCTCCAACTCGATGATATCCATCGCACGCTCAAACGAAAGCTCGTCGAAATAGAGCCTATCACACATGTCGTAATCGGTACTGACCGTTTCGGGATTGAAGTTGATCATCACCGACCGGTATCCCTCTTTTCTAACGGCCATCAGTGCATTGACAGAACACCAGTCGAACTCCACCGAACTACCTATCCGGTATGCCCCGGACCCAATGACGACCACCGACCGGTTATCCTGTTCCGGGATGATATCGCTTTCGGTAGCGTTGTAGGTCATGTAGAGATAGTTCGTTTGGGCTGGATACTCCGCTGCCAGTGTGTCTATCTGCTTTATAAAAGGGAAGATGCCTGCCTCTTTGCGGAAATCCCGTACCTGAAGCATCTTCTCCCTCATGTTGCCGCCATCTTTCAAAACAAATCGGGCGATCTGGAAGTCGGAAAACCCCTTTTTCTTGGACAGGATAAATGTTTCGGTCGGGACCTCTTCCAGGGAATGAAACTGCCTGAGTTGCTGCATCAGGTCAAACACCGATTTCAACTTTACCAGAAACCACCTGTCAATCATGGTAAGTTCATAGATCTTATCAATGGAGAAGCCTGCCTGAAACGCACTGGCTATGCAGTAGATTCGCATGTCGGTAGGTTCGGAGAGAGCTGTTTCGATATCCGGGAAGTCCAAGTCGTTGTTGCCGACAAACCCATGCATCCCCTGCCCTACCATCCGCAGTCCTTTCTGGATCGCCTCTTCAAAGGTGCGGCCGATGGCCATCACCTCTCCTACACTCTTCATGCTCGAGCCAATCTCTTTCGAAACACCAATGAATTTGTTCAGATCCCATCTGGGGATTTTACAGACGATATAATCCAGGGCTGGTTCAAAAAAGGCGGTGGTGGTTTTGGTAATAGCGTTTTTCAGCTCATGAAGCCCATATCCCAGAGCAAGTTTGGCGGCGACAAAGGCAAGGGGGTAGCCGGTTGCTTTTGAAGCAAGCGCGGAAGAGCGGGAGAGTCGTGCATTAACCTCAATCACCCGGTAATCTTCTGATTCAGGATCCAGGGCATACTGTACATTGCACTCACCCACGATGCCTATGCTACGGATGATGCTGATCGACAGCTGCCGCAGTTTGTGATACTCGCTGTTTGTGAGTGTTTGGGAAGGCGCTACAACGATGCTCTCCCCGGTATGGATCCCCAGCGGGTCGAAGTTCTCCATGTTGCATACGGTGATGCAGTTGTCGTAACTGTCTCGCATCACTTCGTATTCCACCTCTTTCCACCCTTTGAGCGACTCCTCCACCAGGATCTGGCTAGAGTATGAGAAGGCCTTCTCGGATAGTTTTTTCAGCTCCTCTTCGTTATTACAAAACCCGGAACCCTGTCCGCCCAGCGTGAAAGCCGCCCTTACGATCACAGGAAATCCCAGCTTCCTGGAAGCCTTGAGAGCCTCTTCCGTGCTGGTGACAGCAATGCTGCGCGGAGTATTTACATCGATTGACCTGAGTTTCCGGGCAAAAAGCTCCCGGTCTTCTGTCTCGATGATTGCCTCTACTGGCGTTCCAAGTACCTTCAACTGATACTTCTCCAGGATACCGTTTTGAAAGAGCTGAATCCCGCAGTTCAAAGCCGTTTGCCCGCCAAATGCCAATAAAATGCTATCGGGTCGCTCCTTTTCAATGATCTGCCCGACAAAAAAAGGAGTCACCGGAAGGAAGTATATCTTGTCGGCTATCCCTTCGGATGTCTGAACGGTGGCAATGTTGGGATTGATCAGGATGGAGGTGATTCCCTCTTCACGGAGGGCTTTGAGAGCTTGCGTGCCACTGTAGTCAAACTCACCAGCTTCCCCGATCTTCAGGGCTCCACTTCCTAATACAAGCACCTTCCGTATTGTCTCTTTTTCGTTCATCTGGTGCGATCGATCAGGTTCAGGAATTCGTCAAACAGGTATTCAGTGTCGGTGGGGCCACTGGAAGCTTCCGGGTGAAACTGGACGGAGAAAATCGGATACGTTTTATGCTTCATCCCTTCGTTGGTCTGATCGTTTAGGTTCACGAAAAATGTCTCCCACTCATCTCCCAGACTTCTGTCGTCAATGGCAAAACCATGATTCTGTGATGTAATAAACGCTTTATTTGTGCCTTTCATCAAGACCGGCTGGTTATGACTTCTGTGGCCATATTTCAGTTTGTAGGTATCAGCCCCGGAAGCAAGGGCTAACAGTTGGTTCCCCAGGCAGATCCCGAAAACCGGTTTATCCTGGCCGATGGCCCACTTAAGATTGGTTATGGTTTCAATGCACATTTTGGGGTCGCCCGGACCGTTGGAGATGAAAAGGCCATCGTAGGTTTCGCAGGAGAAATCGTAATCCCACGGAACCCTGATGACGGTGGTGTCCCGTTTTAGAAAATGACGGATGATGTTGTATTTCACCCCGCAGTCGACCAGCAGGATCCGCTTCGAACCATCTCCGTAAACCACTTTCTGGGATACACTCACTTGTGCCACCAGGTTCTCTCTGTTCGGGTCTGTAAATTCGACCGGCTCTCCGTCAAACTCGATCTTTCCGGGCATGGCACCCCGCTCACGGATCACCTTGGTAAGGGCCCGCGTGTCGATACCTGTCAGACCGGGAATACCGCTGCGTTGAAGCCATTGACCCAGACTCTCACTGGCATTCCAATGACTATACTCTTCTGAATAATCAGCGATGATGAGTCCGGTAATCTGAAGCTGATCCGATTCATAAAATTTGAAGAGATCGTTCTCGGTAATCTTAGATGGTACGCCATAATTGCCGATCAAGGGGTAAGTAAGGACGAGGATCTGTCCCCGGTATGACGGGTCGGTGAGGCTTTCGGGATAGCCCGTCATTGAGGTATTGAAGACCACCTCCCCGGCAACCGAACGTTCACAGCCAAACGATTGGCCATAAAATACCGTTCCGTCTTCCAGAATCAGCCTGGTTTTTCTCATGCTCCGATTTAGCGGTTTATGAAAGCCTGAATCCAGCGGTAAAAGTACGGTTCCGGGATTGGAATTGAGGCAAGCAGGCGACTCTTTTTATTAACAAACTCCTGGACTTTTTCATAACGATGATAAAAGAAATGGCTAGATTTGTACGTTATTAGTTGAATCATGGATATTTACCTGCGAAAAAAGCGATGGAAATGGATTCTCTTTGGGATAGCCATACTGATCGTTTCTGCCTCCCTCTACTATACCAACATCCTGGTGGAATACACCCGACAGGATGAGCGTAAAAATGTGGAAATCTGGGCTGATGCCATTCACCGGAAAGCCGACCTGGTGAATTTTACGAACGTACTTTTTGAGCAGATCAAAAACGAAGAGCGAAAGCGTGTGTCCATGCTGGCAGAAGCACAGAAGAGGCTCATCACTAGCTCCAATGATGACCTTAACTACTACCTCGATGTCATCTCCCAGAATACTTCAATCCCGGTGATTCAAACGGATGAACGGAACAATATCGTTTCGGCACGCAATGTGGACTTCAACACGGATACGGTGCCCAAGCTTCTTGGACAACTGCGTGAAGAGTTCACCAACTACCCTCCCATCGTAGTGAACTACTGGGCAAACAAGAGGCTCTACCTCTATTACAAGGATTCCAACATCTTTTCGGAGCTAAAAACTGCGCTTGACGATCTGATCAGCTCGTTCTTTTCAGAGGTGGTTCTCAATTCAGCATCGGTACCCGTGATCATTACAGATAGTACACAAAATTCGGTGATCGCGTATGGCAATCTCCCCGACAACAAGATGAAAGAGCCGGCTTTTGTACAAAAGACACTGGATGCCATGAAGTCGCAGAATCGCCCCATTGAGGTTAACCTGGCCGATACCGGCATCCGGTATATCTTCTATAAAGATTCGTTTTTGCTCACCCAGCTGAAATATTACCCCTTTGTGATGTTTGGTGTGTTCAGCATCTTCCTCTTTATCGCTTACCTGCTTTTCAGCACAGCGCGTAAATCGGAACAGAACCAGGTGTGGGTTGGGATGGCAAAGGAGACCGCTCACCAACTGGGAACACCACTCTCTTCGATGATCGGGTGGGTTGAGCTGCTAAAGTTGAAAGGCCTTGATGAAGAGACCGTTACAGAGATTGAAAAGGATGTCCTCCGACTGGAGACCATCACTGACCGCTTTTCCAAGATTGGGGCTGCTGCCCGGTTAGAGCCGTACAATATTGTACGGGTTATATACGACTCAGTGAACTACATCAAGTCACGCGTCTCCCCGAAAGTCAGGTTTACCATAACGCCGGAGATCTCCACCCAGATCATTACCCCAATCAACCTGCACCTCTTCGAATGGGTGATTGAGAATTTATGCAAAAACGCGGTGGATGCCATGGAGGGGAATGGCTTTATCCATATCGAGGTAACGGAAGATACCAGCCAGGTGGTGATAGACATCACCGATTCGGGAAGAGGAATCCAGAAGTCGCGGTTCAAAACCATCTTCCATCCCGGCTATACCTCAAAGACCCGGGGATGGGGACTTGGGCTGACACTCTCTAAGCGAATTATCGATAACTATCACTCCGGAAAAATCTTCGTCAAGTCATCTACCATCGGAAAAGGGACCACTTTCCGAATTACCCTGAAAAAATAGTTCCGGTGGCCGGGATCTACCTCCATATTCCTTTCTGCAGACAGAAATGCAACTACTGCAACTTTTTTTCACTTGCTACAACTAAATTCCGGGATGCCTTCTTTCAAGCACTTTTAAAAGAGATCTATCTCACCCGCGATTACCTGGGAGATGAACCGATCGAGACCATTTACTTTGGGGGAGGTACCCCGTCGCTTCTCCCGGTCAGCCGACTGGAGGAGATTATTGACAAGGTTCAAGGTTCAAAGTTCAAGGTTCAAGAAAAAAGCCATGAGGCACGAAGGACGAAGGACGTAGGACGCGGGACGAGTCGAGAATTCTCAACTGCCAACTGCCAACTGCCAAATGCCGACTGTCAGTTTCGGGAGATTACCCTGG
>CAYUZX010000005.1:0-57793 GCA_964449285.1 uncultured Prolixibacteraceae bacterium
CCTTCGTCCTTCATCCTTCGTCCTTCATCCTTCGTCCCTCGTCCTTCGTCAATAATTTTCCGCCTTGATCTCAAAGTACCCAATTGGATGATCACAAACCGGACAGTTGTTCAGGGCCTTGTTTCCATAATGGACGTGGCCGCACTTACGGCAGATCCAAACCTGTTTCTCTTCGCGTTTGAACACCTGGTCGTTCTCCATATTACCAAGTAACTTGAGGTACCTGGCTTCGTGATCGGCTTCGATTTTGGCAATCAGTTTAAATGCCGTAGCAATCTTGGGGAATCCTTCCTCCTGTGCAACACGTGCAAATTCAGGATAGAGATCTGTCCACTCCTCATGTTCTCCCATAGCGGCAGCTTTCAGATTCTCAGCCGTAGTTCCGATGACACCGGCGGGGTAGGATGCGGTGATCTCTACCGTGCCGCCTTCCAGGAATCGGAAGAAGATTTTTCCGTGTTGCTCTTCGTTCAAAGCGGTTTCATCAAAGAGTGCGGCAATTTGCTGGTATCCATCTTTGGCCGCCTGCTTAGCGAAAAACTGATAGCGGTTCTTAGCCTGTGATTCTCCTGCAAAGGACTTCAACAGGTTCTGCTCGGTTTTGGTCCCCTTGATACTTTTTTCCATGTTTATATCTGGTTTGATGGTTAATTTTCCATCTCAAAGGTAAGGATTTAACCACAGATAGCACATACAACACAGCTAACTTTGTTAGCAGAAAATGCATGAAATCTGAGTAATTAGTGGTTATCAATCGATAAGGACATAATCATCTTTCGTGACCTGGCAGATTGGACATCTCCAGTCATCGGGAATATCTTCAAACAACGTTCCGGGAGCAATTCCCGAATCAGGATCACCTTCAACTGGGTCATAGACATGACCGCAAACAGTGCATTTGTGCTTTTTCTTGTTTCCCATGGCCTAATTGCTTTTGCTAATCCACTTCACGATGGTTTCACCCATCGGTGATTCCCCTGGAGGAACCATACCGGCAAGTGTCCCGTCTTCGTTGATCATATACTTCTGAAAGTTCCATTTTACCTTCGAATCTTCGACCCCGTTAAGGTCTTTTTCTGTTAACCACTGGTAAAGAGGTGCCATATCGCCTCCCTTCACGGAGATCTTCTCCATCATGGGGAAAGTCACACCGTAGTTAACCTGGCAGAACTCCTGGATTTCTTGATTACTTCCGGGCTCCTGGTTCAGAAAATTGTTGGCAGGGAAGCCAATGATTGTGAAGCTCTCTCCACCGTATTGCTGGTAAAGCTCTTCAAGTTTGGCGTATTGAGGAGTGTATCCACATTTGGAAGCGGTATTGACTACCAGAACCTTTTTCCCTTTCAACTGGCTCAACGGGAACTCATTCCCATCAATGGTTTTTACTGTAAAATCATAAAAGGATTTCTTATCCTGGGCCATTGCTGTAGTTGTCATGGTGAAAAATATTAAAGAATAAAGTAATAGTCTCATTTTTTGTACTTTTAAGGTTACTTTTTGTGGAGGCAAAGATACAAAAAATTATTATTATTTATACCAGGTCTAAATTGGATTGATTTATCATACAACTATGACGGGGGAAATTCTCTTCTCAGCTTCAATTCCAGAAACACATTGACGAAGCGCTGGAAGTGCTGAAGGGGGTGTGAGAGTATATTAATACCCTGATACTCTCACACTGTGATACCCTGGTACCCGGAAACCCCAATTCCAAACAGCGCAAAATCATACTTCACGGGATCCTGGGGGTCAAATTTACGGAGATTGGCCGTTAACTCCTCTGCTGCACGCCAGTCGTTAACTTTACGGTCCAGCAACCCCAACCGGCGGGCTACCCGGCCGCTATGCACATCCAGTGGACAGATCAGGTTAGCCGGGTCGATGGTTTTCCAGAGGCCAAAATCCACCCCCTTATCATCTTTTCGGACCATCCAGCGAAGGAACATGTTGATTCGCTTGGCGGAGGAACCCGATTCCGGATTAGCAAGATGTTTCTCAGATCTCGGAAAGTGATCTGCTTCGAGGGCAGCATTCCGGAATTGGGTGATGGCGTGGCTGGATCCGAACTGGTTCATTGACGAGAATAGAATTTCAAGTCCGCCTTTGTTCTTGTAAATATGCTGAAGCGCACGCACCATAAAACCGGCATCTTCTCCCTGAAAAGTCCTGTGTACAAAACCCCGAAGTTGAGCCAGATCGTGAGGCGAAGCATGACAGATGAATTCATACGGCGAGTCTGACATCAGAGTCATCAGCCTCTGTGCACTTTTCAAAATCGAGGTTCGGTTACCCCAGGAGATCAATGCAGTTAAAAGTCCGGAAATTTCAATGTCCTCTTTTCGGGTAAACTGATGAGGTATCGAAACAGGATCAGAAACGATAAACGACGGATGATTGAACCGGCAATAATTGTTTTCAAGAAAGGCCTTAAAATCTTTAGAGTACATGCACTGGCTGGATCAGATCCTGCCCGATTGTAACAGCCTTTTCATTCTCCGGAATCAACTTATGGTGCCTGGAAGGAAGAGACTTCTCAAGCCCTTTCCGGATATTCTCCATTTTGACAATCGGTTTCAGTTTCAGGAAGCCACCAAGTACCATCATATTGAAGACTTTTGAGAGCCCCATTCTTCCTGCCTCGTCAGCGGCAGAAATAGAGTAAATGTTGATGTCTTTCCGCTCAGGATGCCGAGTGATCCCGTTGGGATCGTAGATCAGCAAACCACCCGGTTTGACCGCGTTCTCAAACTTATCCATCGACTGTTGGTTCAGGATGATTGCTGTATCGAACTTGTTCAGGATGGGAGAGCTGATCCGCTCATCGGATACAATCACCGTAACATTGGCTGTGCCACCACGCATCTCCGGACCATAGGATGGCATCCAGCTAACCTCCTGGTTCTGCATCACACCTGAATAAGCCAGAATTTTTCCCATTGAGAGAACACCCTGTCCCCCAAATCCCGCAATAATAATCTCTTCAGTCATAATATCTTAATTTCGCTATTTTGCTATTTCACCATTTTCCCATCTACTTTTATATCTCCCATCGGATAGGCCGGGAACATATTCTCTTCCATCCATTTATTTGATTGTACAGGTGTCATCTTCCAGCCAGAGTTGCAATTTGAGACAACCTCCACAAAGGAGATGCCTTTTTTTAGATCCTGCACGTCGAATGCTTTTCTTAACGCTTTTTTCGTCTTTCTGACCGCTGATGGTGTATGGACCGATTGCCTTGTAACGAAATACGTTCCAGGTAGCTCAGCGATCAACTCGGTGATCTTGAGCGGATGTCCCATGATGTTAACATCCCGGCCGTATGGAGAGGTCGACGAGCGCATGCCAGGGATTGTGGTTGGAGCCATCTGTCCGCCAGTCATCCCATAGATCCCGTTGTTAATGAAAATGATTGTAAAGTTCTCCCCTCGGTTACAAGCGTGGATGGTCTCCGCAGTTCCAATGGCAGCAAGGTCGCCGTCGCCCTGGTAAGTAAAGACATAGCGGTCGGGCCACAGTCGCTTGATCGCTGTTGCCAGTGCAGGAGCGCGGCCGTGTGCAGCGCCCAGCATGTCTATATTCATGAAGTCATAGGCTAACACTGAGCAGCCGACAGGATTCACACCAATGGTTTTCGATGCGATATCTTTTTCTTCGAGTACCTCCATCAGCATACGGTGAACAACGCCGTGGCCGCAGCCAGGACAATAGCTGAGGGGGCAGTCAACCAGGAGATCGGTGCGTTTGTAAACCAGGTTCTCTGGTGTTCTTAGTTCAGGATGTGCAAATTTCTCTTCCATATTAACCTCCTATAATAATTTCTTCCAGCGCCTTGACTACTTCATCCGGCGTCGGAATAATTCCGCCGAAACGTCCATAATGTTTTATCGGTATATTACATCCCACCGAGAGTTGAACATCTTCGATCATCTGTCCGGCGTTCATTTCCACCACAAGCATCCCTTTCACTTTTTGAGCTACTTCACGGATCTCTTTTTTCGGGAAGGGGAAGAGGGTAATAGGACGGAACAGCCCCACTTTGATCCCTTTTTGCCGTGCAAGCTGCATTGCTTTCTGACAGATGCGGGCCGAAAGGCCAAAGGCAACCAGGATGTAATCGGCATCCTCGCAGTCAATCGTCTCAAACAGCACCTCTTGCTCTTCAATCACGTTGTATTTCGCCTGAAGGACCAGATTTAGCCTCTCCTGTCCGGCCGGATCGAGATCCAGGGAGGTGATGATGTTGTGCTGACGGCTCATCGGACGACCATTTGAGGCCCATGGGCATCGTGCAATTACTTCTTCATCTGTAAGGCGAGGAACAGGATCAGCCAGGGATACCTTCTCCATCATCTGCCCGATCGCTCCGTCGGAGAGGATCATAACAGGCGTGCGGTATTTGAAGGCAGCGTCGAAACCAATCTGGACGAAGTCAGCCATCTCCTGTACGGAGGCTGGTGCATAGACGATCATGTGGTAATCACCATGCCCGCCTCCTTTAACAGCCTGGAAATAGTCGGCCTGCGAGGGCTGGATTGTTCCCAGACCAGGTCCTCCGCGAACGATGTTTACAATCAGTGCAGGAAGCTCGGCACCTGCCATGTAGCTGATACCCTCCTGCATCAGGCTGATGCCCGGACTGGAAGATGAGGTCATGACCATTTTCCCGGTCCCTGCCCCTCCGTATAACATGTTGATGGCTGCAACCTCGCTTTCGGCTTGCAAAACAACCATTCCTGTGGTTTCATATGGTCTCTCAACCATAAGGTATTCCATTACCTCCGATTGGGGAGTAATCGGATAACCGAAGTAACCGTCGCAACCAGCACGAATAGCAGCTTCAGCAATCGCTTCATTCCCCTTCATTAATCTTAGTTCACCCATTAGTTATTGTTTTTTGAGTTTTATTCTGCGGTGACTTTCGCACGGTACACTGTAATAACACCATCCGGACAAACCAATGCGCAGTTTGAGCAACCGGTACAATCATCATTTACCTTCAATGCAAAATGGTACCCTTTGCTGTTCACTTCCTCCGACATGGCGATGCACGAAAACGGACAGGATGCGATACATACTTCACACCCTTTACACCGTTCTATATTTACCACAATGTCTCCTTTGATCTTAGCCATAGTATTTTAGATTTTTTATGTTGAAAAGGAAGCACGAAAGTAAAGAAATTAATTCGAACGATATATCCAGAGATGCAGGTTTTTTAGGGAAAAGAGGCTAATTTAGAACTGATTTAATCTATCGTCCATAAGCCAGTGCACGGAAATATTCTTCCGTGAATAATGGGTCTATCTGATGATAAAATTCGATCGTCAGTTTCGTTTTTTCCTTGATTTTATCGAACGTGTCGACAATGGACCAGAACTGTTCCCCACCGGAAAAAAGATTCTGGGAGAACACGTTAATATCCTCTTCAAAAGCCGATTGAGAATACTCATTCAAAAAACCGTTCGGTAACAGGTTATAGTCGAAATCCATCGAAGCTTTCCCTTTTTTAATAGCTTCAACACTGCCATCATGGTATTGAAATCCAGGAGGATTGATCTCCAGCCAGGCCTGTTTGTTAAGCCGGTCGGTGAACTTTCGGTAAAGGATACTGGAGAATTCATGATGAAAGATGCCTTCAACGATCTCGGTTGTATGCTCCGGGCAGGAGTTGTCATAAGTAAGATAAACCACATCTTTGGTGTTGGTGCCCCCATATGGAACCCCAAAAAAAGCAAGCGATTTCAATACATAAACTTTCCGTAAGTAAACGAATAATACATCTTCAGGATATTTTGCAATAGCCTTGTTAAGGATGTCCATGGCCTCGGTACGATGCTCTCGCGGCAGAGAGACAGCTTCAGCACTGATTTGTTCGCAATACCATCCGGCCGGGAACATCAGTGGTTCAGTATCAAAGAGGATATCGATCCCCTCCAGGATTGTGGAATGTTCGGGAATCTCAATAGAGACGGCAGAAGTCAGGAGCAGGAGTGGCAAAAACAGCCATAGGGTTAGGCTGTTCATGGCCGGTTTACGTTTGTTTCTACCCTGTTGGATGTTGTTCATAGAACCGTGTTAATCGCTCTTCCAGTGCCGGGAACTGATTGCGGAGTACAAGTGAAACGCAGGCACGTACCCCTTCGAGTCTTGTGCTGCCTGTAATCGAAAGTGCAATGGCACTCACACCATAATACAACAACTCTTCAAGTAACTCTTCACCTGTAAATCCGGGATAGCTGATAGTAAAATAGAAGCCATCTGCAATCGGGTCATCTTCATCCATGTCGTAGACTATACGGAATCCATTATCCGTAAAAAGCTTTTTCATGATCTTTGCCTTGTGCCCGTACTCTTTAACCACTTCAACGAAATTGTAAGTACCGTCGTTGGCTTCTTTCAACATGGCCGCAAGACCATACTGAGCAGAATGTGTGACACCTGCACTTAACGCATAGACGGTGCCATAAATCATAGCCCTTCCCAGGATATTCGTCGTATAATAGCGTAGCAGATCATCCGATTGGCTGCTAAACAAGCGATCAGACATCATCATCAATCCCACCCTTTGTCCAGCGTTACTGAATGCTTTGGAGCTGCTTACAAGCAAGATGTAATTGTTGGTGTACTTAGCTACAGTTGGTTGGTAAGGTGGCACTCCGGGCTGCGAGTAATCTTTCCGGAAGTCCATTGCGATATAAGCCAGATCTTCAAGAATCACCACTCCGTATTTTGTTGCAAGCTCTCCAATAATACGGAGCTCTTTATCTGTGAAGCAAATCCATGAAGGGTTGTTGGGATTGGAATACAGTACCGAGTGGATATTACCTTTGGAAAAATAGGATTCCAGTTTATCTCTCAATTTCTCGCCTCGGTAATCATAGATGTCGAAGGAATCGAATTTTTGGCCCAGGATGATGTGTTGCTGACGGTGAACCGGGAATCCGGGGTCGATAAAAAGGGTAGTATCTTTCTCTTTGTGAAAACGGGCCAGTGTAATAAACGCAGCAAACCCTCCCTGCATGGAGCCAACAGTAGGGATGCAATGGCCCGCATCAATGTCAATATCCAGAAAAAGTTTGGCAAACCGGGAGGCCTCCTTTTTGAGTTCCACAATCCCTTCAATCTCAGGATAGACCGAAGCAACTCCCGACTTCAGGGCTGCAATCTCCGCATTTATCCCAATATCGGATGCTTTTAGCCCGGGGACACCCATCTCCATTCGCACATACTTCAGACCTGTTTCTTGCTCGATGCCATTGATTAGTCGCTTGATCTCGCGGATAGAGGCCTTTCCAATATTGCGAATGTTGCTCTCTTTTATATGCCTGCTGACAACCTCATATGGGATGGGGGTATCTTTCATAATTCGTGTAGTTGATTAGCTTGGTTGGTTTCTTGCAGGCAAAATTGGCAAATAATTCCGAAATTTCCAATGTTTTTCGGCACTACAGAAGAGGGCCCCTGATATTTTATTAACAATCGCCTTGTTGAAAACGTAAAGTAGCGATTAGGGGTTAGGCATGGACTTGCTCCCAACTGCCAACTGCCATTTAAAAAGGTGTTTCACTACTCACATAGCAGCTGACTCCTTCCCCTTCCAGAATCTCCTTCATACGAAGCATCGATTCCCGGGAAGGAGTTTTCAGGATGCTAGTGTAGTAGGAGCGGCCTGTAAGCGGGTATTTTTCACGACCCAGGTGATGCAATGGAAGCAGGTTGATCTCTCTCCTGCTGGTCGAAGTGATGAACCTGGCTAACAGGCGGGTGTGTTGCGGCTGATCATTGTAACCCGGTATTACAGTCATGCGATAGACCATCCGGCCGGGAAAATGCCCAGACAGCCATCTGGCATTTTCCAGGATCTGTTTGTTCGAATGGCCCGTCCACTCCCTGTGAAGATCTGGATCTATCTGCTTGAGATCAAAAAACAGCCAGTCGAGGTAGGGGAGCGACGGTTTCATCCACGACAGCGGAACTTCTCCGCAGGTTTCCGCAGCAGTATGCACGTAGGCATCATGACAACGTTTCAGGATGGCCGTGGCGAAATCAGGTTGAAAAAAAGGCTCACCTCCAGTAAGGGTTATTCCACCCCTGCTTCCCCAATACTGCCTGTCACGCTGAATCAGACGGTAAAGTTCACTTACCGGCATAACATAACCTCCCTGCTGCAAAGCTCCGGTGCAACAAGCGGCAGCACAATCAAACGTTGTGCAGGAAACACATTGAGTCCGGTCGATTAACAGGTTCCCAAACTCTTCAGTTATGGCCTGATGCCGACAAGCGTCAACACACAATAAGTCAAGGGTACATTTCTGTTGGCGGTAAAGAGGTTCGGTAAATCGATTCTTGCCTTCAGGATTGGAACACCAACGACAGGAGAGGGGGCATCCCTTGAAAAAGATCAGCGTCCGGCATCCGGGGCCATCGTGAACAGAGAAGCCCTGGATGTCAAACAGCGTGCCGGTCAGTTCTACTGGACCCATTCAAAATCAGGACACGTTACAGCCACCATGTCGGGGTAGGCGAGGATGCTCCCCTTGCACGTTCCGAGATGCTCTTTCTCCTCTTTGTAGTTTCTACAGAACTTGCATTTGGGCAGCTTCTCAGCATCCTTGCAAAACGAGTCCTCTGGAAGTATATTCGCCTTACTGATTTTACAGATCCCTCTGAAAACATCCACCGGCAGGTAAAATTTGCAATCGTTACAGGTATCGTTCATATTGGTCATTAGGTCATTTTCTTACCCCTAAATCCCCCTCCTTATTGGCGGGCTAGCCTGAAGGGAACTTACTCCCCTTTTTGAGGGTCGGGGGGTATTTATAGCAATTTCTTTATATCTCCTCGTATTCCGTTCGCGCTATGACTTCATCCTGGATCTGTTTTCCAAGCTCTACCCAGTATTGGGTGAATCCCGCCACGCGAACCATCAATCCCCTGTATTTGTCCGGCTCTTTCTGGGCCTCTTTCAGCATCCTCGAATCCACTATATTGAACTGCACATGAAATCCTCCCTTTCTTAAATAAGCCCTGATCAGTTCCAGAAATTTCCTCGATCCTTCCCTCCCTTTTACAGCCGATGGATGGATTTTTATGTTGAGCTGCGAATTTTGCGACTCCGAATGGTCCCAGCATGTGGCTGAGTTGAACAGGGCATACGGCCCGTTCCGGTCAGTGCCGGGATAGGCCGACATCGAGGCATCCGAAAAGGTAGTGCCGCAGAGGCGCCCATCGGCGGAAGCCAGAGTGACAGCACCCATGGGTCCGTGGGTTGATACCGAAATCTGGCAGGCGTAGAGCGGCTGGTCGTAGATCGACCTGTATTCATGAGTCATGGCGCAGAACCACTGTTCCCAATCACGCAGGATGCCATCAACAAAAGGATTGTCATTGCCATACTTGGGTGACTCCATCGAGAGTTTGTGAATCCGCTTCCATGAATCGAAGGCATCGTTAGGCAACTGATCTAATAGAGAGAATGAACCTGTCTCTTTTGCCGTATGATAGCCGAAGTTGGCCAGGATCGCATCCCGGTATTCTTCCAGTCTATAATGTGTCTCATCATACACGTTCAATTTTAGTGCTGCAAGAGAGTTGACAAGGTTCGCCGTGCCTGTCGTCTCCACGTTGAACGTGGTGTTGTACCTGCTTCCCATCTGCCCGATATCCTTCCCAAGTTCCAGGCAGTCGGGCTTCAGCATGGAGTTGACAAGCGACGGGGCAATTTTCCGCCAGGCATCATGCTGGATATTGTTGGTGAGGGTGAGCACATGGACGGCCCGGCTGAAGTAATCTCTGAATGCCTGCCACAGTTCTTCATAGCTGTCGAGTGCTAACCCGTGGGAGGGAAAGATCCTCTCACCGGTCCGCATATCCATGCCATCGAAGAGGGTCACCTCCAGGATTTTTGGGAGGGATATAAAATGCACTCCGACACTGGTTGCCGGTGCAGAACCGCCTGGGATCCAATGGGTCTCTCCGTCAAGTTCCAGTGGCATCCAGCATCCCGGAGAGGTCTCCAGACACCCACCGATAGCCCAGGCCCGCGCCTCCTCAAGAGCCATTCCTTCATGGCCGTAATTCTTAAGCAAAAACTCCATGGCGACCTGGTTACTTACCCAGGCCGGATATCCTGTACCGATCTTGGTGCACTCCACACCTTTGAGCAGGAACTCCTCCGGAAGCTTTTCATCATAAAGGACCGAAAGTGTAGGCTGGGGTGTATCACACCTGATTCCAGCTTCCAGGATCAGCATCTCCAGTTCGTTAGCCGCTGAACCTCCATCTTTTGTAAGCCCTCCGAGGCAAAGGTTGTTGAATGTGTTGCCAGACAAGACACCACCGACGACTCCCATGGAGGCGAAGCAATCGATCTCGGTGAACTTCATCCTCATGCACTCAAGGAGCTCCAGGCTCTTGTCAACATCGAGCAATCCTGATTTCATATCGCGCTCCCACCAAGGAAAGAGGACCTGCCCCACACGGCCGGGTGACAGTCCCGAAATGGCATCTTCGTTTAATATGGCAATATGGAATGTCCAGAGGAGTTGCAACGCTTCGTGGAAGTTGCGGGGGGGGTGGGCCGAAATCCACTCGAGTCGTTCAGCCATCTCCTCATACTCCTTTTTCTGTTGTGTCTCTTTCTCCAGGCTGGCGAGAGTTGATGCTTCTTTGGCATAATTCCTGATCCAAGCCTGAATCCCTTCAAGCATGACCTTGACCGACTGGTAGAAATACAGCCGGTCCATGCCAGGTTTCCCGGCAACTTCGGCGATCCCCTCATTACAGATCTTTTTGATCCCTTCGATACCGAATTGCAATGGGTAGTAGTAGTTTACTACCTCGCGTCCCTGGGGGAGTGTGTATCCTGAGTCGAACATGCAGATGACCGATCGCATGATCGCCTCTTTCTCTTTGTAGCCGGGAACCATCTGTTCATACTTGTGCCCTACATCGTCAACCGATTTATCCTTCCACCGTTTGGCTACTTCGATCATGACAGGCATCTCCTCTACACGAATCCCGAACTTTCCGGCGATAGAGATCACCTTACCCACACTCTCTGTCACATTGCCTCCACCAGTCCCCATCGTGGTAAAGGTATCGGCCGTGAGTTTTCCCGAATCCAGCGCCTCCTGGTAGAATTTGTCTTCTGCCGCCATAAAAAAGGCTTCGGAAAGCCAGGGCATCGGAAATGAACCACGCAGATAGGAAGCTTTCCCCATGGTCAATAGTTCTCCCGGGTAGATGGAGGGGGTAAGGTGCTCAAAACCTGCTTTCAGAGCTTCAGCCCGACGGATAATAGGGATCTCTCCTTCCAGCTCCTCCCAACGCCGGGTGTACCAGTAAGGAAATTCCATTGAAGCCGACGACCTCGTTTCAAAATAGCGTGCCCGGGCAGCTTCTGCACGAGGCGATGGTGGTGGTTTTTGCTCCCGGTTTCCGATCCCCTCATCAGGCACCTTCCCGAAATAATTCATTACATCAACTTCAGACATCTCAATTAATTCAGAATTAAAAATTAAAAACATTTTGCCAACTGCAAACTGCATCTGATATCCGGCATCCGGAACCCAGTATCCAGTATCCAGACTGCTAATATACTTAAAACCCGAAACATTCCATTGCGTTTATCTGCTCCCCCGGCTATGGCGGCGTAAACTGCCCGGGTAAATTGATCATGCTTTTGAAGTGCGGGTAAATAGAGTCCACAAATCACAGGCGTTGCCGGAAGAATCCGCTTGTTCTCCTCCATCGCTTCACGGATCCATGCAACCGGCTTCTCATAAAAGTTGCTATAAATCATCGGGAAGTAAGCATCAAGCTTCCACGAATCCCAATCCCGCATTACCATCCTCCGCGACATCTCCGGAGTTGGAAATACAGCTGCCGTAATTGACAGATCCTGGGCTTTAACTTCTTTACGGAGGAGTTCTACAGTTCGGTTCAGCTCATTCATCCTGAAGCTGAGCCACAAGGAATCGGTTGCAAGATCTGAATTTTCTACCAGGTACAGGTTGTGTTGGTCCTTAAAAAGTTCAACCATTACCGGATGGTAGCCATAATCGAACTGTGGCATAATATTATCCTGAATGAGGTTGTACGTTGGCTGAAGGCCTGATGGAAGAATGGCATCCACATAGCGGATGTAATCCAGGTGGATCCCTTTTAATCCTTTCACGGAAGCCAGTTCCCGGAATTTTTTCTGCAGGAATACCTTGACTTCCGGAAGAGCGGGATTCATGAATTTATCATAATCCACATAAGCCTTTTCCTCTGCCAGGGATTGTCCCAGCATGTTGTAATCGAGCCATGCAGGATTGGCATCTCCGCGGTTCATTGTCCAGATCCATGCATGGACTTCCATCCCGAGAGGTGCAGCAACTGAGACTACTCTTGCCAGCATAGCAGTATCAGCATTAAGCAGAAGACCCCTGATTCCAAACAGGTTGAGTTCGTGAAGTATTGTTTTCCATTCATCAGCAGTTCGAGCACCCTGACCGATCCATACCCACCATCTCGGAGGAGGAGTAGCCCCGGCAAATTCAACATAACCCCACATTTCAGGAACATGCATGTCGATCACTCCGGTTGGCGACCACACCCAATTGTTTTCAGGCAATGACTTACCTCTTGACAGATATGAGGCTTTCCGATAGGTATCATCATGGATTTCCAGATTCCATTGTACACGTGAAAAATTTATACGCCAGCTGGTGCCTGGTTCCGGAGCTGGATCTGAATGCCCTTCACCATGGAAAGCCCCCCAGGGGATAGCGATCTCTACCATCCAGGCGGAATCTTGGTCGGAAGGGTTGTTGAGCGTTCCTTCCAGCTTGACTGCTGATTGAACTCCATTCAGGTTCCATTGAAGATTGTACTTGCCTCCATTCTTATACGATCTGGGCATAAACAGGTCCATCACTGTTCCCATGTAATCGTAGAATTTAAATAATCTCAGTTTCCCATCAGTGATTAAACGTAGAAAAATATGATTATCTCCCCTGAAATCTGCACGGGAAGTATTCAGGGAGTTTCGAACGGAAATCATTCTCACCGGGGTGAATTTGTATTCAAACCAATACTCCCTGGCTTGCTCCGGGAGTAATGTGTGAGATTGATTTTTTATACACCTTCGATTCAATCAGATGATTCATTTTGCTCTTCAGGTTGAAGGTAGTAGCCTTCACGGGACAAGAGGTGATCGAGGCTGGCAACACCGTAAACAACGATGGCCGTTAATATTGCTGTATGTTCCTGGTATTCAGCAATGCTTTTGTTGTATAGATCCCGTTCGGTATGCCAGATCTCCCTGTAGCTGAAATCGTAGCCTTTTGGATCCCCTGTGCTGAAAGTCATGGTGGGTACACCTTCCACAGCAAACGGACCACTGTCAGTTCCCCAGGCATGCTTCGGACGTTTCCGTGGTTCTCTTTTTTCCAAAACAAACGGAAAATTGGGATCGATGGAATTTATGGGTTTGCAGATTTTCTCCATATCGTCCCACATCGCTTCCGAAACGCTCATGCCTGTAGGGACAGTGGGGCCCCCATCGCGGTTAAACATGTTGGATATCTTATTCAGGTCATCCCCGTTGCGCTTAATCCAGCTTTTTGAACCCAGCAGGCCAAACTCTTCACCTGCCCACAGGCAGACAAGGATTGTACGCTTTGGGGTTCCTTCTGCTTTCATAATCAGCCGTGCTGCCTCCATGGCAGGCGTTGCTCCTGACCCATCGTCCACAGCACCTGTAGCAACATCGTAAGAATCAAGGTGACCACCCATGATCACATATTCATCAGGATATTTTGTGCCTGGAATAACCCCGATCACGTTATGGTATTTCACAGGTCCCATCTTGAAATGATTCCTTATATCAAACTCCAGAAGGAAGTTTTGCCTCTCCTTCGCCATTTGTTCAATAATGGCATACTGGTGCTCATCTAACTTGATATCTGGGATGGTGGGCAGGGTTTCAAATGTCATGCTGTCGATGTTTTTCCGGTCATAAAGCACCCGGATGGGCACTGGTGTCGACTGAATGATGCCTAGAATCCCTGCCTCTCTCATTTGACTGTAAAACAGGGCTGGTTCTTCAACATAAGAGGTCATCTCCTTTTCGGGGAGCGAATCTGCTTTTTCACGGTTGTAGCGACGGATTTCATTATTTTTCTTTGCAATCTCTTCATTCAGTGCAATAATAGAGTCACGCCGATGGGCTCCCTTTTTAGAATAATCGATCGGGAACCCGTCACTCTCTCCTGTGATAAGGACCCATGCCCCCTTCAACTTTCCTTTCATCCTGTCAAACTGCTCTTGTGTTTTGGGCTCCAGTAACACATGCCCGGTTTGCACGCCTTTGGTCCCGGCGGTGTAAGAAGGTGTCGCAAAATGCAGATTCATGCCATTAACAGCTAACATTCGTCCAAACCATGGTCCCCGGTTGAAGCCGACGGGCAATTCTCCGGCTTCATCCATCATCACATCCATGCCCCACTCACGAAATTTATGGGCCGCCCATTCGGCTGCATTTTCATACGCATCGGAGCCAATTGGTCTGCCACCAAAGCGGTTGCAAAGAATATCGAGATGCTCCATGGTTCGGTTATCGGTTTTTCCGATCTCGATAATCTTCCTGACTACGTTATCGTTTTGGGGAAAGGATGACAGTGATGCCGCTAAAAACAACATCGTCCATGCTGATGTCATGAATCGTTTCATAAAGAGATTACGCTTTAAGTAGTTTGCCTAATAATCGGAGTGCAAGATACAAATAGAATTGTTAAATTTCGCTGGCAGAAGGTGGCGTATTGGCAGGAGGAAGAGCAGTATCTGTATCTGAATCAGGCGAAGGAACAGTTGCAGGAGGAATAGGAGGGGGCGGAGGACTCTTCTCCTTGAAAATTTTAACTCTTATTGCTGTAGGCCCCTTGTGTCCCATCTCAACTTCGAAGGAAACAACATTGCCCTCTTTAATATCTTCAAGTAAGTTATTTGCATGTACAAAAACACCTTGCTTCGTTTCTGAATCCTTGATAAACCCAAACCCTTTCGAATCATTAAAAAAGGAGACGATCCCTTTTCTGATTGGATCGTCGTTTTGTTCATTATCGCGTGTTGGGACACCAATCTCGATATCTTCTAATTTAATATCTCTTTTTTTACTGGGATCAGGAGGGGTCGCAGTGATCATTCCATTTTCGTCAACATAAGCGATCATGTCATCCAGACTACCTGTCTTCTCGTTGTCTTTTCTGGCCAGCCTTTTCTTCTCTTTCTCTTTTCTCTTCTTCTCCTTTTTGTTTCTTACATCTTTTTTATTGAATGTCTCTTGCGATCTTCCCATATGATAATTTTGTTTACAAAGGTACGCTTTTATTTTCAGTAACAGGTACCTTTGCATCACATGGGTAGTTTCGATGTAATCGTAGTAGGAGCCGGACCGGCCGGTTTAATGGCAGCAGGCAGGGCTGCAGAGCTGGGCGGGAAGGTGTTGGTACTGGAGAAAATGCGGCAGGAAGGCCGTAAACTGTTGATTACCGGGAAGGGAAGGTGCAACATAACAAACGATGATACCATTGGCGACTTCATCACGCATGTTCACCCCAATGGCCGCTTTTTGCGCAATTCTTTTTCGCAATTCTTTTCGAAAGAGATAATAGAGCTGCTTCATAAATTCGGTGTTGAGTCGACACTTGAACGTGGTGGACGCTATTTTCCAGCCAGCAACAAATCCGCAGATGTGTTACATGCCCTGCTGAGATGGGTCAAGGAAATGAAAGTAGAGATACGTTGCGGCTATCGGGTTGAGAAATTGATCGTTGAGAATAACGCCATCCAGGGACTTCAGGCAAACGGACAAAAATTTGAGGCCCGTAGTGTCATCCTCGCGACTGGGGGCAACTCCTATCCGGCCACTGGCTCCAATGGAGAGGGTTACCAGCTGGCCAGAGAAGTGGGGCACTCCATAGAAAACGTCAGGCCCGCACTTGTACCATTGGAAACTGAGGGTACCATCGCACAGAAACTGCAAGGACTTAACCTGAAGAATGTAAAAGCTGTTGTATGGGTTAATGAGAAAAAAGTGGGTGAAGACTTTGGTGAAATGATCTTCACACACTTTGGCCTATCAGGGCCCATTATCCTGACTCTGAGCAGGTTGGTTGTAGATGAACTGCGCAAAAATAACAATGTAGAGATCACCGTTGACCTGAAACCTGCCCTCGATGAGCAAAAACTTGATAATCGTTTGCTTCGCGACCTGGATGAGCACGGTAAAAAAAGGATTAACAATGTTTTTCGCTACTGGTTACCGGCGACAATGGTTCCCGTTTTCATTGATCTTTTAGGATTTGATCCTGAAAAAGAGTGTCATCAGGTCTCATCAAAGGAACGAAAACAGATCCGGCATCTCCTGAAGAATTTACGCTTCAGGATAATCAATCATCGCTCCTTTAAAGAGGCTATCATCACAGCAGGAGGTATCCCTACGGCTGAAATTTCGTCAAAAACAATGGAGTCGAAATTGATATCGGGTCTCTATTTTGCCGGGGAGATGATTGACCTGGATGCTGATACAGGTGGCTATAACCTGCAGATCTCCTATTCAACAGGATGGCTGGCTGGTAACTCATGCATGAAACTGTTTAAGCCATGAAAACGATTTTGAGCTATCTCCTTACTCCAATATTTCATCTGTACTTCTTGATGATGTTACTTGTATTTCATCCTGTCCAGGTCATCGCACTCCAGCTATTTGGTGATCCGGCACGAAAAAAGGCGGTTGATATCCTGAACCTTTGTCTGATGAACGGTCTATACCTGTTGGGTTGCAGGATTACCTTCACGGGATTTGAAAAGATTCCTGAAAACAGGCCGATTATCATCATTTCAAATCATCAGAGCATGTATGATATCCCATCTGTCATCTGGGGATTCAGGAAATACTATCCCAAATTCATCTCCAAGATTGAACTCTCCAGAAATTTGCCCAGTATTTCACATAACCTGAAGCATGGGAAATCGGCATTAATTGACCGGAGCAGCGGAACCCAGGCTGTGAAGGAGATACTTAAGCTTGGCCGGCTGATCCAGGAAAATAACTATGCAGCCTGTATCTTTCCGGAAGGGACACGAAGCAAGACAGGGCAAGTGAAGAAATTTAAGTCGGCTGGAATCAATACACTGCTACGTGCTGCCCCGTCGGCAGTAATTGTCCCTTTTGTGATTGATGGTCATTGCCAGTTGCTGCAACGGGGTTATTTCCCGATGAATTTCGGTCAAAAGATCACTTACACGGTTTTAGATCCGGTTGAACCAGAAGGTGTGTTGATCGAAGAGCTGGTGACCCGGGTGCAAGAGTCTATAGTGAGTTTGTTGAAACGGTATAATTGAAGCAGGGACTCCTCTGAATTGATGGACTAAACTAATTAATGTAATTTGGATTAAGTAAAAAAATATAATTTTGTAAAACGCATTAAAAATTTAACGGATGAAAAATCTTTTTTTAAGCCTTTTTTTGTCAATCGTCTCTCTGGGGTTGCTTGCCCAGGAACTCAAAACAGATGAAGGGGCTGTCATGATTCTTGATCGAATGAGTGATGTCATCGGTGATCTGAATTCATGCAGTTTTACATTGACCTCTTCTGTAGATGTAACCGATCATGATTTTGGAGTTATAAAGTCGAATGGGATCTCGGATGTTTTTCTGGCAGGTCCCAACAAAATGAACGTCCAGTTAAATGGTGATAAAGGCCATCGTGGTTTTTGGTACAACGGCAGCCAGTTTGCTTATTATTCATACGATGAAAATAACTATGCCATGGTTGAAACTCCGCCAACAATTATGGAAACGATTGATTATATGAATGATAGTTATGGTATTGAATTTCCAGCTGCCGATTTCTTTTACCCCACATTCACTGATGATATACTGAAAAATTTTTCTGAACTCAGATACCTTGGAGAAAAACGTGTCAATGGACAACCATGTTTTCACATCCTGGCAGCTAACAATAGCATGCGTGTCCAGATATGGGTGTCGGAGGATTCGTTTAACCTGCCTGTAAAGTTCGTGATTAACTACAACGATGAGAACCACATGCAATATGAGGCTTCTTTTTCGAACTGGCAGATAAACCCGGTACTTCCAATGGCAATGTTCGAATTTTCACCTCCTCCTGAAGCTGCTGAGATCACCATCCTTTCCAAATAAAATAATTAGAAATCATGACTGATATAAATAGAAAATTAGGAAAGCTTTTTGCATTGGTATTATTCATTGGAATGTTTTTACCTCTTCCATTAACTGCTCAGCGGATGGGGCACCGGCCTGCCGGTGGAAGAGGAGGTTCATCCATATCGCGACCATCAGGCTCTTCAATGTCCCGGCCTTCAAATTACAACGTTTCGAGACCAGACGGCAGGACTCCCAGCAGGTCAATAAATGGCGGTAGCCAGCGTCCGGCAACACGTGAAGTTGGAAAACCAACCGGGGCAGGTGGGAGCCGGGGAGTTTTGCCTGATAAAGGGACCGAAAATAAGGGAGGTTCAACTAATATCAAAAATAGTGTAGACAAAAGTAGCGGCAATAAGCCGAATATTGATAAGAGTAACAAGAATGTAATGGTTAAGAATACTCGCAATGTGGTAGTCAGGCCTGCTCCAAGGCCATATCCCAAGCCTCCATTTACATATGGCGGCTATCGCTACAATTGTTATCATCCATATCACTATCACCCCTATCATCCTTTCTATTGGGGTCCAGCTTTCCACCCATTTGGATTTTTTGTTGCGTCGATGGCTGTAACTGCAATGATCATCACGGTTGCAAATCAGAAATATTATTACGACCAGGGTGTTTATTACGTTGCATCGAATGGAGGCTATACTGTTGTTGAGGCACCAGTTGGTGCTAGCGTTCCTCAATTACCTCCTGGTTCTCAAACCGTAGTTGTGAACGAAACCACAAACAACTACTACTATGGTGGAACCTATTATGAAAAAACAGGCGATAATTATTCCGTGGTGCCTCCAACCGCAGGAACTGTTGTTGAAAACCTGCCTGATGGAGGGAAAGAGGTAAAAATTAGCAATGTGACTTATGTGCAGGTTGGAGATACCTATTACCAGCCAATGGAGCAAGACGGCAAGAGCATGTATGAGGTGGTGGATGTGCAAGTCGATGTTAAATGAATCGTATTTTCTTTCGTATATTTCATATCTTTGTCCTGAAAACATAAAAACAAAACCCCATGAGCGCAAGAAGAATTTATTTTGGCCTTTTGGCAGTCGTGACTGCTTTTGTAATCACTTCCTGCGGTTCTCCTGTCACCATGACAAGTTGGAAGAACCCAGCAGTTAATACGCAAATATCGAATGTTGTTGTCATGCCATTATTTGACAAACTTGAATATGTGAAACCGTTTGAACAGTCAATGGACACTTATTTCAATACGATGGGATTGAAAGCCATTGGTTCACTCGATTTTCTGAATCCAAGTGTTAAATACACCATTGATGAAATCAAGCAGAAATGCGACAGTGTCGGCGCTGATGCAATACTTGTGTTCACATATACTGGTACAGATAAATCACAAAACTACGTCCCTCCAACTACTTATGTTACTGGCGGCTTTGGTGGTTACTGGGGTGGTGGTTACTGGGGTGGCGGGTACTATGGTGGCGGCTATGGTGGCGGCTACTATGGCGGACCTGGATATTACGGTGGAGCAGCAGTAACAACAGGCGGATACTGGACAACTACATCAGTTGTAAATTTGAAGTCAAGCTTGTATACCAAGGCGTCAAAAGATGCTATTTGGACGGCAGATATCTCTGTTACGGATCCGAACTATGTTGATCAGTCTGCAACGACGATTGCAAAAGATATTTTTACTGATTGGCAGCAGAAGAACCTATTGAAATTCCCCCCTACGAAAAAGTAATTTTTTTGTAGGACAACTTTCTCCATATTTTTTCTAAGGGACCCTGGTCGTAAAACCTAAACCAGATCGAACTTAAGACTACCTGGAATGCATACACACAGATTCCTATCAGGACAACTGTAGTAACTTGTGTTTGGCCAAATAATCCGAAACCCCAGCCATAGAAAATAATGGATAATAGGTAACTGCTTGCTACAAAAAGACTTTGGTAATTGACTGTTTTTTCGAATCCAAAATAAGAGACAGCACCAATAGTTGCAATAACAATTAGTACAATGTAAGAATATCAATACTAGAAATTCGTTCCTTGGTACTTACTGGCTTTACACAATCATTCATTGGTGTAAATTATTATTTTCTCCTCTCCTCCATTGAGATTGCAACGGATAGAATAACCCCTAAAATGATGCTATACAATGCTGCAACCAATATCCGCCACTCTCCAGGTAGCATAAAGTTGAGCGTTTGAGCGGGAATCCACCATAACGGTATGGTCTTGCTGATCACAAAACCCCACATTGTTGTCCAATCGAGGGTCTGAAATTGATATCGAATTCGGATTGGCGTGAAAAAACCTCCCAGCGTGCCCCCTGTAGCCTGAATGTGCATGTCAGTGATACGGTGGGAAATCATGAACACAGGAGCAAAAAACAAATTCAGGGTGACACTTGTAGTAAAAGCAGTCAGTAACTTCAACCAAGAGAATCCAGGCTCCCGTAAAACATCAGATGCATCTTGCATAGGGAAGTGAACACCCATTTCCTGCATCATGAGTGGAGTCCCCTCAGCAAAGATCACAAAAGCCATCTTGATCGTAACGCCCAGAAATCCCCAAACCAACGCCCTGGGCAAAATACCAAACCCCGGCTGAATATACCTACCTGTTCTGATCCGCAACCCGATGCACTCGCCAAACGTGGCCAGAATGGCAAACTTCATAAACGCCATTACATAACCGTGCGCTGCATTCAAGCTCCGGTACGCCTCATATACAGCAGGAAACAAAAAAAATGGCAACAAAATGATTATGATAGCACAAACTACGACAACATCCTGGAACCTTAAAGAAAATCGCGTGCTATTCATGACTTGGGGAATTTTACTTCCTAGATGCCAAACGACTTATGTATCACCGTCTGCTTCGTATCAATTAACCCTGTCGGGTCCTTCACGCGAAATACAAACAACCCGTCAGGGAGATAGTCAATCTCGTAGCATCTGACAATGTATTCAGCGTCTTTGTTGATATTCTGGCGGAAGACAACCTGGCCGCGCATATTGGTGATCGTGAGTTCCAGAATCCCTGTATAAGGATGCCGCATCTTCAGGAAAAATCGGTAGAAAAATGGATTTGGCGATATTACAACGGGATTGCTGAACGGATCATCTTTAGGAATTGACTGGCGAACCATGGTGCCTGGGAAACTCTCCCAGAGGTCAAAAAGATACCCTTCAGCAGAGGTACCTGCTGCTATGTATCCTTTGTTGTTGATTACAAAACTTACTCCATAACCACGGCTGGATCCGGGAAACCGGTCAAGCTGGGTCCAGGTGTTCTGGATCGGATCAAACTCCCATATATCCCTGAGGGGACTGAATGTGTAACTTATACCACCTATGATATACCCTTTCCCATTTACTGAAAATCCCATTGCTCCTGTGCGTGCATCCCCAGCCAAATCCTCCATACGCCTCCATGTGTCGGTGGATGGTGTATACTCCCACCAGTCTTTCAGGTAGGCAGTACCATTGTTACCTAGCCCTATGTAAATTTTGTCATCGATCGCAAAAGCCGTGGCATAGCAACGACTGCTTCCGGGCAAGGAGGTCTTCTGCGCCCAGCTGTTGCTTACAGGATCATACTCCCAGAAGTCGTTTAACGCCCGCTCAGCCAAATCAAAACCGGTACCAATGTATCCGCGGTTACCTATAGTAACACCAACCGCCGACATCCTCCCTCGACCCGCCGGAAAAGTTGCACGGGTATTCCAGACATTGGCCCCCTGATCCCACTCGAGCATCTGGTAATTCAATCCATAAGATCCTCCTCCAGTGGTAATGTAAGCCTTGCTGCCAATCGAAAAAGCAGCACTCCCACGAAGGGGAATCGGAAGGCTCGACTTAAAGGTCCAGGTGTTACTTCCCGGATCATACTCCTGGAGATCCTGTAAAAGATGGTCGCTCATCCCGTCAGTTCCGGTGGCAATATATCCTTTATCTCCAATGGAAAATCCAACAGTTTGCACCCGTGGAGGGGAGGCGAAATCCTGACGGTGAGCCCACGACGACTCCTGTGCATGAATTGTGTCCATGCCAACTGCAAGCCAGATTCCAATCGCAACAAGAAAAATAGCAGATACCTTCAATACCATATCCGGGCAGTGATAATTGTGCCTTTGAAGACAAATATAAGATGAGAATATCTACGGTTAGGACAGGATTCAAGGACTTATGAACCGAGCATTGTTAATTCAGGGCGGGGTCGGGAGGGAAGTTGGCCCAGATAGCGTAATCGTTACCCATGTTTTTCAGGTAATTCGACCATAACTCTTCAGGATGATTGTTGATGACTTCATTGACAGACCCTTGCGACAACACCCACGATTTTTCACCGATCTCCTGGTCAAGCTGGTTGGGATTCCATCCTGAATACCCCAGAAAAAAACGTATCTGATTCTCCCTCAGTTCACCAGCTTCCATCAGGTCTCGGATCACTTCAATATTACCTCCCCAGAAGAGTCCATCCATGATTCGTAAACTGTTCTCAATGTGTGAAAGTGTGTGAATGAAAAAGATGCTGTCAGTCTTTACTGGCCCTCCCAGGTAAACCTGGTACTCAATTCCTGAAAACCCGCTAATCACCTCGTCAAGACGTATATCAATCGGCTTATTTACGATCACCCCGAAAGTCCCCTCTTCATTGTGTTCGGCTAGCAAGACTACTGACTGACGAAAATAGAAGTCTTTCAGTGAAGGTTCCGATATCAGAATGATTCCCTGTTTTGGTTTGATGATCTGACGCCCTGTCATATTCGAAAATTTGTTACATTTGCGAGAGCCTCCTAGCAAATATAATACCAATTCATGGAGAAGTCAAACCATCATGACAAATTCCTGCAACTAAGGGATGAATATCCTTTTTTTGTCTATGAAGGTTATGACTTTAGCTACTCTGGCCATGGGCTGGATATACGATTCTATTTCAACTTGTCCGACCGCTTTCAATTTGCCCCCACCATCTTTATCCCGCACAAAGAGTTTTTTATCCCTGAAGATGAGATCATGGAACTCATTCCCAACCTGGTCTTTCACCTGGGACTGATCGAACTCATCAGTTATTGGAAAGCAGCCTGCCCGAAACAACTGATCATCAAGCCACATGCACTCACTATAGATCAAGTATCATGGTGGAAAAAGTGTTGGTTTAACGGCCTCGGAGAATTTTTTTTCCTCAACTCCATCTCCACAGATATAGAACGTTTCATTGATGTAAATGTTGCTTCTGAAGAACATCTCTCTCCGGTCCATTGCACCCTGAAACCCGATGTGATTGTTCCGGTAGGAGGGGGTAAAGACTCGATAGTAAGCCTTGAGATTTTACGGAAACTTCCGGGCGTCACACCCCTTATCCTTAACCCCCGTGGAGCAAGCGTGCATAGTATTTTCATGGCAGGATTCGCACACGCGGGAATGATCGGGATCAATCGTTCCATCGATCCGCTCCTCCTTCAACTTAATGATGAAGGGTTCCTCAACGGGCATACTCCTTTTTCGGCACTACTCTCCTTTATAAGCATCCTCTCAGCCGTCATCTCCGGGAAGAGATTCATCGCCCTCTCCAATGAATCCAGTGCTAACGAAACGACTATCCCCGGTTTACCGGTCAACCATCAGTACTCCAAGACATTCGAATTTGAGAAAGATTTCCGAGATTATGTGAGTAGATGGATTAGCCCCGAAATAAACTACTTCAGCCTCCTCAGGCCTCTCAACGAAATCCAGATCGCCAGCATTTTTACGCGTTATCCCAACTATTTTCCCGTCTTTAAAAGCTGTAACGTAGGAAGCAAAGCCGATTCATGGTGCGGGAAATGTCCTAAATGCCTTTTTACCTGCATCTTGCTGGCACCATTTCTGAAACCCGATCAGCTGGTTGAGATCTTTCACAAAGACCTGCTCAACGACATTAGCCTGAAGTCAACCCTCGACCAGCTTACCGGAGTTACAACCGAAAAACCCTTTGAATGTGTGGGAACCATCTCCGAAGTGAACGCAGCCCTACAGGAAACCATAGAAAATTATGGTGACAAACCCCTGCCATCTCTCCTCGAATACTATACTACATTGCCTTCCGGCGTCATTGCGAGCAGAAGTCACGAGCGAAGCGACGTGGATGCGAAGCAATCCCTTTCATCATTATACCCTTTCACTACTTCACCACTTCACCACTGCACCACAGCCTTTTCCTCCCTCCTCCACACCTGGAATCCGCATAATTTTCTTCCATCACGCTTTGAAGAGTTGTTGAAAGGAGCCCTCAATGGTTGAGTTGCTTCGACGGCGCCTGGAAGGAAAAAAACTTCTTCTGCTGGGCTTCGGCCGGGAAGGGGAGTCATCCTATCAGTTGATTCGAAAACTGTGGCCTCGTCAAAAAATCCGGATTGCCGATCGTAATCCCGAAGTGCCTCAAAAATCAGTCCTTCAAGATGATCAGAACGTTGAGTTCCTTTGCGGGGAAGATTACCTCGACGGATTGAATCGGTTCGACCTGATCCTGAAGTCTCCCGGCATCTCACTGGCAAAGCTGAAAGATCCGGTCGATGCATTACGGATCACCTCCCAGACAGATATTTTCCTCGAGGCTTTTGCCCGACAAACCACTGGGATTACAGGTACCAAAGGGAAGAGTACCACCAGCAGCCTCATTACCCACATACTCTCCATCGATGGGAGAGACACGGTTCTGCTCGGGAATATTGGTACCCCTGCCTGGCACTTTCTCGACAGGATCACGCCCCAAACTCTGATCGTCGACGAACTCTCCTCGCACCAACTTGAATATATTCGCCGTGGTCCACATATCGCACTGCTCCTGAATATCTTCGAGGAACACCTGGATGCTTACGCTTCCTACTACGACTACCAGAGGGCCAAAATGAAGATCACAACAACTCAGTCAGTTGGCGATTTCCTGCTCTATAACGCCGACGACCCCATCATTGTAAAACACATCCAGACCATTCATTCTCAACCCCCACTTTCCTCAATACCCTCACCACCCTCACCACTCTCACGACCCCAACTTATTCCCCTCTCGCTGCATCAGCAATCCGGCATTGGCGCTTTCGGGCAAAATGGTGAACTTGTCATCAGAGTCCCCGGGCGGGACGAACTTGTCGTTCGCGAATTTCACAACCGCTACCTGAAAGGGGAACACAACCTCCGCAATATCATGGCAGCAGTCACCGCATGCTGGCTTCAGGGTTCTGGCGAAGAGGCGATCCTTGATGGACTGGCTTCATTTAAGGGCCTGGCTCACCGTATGGAATACCTGGGAAATTACCACGATATCAACTGGGTGAATGACTCCATCGCTACGATCCCTGAAGCCTGCATCGCTGCCATGCAGTCCCTTCCAGATGTGGATACTCTCATCCTGGGAGGATTCGACCGGGGAATAAGTTACAAGCCATTCACCGATTTCCTGGTTCAATCACCCGTACGTACGCTGATCCTCATTGGAGACGCAGGCCGGAGGATTGGCAACGAAATAGAAACGATTGACAAAACAATAAATACCAAAAAAAATCTGTTTTATATCAACCGGTTCGACCACTTTCTGCCACTCGCGCTGGAACATACCCGGTCGGGAGCAACTTGCTTACTCTCTCCGGCGGCCTCCAGCTACGACGAATTCCGCAGCTTCGAGGAACGAGGCTTCCGCTTCCGCCAACTGATAACAGGAGAAGGGATGAAAAACGAGGGATGAAAGACGAAGGACGAAAGACAACCGCAATTTATTGCGGCTCAACCAGTAACCCCGAATCCAAACCCGAAATTATGAATTCGCTATTTCGCTACCTCGCTTCTTCACTACCTCGCTATCTTGCTATAATCTTACTCTTCTCATCCTTCTCAATCAAGGCTCAATCCTCTTACGAGGAACAGGTCCGTGCCTACATCGATGCCTACAAGGGAATTGTGATCCAGGATATGCGCACCTATGGTATCCCTGCAAGCATCAAGCTCGCCCAGGCAATTCTTGAGTCAAGAGCAGGTCAGAGCAAACTTGCCATGGAAGCTAACAACCACTTCGGGATCAAGTGTCACAACGAATGGACAGGGAAAACCTATCGGATGGATGACGATACACCTGAGGAATGCTTCAGGAAATACGATAACGCCGTGGAATCATTTCACGACCACTCCGAGTTCCTCACCACCCGCAATCGTTATCAGTTCCTATTTTCGATCGATGTCCAAAACTACAAAGCATGGGCTTACGGACTGAAAACCGCCGGATATGCGACCAATCCGAAATACCCCGACCTACTGATCACTATCATCGAACGCTACTCGCTCGATCAGTACGATCTCCCCGAAGGAGCTATCGTGGCTGTGGTTACTACACAAGCGGACGAAAACCTGATGGAGGCTTACCGTTCGCTATTAACATACTTTGCACCTGGTCCGAACGGCCGAAAAGTATATATCAACAACCATGTCCAGTGCACAATCGCTCTCGGTAATGATGACCTCCTGAAGATCGCCCGCGATTTTCGGCTGAAGGCTTCCGACTTGATAGCATTCAATGACTTGAACCGGGCTGGAGGAATACGGCCCGGACAGGTAGTCTACCTTGAGAAAAAGAAACGAAAAGCGACACAAAAAGTTCATGTGGTCGGAAACAACCAAACCATGTGGGAGATTTCCCAGGTCTACGGAATCCGCATCGATAACCTCTATCGCAAAAATCTCCTCCCCGAAGGCTACGAGCCCCCTGCCGGAAAAGTGCTAAGATTGAGGTAGAATTTTTATAGCCCCAAATCCCGTACTTCCTAAACTTTCTCTTTCTGGGTATTCGGAAGAGGCTAGGGAGGAGTCATTATCCTAAAGCCCTTCACAACCCTTCCTGCCCCAATTACCAGGCACAGGTTTTTCGTATGCTCCAGGGGGCCGATATCAAACGGAGTGGTCCCCTTAACCCCCGACTCAATCTCTACATATCCCTGCTTTTCAAACAGGAACACTTCATTGGTAGTGCGAGATGTGAATCCGATATAGGTCGTGCCGTCGACCGTTTTCACCAGACTCGGCGGAGAAACATCGTGCCGGAATGAGTAAAAATAGATCAGTTTGAAAAACCGGTCGTAATAATAGAGCGTGTTGTTGTCGAAAAAGATAAACTCTGGTGTGCCGTCTCCCAATATATCTTCATACAGAAAATGGTGATCTGCCGAAAACGTATTAAAACTGACCTCGCTCACATGGCCACTCTCCCCTAGATAGGCCACATTCCCATTTAGATCGGTAGTTAACCATGGAGCTTTTGAGTTGGTTCGGTTCAGGTAAAATTCGGAGTTTGGCGAGTTGGCAAACCCTTTCTTCGGCGTTAACTTCTTCACCCCAATGCCATCCATAATCAACATCCTCCCACTCTTCATTGTTACTACTAATGCAAGTGCGGCGCCATTGTCATTGAGAGGAGCGGAGCGACGAAGAGACCTCCCGTCTCCTCTCAACACCTTCACTGGCATCACTACCTCCTCCTCCACCTCTGGCGACTTCCAACGTTCCGATAGCAACCCGTTCAGATCGAAACTATAGATTCGGTTGTTCCTGAAAGCGATCACCACCTGGAACTCTCCAGGAGAGCCGGAGTAAATTGAGCCTGTTGGTGAAGCTGTTGAGGAAAGGATAGATGGCGTGATGACGGATAAGCCGTTGGAAGCACGTGCCGGGAACTTCATCGGGAAACGCTTGGCAAGTTTCCCATCACTGCGGATCAGGTAAAGATGATTCTCGGTATTGAAGAGGTAAAACAATGAGTCGTTTCCGGTCAGCATAATCTGGTGGAAACTCCCCAGAACCCGGCTATAGAGCTTCTGCTTCCACACGATTTGCCCGCTCCGGTCAATTTTATAAAGGGTGTTCATGGTGTCGGTTACCAGAACAGCAAAGGTATCTCCGGTTCCGGCAAGGAGGATCTGCGGGATTCCCGATACCAGGGTGTCGAGTGTCGCCTGCCATACCAATGGACCCTCTTCCGCACTTTTAGGATTGAAACGGACTTGTAAGCTGGTGTAAAACATTCCTTCCTCTGCCGAGAGTTGCATGGTGACCGATTGAAATTTTTTGAGGGAATCGAGGATGGGGAGGAAGAGCGAACGGTATTCGTCGGCAAGTACTTCAGGAAGCGCATCGATGAGATGCCTGGAGTTGCTGTAGAAGGATATGTTGGCCTGAGCAGAAATTTTATCTGAGATCTCCTGGTAAAGCTTACTCTCCGTTAGAAATTCTCCTTGGAGGCTATTATGGATGAACAGTTTCAATACCTCTTCATCGTGTGCAAAGCACACGTAATCCCCGGTAATGGTGAAAAAGGTGAGGTCGGACTGCTCAAACAGGGGACTCAGCCAGATGTTGAGGGCATCCGAGAGGCTGGTGCGGTAGATCGGCACTCCATTATGGAGCGTCGAATCAGTTTTTCCCCCGGTGATTCGTGAGAGGGTCAGAAGGCTTTTTCGAGCTGAATCAGCATTTGTGGTCTGAAGGATCGTTACAGGGGAGATTTTTCCATCCCTGGTTGTTGTCTGGATCCAGCTCCGGCCCATCTGCCTTCCAATCCATGGATCCAAGAAGAGGCGGACAACAGTACCATACTGGTCATTCAGTTCAGCAAAAATGTCAATATCATCAGCCGAAAAGACAGCTCGCTGAAGCCGGAACTGCCACCGCTGGAAATACTCAGGATATCCTATCAGGGCATAGATGAGATAAGCCTGGGTGCTGGAAGGCAGGATGTTCGTCATCGTTAATGGGAGTGGAACCTGGTCGCTCATCAGAGCCAGTGTTTGCATGGCGCTGTCGGAAGCAATCGTAAACCCGGTAAACAGCAATTCATCCTTTTTGAGATACAGGTCCAGCCCGCTCCAGTCAGCATAACGGGCAAATTTGACCAGCCCTTTGTTATGTGTCTCCTTAACTCCCTTCCATAATGCAAGAGAAAGATAGGGGAAGTTAATATAGACGTTGGCATCTACTTTTTTCCCTGTGGTTGAGGCAACCGTGCTGAAGCCTTTCATCACTGAAACCGGTGTATTTAACGATAGTTGGTCGATTGCCCGCTTCACCAGGGCATCTGTGAAACTGAAAATACATACCCCTTCCCAAACTGAAACAACAAGCACGCTTCTCAGGTTCTCAAAATGGATCCGGTAGATCTGGGTCCGGCCGTAGGGGCTCTGTAGAACGGTCACCTTACCGGGATAGTGCCCCTCGATAAATGAGACAAAAGAACTTCCATCTAAGGATGCCGGGACAGGCATAAGGAAGAGAGGATCAAACTTAGCCCGGCTGTGGAGTGAGAGCGTAATGGTAAGCGGGGAGTCTTTCAGGATCTCCCGGATATCCGGGCTCCAGCGCGACATGGAATCGATCAGCAGGAGTTGTTCCTGGATAGGTTTTATCCCGGGGTATTTAAAAAACTCCTTCCAGATGAGGCTGTTATGAGTCAGTTCGCCCAGTAGCCCCAGCGGATTGTTCACATGGATGATGAGCGCAGTGCGATCGGGGATTGCCTGTACAGGATCTTTGGCAGGACGATCCACGGATACATAGAGCAGATATCCGAGAAAGGGGATTCCCACTGCCAGTATCACGATGAGTGTAATCTGAAATATATGCCTGATGATCCTCATCCTTGTGGCTGATGGTAGAAAGGTTGAACAAAGGTATTAAAATAAAATTTTCAGCTGCGCTTCTAGTTTGAAGCTCTTGCGATGATGAGGTGTTATGCCGTGAACCGAGATGGCTTCACGATGTGCCGGCGTTGGATATCCTTTGTTCTTATTCCAGTGATAAAGCGGAAAGGACTCATGTAGCTCTTTCATGAAGTCGTCCCGGTAGGTCTTGGCAAGCACCGAAGCCGCAGCAATTGAAAGAAACTTTCCATCGCCCTTCACAATACAGTGATAAGGGATCGCCAGTGTGGTACGGAAACGGTTCCCGTCAATCAGCAGGAGTTCCGGTTTCAGGGTAAGCTGTTTCACAGCCTGTTCCATTCCCAGAAAAGAGGCATTGAGGATATTGATCTCATCTATTGTTTGAGCCTCTATACGGCTTACGGCAAAAGCCAGGGCATTACGTTCCACTTCGTCGCGCAGCTTCTCACGCAGGGACCTGGAAAGCTGCTTGGAGTCGTTGAGCAGGGGGTGTTCATAGCCTTTTGGAAGGATCACAGCAGCAGCAAACAGGGGGCCGGCGAGGGAGCCTCTCCCTGCCTCGTCGCATCCCGCTTCGATACGGTCGCTGGTATAGTGGCTTTTAAGCATCTCAGATTCCGGGAAAGTAAATCCCCATAGCGGAGTTGGCAAAAAGAGCGATAAGTAGCAACCAGAGCAACAGCTCAGACCAGAAGGGCTTCCTAAAACGCATGTAAAAGTTGGTGACAAACACCGGGAGGCACACGCTCAGCAGGGCCGGAAAATAGAGCTGCAGGGAGTTGGCATAGAGGAGCGCCAGGAAGGACCAGAAAAACATCCACAGCAGCACGATGTTCTTCTTTCGGAGTTCTACCGACTTCTCCCTGATATGACGGGTGGTGTCCCAAAGTCCCAGTAAAGTGAACAAACCCAGAAAACCAAAAAGCACCCAGGAGCTCCATCCTGCTTCAGGGATGGTTATCAGCATATGCTCAAAAAAATCGGAATAGAGGGAGAGCAGGCCAGGTAAGTGGTCGGTGAGGAAGTAAGTCACCACCAAGTACAGGAATGGAGTGGCCAGCCCGATCAGAGAACTTACCCACACACGCCATTTCATGGATCGGTATACCAGGAAACAGCTCAACAGGAATCCATAAAAAAGCAGGGCGGGGATGTAGAAAAAAGAGGAGAGGGCTACAAAGAAGCCGGCAGTGTAAACAAGTTCAATCGGATCGGTTTGGTTATATGTTTCCAGGAGAGCCCGAAGGATGAAGAGGAGAAACAGGGTGGCGATATTAACCGGTGTAAGGGTTAGGTAGGAGGGAAGGAGGCTGATGAAGAGCAGGAAGAGCAGTGCAGCCAGCGAGGTATTGTGCGGTACGAGGTTGTGGTGTATAACGATGGAGTTGAGCCAGACAGCTTGAAAGATCACTAGCAGAAATCCGATCCCCATCGCAAGATATGGGATGCCGGAAAGCCATCCATACATAACCGCATATAGGGGCACTGGCCCCTCTGGAGCAGGCATCATTGGAGGATGAATAGCCCCCACACCCCATAGCATCAATCCAATCACCCCAATGGTAATAAACTGCCCCGGGAAACTTGACCGAAAATAGCGAACTAACATTTACTTAATTACTCATTAATTGCCATGACTTTCATCATGCCATCACAACATCACCTTTCATAAGTCAAATCCCAGATCCGTCCGGAAGTATTTTCCCTCAAACTGAATCTTCTCTGCGTTCTCGTAAGATTTCTTCAATGCTTCTTCCATGGTTTCGCCGAACGAGGTGACAGCAAGCACTCGGCCGCCGTTGGTAACAATCTTGCCATCAACAGTTTTGGTCCCTGCATGAAATACGATGCTTCCACTTACATTGTCAAGGCCGGTGATCTCCTTTCCCTTTTCATAAGAACCTGGATATCCTTCCGATACCATCATTACGCTGGCAGTATAGCGTGGATCCAAATCCATCGGCACTTGGTCGAGTGTCTTATTGACCACTGCCTGGCAAAGCTCAACAAAATCGGTCTGAATCCGCGGCAACACCGACTCAGTTTCAGGGTCACCCAGCCGGCAATTATATTCAATTACGTAAGGGATTCCGTTTACATTCATCAACCCGAAAAAGATGAAGCCGTGGTAGGTGATCCCTTCTGCTTTAAGCCCTTCCAGTGTAGGGCGGATCACCTGCTGCTCCACCTTAGCCAGGAACTCACCCTGTGCAAATGGGACGGGAGAGACCGAACCCATTCCTCCTGTGTTGGGACCGGTATCGCCGATGCCGATCTTCTTGTAATCTTTGGCTTCGGGGAAGATGCGATAGTGAATGCCATCGGTGATCACGAATGCAGAGAGTTCTATCCCCTTCAGGAACTCTTCGATCACCACCTTACTGGAAGCTAAGCCGAATTTGGCGTCTGAAAGCATCGTGGTGAGCTCTGCGGATGCCTCCTCCAGTGTGGGGCATATCACCACCCCTTTTCCGGCCGCCAGTCCGTCGGCCTTCAGCACGTATGGAGGATTGAGTGTTTCGAGGAAGGTGATCCCCTGATCCAGGGTCTCCGCAGTGAAGGTTTCGTATTTGGCAGTGGGGATGTTATATGTTGAAAGGAACGCTTTTGCGAAGTCCTTACTCCCTTCCAGCATGGCGGCCCTTCGTGTTGGGCCTATTACCGGAATGTTGCGGAGAGTTGGGTCTTCGAGGAAAAAATCATGGATCCCGTTTACCAGCGGATCTTCAGGCCCCACAATCACCATCCCGATTTGGTGGCGGAGACAGGCTTCACGGATTGCCGGGAAATCGTTGACGGCTATTGGAAGGTTTGTGCCGGTAGTTGCCGTCCCGGCGTTGCCCGGGGCAATGAAAAGTGAAGTTAAACGGGGGCTCTGCGCCAGTTTCCAGGCGAGAGTATGCTCGCGCCCCCCCGATCCTAAGAGGAGTATGTTCATGCTGTTATGTGGTTTTCAATGCTTTTTCGATCGATTCCCAGAGACGGTCAGCTGTCTTTTGCCAGGTGAAGAGCCCTTCGCGGGCATGGCCTTGTTGGATTAATTCATCGCGCATGGTCTTGTACTGGTAAATCTTATACATCGCCATGGCGATGGTTTCAGGATCGAAAGGGTCGATGAGCAATGCGCCGTTGCCTGCTACCTCTGGCATGGAAGTGACATTGGATGTGATCACAGGTGTACCGCAGCGGAAGGCCTCAACGATAGGAATGCCAAAACCTTCAAAATAGGAGATGTAAGTGAGGGCAATGGCTGCACCCAGAACATACCGGAGATGTTCGTTGTTGAGTCGGCCAGTGAAAACCACATCCCTGGAGTAGATCATCCTTTGGTAGGCCGAATCGATGTCGGGGGTCCACCACTTCCTGGCTCCAACGATCAACAGTTGCACATCCGAGGGGTTGGTCTTTTTGAAGAGGTCGAAAGCTCTGAAAAGGTTGGCAAGATTCTTCCTGGGGTGAAGCGCTCCGATGAAAAGAAAATAGGGTTTCCCTTCGGAGTAGAACTGTCGGGTCATCACTTTCTCCTCTTCAGTAAGCGGTTTATAGATCTCGCTGGCCCCGTCGTACACGATGTCGATCTTGTCTTCGTTTACGTGGTACTCCTTCACAATATCCTGACGGGAATAGTCGGAAACGGTGGCGATTCGAACCGCCTTTTGCGTGTATTTGGGGAAGTAGTGGCGGTAGTACCAGCGTGTGAGGAATGGAAGATCCTCTGGATAGTGCTCGAAATTGAGGTCGTGGATCACGTTCATCGACTTGCCCTTGTAACGAAGCGAGAGAAAGCCGTCGGGGGAAAGGAACAGGTCGGGCTTCAACCGGTTGAGAAGAGATGGAAGGCTGTATTCAAACCATGCATAATAGAGAAAAGGATGACGGGCCGGGGGGAACTGGATCAGGGGCGTGATATTGTCGGAGAAGATAAAATCCTCCGAGAAGTTCCGGTCGAAGATGAAGTAAAAATGGTGTTCTGGATGCTGGGTCGTGATTCGTTTCAGCGACTCATAGGTAAACCAGCCGATACCTTCGAGTTTGTCTTTCAGCAACAACCGGGTGTTAACTGCAATATTCATCTAATGACAATGTTTCTTGGTTCAGATTATTTATAACTTTGTTGCAAATATCACAATTTTCCGGGATTTTTCCACCAATCCATGCAACGTAAATTTCTGACAAATCTGGGATTGCTTCTCTTTTTGAACCTTCTCATAAAGCCGTTCTGGATTTTTGGTATTGACAGGACCGTCCAGAATACGGTAGGGGTGGCGGATTACGGCTTCTATTTTGTGATCTTCAACTTCTCCTTTCTTTTCAATATCCTGCTCGATCTGGGGATCACCAATTTTAATAATCGCAACATTGCACAGCATAACCACTTGCTTAATAAACACTTTTCGGGCATCCTGGTGCTTAAATTCCTGCTTGGAATTTTCTACATTCTGATCACTTACATGATAGCGGTATTTATCATGGGATACTCAGGCGATCAGCTTTACCTACTTGCTTTCCTTGCATTCAACCAGTTCCTCTCCTCATTCATCCTCTACCTTCGGTCAAATATTTCGGGGTTGCTTCTTTTTAAAACGGACAGTCTTCTCTCTATCCTCGACCGTATTTTGATGATCCTCTTTTGCGGCGTGCTACTCTGGGGACATATCACGGAAGGTCCCTTCCGTATCGAATGGTTTGTTTACAGCCAAACGGCCGCATACATTGCTACCGCCCTTATTGCGTTTTACATCGTAATTCGAAAATCAAAATTTCGTAGATTGAACTGGCACTGGCCCTTCTTCCTGATGATCATCAAGAAAAGCATGCCCTTCGCCCTAATGGTTCTGCTGATGACATTATACAACCGCCTTGATCCAGTCATGCTTGAGGGCATCCTCGACGAGTCGTTGGGGAATGAACAGGCCGGTATCTATGCTCACGGCTTCAGGCTTCTGGATGCCGCAGCGATGATCTCATTCCTTTTCTCCGTACTGCTGATACCTATCTTCTCCAAGATGATCAAACAAAAAGAGTCGGTAGAACAGATGCTGAAACTATCTTATACCCTTATTATCACCGTGGCTACCATCGTGGCCGTCACCTCTTTTTTCTATAGTAGTGAGATGATGAATCTACTCTATGACTCCGACACCAGCCAGTCGGCCCCGGTTTTTCAGCTTCTGATGCTCGGATTTGTCGCGATATCCACCACCTACATTTTCGGAACCCTCCTAACAGCGAATGGGAATCTTAAGGAGTTGAATATCATTGCTGGTATCAGTTTGATAATAAATCTGATAGTAAACCTGGTGTTGATCCCCCGCCTTCTGGCATACGGAAGTGCGATCTCCAGCCTCTCTACACAGATTTTTGCTGCTCTTTCCCAGGTGATCCTGGTCCAGCGGGTCTTTAAGTTCAAAGTAAATTACCGCTTTTTAGCAACACTATTCTCCTTCATTGGAGGTGTGATCCTCTTTACCTGGCTTTCAACCCAGATCACCATCACCATCCCCGGACTGCCGGCACACCTTGCATGGCTCTCAAACTTCACACTGGCTTTCATCATCTCCTTGTTTCTGGCGGTTATCCTTCGCCTACTCCACTTCAGGTCCCTCATCGGCATCCTGCGCAGAGACAGTTAATTGCAGGCATCAATATAGATGCTTCGCTTGTTCATTTCTCAAAAATCTATACCTTTGACAAAATTTTGATCAATTTTACTATGATCCAAGACCCTAAAAGAAGGGAAGATTTCGACTCCTCCAACATCGTGATCTTCCTTTATAAATGGAGGAAACCTCTCTTTATCGTGATGATTGCGGCGCTGGCTGGCTCCTGGTTTTTCTCCCTGCCCTGGTTTATCACGCCAAAGTTTAAATCGATTGTCATCATGTTCCCGGCAAGTACCAACTCGGTATCCAAAGCGCTGTTGACAGAGCATAATCAAAAAGGAGAAGACCTGATGTCATTTGGTGAAGACGAACAGGCTGAACAACTTATGCAGATCCTAAATTCCAATAAAATTCGCGACAAGGTGATCTGGAAGTACAACTTGATGGATCACTATGGAATCGACTCCGCAGCAAAGTATAAATATTCAAGGCTTTTTGATGAATACGACAGGAATATCAGTTTTCGCCGTACACCATTTATGGCTGTCCAGATCACGGTTTATGATACTGACCCCCAGCTGGCTGCCGAAATTGCAAATACTATCGCTGCTCTTCTCGACTCGACTAAAAACGACATGCAACACCTCCGGGCCATCCAGGGGCTATCAATTGTGGAGCAGGAGTATAACAACCTGCAAAGCGAAGTATATGTCATTGTCGATTCCCTGGTCACTTTGGGTAAACTGGGTGTGAACGATGTGGAGTATCAGTCGCAGGTCATGAATCAGCAGATGGCCATCGCTATCATGAATGGCAATATCGAAGCACAGAAAGCCCTCCAGAAGCGTCTGGATATCCTTGGGATGTATGGCGGGATCTACATGTCACTAAAAAATGCACTGGAGTTCAAGACAGAACAGCTTACCTTACTGCAATCGAGGCTCAAGGAGGCAAAAGTGGATGCCCAGGAAAACATCCCGCAAAAATTTATCGTAAGCGATGCATACACAGCTGAGAAAAAGTCCTACCCGATTCGTTGGCTTATCATGCTCGTCTCCACTATATCGGCACTCTTCCTTACAATCATTATTATCATGGTTGTAGAGAAGATTTCTGTCGCCAATGCACAGAAGAAATTTCAATTAGGGCAATCGTAACCAAACCAATTAAGCAAACCAAAAAAAAAATATATGGAACCCTTTTTCAACAGCAAGAATATCGTTGATATCCTGTTCCGGTGGAAGATTCACTTGGCTGTTATTGTGGTGCTTGCCATCATTCTTTCGGTCATCCTTTCCGGCCCCACGGTGATCACCCCACTCTATAAATCGTACGCGGTGGTTTATCCTTCCAATGTAGCGCCCTATTCGGATGAAAACGAGACTGAACAGATGATAGAGATCCTCAACTCAGGGGATATTCGCGATAGCGTGATTGGAAAATTTGACCTCGCTGTCCACTGGAAGGTCGACTCCAACTATACTCATTTCCTCAGCACTCTTTACTGGATCTACATCCAACGGGTGAAGATCAACAAAACTCCTTACGAGGCTGTAAATGTGGAGGTCCTGGATCCTGATCCCAGAATGGCCTGTGATATGGTTAACGCTATCCTTGAATTCTACAACATGAAAGTGAGGAAAATGCACAAGGATAAATTTTATGAGGTCGTGATAAACTACGAGAATATTGTCAATGAAAAGAAACTGAAAATCGACTCTTTGCGGCAACGAGCCGAAGAACTTGGAACCAAATACGGACTGATGGAATACCAGGCACAAACCCGCGAGGTGATGCGTGCACTCCTTGGAACAGGAAACCAGTCGGGACGATACAGTGAAGCGCTTAAATATAAGAAGAACATCGAGGAGAAAGGGGCGGAAATGCTTCTCATCCAGGAGATGATGGCAGCCGAAACAGAGGAGTTTGCAGTCTTCAAGCTCGACTACGACAGGGCACTTCTCGACTACAACCGCGAATACACGCACATGAACATCCTCAGCAAACCCTATGTATCCGATAAGAAGGCTTCCCCCATCAGGTGGCTGATCGTATTAGGTTCATTGTTGTCTATGTTCTCACTGGCCCTCATCGTGATAGGACTGATTGAACGAGCCAGATTTGCAAAACAGTTTCCGCAGAAACATGCCTAACCTAATAACAGGAACGGGAATCTCTGGCTTTCTGGAGAGATATAAGGTGCTGTGGGTCTACATCATCAGTTTGGCTTATATTTTCCTCAACGGCTATATGGTCTACAAGGATTACTACTATTCCCTGGCCATTCCAGTATTACTCGTACTTCTCTATTTTTACTTTACCCGGTTAGATTGGATCCTGCTTTTAATCGCCTTTACCACTCCCATAGCTGTGAACATGGTACAGTATGAACTGGGGGCAGGGATCTCAGTCCCTACTGAACCGTTGCTTTTCGGGGTATTTCTGATCTTTATCCTTAAGCTGTTTTACAAAAATGATTTCGACCGGAAGATATGGACTCACCCGGTAAGCATCCTAGTTATAATAACCCTTATCTGGATGTTCATCACCAGCGTAACCAGCCAGATCCCGCTGGTCTCCTTCAAGTATCTGCTGGCACGGTTGTGGTTTGTCATCCCCTTCTATTTTCTCGGGATACTACTCTTTCGGAAGACTATAAATATTCGCCTCTTTATCTGGCTGTATGCAATTCCACTGATGGGAGTGATTTTTTATACCATCATTATTCACTCAACATATGGCTTCGAAGAGGAGGCAGGACACTGGGTGATGGAACCTTTCTACAACGACCACACTGCCTATGGCGCTATCCTTGCTCTTTTTCTCCCCGTCTTTGTTGGCTTTGCCTTCAGCAATGTCTATAGCAAAACTACCCGCTTTTTCGCTTTCCTTATCATGTTAATTCTGTTGGTAGCTCTTTACCTCTCGTTTTGCCGGGCTGCCTGGATCAGTATTGTGGCCACCTTGATGGTCTACATTGTAATTATCTTCAAGATAAAGTTCAAGTGGATCGCAGTAGTCACGGGCGGACTACTCATCTTCTTCTTCATATTCCAACAGCAGATATGGGATGTGATGGAACGAAACAAACAGGGCACATCAGGTGACTTTACCGAACATGTTCAGTCCATGTCCAATATCTCAACCGACGATTCTAACCTCGAACGGATCAACCGGTGGCAATCCGCTTTCCGGATGTTCAATGAGCATCCGGTCTTCGGCTTTGGGCCCGGTACATATCAGTTTGAATACGCACCGTTTCAGCTTTCCAAAGAGAAGACATTGATTAGTACTAACGCGGGTGACCGGGGGAATGCTCATAGCGAATTTATCGGCCCCCTCTCAGAAGAGGGATTGCCCGGCATGCTTTTTATGCTAACCCTCGTGATTATGGTCATAGTTTATGGTGTCAAAGTTCATAAACAGGCCAAAACTCCCGAAACAAGACTCATCAGCCTCACTGTGCTTCTGGGGCTCATCACCTACTTCCTCCACGGAACTCTCAACAACTTCCTCGATACCGACAAGGCCTCCATTCCTGTGTGGGCCTTCATCGCAATCCTCGTTGCCCTCGACATGTACCAAAACAAACTCGAGGACAAATCTTCAGTCGGCAGTTGGCAGTAAACAGTTAGCAGTTGTTTGTCGACTCTTTATAGTTAAAATTTGCCAACTGTTTACTGCCAACTGCCGACTTTTTTTCCTCAACTTTTTCCCTTAACTTTGCGCCCCTCAAAATAACCTATAACGATTAATCAGATTTATGGCAACAACAGCAGATATCCGAAATGGACTGGTGATAGATTTCAACAACGACCTCTTTTCTGTTGTTGAATTTCAGCATGTAAAACCCGGCAAGGGAGGTGCTTTCGTACGGACAAAGCTGAAGAGCCTTCGTACCGGTCGGGTGATCCCTAATACGTTCAACTCCGGCGAAAAAATTGACATTGCACGGGTCGAACGTCGACCTCATCAATACCTTTTCAAAGATGATACGGGATATCATTTCATGCATACAGAAACTTTCGAACAAATCCCCATTCAAGAAGAGCTTATCAATGCACCACAGTTCCTGAAAGAGGGACAGGAGGTTGAGATTGTTTTTCATGCCGACACCGAGACACCTCTCAACTGTGACCTCCCAGCCTATGTTGAGCTTGCCATCACATACACCGAACCCGGATTTCGTGGAAATACCGCCACCAATGCAATGAAAGAGGCAACCATGGAGACTGGAGCTATCATAAAAGTGCCCCTCTTTATTGATACCGGAGAGATCATTCGAATCGATACAAGGACGGGAGAGTATGGGGAGAGGGTTAAAAGTTAATTACGAATTAGGCATGACGAATTAAGAATTTTAATTTCATCACCACACCGCCTCACCTCATTCCAATATGAAACTCCCCACCCCTATTACCGTCCAGGAACTCGCCAGTTCCCTCCGCGCTAGATTCATCGGAGATCCCGATCACCGGATTACTGGGATTAACGAGATCCATATGGTCGAAGAGGGCGATTTAACCTTTGTCGACCATCCCAAATATTTCACCAAAGCCCTCAACTCTAAAGCCACTACCATCCTGATCAACAAAGAGGTGGAATGCCCAGTGGGAAAAGCGTTGATCATTTCCGAACGGCCATTTGACGATTATGTATCCCTGGCGGTACGATTGCGCCCTTTCGAACCCGCAAATGCTATGGTAAGCCCTACCGCCACGATCGGAGAGGGAACAGTTATCCAACCTGGTGCATTTATTGGGAACCATGTGACGATTGGCAAAAGCTGCCTGATCCATGCCAATGCCACCATCTACGATCATTCGGTGATCGGCGATCAGGTGATCATCCACTCCGGCGCTGTGATCGGCGCCGATGCCTACTACTTTCAACGTCGCCCTGATGGTTGGAAAAAAATGGAATCATGTGGCAGGACAGTTTTGGAAGAGAGAGTAGAGATCGGAGCGCTTACTTCCATCGACAGGGGTGTTTCAGGTGATACGGTCATTTCAGCAGGAACTAAGATCGACAACCACGTGCAAATCGGCCACGACACCTTCGTGGGCCGGAACTGTCTGATAGGAGCCCACTGCGCCGTTGCCGGTGTCACCCGCATCGAAGACGACGTGATCCTCTGGGCACGTGTCTCGGTGAATAAAGACCTGGTTATCGGCAAGGGAGCCATCGTCTATGCCTTGTCGGGCATCGATAAATCCCTTCCTGGCGGAAAAGCTTACTGGGGTGTCCCCGCAGAAGAGGCCCGTAAGAAGTGGAAGGAGCTGGCAAAAATCAAACGGCTGATACAGGAAGAGTAGTCAGTTTCAAGGGTCGAAGTTCAAGGGTCGAAGATACCTGCGATTGATTCGATTGGCTCTACCGGACTCTTCTTGGCTTCGGTTCGCTATTTCACTACCTCGCTATTTTATATTCCTCAATCCTGATTTCCCGTTCACAAAACCCGCTTTCAGCCAGTTGCATATTGGAGCATACTATTATAGTGCGGCCTCGGGTATGGTTGTCGACCAGTTGCAGATAAAAGTCAATTCCGGCTTTGTCGAGGTTGGTGGTCGGCTCATCGAGGAAAAGCAAAGGCGTATCGCTCAACAGGGCGCAAACAAGTTTCACACGCTGCTTCATCCCGGAAGAATATTTCAGAATGGGTTTGGTCTTCGCCTGAGAGAAGGAGAGGAGGTCGATTATTTTCGGGATAGTGAAGCCTTCGATCAGCGGCTTAAATGAAAAATGGAACTCCAGCATCTCTTTCAGGGTGAACTCTTCAATCAGCTCCTGGTATGGGGCAACCAGCGAAAGATGGCGGAATATTTCGGTGTCGGGAATCACCTTCCCTTCCAGATTGTATCCAATACCTCCTTCGGTATGGTGGATGTTGCCGGCGATAACTTGTAAAAGTGTTGACTTCCCCGATCCGTTACGGCCAGTGATTACCGTTCGCTCTCCAGTCTCAAAACGGCAGGTGAGGTTGCGGAAAATCCACTCGGTATTGAATTTCTTGCCAATCCCGTTGAGGGTGATCGTCATGCCGGAAGTATTTTATTTATCGCGGTTATTTTTTCCGAACCCTTTCATGATGCCGCGACTGGAATTGGAGATGAATGAAAGGATCTCGTCGCGTTCAGGTGTGGCAGGCACCTCAGCTTCGATGATCCCTACAGCCCGGGTCACATTGTTTCCTCGCAGGTAGATAATGCGGTAGATATCCTGGATCTGGTTGATCTGTTCTGCGGTAAAACCTCTCCGGCGCAGTCCGATTGAATTAACTCCAACATAGGATGGCGGTTCCCGCCCTGCTTTCGTGAATGGAGGGACGTCCTTGCGGATGAGTGAACCACCGGCAATCATCGTATGCACTCCGATGTGACAGAACTGGTGCATCGCCACCATCCCCCCGATGATCGCCCAGTCTTCGATCTCAATATGGCCGGCCAGGTTGGTAGCATTCCCCAGGATGACATTTTTGCCAATAATGCAGTCGTGGGCAATGTGTACATAAGCCATTAACAGGGTATTATCACCAATCACCGTTTCATTGTTGGCCTTGGTGCCGCGGTTGACGGTCACATATTCACGGATCGTTACGTTATCGCCGATCTTGACAATGGTCTCCTCGCCGTCGAATTTCAGATCCTGAGGGATCGCAGAGATCACAGCCCCCGGAAAGATCCGGCAGTTTTTTCCGATCCGGGCTCCCTCCATGATGGTGACGTTGGACCCTATCCAAGTTCCCTCCTCGATAATAACATTTTTATCGATTGTAACAAAGGGCTCAATCACTACATTCGGAGCCAGTTTGGCCTGTGGGTGTACGTATGCTAAAGGTTGATTCATTTGGTGTTATTTACGTTGGATTTGCGCCATCATCTCTGCTTCCATCACTATCTTCTGGCCTACATAAGCCACACCTTTCATGGAGATCAAACCCCGCCGGATGGGTGCATTGAGCTGGTTGTAAAAGATGACAGTGTCACCGGGTACTACTTTGTGCCTGAATTTTACATGGTCAATTTTAAGGAAGAGTGTAGTGTAATTTTGCGGGTCATTCACAGTTTTTAATGCCAGGATGCCGCCGGTCTGAGCCATTGCCTCAATCTGGATCACACCTGGCATCACAGGATTACCGGGGAAGTGCCCCTCGAAGAAGGCTTCGTTTATCGTCACATTCTTCATCCCAACAACATAGTCGCTCCCCATCTCCAGGATCCTGTCGATGAAGAGAAAAGGAGGACGATGGGGAAGCAGTTCCTTGATCTGATTGATATCGTAGAGTGGGGTTTTGTTCAGGTCGAAGGTGTGGATCGTATCCGTTTTACGTGATTTTCGGATCAGATTTTTAACCATCTTGGCAAACTGGATATTAGAAAGATGACCAGGCCGTGTGGCAATAATATGGGCCTTTATTGGCATTCCGACTAGGGCCAGGTCCCCGATTACATCCAGCAACTTGTGCCGTGCAGGCTCATTGGGGTGAAGTAGCTCCAGGTTGTTGAGAATCCCTTCACGCAGCACCTCCACATGTTGCTTGTTGAAGACTTTTGCCAGATTATCCAGCTCATCCTGGGAGATCAGCCGGTCGACAAACACAATGGCATTGTTCAGGTCACCCCCCTTAATCAGGTTGTTGTTGAGCAGGTATTCCAACTCATGAAGGAAGACAAATGTACGACAGGGAGCGATCTCTGTCCTGAACTCTTTGATGTCGCTGAGGATTGCGTTCTGGGTAGTGAGGATCTTCGATTCATAATCGATCATCACCGAAATCTTGAACTCTTTGGAAGGAATCGCTAGAATCTCAACCTTCTTTTCAGGATCGGAATAGGAGAGGTTCGACTTCAGCTCAATATACCTCTTGAGGGCTTTCTGCTCCACGATGCCTGCCTCCAGCAGCTTCTCCACGAAAATTCCGGCACTCCCGTCGAGAATGGGGGTTTCCGACTCGGTTAACTCCACCAGCACGTTATCGATCTCGAGTCCGGCCAGCGCTGCCAGCACGTGCTCCACCGTGTCGATACGAACCCCGTCATGCTCCAGGCTTGTACCGCGGGAGGTGTCAATAACGTTGTCAACGTCGGCATCCACCAGGACCCCTGTATTCATATCGGTCCGGGCAAACTTATATCCGTAATTCTCCGGGGCTGGTTTGAAAGTTAGCGTTACTTTCTTTCCTGTATGCAGTCCAACGCCATCAATGCTGACGGAATGCTTGATGGTCTTCTGTTTTTCACTCATCTGGCGTCAACTTATTTACCTGTTTCTCTAATGTATTCAGTCTTTTGACAATGTTATCGAAGTTTCTAAAGTGAACATAGTTCCGGCGTGCAGTAGAAGCATCAATTGCCGGGGCTCCAAACAGGATAGCTCCTTCCTGGGTAATGCTGTTCTCAACGCCCGAGCGGGCCCCAACTTTCACGTTATCGGCTACCACGATATGACCTACAAAACCTACCTGGCCTCCAACCATCACATTCTTTCCAACTTTCATCGATCCCGATAATCCCGATTGGGCAGCAATCACTGTGTTCTCACCTATCTCCACATTATGGGCTACCTGGATCAGGTTGTCGAGTTTCACTCCCCGTCGTATGATAGTCGAACCGATGGTAGCTCTGTCGACCGTGGTGTTGGCTCCAATCTCAACATTATCTTCCAGGATCACATTTCCCACCTGCGGAACCTTCCGGTAATTGTTATCGTCCTGTGGTGCGAATCCAAACCCGTCGCTACCGATCACAGCACCTCCATGGATGGTGCACTCCTTTCCGATGAGGCAGTCGTGATAAATTCTAACTCCCGGATAGAGGATTGTCCCGCTGCCAACCTTCACATTGTCGCCCAGGTACACCTGCGGATAGATCTGTACCCCATTTCCAATCTGTACTCCATCTCCAAGAAAGGCAAACTCTCCGATGTAGAGGTCACTGCCCAGTTTGACTGTAGGAGAGACAAACGATAGCTGGGATATCCCAGATTTCTTTTCTGTCTTGCTGGCATGGATCTCCAGGATTCGGGCAAAAGCATTATATGGGTCATCTACACGGATCAGGGTCAGCCCTTCGGGAAGGGGCTTGTCGGGAATGAAATTGCTCCTGACAATAACCAGGGATGAGCCAGTCTTGTATATGTAGTGTGTGTAAGCAGGATTGGCCAAAAATGTGAGTGTGCCGGGAGTCCCCTCCTCAATCTTCGCGAGGTTCGAAACCGTTACATCCTTATTCCCCTCTATGGTGCCTCCAAGCAGCTCGGCAATCTGTCGGGCAGAAAATTCCATTTTAACTTGATTTAGAGGTTTTTACTATGTAAAATTGTGCTGCAAGATACCAAAAATTTCGACACAGGAAGGAATTTTTTTACAACACAATGGCTACCTAACAATTAGCTCTTTGGGATAGGATAGTAGATATTTTTGTGTTCGTGTGGTGAGGATGGAGATGTTCAATTGGTCAGAAGCTTTGGAGACATCAAGCAGTTCCCCGTCACGCGTCTGGATTTTGATCCTGTCGTGATCAGGGTTATATGTATCGTTGGAGACAGCCTCTTCCGTGACGAGAAAATCAGTCTCTTCCAGAGGGATTCCAAATGCATGAGCAGCCTTCTTTTTGATACCGGCTATATAGTCAGCCTTGAAAGGTTTGTCACGAAGCTCGGCACGGAAAAGATGCCGGTTCACCAAACGCTGGCATAGGAGGGATAGAATGGTGTCAGAATGGGTGCCCCACACTTTCATGGCTGAGAAAATATCAAAGTCGTCAAGCTGTGAGAAGGCATCCAGGCAGTCACCCTGGCAAAGCATCCCCCTTCCCTTTACGGGGTCCTGCAGAAAGCGTTTCAATGACGGAGTAGCAAAGAGGTCAAAGCCCTGCTCTCCCAAAGTCTTGGAACGGCGAAGGATGTTGGATAACATGAAATCGGCAGCAAGCACCGTCTTATGAAGATATACCTGCCAGTACATTAGTCTCCGGGCCAGGATAAACTTTTCAATCGAATAGATCCCCTTCTCCTCCACCACCAGCTCATCGTCAACCACTGTAAGCATGTTGATGATCCTGTTGGTATTGATCACCCCTTCAGCCACACCGGTGAAAAAACTGTCGCGCGAGAGGTAGTCAAGCCGATCCATATCGAGTTGGCTGGAGACAAGTTGGTGCAGAAACTGCTTCGGATAAGTGTCGGTAAAAATTTTGATGGCTACATCCAGCTCCCCCGGGAACTGCTGGTTCAGGCTTTCCATGAAGAGGAGGGAGATATCTTCATGCGAAATACCGGTGACGATAGACCGCTCCAGGGTATGGGAATAGGGTCCGTGCCCGATGTCGTGCAGCAGGATCGCCAGCCAGGCTCCCCGCTCCTCTTCCCGCGTGATCTCTACTCCCTTCTCGCGAAGGAGCTTGATAGCTTGTTTCATCAGGAAAAGGCATCCGAGGGCATGCTGAAAACGGGTATGCGTTGCCGATGGGTAGACATAATCGGTGAGGCCTAGCTGCCGGATTCTTCGCAAACGTTGAAACCAGGGATGCTCCATCACATCAAACAGAAACTCGTCGGGGATAGTGATGAACCCATAGATTGGGTCGTTTATGTTTTTCTTTTTGTTGATGATTTCGGGTACCTTTGTTAATAATACGTAAAATTAAGGTTTCCAGGCAATAAAAAGCCGAATCGGGCATTCTAAGTTTAGACAAAAATACGGAGAACCATGGAGAAGATAACAATTTTGTGGGTGGATGATGAAATTGATCTGTTGAAGCCTCATCTGCTCTTCCTCGATCAGAAGGGATATACTGTTCATACTGCCAATAACGGGCATGATGCACTGGAACTACTGGATGAATATAATTTCGATATCATTTTCCTCGACGAACAGATGCCTGGGATGTCGGGAATTGAAACACTGGAGAAGATCAAGAACCGGACTACCAACCTTCCGGTGGTCATGATTACCAAAAGCGAAGAGGAATCAATCATGGAGGAGGCGATCGGAAGCAATATTGCCGACTACCTGATCAAACCGGTAAACCCCAACCAGATCCTTCTTTCACTGAAGAAGACCCTGGAGAATAAAAAAATCGTGAACGAAAAGACCAGCTTCCAATACCAGCAGGAGTTTCGCAACATCGGGATGGAGATCAGTAACCGGCTCAACTTCACGGAGTGGGTTGAGATATATAAAAAGATCATTGGGTGGGAGCTGAAGCTGGAACGTTCGCAGGACGAAGGGATGAACCAGGTTCTGCAGATGCAGAAGACAGAAGCGAATCAGGTCTTCAGCAAGTTTGTGGAGCGGAACTACATTGAATGGATTAATGGCAAAAACAACGACAAACCGATTCAGTCACACACCCTTGTCAAAGACTGTATTTTTCCACTTCTCCAAGATGACCGCCCCACTTTTGTGATACTGATTGACAACCTACGTTACGATCAGTGGAAGGTGCTTCAGCCCGTCATCGAAGAGGGCTTCAGAGTGGAACAGGAAGATATCTATTACAGCATCCTTCCAACTACGACACAGTACGCGAGGAATTCGCTCTTCGGTGGTCTCCTGCCAACCGAGATCGAAAAGAAATACCCCAAATACTGGGTCAGTGAAGACGAAGAGGGGACTAAAAACAACTATGAGTCGGAACTACTTGGTGAACTGCTGAAACGCTATGGCCGGGACATCAAATATTCTTACTATAAGGTTCTGAATATGAACTACGGTAAGAAGTTGGTGGAGTTGATGCCCAACCTGATGGTTAACAAGCTCAATTTTATCGTCTACAATTTCGTTGATATGCTCTCACACGCCCGTACCGAGATGGAGATCATCCGGGAACTGGCAAGCGACGACGGCGCCTACCGTTCCCTCACCCTCTCCTGGTTCAACCACAGCCCGCTACTGGAGATTTTCCGTTACCTCGCCGAAAAAGATGTGAACCTGGTCATCACTACCGACCATGGCTCTATTCGGGTTAGCAATCCGGTAAAGATCCTGGGCGACCGAAATACCAATACAAACCTTCGCTACAAAACCGGTAGAGCCCTTAAGTATGAGCGTAATGAAGTGTTCGAAGTCAGGAATCCTGCCGACATCTTCCTTCCACGTACCAACGTAAGCTCTTCCTTCGCCTTCTGCCGAAATACCGACTTCTTCGCATATCCTAACAACTACAACCATTATGTGAATTACTACAAGGATACATTTCAACATGGGGGTATCTCGATGGAGGAGATGTTGGTGCCGTTTGTGATACTCAGAAACCGATGAGTATTGCTAATGAATGACATGAATGTTTGGAGTACTTTTATGCTTTTGTGGCAATGAAATACACAATACAATCCGAAGCCGAACTTCCACAGGTTGCCCGGAAGCTTTTAACCACGTATCCCGATAGACGGATCTTTGCTTTCTATGGCATAATGGGCGCAGGAAAAACCATCTTTATCAAAGCCATCTGCCGGGAGATGGGAGTTGAAGATGAGGCTTTGAGTCCCACTTTCGCTATCATTAACGAATACCTCACCCTTAACAAGGAACCCGTCTATCACTTCGACTTTTATCGGATCAACAAGTTGGAAGAGGTCTACGACATCGGATACGAAGAGTACTTCTTCAGCGGCCACTACTGTTTCCTCGAATGGCCCGAACTCATTGAAGATCTTTTGCCCGAAAAGACTGTGATAGTAACCATCAGCGGGGAAAAAGACCGGGTTATTACGTTCTGATCTGTGGTGGTGTCATTTCCTTCCGGGACAACACAGCAGATCGAATGCTTCCGATGCTATGGCATAAAGACTGCGCTTTTCACCTCGAAATAAAAAATCAATTGACAGCATGGGAGTGTTTCCGATCAGTACTGAAAGTCTCTGAATTGTTGCAAGCAAGTACCTGTTATGTGATATTCATTGATTCAAAATGTGATTTAGCGCACATTTTATGGTCACGAAAATAGTAATTATGAATTTATCTTTTTATACATTTGATAACTCATGAATAAAATGGAGATCAAGATGAAAAAAACGTATTCAATTTTTACCTTAGTTGTACTTCTTTTCGCCATCATCCTGCTGGCGCCATCCTGCAAAGAGGATATTCCTGAAACATCACAGGGAGAAGCACTGGTTTACCAACTCTGGGATGCATTCCGGAATCAGGATCTGGAAGGGATCAAACAAAACATGGCTCCCGGCTTTCAGTCGGTGCACGAGTTCGGGGCCTACAACATGGATGAAGAGCTGGCGCTGCTTCACGGACTGGCAATCACCGAATATACCATCACCGAAATGAAGATTACCAGTAATGACGAAGATCTGATTATTGCCACTTATTTCGTTGCCGTTTCAGAAACCATTGATGGCGAAAGGCTATCCCGGGAACCAGCGCCCCGGATGACCATCTTTGTCAGGGACAACGGCGTCTGGAAATGGGCCGCCCACGCCAATTTGAAGCCGATGAAGGCAGAGGATCCGGTTGAGGAGGAAGAGGCCAATTAGCAGTTGGCAAACTGCCAACTTTTTTAGTATCTTCGTGTAAAATTTCCCACTATGGAAGATCCGCTATCGGAGCTAACCAGGCGTTCCACAGCCGAACGTCTGATGCCTCAGGAAGAGATGTTGGAGGTGGCCCGCAAGAAAAGCCAACTCACTATCGGTGTCCCTAAAGAGATCACGCTGGAAGAGACGAGGGTGGCACTTGTTCCCGACGGAGTGACGCTTCTCACCCACCTGGGCCATCAGGTTCTGGTGGAGGCGGGAGCCGGACTTGCATCACACTTTTCTGATCATGAGTACAGTGAAGCCGGAGCACAGATTGTTTACTCCCCTTCGGAAGTATATAAGTCGGATATGATCCTCAAGGTGGCTCCGCCCACACCTTCTGAGATGGATCTCATGCGCCCTAAGCAAACGCTGGTTTCTGCACTGCAGATGGCTGTCCAGAAGGAGAGCTATTTCCGCACCCTGATGACCAAAAAGATCACTGCGCTCGGCTATGAACTGATTCGGGATAAAACACAATCATTTCCTGTGGTGAGGGCCATGAGTGAGATCGCTGGTTGTACATCGATTTTCATTGCTGCCGAATACCTCTCCAGTCCCGAATTAGGACGTGGCAAGATGTTTGGCGGTTTTACCGGAATCGGGCCATCGGAGGTGGTGATCATCGGTGCCGGTACGGTCGGAGAGTTTGCAGCCCGCTCCGCTCTTGGTCTTGGTGCTTTGGTTAAGGTATTCGATAACTCTGTTTACCGGCTTCGCAGGTTGCAAAATAGCCTGGGTGTCAGGATATTCACTTCGATCCTTCATCCAAAAGTCCTGCTCGAATCAATGAAGACAGCCGATGTGGTAATCGGGGCCGTTCACTCTCCGGGAGGAAAATCTCCTTGCCTGATCACTGGGGAGTTGATTAAAAAGATGAAGGATGGGTCGATCATCATCGATGTAAGTATCGACCAAGGTGGCTGCTTCGAAACCTCGCGGCCTACAACCCACAGCAGTCCGGTATTCAAGGAACATGGGGTCACGCACTATTGTGTTCCCAATATCGCATCACGTGTTCCGCATACCGCTTCACAGGCATTGAACAACATCTTTGTTCCCGTCATTCTCGACGCCTGCTCCGAAGGAGGTATCGAATCCCTCATCAAAAAGGATTACGGCGTCAGACAGGGAGTATACCTCTTTAACGGCACCATCACAAATATGGCAATCAGTAAAAATTTTAACCTGCCCTTCCAGGATATTGAACTCCTGATGGCGGCTTTTCGCTAATCATGAAGCTATCAATACGTACAGTTAATACATCAAAGTACCCAGTCCTGATCGGCGACGGGATCATGGAGCAACTTCAGAAAGAGCTAAAAAACTCCCGCAAGCTGAAATCGAGACTCTTTATCCTTACTGATACCAACACGCAACGCTTTTGTTTGCCCGAGCTCTTCGCACACATCCCCGAACTGGAGGCCGCGACTGTACTGAGCGTCGACAGCGGAGAGGAGGTGAAAACCCTCCGCACAGCCGAATATCTTTGGAAAGAGCTGGGATCGCATCAGGCCGACAGGAGTTCATTGCTGATCAACCTGGGTGGTGGGGTAGTGACTGATCTGGGCGGTTTCGTCGCCTCATCATTCCACCGGGGCATTGATACCATTCACATTCCTACCTCTCTCATCGGGCAGATTGATGCTGCGATTGGCGGCAAGACCGGAGTGAACATAGATGTCCTCAAAAACCAGGTAGGAACATTTTATGCTCCCAGAGGTGTCTACGTGTGGCCGGGTTTTCTAAGAACTCTCCCCATCGAGCATGTACGGTCGGGGCTGGCCGAAGTTGCCAAAACTGCTCTGATCCGTGATGAACAATTCTGGCGCTGGCTCTCCCGGAAGCCAGTGCAACAGATCCAGGAGACCCCTTTTTCGGAGAATGTCTGGAAGGAGATCCTCCTGAAAACGATTCGGATCAAACTCGAGATCGTCAGGCATGATCCATTTGAAAAGAACGAGAGGAAGCTGCTGAATTTCGGACATACCATTGGCCATGCGATTGAGTCGCTTGCCCTTCGGCGCGAAACCCCGGTGTTGCATGGAGATGCTGTTGCAGCCGGCATGCTGTGCGAAGGATTCCTCTCGGTGCTGCGAACCGGACTGGATCCACTCCAGCTGGAAGAGATCAGCCACTGGGTCATCCAGGGATTTGGGAAACTTCCTCTTCTTCAGGAGGATGAGGCGGTACGGATGGACATGATGCAACATGACAAGAAAAACCGTCAGCAGGAGATTCGCTTCTCCCTCCTCTCCGAAATTGGGAAAGGTAAGATCAACCAGGTATGCACACCGGATCAGATCCGCGAAGCCTTTGCAACCTACTACAACCTCTGATCGCCTTCCGATGGCAATCTATACCATTACCAGAAATGACATTAAGCTGACCGGAGGGATATCCTTACCCTCTTCCAAGAGCATCAGCAACCGGCTGCTCATTATCCGGGCTCTCAGCAAAACCCACTTCCGGCTGGAGAACCTCTCTATGGCTGAAGACACACTTCTGCTCCAGAAACTGCTGAACCAGATAGGGGATAGGGATTTATCAGTTAAAAAGCAACAGCCAACTCATGATCGGGACTTGCCAGATGAGCATGAAGGTTCAACATCTTGCCTCGACTGTGGGAATGCAGGTACCGTGATGCGGTTCCTCACAGCATATGTTGCTACCCAACCGGGTAGATGGCTCTTATCCGGTAGTAACCGTATGCATAAACGGCCGATTGGGATCTTAGTTGAAGCACTCAGGAGCCTGGGAGCGTCGATTCATTATGTTGGCACTCCGGGATACCCTCCATTGGAAATTACTGGCAAACCACTACGGGGCGGGGAAGTTAGAATGGATGCATCAGTGAGCAGTCAGTTTGTGTCGGCCCTGCTTATGATCGCCCCCAACCTGCCAGAAGACCTCACCATCCGGGTGATTGGTGACAGGGTCTCATTTCCATACGTGGAGATGACAATCCGTATCATGGAGGAGTTCGGTGCCATAGTGGAGCGGAAGGGTGAATCCCTGATTGTAAAACCCGGAAGATACAGACCAGAAACAATCGCAACCAATAGCTACGTCGTGGAGGCCGACTGGTCATCTGCTGCTTTTTGGTATGAAGCTGCAGCTCTGGCCGGCTCCGCTGAGATCACTCTTTACGGGTTGCAGAAAAATAGCATTCAGGGAGATGCTGTGCTGGCAGAATTATTCAGGCCACTGGGGGTGGAGACTGTTTTCGAGGAGATTGGCGTTAAATTGACGAGTGGGCAGTTGGCAGTGGGCAGTTGGCAGTCCTCAGACCGCAGTGCCCAGCCTTCAATAAATTCTCCTCGTCCTTCGTCTTTCGTCTCTCGTCCCTCATCCTTCGACCTTTCCTCTTTCCCCGATCTCGCCCCGCCGTTGATTGTTGCCTGTGCCGTACTAGGGATTCCAGCTCGTTTTTCCGGTCTTCACCACCTGAAGATCAAAGAGAGTGATCGCCTCGAATCCCTAATAAAAGAGCTGAAACGCCTTCGCATTCCTATCCGGCATCCGGCATCCGGCATCATTGAAACAGCTGCATATCAATCCCTTGTCTCCATTTCGGCCGATGCTCCTACAGTTACTATCGAGACATACGACGATCACCGGATAGCGATGGCCTTTGCACTCCTGGCAATCAGAACTGGTGTCATCCGTATCTCCGATCCATCTGTCGTCTCAAAATCCTACCCCAGCTTCTGGGAGGAGATGAGACGAATCGGGTTTGAGATTTGTGAAACGAAAGACGAAATAGGAAATTAGGAAATGCGAAAGGAATCAACTAAATGGCAATCCATGGCAATTTATAGCAATTCATGGCAATTACTAAGATTTTCATACATTTGTTTCTTCATGCCTTATTCTTCATTCCTCAATCATAATTGAATTATGCTCGTCGACCTCTTCATCCCCTGCTTCATCGATCAGGTTTATCCCGAAACAGGGATTAATATGGTAAAAGTGTTGGAGAAACTGGGCGTGTCAGCGCATTACAACGGGAACCAGACATGCTGTGGCCAAATGGCGTTCAACAGCGGCTTCTGGGATGAAGCAAAGTCGATGGGAGAAAAGTTCATCAAGGACTTTTCAAATGACCGTCCGATTGTGGGCCCTTCCGCATCCTGTATCGGCTATGTCCGGAACTATTTCCCCATGCTTTTTCACAATACGGCATTGCATTACGAATACAAGCAATTGCGGAAAAACATCTATGAGTTTACCGATTTTGTTGTGAATATTTTGAAGAAAGAGGATGTGGGCGCTACTTTCAAACATGTGGTGACCTACCACAGCTCCTGCGCCTCCTTGCGGGAATACGGATTAAAGGATGAGCCTTTGAAGCTTCTTTCACATGTAAAAGGGCTGGAATTAAGGGAGATGAAGGAACATGATGTCTGCTGCGGCTTCGGCGGGACTTTCTCTGTGAAATTTGAACCCATTTCCACGGCTATGGCTGAGCAAAAGATCAAACATGCTATGGAAACAGGTGCAGAATACATTGTTTCGACTGATTCTTCCTGCCTGATGCACCTTCAGGGTTACATTGACAAACATAACATACCAGTCAAAACCATTCACATCATCGACGTGTTAGCCTCTGGTTGGTAAATACTCTGGTAAAATGAACGCCGAAACTTATTCGCACATCATTGCCACCGAACTGAGTGTGGCTGAAGCTTTTATTAAAAATACCATCCAGCTGCTGGAGGGAGGAGCTACCATTCCCTTTATTGCCCGGTACCGTAAGGAGATGACCGGGAGTATGGATGAAACTGTTATCGCGCGGGTGCGTGACAGGTTGCAACAACTAAAGGATTTGAATGCACGCCGGGAGGCGATCCTCAAATCGCTTCGTGACCAGGAAAAACTTACTGATGAACTCGAGGTTGCGGTAATGAAAGCCAATACCATGGCCGAACTGGAAGATATCTACCTGCCGTACAAGCCCAAACGCAAGACCCGCGCCAGCATGGCCCGTGAGAAGGGGTTGGAGCCACTTGCCAGGCTTATCATATCGCAACGGTTCGACGATATTAAACACCGTGCCGAATCCTTTATTGATCCGGAGAAAGGTGTCAACGATGTTGAGGAGGCACTCCAGGGCGCTTGCGATATCATTGCCGAGTGGATCAATGAAGATGCTTATGCCCGTAAACGGATTCGTTCACTCTTCCAGCGCGAATCCATCATTACATCCAAAGTGGCGAAAGGGAAGGAAGAGGATGGGGTTAAATTCGAGACCTACTTCGACTCGCATGAATTGCTCCACAAAGCGCCTTCACACCGGATCCTGGCGATGTTTCGCGGAGAGAAGGAGGGATTTCTTAAGGTGAGCGTGGATGTAGATGGGGACCGGGGTGAAGAGATCCTCAACCGGATCTTCATTAAAGGGAATAACACCTCTTCCGAGCTTGTAAAGGGTGCGATAAAAGATAGCGGCAAACGGCTCCTCTACCCCTCCATGGAGACAGAGATGAGACAATGGATTAAAGAGAAAGCCGATGAAGAGGCGATCCGGGTTTTTGCCGAAAACCTACGGCAACTTCTGATGGCATCTCCGCTGGGGCAGAAACGCGTACTGGCAATCGACCCCGGGTTCCGGACAGGCTGCAAGATCGTCTGTCTTGATGCGCAGGGTAAGCTGCTACACAATGAAACGATCTATCCTCATCCACCGCAGAATGAGGTGAAAGAGTCTATCCACAAGATAAAAACCCTCGTCAAAGCCTATAAAATTGAAGCAATCGCCATCGGCAACGGTACTGCTGGCCGCGAAACCGAGCGCCTGGTGCGTTCCATCCGGTTCGATACCGACCTCATTGCACTTGTAGTGAACGAGAGCGGCGCTTCGGTCTATTCGGCCAGTGTGGTTGCCCGGCAGGAGTTCCCCGACTATGATATCACGGTAAGGGGATCTGTAAGTATCGGCCGTCGCCTGATGGATCCACTGGCCGAGTTGGTGAAGATAGACCCCAAATCGATCGGCGTGGGACAATACCAGCACGATGTCGACCAAACGGCACTCCAGCAGAGCCTGGCAGACACCGTGGAGAGCTCCGTCAATATGGTTGGAGTAGAGGTGAATACTGCCAGCGAACAACTGCTGACATTCGTTTCAGGTGTTGGCCCTACTTTGGCGAAAAACATCATCGGCTACCGGAACGAACATGGCCCCTTTTCATCCCGTAAAGAGCTCATGAAAGTTCCCCGCTTTGGCGATAAGGTTTTCGAACAAGCTGCTGGATTCCTTCGGATCAGGGATGCCAAAAACCCGCTCGACTCAAGTGCGGTGCACCCCGAAAGTTACCATGTGGTTGACAAGATGGCCAAACGGTTGAATTGCTCCATCGCCGAACTCATCTCCCGGGCCGAACTACGCAAACAGATTGACCTGAAAGAGTATGTGACGGAGAAGACCGGACTTCCCACCCTGGAGGATATCGTCATCGAGCTGGCGAAACCGGGGCGCGATCCAAGGAAACAGTTTGAGATATTTGAGTTCGACAGAAATATTCATTCCATTAATGACCTTCATCAGGGGATGAAACTCCCTGGTATCGTGACAAACATCACTGCTTTTGGCGCCTTCGTGGATCTGGGTGTGCATCAGGACGGACTCGTCCACATAAGCCAGATGGCCGACCAATTCGTGAAAGATCCTAACGACTTTGTGAAGATAAACCAGAAAGTGATGGTCGAAGTGCTGGATGTCGACACAAATCGCAAACGCATCCAGCTTTCTATGAAAGGCATGAATAATAACGGGGCGAATTAGACGTTAGACACATTACGAATTACGAATTACGAATTACGAATGAAGAAATATTTCTTTTTTCTGACTCTCCTCCTGCCACTCCTCCTTTCAAATCCGGGTTTCTCCCAGCGGTTCCTGGGCGCTATCTCAGCTGGAATGAACCTCTCCCAGGTTGATGGCGATGAAGTATACGGATTCAAGAAAGTAGGCTTCAATGGAGGTCCCTCCATCATCGTACCATTCGGAAGAGATGGCAAATGGACTGTTACCATGGAAATTCTCTTCTCAATGAACGGTTCTTACCAGAAAACTTATGTGCCTGATACCGTAGCGCCTGACACCAATTTACCAGCTTCATACTTCGGGTATAAACTAAATTTGAACTACATTCAAATCCCCTTGCTGGTCCACTTTACCGATAAGAAGATCATTGCCGGAGGGCTGGGTTTTGCTTATGGGCAACTTGTAGGGGTGTCAGAGTGGGAGGATGGGGTAAAAATAGAAGGTACAACTCTCCAGGGACCCTATACAATGGCCGATTTTCAGGTTCTCGCCGATGTCAGATTGCGGATATGGAAACGGTTATGGGCGAACCTTCGTTACTCATACTCCCTGGTGCCGATTCGCACACGCGATTTCACCAATATCACCGAGAAGCAGGTATGGACACGGAAGCAGCATAATAACGTGATCACCTTCAGACTTACCTATATTTTCAATGATCCTTACGTTAGGCCTCGGGAAGGAAGAACGAAAAAATCGAAGTAAAAGTCAGTCCGTATCCCTGTAATTCACAACCAGGATCTTTAACTCATCACTATTCGTCATTGTTTCAAATGCCCGTTCCAATTCTTCTGGATTATGTTGGTTTGCAACATTGACCAGATGCTTCTGGTAGGGGGCAAGGCAAAGGTCCAGCGCTCCGGTGGCAATCTCCTGGCCGCCTGTAGTTACTGCTTTGCCATTGTCGAGGATCACAATCTTCAATGGTATGTTCCGAAGCCTGGTTTCCAGGAGAGCCAGCGGGCCGCCGGAGATGAAGGAGAAGTCGCCCATGATGGCCCAAACGTTTTTTCTGCCAGCCAGGGATGCCCCTATCGCAAGGGGAATACTGCCTCCCATGTAAGTTACCATGTCGATGCAGTGCCAGGGATTGGCGCAGAACTGGCTGGAGATACCAGTGTCACCGGTAACGACATCACCCCTGAAATTTTTATAGACCCGAAAGAACGGTTCATACAGCTCAACTGCTCTCTTCCAGTTATCTGAGGTACCTTCTGGTATATTGGGGATCTGTGGCCTGAGAATGGACTGCCATGACTGATCTTTCATCTTTGCATCATAAACCTTGCGCTGATAAGAGTTGAAGAGCGGGCAGAGAACATGTTGAACCACATCGCGCTTGTAGATAGGAGGTGGTTTGGAATATCTTGGGATATACGGTCTGTTTTGGTTGACGTCATCAGCGTCGATGATGATGCCCCAGGGTAGTCGATATCTCTCCGAAAGTTCATATGCCCGGTGGATGTCGTCGTAGATATTCTCTGGCGTACTCCAGAAGTTAGGCATCCCGATCCCCTCGAGGAAAGGTTTGGTCTCGATGATGGTATCGGAATGTGTCCCTCCTTTATCCTCTGAGATGATCACAACCAGCCCTGCCGTTGTCCCACACTGGAGCGAATCGGATAGGCTGTTTGCCGCTTTCATGATGCCATGTGTCTTGCATAATAATGCTGCGCGGCTCCCCACCAGGCTGGCGCCATGTGCAACGGTGTAGGCTACCTCTTCGTGGAAGGAGATGAAACCAGGCTTTCCCGTTTTTTGTGCCGACGCTTTATAGATGGCTGTTCCGCCATAGCCTGGGACATAGTTAACAACCCTGACATTGGCATCGATAAGGGCCTGGGCGATAAGGTCGGAGAGAACCATAATATCAATTACGAATTACGAATTACGAATTACGAATGAAGAATTCAAAATTAAAAATTATTAAGTCCCCTTTCG
>CAYUZX010000005.1:57893-76644 GCA_964449285.1 uncultured Prolixibacteraceae bacterium
AATTACGAATTACGAATGAAGAATTCAAAATTAAAAATTATTAAGTCCCCTTTCGAGAATTTAGAAGTAGCCAGGGGACTAAATAATCCTCTTTATCAGTCTGAGCTTGTGTGTATATTTCTCTTGTTTTCCATCAAAAATTCCCTGGTGGTCGATGGCGTCGATGCGAACATTGCCAGATGCGTGGATAACCCGGAACCGGTCAGCAAGGATGCCAACATGGTTAATGATGCCCTCTTCGTCGTCGAAGAAGACGATGTCACCTGGCTCCGCTTCGTCGAGTAAGGAGACCACTTCGCCTTGGGTTGCCTGCTGGGTAGCATCCCTGAGAAGCTTGATCTGCCGTAGACGGTAGACCATCTGAACCAGCCCCGAACAATCGATTCCGAAAGGTGAACGTCCTCCCCAGAGGTATGGAGCATGAAGGTACATCAAAGCATCTTCCACCAGGTCGTGACAAAACTCTTTCTTCTCCTGCGGTGTCTCAATATCTTCTACACCAGATGTTATGGATACTTGACCCTCAAAACGGAACTTCTCCCCGGCAATGCTCAAAAACTGTCCCTCCAGTCCCGGCAGGGAGCTACCGAGTGGAATGGCGAACATCGTTTTCTGCGATTCGTTAGCGATCAGTTGTACTAGATCCATCACCACAGGCGTGTCGGCATTCAGCAACTGCAGAAACTCCTGTTCGCTAATCATCCTGGCCTGCTTTTCGGGGATCCACCCTTCGTAGTTGTCCCAGGCAAGTCTAACCTGGTGCCAACCGTCATGAGTTTCATAGATGCGAAAAAGCTCGCCGAACAGGAGTTGTGTTGTCGTCTCCGAGAGATGTGATGGCTCTTTTCTAATGTGAACGATACTCTGTAGGTTTATGCCGAATTCCATGGGAAAGTTTTTAGATCCTCAAAATTACTAACATATGAGGAATTTCAAAGCCTTTTTGGAGGAATCACGAACGGAGCAGGGTCGCTACTTTGTCTTTCGTACTTTGTCTTTCGTTTTCTTCAATTCCTCCAGTGCACACCCTCCGCACGAACTTGTACAGTTCTTGCACTTCCGAAGAGGATCGGTGAAATACCTGATCAGGCGATAAACTGTATAGGCTGCCGCAGCAAAAATAATCAGACCGGTGATGAGATATTGCCACATATCAGATAATCAGACTTCCTAACTGGTATATCGAGAAGGATAGAAGCCAGGCCAGGATCGTTGTGTAGAGAATCAGGAACAGCGCCCACTTCCAGCTGCCCGATTCGCGGCTAACAGTGATGATGACAGCTACACAGGGCATGTAAACCAGGATAAAAAGCAGGTACGAGATACCTGCAAGCGGGGTGAAGATCGGTTTGCCGATCTGAGGACCATCCGAATATCTCACATTCTGCAGGATTAGCGGAAGATTCTGTTTTGGGCTCCCATCGGGTTGATGGTCTGAGCCATAAAGTACGCCCATCGTACTAACAACTACTTCTTTGGCAGCAGCTCCCGTGATCAGGCTAACCCCCATCTTCCAATCAAAACCGAGCGGTTTGATCACTGGTTCGATGAACTTTCCGATTTTCGCGATGTACGATCTCTCTAATCTCTCCTGGTGAGAAGCTTCGCTCCCGGCTGGAAAATATTCCAGTGCCCAGATGATGATGACAGCAACCAGGATAATCCCGCCCATCTTCCTGAGATACTGCTGCCCCTTCTCCCACATGTGCTGCAAGCTGACACGGAGTGTTGGGATGCGATAGGGAGGAAGCTCCATCACGAAAGGGGCCTCTTTGCTTTTGAAGAGCGTCTTCTTGAAGATTAGCGAAACCATCACGGCCAGGAATATTCCTGTGAGATAGACCAGAAAGATGACTGTTCCGGCATGGTTGGGGAAGACAGCTCCTGCAATGAGAATGTAGACGGGAAGTCGTGCACTACACGACATGAATGGATTGATCAACATGGTGGCCAAGCGATCGTTACGGTTACGAAGGGTTCGGGTGACCATGATAGCCGGGACATTGCACCCAAACCCCATGATCAGGGGGATAAATGATTGTCCGTGCAATCCCATCTTGTGCATCAGCTTATCCATGATGAAAGCGGCCCGGGCCATGTAGCCGGTATCTTCCATGATCGAGATAAAAAAGAAGAGAATAAGGATGTTTGGCAGGAACACGATCACGCTGCCAACCCCATTAATCACCCCGTCGACCAGTAGGTCTTTAAGAGGCCCGGTGGGCATCAGGGCGCCAACCTCCCCTGCGAGATATCCTACGCCAGTTTCAATCCACTGCTTGGGATACTCTCCCAGCGAAAAGGTAGTCTGGAACATAAACCAGAGAAAGAAGATGAAAAGGGGGAGCCCGAAATATTTGTTGGTCAGGATCCGGTCAATCAAATCGCTCTTGGTACGTTCTTTCTGGGCTGAAGCATTTACTTTCAACGTCTCTTTCAGTGCACCCGCAATGAAACCGTACCGGGCATCCGCGATGAGCGTGTTGGAGTCGTCACGGTAGATCCGTTCAAGCCTCTCCACCTCCTGCTCCACCACGTCGAGAACCTCTGGGTATACGCTGCTCTTCAGCAGGATCTGGGAGATATTTGGGTCCTTTTCCAGAAGCTTGATTGCGTAGTATCGGGATGAAGCCTTTAACGTTAATGTTTTATCTTTCCAAATCACATCCTGGATCCTCATCAGGGAACGTTCGATTTCAACACCATAATTGATGTGAATGTGACGCATCACCGGATCGCGGTCCTCAAATACCTCAATGATCCGGTCGAACAGCTCCCGCAACCCTTTGCCTTTGGAGCTGACAGTGGGGATAACAGGAATACCGAGAAGTTTGCCCAGACCATCATAGTCCAGGATATCTCCGCGTCCGGTCAGCTCATCGTACATGTTAAGCGCCAGCACAACCCGGATGTCCATATCGATCAGCTGTGTAGTGAGGAAGAGGTTCCGTTCCAGGTTGGAGGCATCAACAACGTTGACCACGATATCAGGCATCTCCATGAAGATATGGCTTCTCACGAATAGTTCTTCAGGAGAATATGCAGATAGCGAGTAAGTCCCAGGAAGGTCGGTGATCTCAAACCGGTACCCCTTTTGTTTGAACGAGGCTGTTTTGGAGTCAACCGTTACCCCTCCGAAGTTACCAACATGCTCTCTCGACTTAGAGATGGAATTGAAAAGTGTTGTCTTTCCGCAGTTGGGGTTTCCTACAAGGGCAACTTCGATGGTCTTTCCCTTCTCCCTGGCAGTCTCTTTCAGCAGCTCCTCCTGAAGGATAGGGCTGAATTGTTCGACAATCTCTCTGACTTCTTCGTCGTGACGCACATCATGAACCGTGAGAACTTCAACCAGCTGGGCCTCACTTTGCCTCAACGAGACATGATAACCCATGATCTTGTATTCGATCGGATCCTGCAGGGGCGCCGATTTAACCACGGTGATCTCCTTCCCTTTGACAAATCCCATCTCCATCAGCCGGCGGCGGAAATGACCGCGTCCTCTGATCTTGATAATCTGTGCTGATTCACCCTGCCGTAAATCGAGAAGAGTTGACAATTAATTTAGATTAAATAAGTGAATGCAAAATTACGAAAAATAACTAAGCGTTTCTGGCCCTAAATTAAATAACAAATCCACGATGCTTAGGTTTTGGATGAATCCATGTCTGTCAGCAAACACCTGGTAATACTCCGGGTACCGGATACCGGGTACCGGATGCCGGATGCCGGATGATTGCCTGAGGTCGGTAATGCCGGAGGGGGCATACTCAAATGAATCGGTAGGGGTTGTGGTTTTCTCCAAACGAATTGCCTGGAAGATGGTCTCAAGCAGCTGTAGATTAAAATCCAGTAGAAAGGTGAAATCCTTCTCGTAGAAGGGCAGGAGGTAATCCTGGTAATAGAGGAAGAAGGGTGACTTGTTGTATGCAGCTTCAAATGACCGCCAATGGATCTTTTGCCATGGGAGATGAGAGGCGATTCGGATATCCTTTGTTTTGGTGTGATTCCCTCCCGGCTTATTAACCGGAATGGTAAGCCGCTGCCTGCCATTCGGTCCGCCAATTTCACAATGATTGCGGAACGTCTGTTTCTGATAGGTTTCCCATGCTTCAATAAGGATCTCGTCTGATACACTGCAGGCCGCAATGTATGAGATAGGGGGGAGATAGGCGGTGGGGAGTAGAAGGGTCATTAGAATACGAAATATGAAACAACGAATCCAGGATCCAGAAACCAGTACCGAAATTATAAAAAAACCGCAGCAGGCACAAGTCCTAATGCGGTATAAAGCAGCTAGTGTAGTATTTTGATATAGTTTATTAGTTCTTCATCTTCAACAACACATCGTCTATTGCCTTTATCAATGAATCTTTCGGAAGTGCTCCCACTGCCATCTGGGGTTGCCCTTCTTTCGGACAGAAGAGCATTGATGGGATGCTGCGGATGCCAAAAGCAGCCGACAGTTCCTGCTGGTCTTCAGTATCTACTTTGTATACATTAATTTTTCCATTATACTCTTTTGAGAGCTCTTCCAATACCGGGGCTACCATTTTGCATGGGCCGCACCAATCGGCATAAAAGTCGATTATACAGGGCAATTCACCCTCAAATTTCCAATCTTTGTTTGCTTCAAAATTGAAGACTTTTTCAACAAAAGTCTCTTTGGTTAAGTGTTCCAGTGCCATTGTGTGATAAATTTATTGTTAATTTTTGTTTAGTTAGTTCTTTTTTCATGGTTATAAGGTGATGCAGGTGATGAAATTTATTTCACCATTAGCACATCAGTGATCGCAGTCACGAAAGTAGGCTTGGGAAGTGCGCCTACCGACATCTGTGGTTTCCCTTCTTTGGGAATGAACAATACTGCCGGAATCGACCGGATGTTAAAGACTTGTGCAAGCTCTTTCTCTTTGTCGGTATCTATTTTGTAAATCCGGATCTTCCCTTTGTATTCGGCTGCCAGCTCATCCATGATGGGAGCGACCATTTTACATGGGCGGCACCAGTCGGCATAAAAATCAATGATCACCGGAAGGTCTCCGTTGAATTCCCAGTTGTCGGCATTTTTACCGTAATCCCAAACCAGTGATTTGAATTGTTCGGCGTTAAGGTGCATTACCTTCCCCTGGTCGGTCAAATTCCCTTCACCAACAGCTTCAGTCGTGGATGAGGAAGCGGCTGTCTTTCCGCCATCGTTGCTGCTGCATGCCGTAAGGCTCATCGCCAGGGCAAATCCTATAAGAAATGAGTATTTTTTCATAATTTTCTTTTTAAATGATGCTGCAAAGATAAAACATTTTTTAATATAAATCGCATAAGTATCACTATTTTTTTTATTTTTGCATAGAATTTTACTGGATAAGATGAAGCAGTTTTTTCAAACTCTTGATGAGGACAGGTTTTCTACGCATTTTGCAACGGATGAGGAATGTCTACAGTTCCTCTCAGAACAAAAATGGGTAAAAGGCTTTGTTTGCAAGAAATGCGGACATACAAACTACTGCAAGGGGAAAACACCTTACGCAAGGAGATGTACCCGCTGTAAGAGTGAAGAATCTGCCACGGCTAACACCATATTCCACCGGTGCCATATCCCAATCACCGAGGCATTCCATATGGTCTACATGGTTTGCTCCAATCCGAAAATATCCTCTTACGAACTATCCCGCCAGCTGGAAATCCGCCAGATGACATGTTGGAAGCTTAAAAGCAAGCTGATGGAGTGTTTGGAGAATAAGGGAGAAATCGATATCCTCTATAATCCTGAAAGTGATGGAGTGAGTTAGCGAAATTGTCATTGCTGAGTAGCCGAAGCTGCGAGTATAACGAAGCAGATAGCGACGTGACAAACCGAACAGGGGAACGGAAATTAGTTGATGATCAGTTTTTTTATAACTGTCTCATCATCCCCGATGATGCGTAAAAAATATACCCCTGCCGGGAGGCTCCTGACATCCACCTGCTTCTGTACGGCTCCGGAGCTTTTAGTCATCTGTGCAGATAGTCTCACCTTCCCGTTAACATCAATAAGTTCCAGATTCAACGTTTGAGAATTGGGACTCGTTAATTCCAGTGTAACGATATCTGTCGCCGGATTCGGATAGAAATTTGTCGTCGATTCCAGGATTCTTTCCTCCTGCCCAACAGCATAGGAAACGTAATCAACGTCCCATCCGGCTTCGTTAACTGAGCCGTTTGTTGAGAAGATCAGGAACACTTTGCCGCTGGGCACGAGGACTGGTGGCGGAACATCCGTACCATTATAGATTCCTGAATAGGTGGCAATGAGGGTCTCGGAGCCCAGATCATAGATACGCAGAATATCGCTTTCCGATTCTGTGCGGAATGAAGTGAAGGTCAATTCCAAGGGGCCAATCCCTTCCGGGATGATCTTCCAGCGACAATTGGAGTTGTCCTTGTAATTAAAACCAAAGCTGCCATCGCTGATATTTCCTTCTGGTTCGGTAAGTGTGGTGATTCCGCTACACCAAACCATGGTTTCGGATGTGTAACTGGCAAGCCAGCCGGGTTGGTTCGTGTTACCATTGCTAACAAAGGTAACCAGCGCCTGGCTTCCGTCTACCGAAACCGATGCAGGCAGGTCGTCCCCTGAGTATTGCGCTATCAAGTCGCCGGCAGGAGTGGAGCCTTCGTAGATAGTAACCAGGTCGACATCCTGTTCAGTGCTGAACCGCTGAAATGAGATGGTGATGCTGACAACAGAATCGGAATTGCTCTGTGGAGCAATCAACCAGTTGCAATCTGCATTATCCTGGTAGTTCTTAGGACAACTGCCATCATCAAAGGTCCCTTTTAACCTGGAAAGGGTGGTTTGTCCCGAACAGAAAGGTGGATAGTTGTAAGATAGCGTATCAGGATAGATATTTACGATGGCTCCTTGACCGTTGGTGAAGTTACTTCCGCCCGGGTTTAAATTTGTGAGGTAGAAATACCCGTTGTAGGATCCACTCCAACCCCAGTTGAAATGAAAATAGTCAGTCCCCTGGTATCCATCCACGTTGAATGCATGGCCTCCACTGCCGAAACCATGGTAGTACATGGGACAGCCGGCATCGATGTTATCCCGCAGCATAGTTGCCCACTGCTCTTCAGTATAGTTCTCTTTGTCGACAAACGTGGTGTTAGGATGATACTTGAAGTAGTTCCGCAAGGCTGCAGCGGCATCCTGGCTGTAGGCTCCTGAACCTCCAGCGCCGTACATCATGTCGACAGCTATGCCGCAATGCCACTGGATCAACGCCATCGCTGTATCCTTTGACCCCGTGCTGTTGACCATCTCATTCCAGAAATAGTTAGTATTGGCAAAGTCGGCACACTGCTGTGGGTATCCGGAGGGATTGTAGCAATGCTCCCCTGTTCCTGTTTCCGGCCACCGGTAATAATATAAGACTTGCGCCATTGCAGTTGCAACACATCCGGAGTAGACGTGGCCTCCCGAGCCGGCAGGGTCGGCCGGGCAAAGAAAATTATAAGGGCTCCCCTGGTTCCAGGTAGAAGTAAGCATCGGTTCAATATCCCGGCTTTCGGAGTAGATGTTCAGTGTGGCCGGATCCGTAGTGGATAACCTTGCCCAGAGGGACTTTACCTCTTCCGTTGCTTCCAGGTTGTTCGCCCTCCCCCAGTCAATTTGCTGTGCATATCCCTCCATCCAGGCAACAAACTGGGGAGGTTGGTCATCACGGCTGTACATCCCTTCCAACGAGTATGCAACTACCGGGATAACGGCATCATCTGAAGCCACAACAATCCAGCCCCCGTTGGCAAAACTAAGAACATAGTAAGCGGCTTCACCCTGATAAAATTCCGTCTGTGTTCCACGGATATCCAGTTGGCCGTATTCAATCGGATTGTGCCTACTGGCCTGCTCGAAGTAAAAGTTTTTACCAACGAGCATGGCTGTTTCCAGGCTCACCTTGCCGGCCGAAGCAGTGAAAAGTGAGAGCGTGAGGAGAAGAGTGAAGAGTTGTTTCATAATGGGATTAGAAATTAGAGATCAGACAACCGGTTAATTCGGTTTTTTAATTCGTCATTCGTCATTTATTGTATTACCAGCTTCTTAATAGCCGTAACTTCTTCAGAGGTTATCCGCACAAGATAGATTCCCGGCAGTAAACCGGCCAGGTCAATCTCGTTGGTGTTCTTTCCCGAATGTGCTTCCCAGGTTGTTTCCCGATTTGTACGCCCATCGGAAGTAAGGATAATAAGTTGAACCGGTGAAGCCTTTACAGAAGTAAACCGGATGCTTACACGGTCTGAGGCCGGATTGGGAAAGAGCTGGAAGTTTCTTATCCCGTTCTGTTCACGGATACCGATATTGGATTTCTTCGGATAATAGATTTTCCATCCGTTTGATGTTATGGTGCTGTTGGTTAAAAAGATCAGGAACATCCGTCCACTAGGGGAAGTAACTGAATCAGGAAGGTTTTCTGAGGTATATTTTCCGGATAGGCTCACCAGTGTATCGCTTGTTCCCAGATCGTAGATGGTTAAATAATCATGATCAGCTTCAGTATCGAAATAGTCAAAGTAGATGGTTAGCGGGTCACCCGATTCTGTCTCTATTTTCCATTTACAAAAGGAGTTGTTGTAGTAGTTGAAATCAAAGCTGCCATCTGAAATTTCGGCTGAGTCGGCTTCAATGGTTGTAGTTCCGGTGCACCAAACCGGCAGATTAGCCTTGTAGTGGGCCAGAAAACCATTATCAACTGGCACTGCACCTGCTTCAAAGGTGATCAGCATCTTGCTGCCGGAGGAGGTGACCTCGGGAGGTAGAAACTCCCCGGAAAAGGCGCCCAGGACAGGATCATTCATTGTTGCTCCGTCATATATAGTTATGAAATCGACAGGATTAGTCGCAAACCTGTCGAAGTTGAGCGTGACGCTTGTCACCGAGTCGGTTGCAGTTTGAGGATCTATCAGCCAGCTACAGTTGGCGGTTGGCAGGTAATCTTCTACTGGTCCGCTTCCGTCTCCGAACGACCCTACTTTCTGTGTGAACACCAGATCACCGGTGCACTGCACAGGGTATGTATAGTTGATGGTATCAGGGAAACAGTTGATCACCACCTCCTGGGCAAGGTTAAAATTGGACCCGCCGGGCGTCAGGTCGCTGGTGTAGAAGTAGCCGTCACTGCTGCCACCCCACCCGAAGTTGAAATGAAAGAAACTTGAATCCTGGTAACCGTCGCATACGAAAGCATGGCCATTCGTGTCGGGAACTGACCATCCAGCATAGTACATAGGGATCTTCCGGTCGAGATGGGCGATTAACACACTGTCCCAGTTCAGGGTGGTGCTGTCGCGAAAGAGATATTGCGTTTCGGGGGCATATTTGAAATAGGTTCGCAGCGAATAGGCAGCCTTATGGTTGTACATGCCTGATCCTGAAGGGCTGTATTGTAAGTCGCATGAAACCCCCAGGTGGTAAATCAGTTCAGCAATGGCCATGTTGCTGCGATTGATACTGTTGGTCATCTCATTCCACTTATAGGTAGTAGCTCCGAAATCTGCTGTCAGCACGCCATAACTTGGCTCAATATAGGTATAGGATCCGGTTCCCGTTTCGGGCCAGCGGAAATAGTACATCACCTGGGCCATACATACGGGGACACACCCTGCAGGGCAATGGGTACTCGAACCAGGAGGATCAGCCGGACACATCTCGTTGTACCACGGACTTTGATCCCAGTGGGTCGTGATCAGGGGAGAGACCTCGGCTCTCGATGCCGGCATCTGGTATCCGGCATCTGTAAGTTGGTTCCACATTGCCACAGTTTTGGGAAAGGGCGCTATATTATCGCGGATCGCATACTTGATCTGATCCTCATACTGCTTCATCCAGGCGGTGAACTGCGGTGCCTGGTGGGTTTCATCATAAACTCCTTCGAAGGAGTAAGCCAGGATAGGAAAAATGGCATCATCTGCAGCAACGGCAATCCATCCATCCGGCTTCAGGTTGAAGATGTAGTAAAGAGGCCTCCCCTGATCCTTGATGATAAAAGATTCCATTACCACTATTTCGGCTACACCCGACTGCCAATCCGGTGAAAATTGTTCCGAGAAAAACTGTTTAGCAACTAGGGTAGCATTGTTGATTGAGACCTTTGTGGCGATGGAGGTGAATCCAAGAAAAAAGACAATACAAAGTACAAGACCGAACCGTTTCATGATGTTGGATTTTAGGAAGTATCTAACGACCTCTCCATTAATCCCTCCTCTTCGATGGGAGGGGTCATCTATGCGCTTAAGGACAATGTATTCTATGTAAGCTGTTACCTTACTACAACCTTCGTGTTGGAGACTCCCTGCTCACTGGTGATGCGGAGCATATAGACGCCTTTTGCAATACCACTCATGTCAATACGCTCTTCAACCTGTTTGTTCAGGTTCGAACGAACGTCGCTGTATATTCGGGTTCCCGTAAGGGAGTAAAGATCAATCTGAACGCTACGAAGACTGGTTCCGTCAAATTTTACAACCAGGAAGTCATGAGCAGGATTCGGATAAACGTAGAGGTTGTCCACGGCTGTCGACTCTTCGGTGCCTACAGTAATCGTATAACTGGCATCCCAACCGATTCCTCTGAAGGTTTTGTTGGTGCTCCAAATCACCAGCATCTCTCCGCTTGAAGCTGTGATACCGGTAGGAGGATCGGACATCTCACCGGAGAATGTTCCCAAAAGTGTTCCTGAACCCAGATCATAGACCTGAATTCTATCATTCGACTCTTCTGTATTTATACTGTTGAAATCCAGGATCACAGTTTCAGCATTCGTAGGCCTGATGTACCACTTACACAGAGTGGTATTTCGGTAATCATAATCTCCACTTCCATCACTGAAATCCCCGGAAGGGTCGTTCAGGTCGGTACTGGAAGAACAGAAACTGAGAAGGTTGCAGTTATATTCGGCCAGAAATCCCTGGGCTGTACCAGATCCATTGGTTGTAAAAGAGACAAACATCTCCGGGCCAGTAGATGATACATTGGGGGGTAATGTAGTCCCAGTATAAGTCCCAACCAGTGTTGCACTTGCCGAGTTGCCATCATATATTTTAAGTTCATCACCCGAAGCCAGGTCGAAGCGTAGGAAGGAGAGTGATACACTTTCTACACCGTCATCCGGAGCGATTAGCCAAGAGCAGTCGGCATTGCTCTGGTAATCCTCCAGCGGCCCACTTCCATCTTCCATGGCACCGAAATCATACGTGATCAGATCCGTTAGTCCGCTGCAATAGGAGGGATACATGGCAGGATCTGGCTGGATATTAAATATTGCACCCTGGCTGCTATTGAAAGTATAACCACCCGGGGTCAGACCATTCAGGTAGAAATAACCGTTGTAGGATCCACCCCAGCCCCAGTTCATATGGAAGTAGTCAGTTCCCTGGTAGCCATCGCATACCCAGGCATGGCCACCGTCGGAGCCCGATCCGCAATATTCAATAGGCCTTCCGGCATCCAGATCCCCTTTGATAAGGTTGATCCACTGGCTGGTGGAGTAAGAAGTTTTTTGTGCAGAATAAGCACTGGAAGCGTATTTGAAATAGTTTTTCAATGCATTGGCTACTTTATAGGTATATGCCCCGGAACCGTCAGGAGCATACTGCATGTCTACAGAGATGCCACAATGCCAGGCAAGCAAAGCAACAGGATCACACTCTTTGTAAGGATTATCAGTCATGCCACCCCACTCGTATGTGGTGTTTCCAAAATTGGCGCATTGCTGACCATACTGGGTCTGTATAGGCACAATACAGTGGGATCCTTGTCCGGTTTCCGGATAGCGCCAGTAATGCATAATCTGGCTCATGGCTGTGGCAACACAACCAACAGGAACACGTCCGTTATATGAACCGCCGGATGCAGCATCTTCCGGGCACATGGCGTTATAAGGAAAGTCCTGGTTCCATATGTCAGTGATCAGGGGCTCGACATCGAGTACCTGGGCATCAGAAAGTGTGACAGGATTAACTGAACTATAGCGTAACCAGGCATCAGTGATCTGCTGATCGGCAGGATAACCCTGGGTGATGGCATCGAGGATTTCACCTGTGTATTTGTCAAGCCAAAACTGAACATGAGCCGGGATCCCTTCATTCGACCAGGGGGTCTCAAAGGAGTATCCGATCACAGGATAGAGCTGGTCGTCGGCCGTAACGATGATATATCCGTTCTCTCCGATGTTGAAAATATAGTAAGCTGTGATATCGTTTTCTGCAACAACCGTCTCACCGGTTATTTTCAGCGCGTCGAATGGCATCGACTGGTTGATATTTACACGTTCGTAATAGAAGTTGAGGCCGGCCTGGCGGGCCTGGGATATTTCCACTTTTTTAGCAAATACTGATAGCGTGATCCCGAAAAATAAAAGGGAAAAGAGAAGAGTGAATCGTTTCATCTGTAAAGGTTTAAAGTATGATTATGATATTGGTTTCCAATGCAAAGATAAACAAAAAATCAATTTTCTGTACCTTTGCTACAACTCTCGAAAATTCCCCATACTATGAAGTCTATCCTGATCACCAACATTAAAGAGCTCATCAATGTCGAAGATTCCCCACGTGCATTCGTTGCCGGAAAAGAGATGTCCCGTCTGAAAACCATCAAGAACGCATGGCTGTTGATTGAAGATGGCCGCATTACGGATTTTGGAACTGGAATGCCGGATACCGGATTGGCTCCGCCGAACTCCGCTTCGCTTCGGTTCAGGAGACCAGATGCCGGATGCCAGATACCGGATGAATTATTTTCTTATCAGGCAACAGGCAACAGGTATCATATATCAAAAAATGATCTGACCGTCATCGACGCAACGAACCGCTTTGTCTTCCCCTCCTTCTGCGACGCCCACACCCACCTGGTCTATGCCGGTAGCCGGGAGATCGAGTATGTGGACAAGATCAAAGGGCTGAGTTACGAAGAGATCGCGAAACGTGGAGGTGGGATTCTGAATTCTGCGAGACTGCTTCATGAGACTTCCGAAGAGGATCTGGTCGAACAGGCGATTGGAAGGTTGAAAGAGATTATCAGCCTGGGCACTGGTGCTGTGGAGATCAAGAGTGGATATGGACTTACGGTGGAAGATGAGCTAAAGATGCTCCGCGTGATCCGGAAGTTAAAGGAGTTGTCGCCCGTTACCATTGTAGCCACCTTTCTGGGGGCACATGCCATCCCAGACGAATACAAGGGGAGACAGCACGATTATGTCGACCTGGTAATCAATGAAATGATTCCACAGGTTGCTTCCGAAGAGTTGGCCGATTACATTGATGTCTTTTGCGATAAGGGCTTTTTTACGGTGGAGGAGACCGACCGGATCCTCAATGCCGGAATGAAATATGGCCTGCGCCCGAAAATCCATGCCAATGAACTCGATTACTCCGGCGGAATCCAGGTAGGTGTGAAATATAATGCCCTGTCGGTCGATCATCTGGAATATACCGGTAAAAAGGAGATAGCTTGCCTGATAAACTCTGAAACAATGCCTGTGGTACTTCCAGGAGCGGCTTTCTTTCTGAATATGACCTCTGCCCCTGCCCGCAGGATGATCGATGCCGGATTGCCGGTTGCTTTTGCCAGCGATTTCAACCCCGGCTCATCACCTTCCGGAAATATGCAACTGATCCTTTCGATGGCCTGTATCACTTACCGGCTCATTCCCGAAGAGGCGATCCATGCCACAACGCTCAACGGCGCCTATGCTATGGGAGTTAGCGATGAACTTGGAAGTGTTGCTCGCGGAAAAAAGGCCAACCTCTTTATCACTAAACCCATCTCTTCCTATGAGTTCATGCCCTATGCATATGGTAGTAATAAGGTTGAAAGGGTGATACTGAACGGGGAGGTCGTTTTGTAATTACGAATTACGATTTTCGAATGACGATTTATTTTCACTATTTCGCTATTTCGCTATTTCATTTCAGTACCAGTTTCCCCGTCGCAGTCCCCGGTTCCCCCGTCGCTTGCCAGATATATAAACCGTTGGGCAATGGGGGCCTATTTAGTGTTACCTGACTCTGCCGGATTGTTGTCAGATAGACCTCTCTTCACATGAAATCAAAGAGCCTGAAATCCATGTTACTACCTGGTTCGAAGCCATCGATCCGGATCGTCATTTGGTCAGGAAGTGGATTTGGATAAACTGAAATTCTTAATTCGTAATTCTTAATTCGTAATTCCTAATTGTATTCAGCGCTTCCTCAGTAGCCTCCAGCAATGGCTTGATACTGATCGGGGAGCCAACTGCCTTTTGCATCCAGTATTGCGGAATGATATCGCCCTGAGTGTATATCCGGAGCACTTCGTCGGCGAAGTTCTTCCCTTTCAGGTAGCCGTCAAGCTGGAAGTCGATCAGGTGGCCTACCGGATAGTTGGAGAGGTAGAGTGGATTGTCGATCATGTGGGAGTAGATGGCCAGGATGGGGGAATCGGTCACGCCGAATGCTTCTGCGAAGTAGTTGTTCCACACCTCTTTTGCGGTGGTGATAACAGTCTCTTTCAACTGTGCCGCAGTGGCATCCGGGTGTTCATATAGCCATTTCCAAATAGCCATGTCAACCAGTGATACGCCCATGATCTCATAGGCGCCCCAGAAAGTATCGAGTGCATCCATGGCATCCTTGTTGGGATCCCTGTTGGCAAAACCGAGCAGCTCCAGGTCGCGTTTCTGGAACGTAAAGGCAAGGGCTTCCGTGAAGGCAGTGTTGGGAACACCTTGCAGCATATAATAATCCACGAAGTAAAGTGAAATCGTTTGCTCGACGTTGTGCCCCAGCTCATGAATGGCAATATTATACCCTTTGTAGTCCATTCCATCCGGACCGATACGTGTACGTAGATGTGCCTTGTCGCCTTTCATGGAGGCTCCCCAGGCGTGGCCTGAACCTTTGGCCGGATCGACGGTGATATGCGAGGCGATCTCTTTGGCTTTGTCGGGTTTGAATCCAAGTTTCATCAGCATGTTCGGAATATCTTTTTCAAACGCTGCCGTATTTGGGTATTTCTCCCGGGTCATCCTCGTCAGCATCTCCTGATCGAGACCACTGCGGGCCTTGAAGCCGTCGTACCAGATATCGTATGGCTGAAGGTCGCGTCCCAACCGGCTTTTGATCAGTTCGGCGACTTTCTTCACCTGCTCTGATGAGCAAAGATCGGTAAACGCTTTCTCTACATCGGCCTGGGAGATCTCCATGCCCCCATCGAATGCACGTTGGATAAAAGTCGGGTACTCCGGTGTGTAAGGATCAACCAGGGTCATCGCCTTGAAGTTGTTCAAGAGTGTCTGGTATCGTGTGTCTGGCTCCGGAGTTGCCTCCTCTTCTGCACCATCTTTGTAAACTTTGTTGGTTGATGGGTTCCACTGCAGATCGGGATTGTCGATCACGGCTTCAGGAATCTCCTGGCTGATGATACGGAGCATAACCTCATAAATCATCTGCTGTTTCAGCAATCCCTCGTCACCGCCGTTGTAGTTGGCCTTGAGCTCATCACGAAGGTTCCAGTGGGAGAGGAGCTTCATATCCTTGGCAAAGTGGGTTTGCATCTGGTCATCCACCAGGTTGCCTACCCAGATGTTATATCCCGAAATGTAGTTATCGGAAGCTGATAATGCTTCAGCAACCTTCTGGTTCACTTCGGCAGGAACGCGGGAAGTAAACATATCTCCCAGCCGGGCATAGCCCCACTCTATTCTATTCCAGCGTTTGGCAAACTTCGTCTTCTCCCCGAGCGTGTAGTTGGGAAAGTTAAGCGCAGTGATGAAGGCGGTTTTATTGGCAAAAAAATCATCCGTGAAGTGCGACCCGGGCTCATAGGCGGCAAAGATCTCATCTACATCAAGCATCTCGTAAGTGGAGAGATGCACTGGCTCTTTCAACCTCAGGCTAACCATGTTGAAGTGGCCGAAAATGGTCTCAAAATTTTCAGAGAGCCGGAGAAATAATTTTTCACGGGCTTGGTTATCCTGGATATAATGCTTCTCACAGAATGTCTCAAAATCGGCGACAGTACCATCGCTTTCACGCCAAAGGGAAGCTACCTGGGTCACTCCTTTAGAGACATAGAATATCTCCTCTTCATCGTAATTGGCAACAACACGGTTGATCACCGAGTCAATCGAAGTCTGCGGAATATACTGGAGAGTCTGTTCTTTATTGACTTCCTGGCATTGGGTAAGAACTAAGATTGCCGGAATCAGCAATAGGAATAAGTACTTTTTCATGGGAATGAGTTAATGATTGGGACTCAAAGTTATAAAAAAATGGAATGCGGATTACGTGGATTAAATGGATTTTCACGGATAATCCCTTTTTACTAATTTTGCCCTGAAAATAATAATTATGAAACAACTCATCGAATGCGTCCCCAACTTCTCCGAAGGATGCGACATGGTTATCATCAAGCAGATCACCGACGAAATTGAGAAGATTGAGGGGGTCAAGCTTTTGGATGTCGATCCCGGTAAGGCTACCAACCGCACGGTTGTGACGTTTGTTGGAACTCCCGATGCCGTGGTTGAAGCAGCATTTCAGGCTATTAAAAAGGCTGGAGAGGTCATTGATATGAGCAAGCATCATGGGGAGCATCCGAGGTTTGGTGCAACCGATGTATGCCCGCTGGTACCGATTGCCAACACAACGATGGAAGAGACGGCTGGCTTTGCGCATAAATTGGCTGACCGGGTGGGAAAAGAGCTCGAAATTCCAGTCTACTGTTACGAAAATGCAGCATTCACCACCGAACGCCGCAACCTGGCTACTTGTCGTGCCGGCGAATACGAAGGCTTACCCGAAAAGCTGAAAGATCCGAAATGGAAGCCCGATTTCGGCCCGGTGAAATTCAACCCACATACCGGCGCTATTGCTATCGGAGCGCGTGACTTCCTGGTTGCTTACAATGTTAACCTGAATACGACCTCCACTCGCCGAGCCAACGCTGTCGCCTTTGACATTCGTGAGAGGGGGCGCCCCGAGCGGGAAGGAAATCCGGTAACAGGCAAAAAGAAACGCGACGCTTCCGGCAAAGAGATCTGGATTCCGGGTTCACTCAAAGCTTGTAAAGCGATCGGCTGGTTTATTGAAGAGTATGGTATCGCACAGATTTCTATCAACCTCACCAACATCAGCATCACTCCGGTGCATATCGCCTTTGAGGAGGCAAGCAGAAAAGCACAGGAGCGTGGAATGCGGGTTACCGGTTCGGAACTGGTTGGGCTTATCCCGAAAAAGGCAATGATTGATGCCGGGAAATATTTTCTGGAGAAGCAGAACCGCTCAAGCGGTATCTCCGAAGAGGAGATCATCAAAATAGCCGTGAAATCGCTCGGACTTGATGATCTGAAACCATTTATCCCAAGAGAGAAGATCATTGAGTATCTGCTGGAAGATCCATCGCAGGAGAAGCTCATCAGTATGACTTGCAAAGGGTTTACCAACGAAACCGCTTCCGAATCTCCTGCTCCGGGAGGTGGATCGGTATCAGCTTATATCGGAGCGCTTGGAATCTCCCTTGCGACAATGGTGGCTAACCTTTCTTCCCACAAGGCTGGTTGGGATGATCGCTGGAAAGAGTTTTCCGACTGGGCCGAAAAAGGCCAGAAGATCAAGGATGAACTGCTCTTCCTGGTGGATGAAGATACTCGCGCATTTAACCGCATCATGAGTGCGTTTAGCCTTCCAAAAGGATCAGATGAGGAGAAAGCAACGCGTTCAGCAGCTATCCAGGAGGCTACCAAATATGCCATTGATATTCCTTTCCGCACGATGAAGCGTGCCTATGAATCGATGCAGATCATCCTCGCAATGGCTGACACAGGAAATCCAAATTCAATATCGGATGCCGGCGTGGGAGCCCTTTGTGCACGCTCTGCTGTGATTGGCGCCTACCTCAACGTGAAGATCAATGCATCCGGACTGAAAGACAAGGAGTATCTTGATGCCTTATTGAAGGAAGCAGATGAAATCGTTGAGAAGACAAAAGTGAAGGAAGAGGAGATTCTGGGAATAGTTGAAGGAAAAATAGCCTGACCCCCAAACCTTTGTTTTGACCCCAAAATTCTCTGACGGGGACCTGCTTCTCCCTTCGGGAGAATAAGACTGCGAATCAGAGTAAGCCCCCTTTAGGCGGTTTGGGGGCAGGGGTCAATTAATCCAGATCGGCGCCTCGGTTGATCCGTGACAGGAATTGCAGTTTCCAGTTTGAGCCAGGATTGGCATGGTTCTGATATCGCCTGAAACTCCCCGCATCTGAGGGAAAGCTCCCAAGCCGGGAAGGATGGATGAATCAGTGAAGAAATTTCCATTCGCATCCACGGCAAGTGTAGCAGCAAGTTCTCCGGTACCACCAACCTCAGACCAGAAGTAGATGACTCCGTTTGGCGATGGTGTAGTCTGATTTGCCTTATAAACAGATCCTGCAACCACCCATTTGTATGTGCCTGTCCCTCCCTCCACATGACAACTCATGCAGATCTGACCATTGTTGTGGCTGGTTTTCCCCCCGTTAACAGAATAGACAGCTGTAGAGGGAGGCGGATCCTCATTTTTTGAACAGCCCGGAAGAAAGAGACTGGTGATAACCAATCCCAAAAAGAGAAACCAACTATTTTTCATACTAAATTAATATCTAATCGGTTTGTTAATAAATTCGTAATTCTACATTTGTAATTTTTAATTAATCCTTAAGGCATCTCACTGCAAACGTATTTGACATCATGGAGGGATAAAACGAAAC
>CAYUZX010000006.1:0-7855 GCA_964449285.1 uncultured Prolixibacteraceae bacterium
ACAATGGCGTGAAGAAGGCATCATTCTCCCTGGCCACAACAGAGGGGTACAAAAATCGCGAAGGAGAGCGAACGACCCATACCGAATGGCATAATGTTGTGCTTTGGAGAGGGTTAGCCGAAGTTGCTGAGAAATATCTCAGGAAAGGATCTTCCGTGTATATTGAGGGACGGATTCGCAGAAGGGATTATGAAGATGAGAATAAACAGAAAAAGTACGTCTTTGAGATCTTGTGTGATAACATGACCATGCTGGGCGGAGGCCCGAGAAGGGATGGCCCATTCGAGGAAAATGGCGGTGGGGTTGCCTCTTCGCCTGAAACCTCAGATGCTGAGACTACAGCGCCCGACGATGATCTTCCTTTTTAAGGTGAAATAGCGAAGTAGCGAAGTAGCGAAATTTCACTACCTCGCTACCTTGCTACCTCGCTACTTTCGTAAACATGAAACACGCTCTCAATATTTTCTTTCTTATCATCGTGCTGGCCGGCTGCCAATCGGAGTACACCCCAAAACCCCGGGGATATTTCAGGATTGACCTTCCGGCACATGAATACCGCCAGTTTGACACCACCTTCCCTTTTTTATTCGAGTATCCGATTTATGCAAGCATCTTTCTGGATACATCAGGATTGGCCGAACCCTACTGGATCAATATCAGCTATCCGGCATACAAAGCACAGCTTCACATCAGCTATAAGGAGATCCACAACAACCTGAATAAATACCTGGAAGATTCACGAACACTGGTCAATAAGCATATCCCAAAAGCCAATGCGATTTCCCAGCAGCAGTTTCTCAACCCGGAAGCCAATGTTTACGGACTTACTTTCTCTATCAAAGGGACAGAAGCAGCCTCTCCTTACCAGTTTTACCTCACCGACAGCCTGTCAAAATTTGTCAGGGGAGCCCTCTATTTCAATATTGTTCCTAACAACGACTCCCTAGCCCCGGTCATCGATTTTCTGAAACAGGATATCGACCACATGATCAGCACTTTTCGTTGGAATAATTAAGATCAATGATGCTTATTTCGGCCAGGGTTTGTATTTTTGCAAGCTCGCACGTTTGAACCTGCTAAACGGAAAGGAGGATCTGCCATGATCGAAACCATCAAATACGGGACATTAAGATGGTCACACATCGTGAGACCGACAGAAGAAGACCTGGAGATCCTGAAAGATCAGTATCATTTCCATCCTCTCGATCTCGAGGACTGTCGAAGTGTGATCAATCTCAGGCCCAAGATCGACGTGTATGACGATTACTATTTCCTGATCCTTCACTTCCCTAGCTTCGATTCATTGGAAACATTTGTTGATACAAAGGAGATCAAGGTCTTCTGGGGAGAGGACTACCTGATCACCATCGGCAAATCGCACTGGCTTGTGAAGGATATGTTCAGCCAGGAGAAGTCGGGTGCATTAGCCGGGAAGAAGATGGAGATTGGCAGCTCTGATGCCCTCCTGTATAAAATTCTTGAGCGTCTGATGCAGGAGACGCAGTTCCTGGTGGAGAAGGTGGAAAAGGCCGTAGATAATTGTGGGAAGTCGTTATTCAACCGAAAAGCGGAAAAGACGATTGAAAAGATCAGCGTGACACAGAAAAACGTGGTTCTTCTCAATACGATGTTCAAACCCCAGTTGACCCTATTCAACCGCCTTCAATCCGGAGCCATTCCAGGGTTTGCTGGGAACATGGTGGATTATTGGGGAAATATCCTCGACTATCACCAGAAAATTTGGGATATGGTTGAAGATGCAGGTGAGCTCATACGGGGATACTCCAGGACCTTCGATTCACTACAGGTAAATAAAACCAACGAGGTAATCAAGATCCTCACCCTGATTTCCTCTATCCTGCTACCCCTTACGTTTATTGCGAGTCTTTACGGGATGAACATTGATCTTCCTTTTGCTAAGCATCCTTTATCGTTTTTCATCCTCACCATGGGCATGGCCGTGATTGCTATCGGGATGATCATCTATTTCAAGGCACGGAAGTGGATGTGATCAATCTTTTTTATTCATCACATCGATTTGCCGCTGAATAGACTCTTCGTGGACAACTTCCAGAAGTTTCATAATGAATTCACGCGTTAACCCCAGTTCCTCACCTCTTTCAATCCTCTCCCGGAAGATCTGGTTCCATCGCTTCAGCTGCAGGATGGTGATCTTATTTACTTTTTTATAATTCCCAATCTTATCTACGATTGTCATCCGCTGTGAGATAATATCAATCAGCTGCTGATCGATCTTATCAATCTCCGAACGGAGTTCCTCCAGCCGGTTCTGGAATTCAGCACTGCCAACCGGTTTGCGCAGGATTAATCCGGATAACAAGGCTGAGAACTGTTCCGGGGTTATCTGCTGTTGCCGGTCGGTCAGAGCCTCTTTCGGCCGGATGTGGGTTTCAATCATCAGGCCATTCATCTCCAGGTCAATAGCGCGCTGAGAGATGGCTGCAAGCAGGTCGGCCTTACCGCAGATATGGCTAGGATCTACAATCACCGGGAGCTCCGGACAGAGCCGTTTCAACTCGATCGGGATTTCCCACATCGGGTCGTTGCGGTAAGGGGAATGGGAATAGTAGGAGAATCCCCTGTGAATGGCAATAAGTTTCTGGATTCCAAACCGGTTGATCCGCTCGAGGGCGCCTATCCAGGTAGTGAGGTCCGGATTCAGCGGATTTTTCACCATCACAGGAATCTGAGACCCTTTCAACGCCTCTCCGATCTCCTGTACCGAGAAGGGATTAACGACCGTACGGGCACCCAGCCAAACCATGTCGATTCCCGCTTTGAGGGCTTTCTCCACGTGTATTGGGCTGGCAACCTCTGTGGTCACTTTCAATCTGGTTTCCTGCTTTACTCTAATGAGCCAATCCAGCCCTACATCACCTACTCCTTCAAACGTACTGGGTCGTGTTCGGGGTTTCCATAACCCGGCCCTAAATACCTTAACCATCGGGATCTTTGCCAGCTCCAGCGCTGTCTCCATCACCTGCTCTTCTGACTCAGCCGAACAAGGCCCAGCAATGATACATGGCTTGTTGCCACATGGCATCCAGTTACTTATTGGCTCAATGTCGAAATAGTGTGTCATGCGGGTATTTTACAGATCTGAAGATTAGTTTGAACAGATGAACAACCACGCCGATGGCTGAAGCCACCATGCCGATAATAAAGATTATAGGCAGTATGATATCCAGCCATGTCCATCCTCCCATTGCCGAAAAATCAAATGGATAGAGAAAATATAGAACCAGCAGGACAACCAGGCTTGCACCGTCAAGAACCATCCTGATGAGATGCCATAACCAGTGGAAATCAAGAAAGAGGATCAGGGCCCACCCGATGATCTGCAGTACAAGGTTGATGTTGAGGATCCAGAGAACGGTGTCGTAACGGTCATTGATAAAAGGAAGATCCCACTCGGGCACGTTGTTAATAATATAGAGGAAGATCAGGTTCCAGATAATCGACCAGATTGCCTCTCCACGATGCCGTTTTGGTGGCTTCAGTGTTTCTTCAGTCATAACTTCATATTTGAGACGATAAAGATATGGGAATTTTCTCAATCTATCCTGCAGATCCCGGGTCCCGGATCAGAGATTTTATAGCAGGCATCTGATATCTGGCATCTGGCATCTAGTTAAAAGTTTTCCGTAATTTTGCATGCTAATTTTTAAAAAATGGAACATCTCAGAAGATCAAAAGTAGTGGATCTGTTGCAATCGAAAGATACCGGCAGGGAGGTCCTGGTGAAAGGGTGGGTACGAACCAAACGCGGCAATAAAAATGTCAACTTTATTGCTCTGAATGACGGCTCAGTGATTCACCATATCCAGATCGTTGCTGAGGTTGCCAATTTTAACGATGAGTTGCTGAAGAAGATCACAACTGGCTCTGCCATCGCTGTTGAAGGGACACTGGTTGAGTCGATGGGACAGGGCCAGCATGTTGAGATCCAGGCCAGGGCAATTGAATTGTTCGGAACAGCGGACCCTGAAACCTATCCGCTACAGAAAAAAGGCCATACCCTGGAATTCCTGCGTGAGATAGCCCACCTTCGGCCACGTACCAATACTTTTGGAGCTGTCCTGCGCATCCGCCATGCAATGTCATTTGCTATCCATAAGTACTTCAACGACCACGGTTTTTTCTATATCCATTCACCCATCGTCACCGGATCAGATGCCGAAGGGGCAGGAGCGATGTTCCGCGTTACCACTCTCGACCCGGTGAATCCGCCTCTTACCACAGAAGGCAAAGTCAACTATGCCGAAGATTTTTTCGGGAAAGAGACCAACCTGACAGTCTCCGGTCAATTGGAAGCCGAACTTGGCGCACTGGCACTTTCGCTGGTATATACGTTTGGACCTACTTTTCGGGCTGAGAACTCTAACACTCCGAGGCATCTGGCCGAATTCTGGATGATTGAACCCGAAATGGCCTTTTACGACATTCACGATAACATGGACCTGGCCGAAGATTTCCTGAAGAACCTGATGCAGTATGCCCTGGATCATTGTATGGATGATCTTGAGTTCCTCAACAAGATGTATGACAATGAGCTCATAAACAGGCTAAAGCAAGTTGTGAAAAGCAAATTCGAACGGCTTACCTATACAGAAGCTATTGAGATTTTGAAGGCATCTGGTCAAACGTGGGAGTTTCCGGTCGACTGGGGTTCTGACCTGCAGGCCGAACATGAACGCTACCTTGTTGAGAAACACTTTCACTGTCCGGTGATGCTGACCGATTATCCCAAGGATATCAAGGCCTTTTACATGAAGCAAAATGACGACAACAAGACCGTCAGGGGATTGGATGTCCTCTTTCCGCGGATCGGAGAAATCATCGGTGGATCTCAGAGAGAAGAGAACTACGACAGCTTACTCCGGCGGATCAATGAGATGAATATTCAAGAAAAAGATATCTGGTGGTATCTCGATACACGCCGGTTTGGAACTGCTCCTCACAGCGGTTTTGGCCTTGGGTTTGAACGGCTGATCCTCTTCGTTACAGGGATGAGCAACATCCGCGACGTGATCCCCTTCCCACGAACACCTAAGAACGCGGAGTTCTAGATCCTGGATACTAGATCCTCGATGCTGGATTAAAATTTCCTCCCCTTCAATGGGAGGGCAGGGAGGGGTAATTCCTCGCATTTTTTTTGTAATTTTACAGAGATAAAACTTTCCTATGGAAAAACGTTGGATCATTAAGGAGCGAGGAGATGAAGCGGTTATCGGACAATTGTCCAGGGAGCTAAACATCGACCAGTATCTTGCCAGCTTGTTGGTTCAACGTGGCATCCACACTTTTGCACAGGCCAAATCCTTTTTTCGCCCCCACCTTGAAGACTTGCATGACCCCTTCCTGATGAAGGATATGGACAAAGCCATCACCAGGATTGAATTAGCCTTGCGGAAAGGAGAAAAAATACTGATTTACGGTGATTACGATGTGGATGGGACTACTGCCGTTGCCCTGACCTACCTCTTTCTTCGGAAATTCACAGATAAAATCGATTTCTATATTCCCGACAGGTATAACGAAGGGTATGGCATTTCATCCCAAGGGATCAAGTATGCGGCAGATGAGGGGTTCGCGTTGGTAATCGCACTCGATTGCGGCATTAAAGCAGTTGAGATGGTGAAACAGGCGAAAGCGAATGGGGTTGACTTTATCATTTGTGACCACCATCGCCCCGGATCTGAGCTCCCGGATGCCGCTGCCGTTCTCGACCCGAAGCGCTCCGATTGCAGCTACCCATATAAAGAGCTATCGGGCTGCGGTATTGGGTTCAAACTGATCCAAGCCTATGCACAGAAAAACGATATCCCGTTCGAGGAGCTGAAAGAATACCTTGATCTTGTGGTCGTCAGCATCGCTTCAGACATCGTGGACATCACTGGAGAGAATCGTATTCTGGCTTATTACGGGCTGAAACTGGTCAACATACGTCCGCGCCCGGGCATTGAAGCAGTGCTTAAGTATGCCAACATCATGAAAAAGGATGAAGATGACGGGAACCTCTTTTTTAACCGTGAACTTACGATAACTGATCTTGTCTTCCTGGTTGGGCCGAGGATCAATGCTGCGGGCCGGATCGAAAGCGGACGAAACTCGGTGGAGCTTCTCATCGCCGATAACTTTAAACTCGCCAGGGAAATTGGTAAACAAATCGACAGTTATAACACAGAAAGAAAAGCGCTGGATACATTGGCGACGCAGCAGGCAATTGAGATGATCAATAACGATGATAAACTGAAGCAAGCGCGTTCCACTGTGATATTTAATCCCAGCTGGCACAAGGGCGTTATTGGTATTGTGGCTTCCAGGCTGACAGAGGTTTTTTACCGCCCCACCATCGTCTTTACACAAGCGGGTGAATTTATCACCGGATCGGCCCGGTCTGTAAAAGATTTTGATATTTACGATGCCATAGACTCTTGCAATGACCTGCTGGAGCATTTCGGCGGACATAAATTCGCAGCGGGCCTTTCTCTCAGGCCTGAGAATCTGGAGGCATTTAAGAAACGGTTCGAAGAAATAGTGACCGAAAAGTTGCAGGGTATTGAGCTGATACCCGAGATTGAGATTGATGCTGAACTTCCGCTCTTCTCAATCCATTCCAGGTTTTTCAATATCCTGAAGCAATTTTCCCCATTCGGCCCTGGGAACCTGGCGCCGCTTTTTATTACCAAAGGAGTCGTGAACGCCGGCGGTACCCGGATTGTTGGTAAAAATCACCTGAAACTTTGCGTTGTTCATCCTGATGTGCATGGAGGGCCCTTCTCCGGGATCGCATTTCAGCAGGGGGACCATATGCTTCGGATCGACAAAGGCATCCCGTTCGATCTTTGCTATAACGTTGAAGAGAATGAATGGAATGGTACGGTTACGCTCCAGCTCAATGTGAAGGATATCAAGTTCGAAGGTTAACTTATCTCATCCCCAAAACAGACTCCCATTTTTCGTGTTTTATGGATCAGTGGAAGGTTCATGGGGACAAGCCTGAGTTTCCCTCCAACTTCTGAAAGGGGAATTGAGCTGATCTGGTTACCTGAAAGGTTCACCATCTGCCCGAATTTCTGTTGTGCAATCAACTCAACCGCCGAAGCGCCAAATCGGGTTCCCAGTACCCTGTCCATCGGGGAGGGGCTTCCTCCGCGTTGGATATATCCAAGGATCGTCTCCCGAGTCTCCAGGCCAGTCTTTTCTTTGATAGCATCGGCAATGTATCGTCCGGCCGAATCTCCTTTTTTGAAGGGGATTCCTTCTGCCACTACCACAATGGAGTAAGGTTTTTTATTGATTGCCCTTCTCTTCAGGCACTTCGCCACGATGTCAATATCGAATTCCACTTCGGGTAGAAGGATCACATCCCCACCTCCCGCGATGCCTGAAAAGAGTGCCAGCCAGCCAGCATGATGACCCATCACTTCGATCACCATGATCCGCTTGTGACTATTGGCAGTGGTGTGCAGCCTGTCGATGGCTTCAGTGGCAATCCATAGCGCAGAGTCAAACCCGAAGGAGAGATCCGTGCCCCACACGTCGTTATCAATGGTCTTAGGGATACCGATCACATTCAGCCCCTCTTCCGCAAGATGGGCAGCAGTTCTCATAGTGCCGTTCCCTCCTATGCATACCAAGGCATCCAGCCCCAGTTCCTTATAATGCTTGCGGATCAGCTTGGGTTTGTCGATCGACAGGATCGAGCTGCTCTTCTTGAAAGGGTTTTCACGTGAAGTTCCCAGAATGGTTCCCCCTACGGTCAGAATTCCGGAAAGTTGATTCTCATCCAGGATCGTATACTCCTGGTTGATCAATCCGAGAAATCCGG
>CAYUZX010000006.1:7955-15858 GCA_964449285.1 uncultured Prolixibacteraceae bacterium
AGTTGATTCTCATCCAGGATCGTATACTCCTGGTTGATCAATCCGAGAAATCCGGAGGAGATCCCGACAACTTCCATCCCATACTCAAGGATGGCTGTTTTACCAACACCTCTGATGGCTGCGTTGATCCCGGGGCAGTCACCGCCGGCAGTTACAATCCCGATCCGGAGAGTTTTTTTTGATGTACTCATGAGAAAGAAGATTATCGCAACTCGAACGATCCCTGGCCGATTTCACGGTCGTCGAAAAAGACACCAACCATGTACCGCCCCTTCATGGCCGGAAGGTCGTTGTCGCGTTTGATCCAGTCGACACAAACCCGCATCGTTTTCCCGGCGTAATTGATGTCTTCACGCACCGAATAGGGGATCTCCTGTTCGTTAAAAACAAAGACGTCATATTTGCTCTTGGTCACCACCACATTGTCGGGACGGGTGATCCGCACATAGAGAATTTTTGTGCCTGTTTCAATCAACGGATTCTCACCGATGGTGAAACAAATCTTCAACTTGTCGGTACGGTTGGCCTTGTCGGTTTCGGTATTGTTGGTGCCGCGAACTTTATAGGCGATCGTGGTCACACTATAGGCCTGGAGAACAGCAGCCTGATTCATCTTCTGGGTCAACTCCTCCTTATCCCTGATCAGGTTCTGGTTTCTTCCCTGCTCGGTGCGAACCACCTGCCGGATCCGTTCATTCTCCTCTTTCAGCTCCCGGTTAACGGTATAGAGTGAATCCATCTGATGCACATAACCCTGGGCCACCTTCTGCAGCATCGCCATCTTTTTCCTGATCTTGTAGTATTCGTACTGGGTGTCGAGAAGTTTCCGGATCTCAACGGCGTTGGCCTGGATGATACTGTCTTTGGACGACAGAGAGTCGGAAAGTGTCCCGTAGATCTCTTTGATGGTATTGTGCTCGGTCATCAGGGAGTCCAGCTCTTTCTGAAGCTCTACTTTTTCGACTTCCCTTGCATCCACAAGCTTCATCAGTTGCGACCGCTGGATAAAGAGCCAGAATAGCAACGCAAGGATGATCAATGCAAAAATGGAGACGAAAATCTTCCATTTCCGGGAGGCAGAGGTTTTTTCTTCCATTTCGGTCAGAGTTTAGGGGGATCATTCTTCCAGGGCAAAGGTAATAAGAAATTGAAGACACTACAAAGTGATCCGTCAGCTTTTCAATGCATCAATTCGGGAATGCAGGAATGCAGGAATGCAGGAGTTCTCCACTGCACGTTATGTCCAACTTGTCTAACCTGTCTAACCTGTCCGCCTGTAATGGATAATATGTGTTCAAAAAATTTACGTTGATGTACAAATTTTTGACATTTCAGCCGATATTTCCCTAAATATAATTAAGATAATGTATTGTTAATCATAATGTTGTATTTTATGGCATAATATTTGCGAGTTGATGTATAACCAATTAAATATATAACAATGAGGAAATTGTACTTTAAGCAGTTCAATCGAATGATTGCTCTCTCTTTATTTCTCTCTCTCTCACTCATCCCTTCTTTAACTAACTCCCAAACGGTAACCGGAAGCGGTGATGCCAATGCCATCGCCAAATGGATCCAACCACAGGGTGGTGGTGGTGGAGATCTTGATTCAGGTGTAACGGAAGGAGATGTGACGGAAATTACCACCACTACGTTGTACTATGTCGGTTCGAATTTCGGCATCCATACATCCACTCCTGGATCTCCACTCATGTGGTTGGAAGATCAGTATTTCAAGGATATCCGAACTATTTTTACAACAAGTTATACCTTAGTCACGCCCCAAATTTAAGTTTGAATTCCTGCAACACGGTAGGGTATTTTGGGTTCAACCTCTTTCGTGGATTAAATTCCGCGTGGTATCGATATTCCGATCAGACATATAATGGAGGCTCTCTGATCCTTGGGAATATGAAAGGGGATATTTTATTCGGCGTAGTATCTTCTACAGGAAGTTCAAATCCAAATCCGCTATCTGATGGGGAGATGGTTTCGAAGTTCAAAATGGTATTGTCAAACGAGGGAAGGTTAGGTATTGGCTTATTGACACCTCGTACAAATTTAGAGATCGTTCACAATTCCGAGGAGAAGTGTGGATTCATCCTTAACCAGACCTCCACATCGATGAGTACGAACGAAATCCAGTTTCACCGGAATGGAACTGAAAAATGGGCTATCGGAAGCCACATCAACAATGATCGTCCCAATTCCTTTTTTATCTGGAATCATGCCAGAAGTAAAACCGAATTATTCATTGCCGAAAATGGCATGGTTGGGATCAATACCGAATGGCCATCGGCCTGGTTAGATGTGGAAGGCTCGTTTGAAGCGCAGCGGGCGGGGATTGGCACAAATCCTCCCTCATCGGGATCAACCTGGAAATTGTATGTGGAAGGGGGAATCATGGCCAGGGAGGTCAAGGTAACGGCCAATACATTCCCCGATTATGTGTTTGAAGAGGATTATCCGCGGCTTACCATCAGTGAATTGGGAAATTATATAACGGTTAATAAAAAATTACCCGGAATTCCTTCTGCTGAGGAAGTGGCAACTTCAGGTGGCATCAACCTGGGAGAGATGCAGGTCAGATTACTTGAAAAAATCGAAGAGCAGGCTCTCTATATCATTGACCTGCAGAAACAGATCAATGAACTGAAAACGTTAATTGGGGTTAACGCGGAGGGTCAGAAATGAAAAGGAGGTTGTTTTTCATTTTTCTTTTCGCTATATTTGGGATGGCATCCTTTGGACAATATGTGACCATCCAGGGGAGACAGTTCAAAGATGAGAACGGGAATGACCTTTATCCGGTAGTGTGCAATTACTCGGTGAATGTGGTCAATACCGATCCGAATAATTTTTTAACGACCTTTATAAGTCCTGAACACTCCTGGAGTACAAACAACTATTTTGAATGTAATAATGAGATCACATGTGATCAATGTTTACAAAACGATTTCCTTCAATTACTCTCTATGGGATTTAATACAATCAGGTTAATGGGAATCAATCCGACACATCTCCCGGAAGGGACTCTCATTCAGAATACATATGATTCTTTGTGTGACTGGACATGCCCTGTTACAGGATTTTACGTCAACACATTAAATCATTCCTTGCAAGATTGCCAGGATGATACCCGATTTTTACTTCATGAACCGTTTACTGACGATACTTCCACCCGTTTTTTCGAACATCTGGCGCATTTCATCACCCTGGTTTCGCAAACCACCGACACCACCGGGAACCGTCTCAAGGTAATTCTCGTCACAGGAGGAGGAGGGGGTTATTACCTTCCTGATGTTTATCCCAACGCTTACGGTGAATACCTTGAAGCCTTTTCGCAGGCTTTTATGACACTCCTGCCTCCCGAAGCTCAATCGACTATTCTAGCCTATGATCTGGACAATGAACCGAAGTTTTCATGGGATAGTTGGTCCTTATGGCCCTCTGTTCAATACGGGCATACAAAAGAAGATGTTTGTAATAATGTTAAATTGTGGGACAATGCACTGAAAACACATGATCCGAACCATTTGATTACACTGGGAGGACATGGATTAGCTGATATTTTTGAATTCGATCCTACGGTAATGACATTGGATTTTTATTCGTTGCATGTTTATCCATTGAAGCGTGAATACGAGGATCCGGATTATTTCGACCCCATGGTTAATCGGATTTTCGGACATTTTTACTGGAATAAAAACCATATGTTCATTCCCTGGATCATCGGGGAAACCGGATTTACAGCCCAGCATGATTCTGTATTCCCTTCAGTGGACGGGAGTCTTGAAGAACAATTGGAGTACGCAGATTCTACCTTGCCTGCTGTTTGGAACTGTGACGGGAGTGGCTACAGTTGGTGGACATATCAGAATTTTCACTGGGGGAGCGCTGCACAGAATTTTTTTGGAATTTTGGATTATGGTGAGTGTTCTCCGGTGCCCTGTGACCAGATCGCGAAACCGGTACACCAGGCATTCGAGGATTTCATTCCGCCCCAGGGACCGTTCACCTGTGCCGAACCGGTAAATTATTTTGATCCCTATCAGCATGCAGTTTACTCCCCCAATACACATATCGTGACGGGCCGGGTGATAGACCAGGACAGTCTTCCCATTGCGAATGCGATTATAGAGGGATGGACGAGATTATATGATAAAGATGGGGATGATAAGAAACCTGTCTGGAATGTTCATTACACATTTACTGATTCAACCGGGAATTTCACGTTAATACCGTTTGATTATGATACTTTAGCGCCGGATTATAATACAATAGAGCGGATAAAAATTTCTGCCACATCATGTTCCCGGGAATATCAAAAATGTGATGATCCAAGATATGGGATTGATTCAAATCAGACATTTCAATTGACACGGTCCGAAATCCCCATTGAGGAGACCTTTGAGGACATAACGGTTTTCGCGAATCAAACGGTAACAGTACAGGCCTGGAATTCTGTCAATGTGAGCGACGTTGTAGTAGAATCCCTGGGTACCTGCGACATCAGTGCAGGCAGGGAGATCAACGTGAGGCAGGAGTTTCATGCCCAAACCAACAGCGAAACCCGGATCCATATTGATATGCCCTGCTCCGGGGCAGTTGACCTTCCTATGCAAGGGAATAAGATATCTAGTAGTGATGGAAACGATTTACAAGATCATTCAGAGGAGATCCGACTTCAATTTGCAATTCCGGAACCTTCGCTGGTTGTGGAAGTGTTTCCCAATCCTGGAATGGGGATATTTTCTGTTCGTATCCGTGAAACAATTCTCTCAACCAGATATATTATCACCGTATACGACCAGTTGACGAATATCGTTCATCAACGTACTGAATTTCAAACAACCTTTGAAGTAGACCTGTCATCCTTAACACCTGGAGTGTATTTTATGAAAATTGATACTCCAAATCAATCCCAAACCAAAAAGATGATCATTATATAAAACGAAATAAAATGAAAACACACATATATGTCATTGTAATAATATTCATGTTATTATTTGGAATAGAGGAAAACAGCTTCACACAGAACTGTTATTGGTCTTCGCAAGCCGGTGGAATTCTAGTAGACGGAGGAACTGATGTTATTTCTGATTGGCAAGGGAATACCTATGTGATCGGATGGACAATTAGCCCTTACTGCTATTTTCAAACCGATACGCTTCGGTGGGGATCATTTCTTATTAAATATAATCCCTTGGGGAATGAAGAATGGGTGATCGAATTAAGGAGTTACAACCCACAACCGGGGGAATATTTGCTATCCGATGTAAGCTCAATGGTTTACGATACCATCAATAACCATATTTTATTAACAGGGAATTTTTACAACTACCTTTATTTGCCTGATACGACTCTCCATGGCGATGAATTGACAATATTTCTTGCCAGGCTTGATACGGATGGCCACACAATCTGGGCAAGAACAGCGGGCGGAACCGGAGAGGATGAGGCATTTGGTTTAACCTATGATAATCAGTCCAATATCTATATCTCGGGAGCCAGTGATCGGGGGATCCTCTTTGATCAGGTAACGATTCCAAGAGGCGGCTTCCTGGCGAAATACGATCTCAACGGAAATTTGATCTGGGCTAAGAATAAATTCAGATATTATGAATCATTTCCAGGTTCCTCAAACTGGCCTTTTACCGAAGCGCCTCCTTTTAACCTCTCTTTTTCTGACAATTCAGTTTTTGTAAATGGATTCACACGAAATGACACGATCATTATCGATACAGTACAGATCTATTTGGGCACGGTAAGGACTGCCTTTCTGGCCAGGTTTACCCGGGAAGGGGATATTATCTGGTTCTCTCCGGCCGGAGGGCCAAAAAGTTATTCAGGTAAACAACTTGCAGTAAACTCAAATGGCACAGCGTACATGACCGGGATTTTTGAAGGTGCGATGGGAATATTCGGGGACGATACACTGTACAGTCAGGCCAGTTATTGCGATGGCTTTCTTTCGAAACTGGATCCAACGGGTGAATTTGTATGGACTGCACAAATGTTCGCTACCGGAGAAGCGTGGGGCAGGGGTTTGGCCCTTGATCAACAGGGAAACATATATCTATCTGCCTGGTTCAGCGGAATGATTCAGTGCGGGCCCGAAGTAATCACTTCCGGTTCATCCAGGGATATGTTCCTGGCCAAATACTCGCCCGATGGGGGCTGTTTGGGAATTCGTCACTATTCCAGAGGTTACATTCCAAGGATTGATATTGACCGGGAAGGAAATATCGGACTGGCCGGCCATTTTGAAAATACGTTGGATATCGGAGGAAATGTCCTCACATCGAGGGGCGAGTCGGACCTCTTCGCCGCCAAATGTTCCCCTATTACAGGGGTGCCACAGCCGTTGGATTCTCCGACGAACACCTTGTTGATCTATGCCAACCCGAATACCGGCCAGTGCACTGTTACCATCCCGGAGGAGTTCCGCAATGAAAAGAATCTCCAACTACAAATCTTTGATCAGACCGGCCGGCTGATCCAGGAAGCCAGGATGGAGATGGTCGGGGAATCAGTGAAACTGGATATCAGCGCTCAGGCGAAAGGGATCTACCTGGCGGTGCTAAGTAATGGAAAGAAGAGTTTCCAGGGGAAGATTGTGTTCGAATAACAAATCTATTACAACATAACCACCACTTTCACTACTTCCACCACTTCACCACTGCACTAAGGCACCACTGAATCAATGCGCCGGTCCGATCACTTTGACATTGTCTCCATGGTCGTCAACAATCTTCTTCATCCACCATTCGGGGTAACCAGGCTGGTCGGGGAAAGCGGGAACTCCCCATTCGTTGCGCTCGAATTTGCCGTCTTTCTCCTTTTTTACATTGCCATCGTGGTATTTCACCAGGAGATATTGCCCCAGCTCACGCCAGGTATCAACGGTATAGTTACCCATGGCAACTGAGTAGTCGGTGAGATACTCTCTGGCAGCTTGAGGATTGGTATTATAAAGAGCAAGCGCCTGTTTGTCGACTGCCGGAACGGAAGTGATAAAAAAGGTCTCGAGACGGTTTTGTACTTTCTGGATGTCCTTGATCATATAATTGTATTTCGTATAGGCCCAGTTGGAGACAAACGTAAAGGTCCAGAAGGCCGAAGTGGGCGAGTAGGTGAGCATGTCGCCGTTGCCTACCGCATAAGGTTCAGGAACCTTGAGCATGCCGCAGTACATCGGGGCAAAACAGTCGGTGTAGGTGTCGTCAACACTGAACCAGAAGATCCCGCCGATCGGATCCGGCAGCCAGTTCCGGGCCTGGGCGACAAAGACAAAACCGGTCTGTTGCGTGGAGGTGGCACGCTCGTTGCAATAACCTACACTGTCGACCTGCCAGGTCATAGGCCGCCAGCGGTAAGGACTCTGGAAAGGACCGGCCCCAAAGTCGTTGTTCATATCCATGGAGGTTCCTTCGTAATGATCACGCATCAGTTCCATCACCTCTTTCACGGTCACTTTGTGATCGGGTTTTACCCAGAGAGGCATACGATTGGTCGCGTATCCATTTGCGCCGTGTTCAACCTCGCCGCGTGCATAGTCTTCATATTGTCCCATGTTGGAGTTGACCCGGTTGAACATGGCGTACACGCGTGCTTCGCAGAAGCGGGCACCACCAAAACCAACAGGAGCGTAAGTGTCGGAGAAACTGAAATCGCTGTCGGAGCCATCATACCATCCCTTTTCACGGGCAAAGGAGATGATGTCGGGAGCATTGTAACAGGTGACTGTGGCATCGTTCCACTTGTTCTCTTTCTGATAAGGGAATGTGGTGATACGTGCCTGGTTGGCATGACCGCAGATATATCCGTCGGGGACCATGCGGGCTACCCAAACGGCTCCTACCTGCCCTTCCCCTTTTCCGATGATCTCCATGATCCA
>CAYUZX010000006.1:15958-73540 GCA_964449285.1 uncultured Prolixibacteraceae bacterium
GGATGCTGCCATGAGAAAGTTCTTTTTCATAAATATCTGTTTTGGTTTTATATTCAAATGATGTTATCCCTGCAAAGGTAAACATCCTCGATGGAACCACAAAGCTTCATATATGTATTTGGATTATTGGTCGATTTCCCTATACAGGCATGCATATCTTCGGAATTCCACGTACCTTTGTTAGATCATGACCTTATACGGATGAAAACAACGACCCTGATTTTTATGATGACGCTGGTACCCTTCCTGGCATCAGCTCAGTCCGATACCATAAACATGCCTCAAAAGAAGAGCAGGAATATTATGCTCGACATTCATGCTGGGTATACTCTGGCGTTCGGGAAATACATCCTGACCGAGAGGGACAATAAGCAATCGGGGTATGCTGCCAATGGTTTTTTTGTTCAGGTTTCCGGGTCGTGGCTGGGGAAGAGCGGACTTGGACTGGCTTTGAGTTATTGTTATCAAAACAACGCGATCCAAAAAGGGTATACTGATACTATTCTGGTAGACATGAAAGAACCATTCGGATCCAGGCACTGGAACAACCACTTTCTGCTTGCCGGACCCGTCTTTTCAAAACATTTCGGAAACTGGCTTATTACAGCTAAAGTTCAGGTGGGTGGTGTCCTTGCTTTTTCACCTGTTTTCCAAATTCCGATGCCTTCCACTGATTCCCTGAATCCATTTGCTTCGACAGTGAGTACCGGTCCTGGATTCGGTGTTGCCATGCAGGCATTGGCTGGCATTGGGTATCGGGTTACAGATAATTTAACCATCAATCTTGCGTTCTCTTTTCTGGGAGGCAACCCAAACCGGACTAAAAGTTATAGTCAGTACATTTATGAGCCTGATCCTGTTTCCGGGCTTCTTCATCCGGTCTTTTATCATGGAGAGATTGAACGGAAAAAAAAGATATCGACTTTCAACATCGGGCTTGGGATTGTTTATCAGTTGTAAAACCATAATCACCATATGATCAAACGATTACCACTCCTTCTTCTGATTTGCTTTCTGGCTGGCGTCGCTTACAGCCAGGTCAGCATCAGAGACTCGTCCATCGCAATACCTATGGTATATGCAACTTACAGCTATCAGTTCCCGGGCGGAGACCTGGCTGTTCGGTATGGTTCCAACTCCAGCATTGGGGGAGGGTTTCTTGTCAAAACGAAATCCAACTGGATGATTGGGGCAGAGGGAAATTTTCAGTTCGGAAGTACAGTGAAGAACCAGGACAGCCTCCTTACTACCATTTCCACGCCGGAAGGTTACATCATCGATGCCAACGGCAAGGTTGCCGATGTGATTCTCTACATGCGGGGATTCAGTTTCTTTTGCACCTTTGGAAAACTTTTCCCATGGATTGGACCCAACCCCAACAGCGGATTTACCCTGATGGCAGGAGCAGGCTACATCCAAAACAAGATGCGAATCCTCAATCCCGACAATACAGCACCCCAGCTTCAGGGGGATTACAGGAAGGGCTATGACAGGCAGAATGGAGGATTTGCGCTATCGGCCTCTGTCGGCTACCTGTTTATGAGCTCCAGCCGGCTGTTGAATTTCAGCCTTGGGTTTGAGTTTATCCAGGCATGGACAAAGAGCAAACGGGAGCTGGACTTCAACTCGGGAAAACCAGATCAGGCTAATCTCTCCAGCCAGTTTTACGGCATTAAGGCTTCCTGGAATATCCCCCTCTACAGAAGAAGCCCGAAGGAATATTACTTGTATTAAAGTACGAATTGCGAATTACGAATTGGAAGTATAAAGGAAGAAGTAAGAAGTTGAAATGAAAATTTAAAGATTGTTGGTGGGTGTACATTGGTTTCCCCTCATCATTAAGGAGGGGTGGCCAAAGGCCGGGTTGGTTACCTTAAAACCTCCCAACTGTCCACTGCCCACCGCCCACTGCCTACTGCCCACTGTCAACCATGAGTACACTATACACCATCAGCATTCACTTTTATGGCCTGGGAATCAGGATCGCAGCGATTTTTAATCCCAAAGCAAAACAGTGGGTGAAGGGAAGAAGAGGCCTGTTTCGGAAATTGGAAGAGTGCCTGAAACAGAGTGGCGATAGCTGGAAAGGAAATGTCTGGTTCCATTGCGCATCGTTAGGGGAGTTTGAGCAGGGGCGTCCAGTGATAGAAGGTTTCAGGGAACTTTATCCCGAATACAGGATTATCCTGACTTTTTACTCTCCCAGTGGATATGAGGTGAGAAATAACTATGGCGGCGCTGAAGGAATCTTCTATATGCCACTTGATACGCCACTGAATGCAAAAAGATGGGCTAATCTCCTGCACCCGAAACTAATCTTTTTTATCAAGTATGAATACTGGTTTAACTTCCTCGCAGAACTTAACCGTAGAAATATTCCTGTTTTCATCATCTCAGCCATTTTCCATCAGAACCAGCCCTTTTTTCAGCGATATGGTGGCTGGTTCAGAAGACAGCTCAAATTGATCTCCTGGTTCTTTTTGCAGAGCGAGGATGACAAAAAACTGGCAGAGTCATTGGAGATCAAGAATTTCACGATAACCGGGGATACGCGTTTCGACCGGGTTTGGAGCATCAGGGAGCAGCGTAAACAGTTTCCCTTGATCGAGCAGTTTGCCGGGAGTGGAAGGGTCTTTTTGGGTGGGAGTACCTGGGAGCCGGATGAAGCCCTGATTCTGGACTTGATTAACCACAATCACCCTAACTTAAAGTATATCATTGCCCCGCATGAAGTACATGCCTCCCGGATCGAAAAGCTGGTGACTAACTGGCAGTTGGCAGTTGGCAGTTGGCAGTCATCAGGAACAGATCCGGGATCGACAATTGTTCGTTACTCTCAACTGACTTCTGAAACCGCTACCTCTGCCCGGGTCATTATCGTTGATTCAATCGGTATCCTGTCACACCTCTATCAATATGCTTCTTTCTCCATGATCGGAGGTGGGTTTGGTGTGGGGATCCACAACATTCTTGAGGCTGCTACTTTTGGAAATCCGGTGATGTTTGGCCCCAATTTCCAGAAATTTACCGAAGCCCGGGAGTTGATTCGCCTTGGCGGAGCATTCTCTGTTCGGAATGCAACCGAATTGTCCGGAGTCATGAAGGGGCTGCTGGAGAGTGATGATGACTATCGCCAGGCATCCTCCATCTGCTACGATTTTGTCGAAAACAATCGGGGAGCCACCCGCCGTATCCTTCAGGGAATCCAAACACTCGGATTTATCGCTCCCTCCCGCAAAAATTCCTGATGTTGTTTCATTATGCGTATGTGCGTATTATTATGTAAGTTTGTTTTAAATAAAAATTAGCTATAAACAAATTCACGTAACAATGAAAAACAGATCCTTTCTATCAATGGGATTACTGGCAGTAACCCTTGCATTCATTCTTTCGGGATGCTCTCCTGTCACACTCACCTCATGGAAAAACCCTAAAGTCAATGAGCAGATCAGCAAGGTGGTCGTTTGGGGCATGTTCAATAAGCTGGAGTATGAAAAACCCTTCGAGGATGCCATGGTAGCTTATTTTAATTACAAAGGAATAAAGGCAATCTCTGCATTGGAATTTTTGGATCCCAATGTCAAGTATGAATACCCGGAACTTGAACGGGTCATCGACAGCGTTGGAGCGGATGGGATCCTGATCTTCTCATACAAGGGCACTGATAAGGAAAAAGATTATGTGCCGGTTTCAACGTCAATCTATCCCGATTACTACTACAACTACTATGGCTATTATAATTGGTATTATCCTTATTATGGCCCGGGTTACAATGTGGTTACTTCAGGAGGTTATTGGACCACAACAACCATTGTCAATCTGACTGCGAACCTTTATGGGAATAGCAAAGATGAGTTAATATGGACTGCACAGGTCAGCATCACCGATCCCGATTACATCGATACTGCATCTACCGAAATTGCCAAAGACGTCTACCAGGACTGGCAGAAAAACAACGTGTTGAAGTTTAAGTGAGGAAATATTACCAGATGCCTGAATAAAGGCGTGCCGTTTTACGTCCTACGTCTTACGTCTTACGTCCTACGTCCCACGTCCTACGTACCTGAAGTCCTGATCCCGCTGTGCCGGCTCAAACCCGGCATCGCTGATTGCTTGCTGGATGCCGGCTGCATCAAAAGTATAGGAGGCTCCCGCCACGGAGACCACGTTCTCTTCAATCATGATGCTCCCGAAATCGTTGGCGCCGGCATGGAGAGAGAGCTGAGCGGTTTCTTTTCCTACAGTAAGCCATGATGCCTGAATGTATGGAATGTTTGGGAGCATGATGCGGCTGATGGCGATCATGCGAATGTACTCTTCCGGTGTCACCTTGTTGGTGACACCGGATTTTTTTCGCAACTGAGTGTTTTCATCCTGAAAGGGCCAGGGAACGAAATTAAGGAACCCTTTATGGCCGACAGGTTTTTCCGACTGAAGTGTGCGCAGTGCAATGAGATGCTCCAGCCGTTCTTCAATGGTTTCGATGTGGCCGAACATCATCGTGGCAGAGGTGGTAAGGTTGAGTTCATGGGCCGCCCGCATCACTTCAAGCCACTCTTTTGTGGAACATTTTGCCGGGGAAAGTTCTCTCCTTACCCGGTCAACAAGGATCTCGGCGCCAGCACCGGGCAGGCTGCTCAGTCCGGCATCTACAAGTTGCAGCAACACCTCCTTGAAAGAGAGTCCCTCCATCTTTGACAGATGTACGATCTCAGGAGGTCCGAGCGCGTGGAGGCGGAGGGTAGGATAATGTCTCTTCAGATCGCGAAAAAGTTGCTGGTAAAAATCGAGCCCCAGGTTGGGATGCATCCCCCCCTGGAGCAGTAGCTGGTTGCCTCCCAATTTCTTCATTTCATCGATCTTCCGAATGTATTCATGAAGTGTTGTGACGTAGGCATCTTCACTTCGGATAGTCCGGTAGAAATTGCAGAACGTGCATCCGGAAAGGCAGATATTGGTGATATTTACATTTCTGTCGATGATCCATGTCACCACGTTATCGGGATGTTGCTTCAGTTTCAATGTGTTACCAAGCGCCATCAGGTCTGTGAGAGGAGCTTCGGAATATAACAGGCTCCCCTCCCGGGTATCAAGAAATTCTCTGACAAGCGCCTTCTCAACGATCTGATTCAGACTCAACATTCCCCGATGTTTTTTTTCTAACTTTGCAATCTTCAGCGCTCAAAATTAAGAAAAAAGATGTACCCAAAAATCAGTGCCCAAACCGGGTTTACACGTGGGGAAGACCTGATCCTCCTGACGAATTCTCTAAAAAAGCTCCCAAAAGGACTCTTTTCGGGCCGCGAAATCAAGTTTATAAATGATCAGTATAAGAAGAAGGTAGAGATGATTCCCTTTAATAGACTGGATCACTGGGTCCTGGTTCAGGTTCTCCCGGCAGCTAAAGATGCGGATCAGCGCAGAGAGGATTGCCGGAAGGCGGGAGACAAGATCCAACTCTTTCTGAACGAACACAACGTTACCCATGTCACTCTCTTCGACGTTAACCTCATGGGGGATGAAGCAATCGCACTGGTAGAGGGAATGGCCCTGGGCAGCTATCAGTTTCTCAAGTACAAGACCGACAAGGAGGAAACAAATACCCTCAACGAGATTGGCATCTTCAGTGAAAAAGTCGGAAAAAAGGAAGTGTCGGAGATTATTGCCATGCTTAGCGGAGTTGATTTTACCCGCGACCTGGTCAATGAGCCAAACTCCTATCTCACCGCAACAGCTTTTGCCGGAGAGGTTAAAACTGCAGCGGTGGAAGCCGGGATTACAGTGGAACTTCTGAGCAAGAAGAAACTCGAAGCGCTTCAGATGGGAGGGCTTCTTGGTGTCAACAAAGGGAGCGTTGAGCCCCCGCTCTTCATCATCCTCGAATACAAACCCGGCCATCCAAAAAATAAAAAACCCATTGTGCTTGTTGGCAAAGGAATCGTTTACGATACGGGTGGGATGAACCTGAAAACGGAATCGCACATGGAGAATATGAAAACCGATATGGCTGGTGGCGCAGCTGTTGCAGGAGCGATGCTGGCGATTGCAAAGGCGAAGCTTCCGGCCCATGTGGTTGGGCTGATCCCTGCAACCGACAACCGCCCCGGGCCTCAGGCAATTGTTTCGGGCGACATCCTGAAAATGCATAACGGGATGACGGTAGAGGTGATCAACACGGATGCCGAGGGGAGGCTAATCCTGGCCGATGCCCTAAGCTATGCGAAACGGTATGATCCGGAACTCACCATCGACCTGGCTACACTTACCGGATCAGCTGTTAGGGCAATCGGGAAAAGGGCAATTGCCGGGATGCAGTCAGACGCCGGGAAAGAGTTTGAAAGGTTGAAAACTTGTGGCTCAGAAGTGTATGAGCGGATTGTCGAGCTTCCTCTCTGGGAGGATTACGGAGAAGAGATCAAATCACAGATGGCCGATCTCAAAAACCTGGGAGGCCCCGAAGCAGGAGCCATCACTGCCGGGAAGTTCTTACAGAAATTCACCAGCTATCCCTACATCCATCTGGATATTGCTGGCCCGTCATTTCTAGATAAACGTGACTCCTACAGAGGACAAGGAGCTACCGGGGTTGGCGTAAGACTTCTGATAGAATTTGTAAAAGGAATTACAAAATAAAAATTACGAATTACGAATGATCAATTAATTTCGCTATTTCACTATTTAACCAATGGAACAAACCCCAGATAAAGAATTCCGCATCCGAATCGGCATCTCGCATGGCGATATCAATGGCATAAGCTATGAGGTGATCATCAAGACCCTGCTGGATCAGCGCCTTTTTGAAAACTTTACCATAATCCTTTACGGCTCCTCCAAAGTGGCATCTTACTACAGGAAACTGATGGATGTGAACGAAGTGAACTTTAATATCATCAAAAAAGCGGAGGATGCACACCCACGGCGGCCGAACATCATCAACGTAATTGAAGAGGAGGTACGGATCGACATAGGAACCATAACCCCAATTGCCGGAGAGCTGGCTTACAAAGCGCTGGAGATGGCGATGGATGACCTGTTGAAGGGACATATTGACGTACTGGTTACCGCGCCTATCAGCAAGAAGAACATTCAATCGGAAAACTTTAAGTTTCCAGGTCATACCGAATATCTGGCCGACCGTTGCAAGGTTGACGATTCGCTCATGCTAATGGTGAACCGCGACTTCAGGATAGGAGTTGTTACTGGACACATTCCGCTTTCAAAGGTTCCTGAGTCGCTTACTGCAGAACTTATTCTCAGGAAAATAAAGATCCTGAATGAATCCCTGAAACAGGATTTCGGCATCATCAGGCCGAAGATCGCCCTGCTTGCTCTCAACCCTCATGCGGGCGACGATGGTCTCATCGGCGATGAAGATCAGCGGATTATCAAACCGGCCGTCGATGAGGCTTTTTCAAACGATATCCTTGCATTTGGGCCCTATCCGGCCGACGGGTTTCTTGGCTCTGCAAACTTCAGGGAGTTTGATGGGATACTCGCAATGTATCACGACCAGGGGATGATTCCATTCAAGTTGGTATCTTTTGACGAAGGAGTGAATTTTACCGCCGGACTGCCTGTTGTAAGAACCTCCCCGGCTCATGGGACAGCATTTGATATTACCGGCAAAAATGAAGCCAATCCCCAGGCTTTCAGGAATGCACTCCTCCAGGGATGTGATATCTTTTCAAACAGGATACAATATAAAGAACTTTTTAGCAATCCATTGAAAATCCCAACAAAGTCAAAAGAGAACAACAACGAATGAACCAATCCCGGTATACGGCAGCATCCATTGCTGAGATCGTTGGTGGAGAGATTTCCGGCTCAGGCAACCGTGATCAGGAGATCAGGGAGCTGCTGATTGATAGCCGCCGGCTGGTCCATCCGGATGGATCCATGTTCATCGCATTGGTGAGCGAACGGAATGATGGCCACCGCTATATCACGGAACTGGTAGAGAGAGGAGTAAGCTGCTTTTTAGTTGGCAGTGGACAGTGGACGGTTGGTAATGAGGGAAGATGGACGAAGGAAGAAAGACGAAGAGAGAAGGACGAAGAACAATCCGGCATCCGGCATCCGGCATCCGGCAACCAGCAACCGATCTTCATCCTCGTCCCCGACACCCGGGCGGCACTCCAGAAGCTGGCAGCGTTTCACAGAAGCCAATTTAGCTATCCTGTTATCGGAATTACGGGCAGCAACGGGAAGACTATCGTAAAAGAGTGGCTCTACCAACTTCTTTCTCCCGATATGGATGTGATCCGCAGCCCGAAAAGTTTCAACTCGCAGATTGGTGTCCCGCTCTCTGTGTGGAATATGGATGCCCGCCATAACCTGGCTATCATCGAAGCGGGGATCTCTGAACCAGGAGAGATGGAAAAGCTGGAGCAGATAATCAAACCGGAAATCGGGATATTTACAACCGTTGGTCCGGCTCATGATGCTCATTTTACAGGCAACACCGAGAAAGTGGACGAAAAACTCAAGCTCTTCCGCCATGCTGAAGTCCTCATATACCGGTCTGACCACTCCATCATTACCGAGAGGCTTAATGCTTCTGATGATTATAAGAAACTGACGAGATTCACCTGGGGAACACAGAAGGGAGATGACCTCCGGATCACCGGCATCCTTAAAGAGAGTGACCATACAAGCATCACCGGCATCTGCGGAGGCAAAGAGAGTGAAATCACCATCCCGTTTACCGATGACGCTTCGGTGGAGAATGCCATCCACTGCTGGGCACTCATTCAATTAAGAATGAAGAATCAGGAATTAGGAATTTTCCGGCATCTGGCGTCCGGTATCGCGGTTCCCGAACCGGAGCGAAGCGAAACGCGGTGGAGCCAGGTACGCATCGTGCAGCGTTTTTCTCTACTCGCGTCTGTTGCCATGCGCCTGGAGCTCAAAGATGCGATCAACAACTGTTCGCTGATAAACGACAGCTACAACGCCGATATCAATTCATTGGGGATCGCGCTGGATTTCCTGGCTCAGCAGAAACAACACCTCAAAAGAACAATCATCCTCTCCGACATTTTGCAAACGGGAAGGAGTGCGGACGAGCTTTATAGTGAGGTCGCCAGCATTATCGGTTCGCGGAAAATTAACAGGATCATCGGGATCGGACAAGAGATATCCCGGTTTCAGGACAGGTTCCCGATACATAAAACGTTTTATCCGAACACAGACGATTTTCTGACGCATTTTCCGCTCTCTTCGTTCCACGATGAGACAATTCTGCTGAAAGGAGCGCGTGTATTTGGATTTGAACGCATCAGCCAGGCGCTTCAGCAGAAAGCACATGAGACCGTTCTGGAGATCAACCTCGATGCGCTGGTTCACAACCTCAACTACTTCAGGGCCAAGCTGAAACCTGAAGTGCAGACCATGGTGATGGTCAAGGCATTTTCTTATGGAAGCGGCAGCTTTGAGATCGCTAACCTTTTGCAGTTCCATCAGGTAGATTATCTGGCAGTGGCCTACGCCGATGAAGGAGTCGAACTCCGGAAAGCGGGGATCACGATGCCCATCATGGTTATGAGCCCGGAAGAGGAGAGCCTGGATGCTCTCCTATCATGGAACCTGGAACCGGAGATATACAGCTTCCGCATTCTCAGGATGCTGGAGGAGGCCATGAAACGTAACGATCTCACTTCGAAGCATGAAGTCAGGATTCATCTCAAACTCGATACCGGGATGCATCGGTTGGGTTTTTGCGAGCCCGACCTGGAAAAGCTTACAGGAATACTGAAACAGAATCCGCAATACAAAGTCCGGTCTATCTTCTCCCATCTTGCTGCCAGTGAGGAACCAGTGCAGGATAGTTTCACTCAGGAACAGTTTACACGGTTCCTGGAGATGATAGGCAGGATTAAAGGCAAGCTGGATTACCCCGTCATGTTGCATATCCTGAACTCGGCGGGGATAAGCCGGTTTCCTGAGATGCAACTCAATATGGTTAGGCTGGGAATCGGTTTGTACGGAGTTGGCCACAATTCGGAAGAGCAACAAAAATTACGTAATGTCAGCAGGTTACGGACGGTGATCACACAAATCAAACGGGTAAAAAAAGGGGAGACTGTGGGATACAACCGTAAGGGGATAGCAGAGAGAGATACGATGATCGCGGTAGTCCCGGTGGGATATGCCGACGGGCTGAACCGGCGGCTTGGGAATGGGTGCGGAAAGATGTTAGTGAACGGAGAGTCAGCCCCCCTGATCGGAAATGTGTGCATGGATCTCTGTATGCTGGATATCACCGGGATCGTGGAGGCAGGCACGATGGTAGAAGAAGGGGATGAAGTGGTTGTCTTCGGGGATACAATGCCGGTTTTCATACTGGCCGAAACACTGCAAACCATCCCTTATGAGATTATGACTGGCATCTCCAGACGAGTGAAACGTATCTATTACCATGAGTAAATAAGAGCTGAATGAATCAGAAATTATCTATCCTGATCCCGGCCTTTAACGAGGAGAAGACAATTACTTCAATCCTGGATAAAGTGCTGGCGGTGGAGCTACCAGGAAATCTTGAAAAGGAGATCATCATTGTGAACGACGCCTCCACGGATGCCACCGAGCGCGTTGTAAAGGAGTACATTGCCACGCACCCCTCCCCCGTCCCCTCCCCGGAAGGGGAGGGGAGTAAGTCCCCTTCAGGGGATTTAGGGGTGAGCCCCGGCATCCGGTTGCACACCCAACCTGTGAATCAGGGAAAAGGCGCAGCGATACACAAAGCCATCGAACTCGCGACCGGCGATTTCATCATAATCCAGGATGCCGACCTCGAGTATGACCCTCAGGAATATAACATTCTGTTACAGCCTGTATTGGAACAGGTTGCGGATGTGGTTTATGGGTCGAGGTTCATGGGTGGAAAGCCGCACCGGATCCTCTTTTTCTGGCACTCCATCGGCAACAAGATCCTCACCTTCCTCTCCAACCTGCTCACCAATCTCAACCTAACCGACATGGAGACTTGTTATAAGCTCTTTCGGGCCGAATTCCTGAAACAGATCCATTTCAAGGAGAAACGATTCGGATTTGAGCCGGAGGTCACTTCCAAGATTGCCCGTTTCCCGGGAATCCGCATTTATGAGGTCGGGATTTCTTACTATGGGAGAACTTACGTGGAGGGAAAAAAAATCCGCATGAAAGATGCCATCCGGGCGGTCGTTTGCCTGGTCAGGTATAACCTGTTCGACAGGAAATACAAGAAATAGAAGGGATTTGTCTGGTTTTGGTAAACATCACCGTTAATCATGGGCATAGACCATAAATATCTCCAGAGAAACCTCTCTCTGATCATCTTTTACCTTCTTATCCTGGTTGTTGTCATCAGCCGGCTAACCTTCCCGCGCTGGCTGACCTACGATGTCCTGTCAATCCTCTCATGGGATGTCTTTGGCTACTATCTGTATCTCCCGGCAACCTTCATACACCATGACCTGGGGATATCTGATTTTTCGTGGCTTCAGCAGATCCTCGATACCTATCACCCTACCAATGGTTTCTACCAGGCCTATATGGGTCCCCTCGGTGATTATGTGATGAAGTACCCCATGGGCCTTGCCATTCTTTATACTCCTTTTTTCTTCGTGGGTCATCTCTTTGCTGGTTTGTTCGGATTCCAATCCGATGGATTCTCTCTTCCCTACCAGGTTTCCGTTGCCATGGGGTGTATTCTTTATACGATTTGCGGACTCTGGTTCCTGAGAAAAATACTGCTGACCTATTTTTCAGAAGGGGTGACTGCCATCACCATGGTGTTGATCGTATTGGGCACCAACTATTTTGAGCTGACGGCCTACGACGGAGCCCTGGTGCATAATGCTCTTTTTACCATCTATATCCTCATCATCTGGCTGACAATCCGATGGCACGAAAATGCCTCCTGGCGATCTTCACTTTTTCTGGGATTGCTGATCGGGCTGGCCGTCATCATCAGGCCGACGGAGATCATCAGCGCCCTGATCCCCCTCCTCTGGGGAGTATGGGACAGGGAGAGTTTAGTGAGAAAATGGTCATTGGTCATTGGTCATTGGAAAAAGATTGTCGTCATTTTCATGGCCATTTTCCTTATTGGTTCTTTTCAGTTAATTTATTGGAAGATCTATGCAGGCACTTGGTTGTATTACAGCTACGAGCCCGGGGAGAAGCTTCAGTGGATTGCCCCCTATTTATGGCAGGTCCTGTTTTCCTTTAAAAAGGGTTGGCTGATCTATACGCCGATGATGCTCTTTGCACTGATTGGTTTTTACTGCCTTGGGGAGAAGCTTAAACCGCTGTTTTACTCGGTTTTCCTTTTTGTTGTCGTGAATATCCTGATCGTAGCCAGTTGGCCTACCTGGTGGTACGGCGGAAGCTTCGGCCAGAGGGCTATGATGCAATCCTATGCAGTTCTGGCTTTCCCCTTGGCAGCGTTGGTTCAGTGGTTGATTTCGAAGAAATTATGGATAAAAATTCCTCTGTTCATGTTGATGTTTTTTTTCATCCTTCTAAACCTTTTTCAAACATGGCAATACATGAACTTTCTGATAGAACCTACGTTGATGACAAAGGAGTACTACTGGAGGATGTTTGGAAAAACCAAAACGGATAATGTGGCGAAAGGCTTCCTCGAAGGATATAAAGAGAGTGGTTGGGAAGCGATGGGCCCCACCGATGAATACCAGAGGAGGGAACTTGTCGCACTTGACTTTGAGAAGGATGAACCGATGATTGCCGGTGAACGGGAAGATTCAATTGTTCACCAGGGAAGCTACTCCTGCAGATTGAATCACACGAATAAATCCTTTTTAATCTGGGATCAAAAGGTCCTGGAATTTACCAATACGCAGGAGAGTTGGGTACGGGTCACTTTTTGGCTTTATTCCTCCTATCTGTTTAAGTATAATCCGGGATATTTTATGATAACCATGAATCACCAGGGCACCAAGTATAAATACAGATCCCTGGTTTTTCAGGAGGAGGGATGGATTCCCCTGAAATGGAATAAGGTAATATATACCTACCGGATCCCATATATTGAGGATCCAGACGACCGGTTGATGGTTTATCTCTGGAAAGATAGCCCTGAAAACCTCTATATCGATGATGTAACCGTTGCACTCTATGAGCCAAACGATGAATAACAAACGTATAGGAATCGGGAAAGTCTCTTTGCCTGTGATCTGGTTTGATGTGATTTTATATACGGGACTTTTTGCCTTGTTCCTTAATATGGCATTTATCAGGAATTTTACGGATGGCAAAGTCGCCGGCAGGGGAGAATTTTATACAGATAATGGCGCATACTATATCTACCTTCCAGCAACATTCATTTACGGATACACAATAGAGGGTTATCCGGATAGCATTGATTATAAAAATGCTGGCGGGTTTATGTTGAACAAGGAGAAGAAAAAGGTGATTACAAAGGTGACCTATGGAGTGGCGTTTTTAGTAGCGCCGTTTTTTGTCCCCGCTCATCTTATCATCTCAGCATGTGATCTTCCAGCCGATGGTTTTTCGATCTATTACCACCGTATGGCTGTCGTGGCTGCGGTCTTTTACCTGATTCTATCCATGTTTATCCTGAAATCCTTCCTTCTCTTTTATTTTCCACGCTGGCTGAGTTACTCACTGCCTTTCATCATCCTGGTTGGTTCAAATCTCTATTTTTTCAGTATGGAGGAGCTGCTATTTGCTCACCTGTACTCTTTTTTCCTAATCTCACTATTGTTGTTGACCTTAAAAAAATACCTTATTACCGGAATGAGGTCTTTCATGCTATTCATCGCTTTCAGCTTCATCATAGCCTTCCTGGTTTTGGTCAGACCTACCAACATCCTGCTTCTCACATTACTTGCATTCTGGGATGTAAGATCACTAAAAGAGATCGGAGGACGGTTCGTCCATTTTTTCAGATGGCCATATATTCTGGCCTTTCTTGGAATTGTCGTATTGGTTTTCATCCCACAATCGGTTTATTGGCACTATATTTCAGGTAGTTGGATTTTCTTCTCCTACCCTGGTGAAGGTTTTACAAATTGGAAACATCCGATGATGATTCCGTTCTGGTTTTCTCCATTAAATGGATGGATTCCTTACACCCCCCTTGCAATCCTCTTCCTTATCGGATTCGGCACGATGATTGCGAAACGTTACCCTAATGGAATCCTGATAACTGTGCTTTTCTTTGTTTACTCTTATGTATTCTCTTCCTGGCATTCCTGGTATTTTGGTGGAAGTTTCGGGTGTCGTCCCCTAATCGATTTTTATCCTTTGTTTGCAGTAGCTCTGGGGTATTTAATCATGACCTGTATCCGCCATAAAAATTTATTGATCAAAACAGTACCTTTTCTCTTCATTGTATTTTCCATCTATTTTAATCAACGATTGTTTGACCGGCGGCTTTGGTACAGTGGAGGTACCTGGACGTGGGAGGATTATAAAGACCAGTTGGAACATGCCGGGGTTGCTTATTTCCCCCGTCAGCAATACATATATAATAACGATTTTGAGAACACCTCTTCTTCCATGTATGGCCCAGGTAATAGTATTTGTGTCCATTCGGGAACAAAATCTACTTACATGACAGAAAACATACAGATTGGTTGTCACTATAATTTCTGGCTTTCTACCATACTTGACAATCGGATTGTGGAGAAGGTGTCTGCCTCAATCTGGATAAATCCACTGGACTCGAATCATACAAGAGCTATCTTTGTTTGTGTAATACGAAGTGCTGACAATAAAATAAAACTAAAACGGGAGATCCCGGTTGATGAGTTTCTGGTCGGAGCAAATCAGTGGGCCGAACTTACCATAAACCTGCATATTCCTCAATGGATCGACATGAGTAGTTTGATTTCATTTTACATGCTCAATCCCGGGAATAGAAGGTTTTATATTGATGATATGAAAATTCACTTTGAATAGACTAATTTTTAACTTATGCGTAGGCAAAGAATAGGGTCGAGAACTATTGCAAGCAGCTTTTTTTTCGGAATATTTCTAATATCGTTGTTTCTCTCCTTTCAAATTCACCGTGACAGAGATTTTTTTTCGTGGAAAAGTGAACTTTGGGCTGATCGCGCGGGCTATTATATCTATCTCCCTGCTACCATTCTTTATGGCTATGATGTTTCAAAGGCGCCTGAGAAGATTCATGAAAAGACCGGCTATGGCTTCTGGCTGGACTACAATACCGGAAAGATTGAAACCAAATATCCCTATGGAGTAGCGATACTTTTAAGCCCCTTCTTTGTTGCCACGCACATCACCTCACTTGCATTGAATATTCCGGAGGAGGGGGGATTCTCTCCCCTTTATCACCGGATGATCGATGTGGCGGCAGTGATCTATCTGATCCTGGCGCTGATGCTGCTTAGAAAGGTGTTGCAACGCTATTTTTCGCCGATGGTGCAATACCTTACGCTCTTCTTTATCTATGCTGGGACGAACCTCTTTTACTACACGCTTGACGACAGCTCTATGTCGCATGTATACTCTTTCTTTCTATTCTCCCTTTTCCTCTTTGCGCTGGTCAGATTTCTGGATAACAGGAAATATGGCTATTACATCCTGATGGTCTTTGCCGGTTCGCTGGCAGTGGTTACCCGACCAACAAATATCCTCCTTTTTTCCCTCTTCTTCTTATGGGAACTCACCTCTTTCAGATCGTTTGTCGATCGGTTGAAATTGTTCTTCAAACCCGCATACCTGATCACATTTCTTGTTGTTCTTTTCCTGGTGCTGTTGCCGCAACTTCTCTATTGGAAATACCTGCATGGAACATACATCGCTTATACTTACGGGGAAGAAGGCTTCATTAACTGGCAGAACCCATACTTGCTGGAAGTTTGGTTTTCGCCGGTGAATGGACTGTTTTCTTACAGCCCATTGGTATTGCTGATGTTGGCCGGAATCGTTCTGATGATAGCGAAGAGGCGGCCCAACGGATGGCTTGCGTTAGTCATCTTTTTGATCGTGAGTTACATCTGTGCTTCCTGGCAAACCTGGTATTTTGGATGTAGCTTCGGACAACGCTCGTTTGTAGAATATTATGCCCTCTTTAGTATTCCACTCGGATTTCTTATTCAATGGGCGATTGAAAAAAAAGGATACTTGATGACAGCGATTGTTCTATGCCTTTTGATCTTTTTTTCCTGGTTTAACTATCGTCTTACACATAGTTATCAAAAGTGCTTCTTTGGCGCTACCTGGGACTGGGATAACTACTTTCGCCAGCTGGATCGTGCCGGTATTCCTTTGTATGGATTACCGAAGATCTCTTATATGAATGATTTTGAGAATCAAACATTAAACGAAGGAAACATTATTTCCAGGGAGGTTGTCAGATCGGGTATGTGCAGTGCCACGTTTGATGCGAAGCATGATTTTTGTTGCAGGGCCATAAAGTATATCTGGGACTTTCCACAGGATAAACTGCCTGGTGTTGTAGATGTTTCCTGTTGGGTCTTCTATCCTGATTCTATTTTTCCTGGCATTAAGCTTGTTTTTTCGGTAGAAAGGGAAGAATTTTCACTAAAATGGGAAGGAATGGACCTGAGTAATCTGATCTCAGTCAAAGGAAGCTGGCAATATGTATCAGCCTCTTTCACCATTCCTGAAAACTTACCTGGAGATACACAGCTTCTGGTTTACATCTGGAATCCGGGAAAAAGAAGCATATTTGTAGATGATCTGGATGTCAAATACGAGTGATGTACGATGAAGCTTGTTCAGAAAATCATCCTGTTGCTTTTACTGGCCATCCTGTTATGTCCCTTGATTCAACAGAGCTCAGGTTGGATCTCATCGGCTCCATTGAAAGGCTTTTTCCAACTTCATCCCTATCCCCCTCTAACCTGGCGATCATGGTTTTCAAGTGAATTTCAGGACGATATTGCGGTTACCATTAACGATCGGATCGGATTCAGGAGAGATCTGGTAAGACTTTATAACCAGGTTGATTTTTCATTGTTCCGGATCCCCCATGCCGAAAAGATTGTCATTGGCAAGGAGGGATATTTACTTGCACAACAATATCTCGATGCCTCGATGGGACTTGATTACGTGGGAGCATCCCTCATCAGGGAAAAGGTGGCGTTGTTTGATAAGATTCAGGATGGACTATGGACACAAAAACGACAACTCCTTGTATTGGTCTTTCCGCCCGATAAAGGGACATTCTATCCCGAATTCATGCCGGAGAGATATCTTCGTAAAATACATAAGGAAACGAACTACCTAAAATACAAGGACGAATTGCAGAACTCGGGGGCCAACTTCATCGATTTCAACAACTATTTTTTGAAACTCAAGGATACTTCAAGGTATGTGCTTTATCCGAAAACCGGAATCCACTGGAGTACATACGGAGCCTTGCTGGCTGCCGATTCGGTATCAAGGTATATCGAGGCAAACCTGGATGTGAAGCTGCCCCACATGATCATCGACAGCATTGTGGTTACAGATGAATTGAGGAGTCCGGATGGCGACATGGGCGCTACGATGAACCTGATATGGGAGATCCCACACCCAAAAATGGCCTATCCGGTCGTTCATTTTGATACGAGCGATGAGAGAAAAAAGGTGAATGCTCTGGTGATAGGGGACAGCTTTTACTGGAATTGGTATTATTCAGGTTATATTCGGAATACGTTTAAAAATGACGCTTTCTGGTATTATAACAAGGAGGTCTATCCGGAGCATTTTACCAAGCCTACCACCATCTGGGATATCAACAGGCAGGAGGTCATCGCCCAGTCTGATGTCATCATTATCCTGCTGGTCAATGCAGGATATGGCAATATCGGATATGGGATACTCGAAGAGCTGTCTACCTATTTAGGGATGGAAGACCCCCGGATGGTAGAGATTATGGAGCGCATGAGAAACAATCCCGAATGGTTGCAAACACTCCGGGAAAAGGCAATCGAGAGAAATATCTCCCTGGAGGAGATGATGAAGATCGATGCCCGCTATGTCATAGACCAACAACTTAAAGGTCAGTAGAGATGAACAAGACCCAGAACATACTACTGATTTTTGTTATTCTGATCCTTTCTTCATCAGTAATCCATGGGGTGTTTCCCTTTATCCATACGCACAAATTAGCTGGATCTTACATCCCCGTGCCCGAGCCGGTTTTGACAGATTCTTCCTGGTTTGCCGGCGTGTACCAGCAACAAAAAACCGAAAGAGTCAAGGAGACGATCGAATTCCGGAATGATTTTGTGCGACTGTTCAATCAGGTCGATTTCAGCTTGTTCAGAATTCCACATGCAAACGGAGTCATTGTGGGTAAGGAGGGATATCTCTACTATGTGGAGGGAATTTTTAACATCACCGGGAGAAATGTGTTTGACCCCTCATCCTATCCTACACAGGTGAATGAATACAAAATACTGCAAGAGTACCTGATGGACCATTATGGAATTCCGCTGTTATGGGTTCTTGCCCCTGATAAAGCACACTTTTATCCTGAATATATCCCTTCCCGATTTCTGAAGAATCTGAAAACCCCTACGAAATATACCTCCTACGTTCATTTTCTGGATGAAGCGCAGGTGCCGTATCTCGATTTCAATAACTACTTTATGCTGATGAAGGATACTTCAAGGTATCAGCTCTATCCAAAAAACGGATCTCATTGGAGCTCCTATGGCGCTGTCATTGCGTTTGATTCACTGAGCCGGTACCTTCAGGAAGTGTATAAGATGAAGATGCCGGAATGGATTTTAGACAGTATGGTAACCTCACAGGAGCTCTATGATGACCATGGGGACTTATCCCGAACGATGAACCTGATCTGGGAACCAAGCCACCCTTCCATGGATTATGCCAACTATCATTTCACTCAACGTGATTCAACATATAAACTGAATGTGCTTTTTATTGGAGACAGTTTTTTCTGGCAATGGTACTATCCTGGTATAATCGAAAATAATTTTAACCAATTTCATTTCTGGTATTATAGCCAAGGTGTATATCCCGAAAGTTTTAAAAAGTACCTGAATGCCTATACCTTGGATCTGAGGGAAACAATCCAGCAATATGATGTAATCATTATGCTTCAGACGATGGGTGGTTATGTGAATCTTGGATATGGATTTGTTGAACGTGCTTTCTGCGAGTTACTTTATAAGGATAGATTCGATTATTTCATGAATCGAATAAGAGGCTCTGAGGAGTGGTACGGTTACGTTCAACGAAAAGCCGTTAACCAGGGACTTCCGGTAGAGACAATCCTCTGCAGGGAAGCTATTTATAACGTATCTGAGGAGATTAAAAAACAAAAACACTAAATATGATATTTAGCACAAGCCTTTTCTTATTGTATTTTCTGCCGGCATTTCTGATCATCTATTTTCTGCTGGCATTGATCCCAAGGTCGTGGCCAAAGAACACATTTCTCCTTCTGGTCAGTATATTTTACTATGCATGGGGAGCGCCCATATTTGTTTTTGTGGTCATCGGCTCGGTTCTGGTCGATTTCTTCCTTTTGAAAGAGGTAGGACGAAGTGAAGGAGGAAAGCGAAAAGCGCTCTTCTGGATCAGTGTTTTATTGAACCTGGGGTTGCTTCTCTATTTCAAGTACATGAATTTCTTTGTGGATCAGTTCAATGACATCCTGAGCTGGCTTGGCTCTCCTCCGGCCGAATGGACGAAGATCGCCCTTCCCATTGGCATCTCCTTTATCACGTTTCAGAAACTCTCGTATACCTTCGATGTTTATAAAGGACGGCATGCTGCGGTAAAACGCTTACAGGATTATGCGTTGTATATCTTCATGTTCCCACAACTGCTCTCTGGCCCAATCGTAAGGGTAGGCCAAATCTACAATCAGATTCTTGACCGGAAAGCCCAAGAGAACTCAAACGAACGGCTGATTGGCTTTTACCGTTTTGTGATCGGATTGGCAAAAAAGGTCCTGATCGCAGATGTGCTGGGCATTACGGTCAATGAGATCTTTGCTCTGAACTCACTGGAACTCTCATCCAGCCTCGCCTGGGCAGGTGCTATTGCCTATACGTTCCAGATCTATTTTGACTTCTCCGGCTATACTGATATGGCAATCGGCCTGGCGAAAATGGCTGGTTTCCGACTCCCCGAAAATTTCAACTTCCCTTACATCTCAACCAGCATCACCGAGTTCTGGAAACGCTGGCACATGACCCTGTCGTTCTGGTTGCGCGATTACCTCTTCCTGCCTATTGCCTATTCCACTTCCCGCAAATGGAAAAAGGACAAGTACCTGGGTATTCGTACAGATAAGCTGCTATACATATATGCCGCAGCCATCACCTTCCTGATCTGTGGATTCTGGCATGGAGCAGCCTGGACATTCATCTTCTGGGGAGGCTACATGGCATTTTTCCTGATCATCGACCGCCTCTTCCTGGTGAAATGGATGAAAAAAGCTGGAAGGGTTCCGGCAATTATCCTTACATTTCTGATTCTTATAATAGGCTGGGTCATCTTCCGATCCGAAAGCCTCGATTTTGCCTGGTTCTACGTGCGCCGCATGTTCCTATTTGTGGATATGCCTAATGAGGTCTGGCTGAATGCTAAGTTTTGGACGATACTGATCATCGCTTTCTTATTCTCATTCTGGGGAGGATGGAAACGGATCGAACAGTGGAGCGAGAAACTATTTTCAGCACCGAAAAGTCATACGGTAATTCTGATGACAATCGCAGCGATCTTCCTGTTTATCTTGAGCGAAGCTACAATAACATCATCCGGGTTCAGCCCTTTTATCTACTTCAGGTTCTGATGATACAATTTAGATAAAGCTTTTGAAATAGGTTTTCGTGGAATGTTGGTAAGGTCGAAATGAAGAAATGCGATCAACGACTGAAATCCAAGAATGATAGGCAGGGCTGCGACAAGCACTGTCCCGGCCGTAGCAGGGTGGGAAGAGATGATACTTTCCGACCATTTTATGATTCCGAAGATGATTCCGAAGGTGAGGAGTGTCATCCCAATAACCAGTTCAAGTGACCCGATATTGAAATCACGGAGAAAATAGTTGTAGAATATCCGCTTGAAAAATCTGCTCAAATATTTCAATGGAAACCTCAGCAATACCTGGGAAATCTTCAAATTACTTGACTCGTCAGAATAGAAAGAAAACATAGGAAAATCAACGACAACGGCTCGAATGGTGTTCAGCCTAAACAGCATGTCGTTCTCGAAAAAAAATCGGTTATCTATTTTATCGAAAGGTAAATTCCGGAGTGCCACCCCAGATATGGCTGTAAAGCCGTTGGCTGGATCCATGATATCCCAGTAGCCACTGACCTGCTTGTTTAAGAAAGAGATGAATGAATTGCCTATCTTTCGGATAAGAGGCATCTCCTTCAGGTATTTCAGATCATAGAAGCGGTTACCCTTCGAGTAGTCTGCCTCCCCTGAAAGTAACGGCTCAATTAATCCAGGGATCAGAGCAGGGTCCATCTGCCCGTCACCATCCAGTTTTACAACCACCGTGGCTCCTTCGGCCAGTGCAATCCTGTATCCGCTTTTCATTGCTCCGCCAACACCCATATTTTTTGGATGAACGATCACCTCAACACGGGCATCACTGCAATTCTTTTTCACATAATCCCCGGTATGTTCAGGGCAGGCATCATCTACCACGATAATTCGTTGTATATCATGACCGATCTTCGTCAGAAGGGGCAAAATTTTCTCTTTAACCTGGTAGCAGGGTATAATTATGGCAATCATAAATAGAACTATTACATAGTAAAAGTAATATTATGTTTTGATACCTGCTAAAACAATGATTAATTTTGTTTAATTATATGATTCGTCAATTATGCGTTTTGGGAAACATCTGCTTTTTTTCATGACCCTGGCTCTGCTTGTTCTCCCTTTTAGTCAGCGCATTTCCCTCTTTGTGAAAGAGCCGAAACTAGAAGGTTTTTTTCAACTTGTACCTCCACCCTCTTTAAAAGATTTTACTTGGGAACGCTGGTTTTCGGGAACATTTCAGGAGTTGATGAACGCCGGCACAAAAGATTATGTTGGATTTCGCAACACACTCTTTCGGCTGCACAACGAATATGACTACCGGCTTTATGGGATCACGCATGCCAAGGGTTTTATTGAGGGAAAACAGAGCTATCTCTTTGAAGAGGACTACATCCTGGAATACCTGGGAAGGTATTTTATCGGACCGGAGATCCTGGAAAACAAACTACAGAAACTGGAACAGGTAAGCCACGATCTCAGAGAAGCAGGGATTCCTTTCGTGCTTGTTCTTGAACCCGGAAAAGCCAGCTTTTACCCTGAGCATATTCCTGACCACTATCGGCCTGATATGAAATCACGATCAAACTATGATTATATCATACAGCGATCGGAGGAGTTGCAGATCCCAACAGTGAATCTCAACCGGTATTTCCTGGCAATGAAAGATACTTGCCCTTATCCGCTATTCTCAAAGTACGGTATGCACTGGAGCATCTACGGATCGGTGCTCGCGATGGATACCCTATTTCGATATATAGAAACGATGACACAAACGGATCTTCCAGGCATGACCATCCCGAAGCTTGAGATCTCTGATTCGATGAGATGGACTGATAAGGATATTGAGGAGTTGCTGAACCTGGTTTTTCCCGTTTCAGGAGAACAACTGGCCTATCCGGCACTTGCCTTCGATACGGCTACACCCAGAAGATTATCCATCCTGGTTATTGCCGACAGCTACTATGTCAACATTATCCACAACAGCTCGGGTCAGGTCTTTGAAACACATGAATACTGGTATTACAACTCCAAGCTCTATCCCCATATCATTGATAACCAGGAGCCTGTCTATGTTAACAAAACGAACCTGAAAGAGAAACTCCTTTCGTTCGACATGGTCCTCCTAATGGTTTCAGAGATCAATTTGCACTGCGGATTCTGGAATTTTGCCGATGAAGCTTACGTTGCTTTTCATCCCGACTATCAGGACCCTCCCTGGTATCCCTACCAGAACAACATCCTGAACAACAGGGAGTGGTTCAACTTCATGGTCAAGAAGGCACGCACCAGTAAAATTCCTACAGGAGATGCCATCATCCGTGATGCAAAATATATCTATAATAGCAAAAATCGTTAAACTTGCAGTATAATTGAATGCCGGATGACCACCATCACCGATAGAGAAACCATTAAACGCATCCTGATCAGATAAAATCCCTATATGAAGAAAAGACAGAAATGGTTCATCATTCTCGGGGCGGCTATTGTTCTGATGGTGATCTTTACCTATGGTGTGATCAGATATGTTCCATGGAATAAGCTGATGAAGGTACCAACCTCCAGTGAAGTAGCTTTCTTACAGCAGGACCCGATGCATAATGTTGCCCCAAACACGCTGAGTTTTGACTTTGAGGTAGACTCAACACAGGAGGTGCCTAACGGGATCTACAAAGGAATTGCCCACTCGGGACACTATTCGGCCAAGGTATTTGGTAAAAACAGCTTTTCGATAAGCGTGGTAAGGGACGCCGGAGATATCGGCCTGGAAAATCTTGATGGTGTGGCGATAAGTGCCTGGGTATATGCCTTCCCAACCAACAATGAGGTTAACGGTTCATTGGTTTTTGCTGCAAACAACTCTGTTGGTGTCAACATCTGCTGGAAGGGAGTGCACTTTAACGGCCCATTGATCCCACAGGGGAAATGGACCAAGGTTAGCGCCTATTTTGACCTTTCGGATGTTAGGCTTCGTCTGGATGACAAGATCCAGCTCTACTTCTGGAACAACAGCAGTACCGACTTGTTGGTTGACGATTTCTACTATGTATTTGGCGCTCCCCAGGAGCGGCTGGGTGATTCGGCCGGGGTGGACATGACAAAAGAGGAGGGAGATCTACCTAAATTTAACTATCCGCCATTTCAACTCTCCTGGATGCAGAAACAGGATATCGGAAATAAGAATGGAATCTCCCTGATCAAAAAGGGTGAAGGGTTTGCCGGTGAGATTTCTCCAGCCGACCAGGTGATCGCGGGGAATTTCATCACCAACAAAGGTGCTCTGCAATCGATACTGGTGATCAACGCCGAAGGGAAACCGGTCCTTTTTCACTATTGCCAAGGCTCCAACAAGTTTGAAGAGGTCTCCCTGGATTGCCCGGCTGATCTCTTTCCCATACTCCGTGGATTTACCGGACTGAAAGGCTCGTTTCTTCCCGGATCGGGTGATCAGCTCTTCGTTGCCGGCCCTGAAGGGATTGCCCTGCTTGGGTTTGAGACCGCATCACCCCCATGCAGCAAAAGCGCTTCAACGGCCAGGGTAAAGGTGCTGTGGAGATCGGCAGAGCCAATTCTTGCTGACATTACCCTTCATGACGACCGGCAAGTAACTTCCGGTGACCTGAACGGAAACGGGAAGGATGAACTCCTTTTGTTTGACAAAGAAGGCTCCTGGAAAATCCTTCAATTTTCTCCTTCCGGAGCCTCTTCCTGGGAGTGGAAGATGCTGGCATCCGGCGAAGAGTATAGAATACGCGAATGGAACAGAGCTCTGGTGGAATTCAAAGCTACCTCGGCTCCCTACCTTTCAGACTATAAAAACGACCTTGTATTAACGCGCTTCAGGGATCTTAAAAGCGGAAAAGATGCTTACACATTGCTACGTTTCCTTCCCGGAGACAACAAGTTTGTGAAGGTGTTCCACGATAGGCATGGGAGCCTGGGTATGACCATCGGCATTGATACCCTGAAGTTGACGGATCAGCTTATACCCGGCATTTTTCATCACGGGAAGCCGATCTCTTTCCTACGCTATAACCGAGACTGGCGATATAACCTGAAGGATATCCGCTTCAACGATTCCACTTTTCAGATCCTTGCCTCCATCGATTTTGCAGGATATGACAGAGATCGAAACCCAAAGTATTATGAAATTCTGAAGCTCCATGCAGGAAACTGGCTCGACCCTGATGTAACATCACTCCTGGTGATCGGAAGGAATTGCAAAGATCAGGACTACAAAGGTGGCAACTGCAACGAGTATGAAGAGATCCCGGATCTGCCCAATACACTTCAACTCTATTCCTTTTCACCTAACAAACCTTGATGATGCGTCACATATTCACCAAACTGGTTTCCTGTGCCGGAATCTTACTTCTTATTGTAGCCTGCTCCAGGAATGCAGAGAGCCCGGAGACCATCACCGGGGAGTTTGCCATCCGTGATTTCAACCCGATGACCAACTGGAGGGTCGACACAACAGGCAGGGAGAGAGTTGATGCTGACGGGAAGAGGCTTCTGTACCTCGATTATTTGGCTCCCAGGGAGGCGGGATTTCTCATCCCTTCACCAGGGCAAACAGAGGATGGCTTATTCCACATGGAGTTCTCTGTCAAAAATACCGGTCAAACGTCGAAGAAGTTTGCCTATAAGATCTATTACCAGAACGAATCCTATAAGTTTCCCGAAAGGGATACTGCCGACACCATGAAGGTACATCCTTTTGCATGGGAAAATTTCTACGGAAGCTGGGAAGATGTTCAGAAGAGGTTTGTTGTTACCCAGGAGATCCCTGCCGACGGAGAGTTCCACAAAGTGACCGACCGATTCCGGATCACTGGGAACCCAAGGGATGAGCAACGCTATTACAGCAATGGGCAAAACGACCGGTGGAAACGGAACCCACGGATGGGTGAGTATAGCTTCCTGCTGGTTGTCACTACACCTGTTCTTATCGACAGCAACGGGATTCCTCCTTACATCCAGGATGTAAGCTTGATGCATGACAGTGATTTCCTGAATCCCTATTTCTATTTCCTCTATGGCGAAGGGGCGAAGCTCCCTCACACCATTTCGAACATCTATCCCTTTACATTAAAAGTGGTAGCGAAACCCGATCCGGGAGCCGGGGTCTTCATCAACCCCTGGTACTATCCTGCCGATAAATATGGAAAATTCTTCACGGCCAATTGCGGCAATGATGATGAGATCTATACCAAAGCCGCATTTGAGCAGTTTGTTCACTACATCGATCCAACCACCAAATACAGCAATATACCGGTCATTGCCGATGTGCTGAAGGATAATTATTCTTTGCGGGATTACAACTGGAACCAGCGTTTCTACAGGAAGGAGGAGTTGGTGGCTGTTACGGCAAGTACTACCAAACGACCCTGTGAGACTGTGATCTCCGATCCGTTGCAACACAAGATCATCGTCAAAAATCCAGCCACTGAATTCGGGAAATGGGAGAAGCAGAATGTGGGAGTGATCACTCGGCATGGGTTCACCTATGGCAAATGGACGGTGAAAGCAAAGCTGACCGAGCTTCTGAATAAAAACGGCTTGTGGAACGGCCTCACCAACGCCATCTGGCTGATCACTCAGGATCAGTCCCCGTGGAACTTCCGCAGGGATTGCAACAATTCAGGGTATTTCGCACACTATTACGGGGGTGATACGGATGAACGGGTGAAGAATATAGGTTACTCCGAGATCGATTTTGAGATCCTGAAAACAGTCGAGTATTGCCCAAACTACATCCTGCCTCCTGCTTATAATCAGGGAGTGATTGACCAGCACAATATAAACAACTGGGATGTGCAGATGCCGGAGGAGGTGCAAGAGATGAATGACAAGATCCTTGTTGCCTGCACCAACTGGGACATGGCTTGCAACGATCCTATAAATTATCATGGCGGATGCAACCCGATTGTATTTAATGATCAGGTTTTCTGGCAGCACAAGTGGGGTGAGACATACCGTGCAATCACCTCGAAGATGCCTGCGCTGGATGACGAAATTTTCGGAAGCCCTTACTATTACTTCCAGATCGACTGGCAGCCCGAACGGATCATCTGGCGCATTGGCCCCGAAAAGGACCAGTTGCGCATCGTTGGATACGTAGATAATACCGTAACATCAATCCCCAACAACCAGATGCTACTGATTATCTCCCAGGAGTTTCACAACACCCGTTGGTGGGTGGGGTCGATGTTTGACCAGGCCAACATCCCGTTCCCCAAAAATGACATCATCGGCGAGATCTATGAAGTGACGATCGAATAGCATGAAAGAGAAGGTTTTTAACATAGTTTACCGGTACCTCATCCTTAATATCGCATTTATCCCCGTTATTCTGGTGATGCGGATTGTGGAATACCTTTTTTTGAATCATGCTGCTGTGTTGCAGGTTCATCCCTTTGCTATCGAAGCAGCAGGGCTTGTATACGACTTGAGGGCTTTCTTCGTATTTGCACTCCTTCTGTTCATCCCGTTTTTACTGATCTCTCTGCTGCATCGGAAGAGCGCCATGGTTTTTTATACAGTGCTCCTTAGTGTCCTGACCCTCCTGCAATTTTTGCTGATCCGCTATTTTGCCGTGAATCTGGTCCCACTTGATGACATCCTGTATGCCTACTCCTTTGACGAGATCATTATGATAGCCCGGAGTTCTGACAGCCTTGATCTAAGTAGCTTCATGCCCATCATTCTGATACTCACCCTTGTTATCTTTCTTCAGTATACGGGAGCAAGGCTCAGGTTAAGAGGAGGCATGTGGACACTGGTTGTGGCTGCATACGTAGCCGCGCTTTTTCTTGCTTTGATCCCACCGCTCTCAAGTATAAAAGCGAACCATGAGATGGCTAATCAGCATAAGGTAAACAAGAGTGAATACTTCATAAGGGAAACGATCTCCTACCTTTTTCAGGAAAAGAAGGTTAGGCCATTTGAACAGATTACTGCTGAGATCAACAGGTACCAGAAGATCCACCCGGAGTTTGATTTTACCAGCAAGAAATATCCATTGACCCATAAAAATGAAGTACCGGATGTCCTTGGGACATATTTCAATCTGAAAGAGGAACCGCCAAATCTGGTTTTTATCATTGTTGAATCCCTGTCGCAGGCATGTGTAGGAGATAGTTCATATTACGGAAATTTCACGCCGTTCCTCGACTCGTTGAAGAACCAGAGCCTGTACTGGAATAACTTCCTGTCAATCTCCGAACGTACATTTCATGTTTTTGCCTCCCTGTTTGGTTCGTTACCATACGGAGGGGGTGAACTCCAGAAAGATCTGAGCCAGATTCCATTCCACTATTCCCTGATCCGCTATCTTAGGGAGAACGGCTATTTCACCGGTTTCTATTATGGCGGAGATGCCACATTCACAAATTACGACCAGTTTTTAAAAAAGCAGGGAATTGATTTGATCATGAAAGATTTCGGGCCGCTTTACAAGGAGAAGAAAAAACTCTACCCTGATTTCTTCTGGGGATATCACGATGAGTATACTTTTGCCAGGTCATTGGAGGTGATTGATTCGCTTAACACGGAACCCCGGCTTGATATTTACCTGACCCTCTCCACCCATAACCCCTTTCACCCGCCAAACAACGATTACTATCTCCGTGAATATCAGAAGACAACAACACAACCGGGATTCTCTCCTGAAAAGAAAAAGCTGACCGACCTCAACGATGAGATCTTTACTGCCCTTCTTTATACCGATGATGCCCTCCGCAACTTCCTGAAAGCATATGCAAAACGGGAGGATTATCAAAACACGATTTTCTTTATTACTGGTGACCATTTTTTCCAGGAACTTGGATATTCTACCATCTCGGCTATTGAACGGTATCACGTTCCGATGATTATTTTCTCCCCGCTGTTGAAAAAGCCCCATCACTTTGAGTCTGTATCAACACACCAGGATATAACCCCATCAGTCGTTTCTATGCTCCAGAACAAATACCAGTTTATGGATCTCCCTTATGTTCACTGGATAGGCCAGGGGCTCGACACGGTAACATCTTTCAGGAATACTCGTGCCTTGGAGTTTGTCACCTGTTCCCAAAAGATGGTTGATTACCTCGACAAGGATGATTTCCTTTCAAAGAACCAGTTGTACAAAATCAAGCCCGGACTGAGGACAGAACCTGTTCAGGACGAACAAACATTAACCAGGCTTCGAGAAGACCTGCGGGCCACAACCACCGTTTCAAAATACATAACCGGCAATGATTGCATCATCTTGCCCGAACTCTTTATGAAGGTCAACTTTAATACGAAACTAATCTGCTCTAAGGATACATCTGGCTATTATTTTGGCAAGACTCCCAATCGTTTTATAAACCTCCTCAAACCTATCCAGTTTGATGCATCTCACAAGAAGCTCATGTACGAAATGGATTTTTGTTATTTTCTGCCGGATTATTCAGATACCACCAGGTTTCCCTGGTTGATTATCTCAATAGACGACTCCAGCCACAAGAACTATCTCTATCATCAACTCCCCTTCCCGGGTATTGTGAACGATTCGGTGAAACCCGGTAGGTGGCTCCCATTTCATTCTAAAGAGAAGTTGGATGTAAGTGCAATAAAGGAGCTTTCGGGTCTCTTCCTGAAGGTCTACTTCTTCAATAAAGGGTTTAGCAATATCCGCTGCGACAGTTTGAATTTTAAGCTTATCGGAATCAATTAACGATGAAAGATAGATTCCTGGATCTGACAAAACATTTTTTTCTGCTGACCATTGCTTTTCTACCTGTGCCTATTCTGATCAGGGTATACGAACTTATCAAACTGACATCCAAATACACTCTTTCCTCCTCCTCTTGGGTATCTCTCCTTACAGGAACCGGAAATGATCTCCTTCTCTTTTTTGCATTGGCCTGTGTGTTGGCTCTCCCTTTTCTCGCCCTTTCGCTTATCAGCAAAAAAACCGGATCCGTTTTCTATATTGGCATACTCCTGCTGATGTCGGTGGTTAGCTTCCTGCTTAGTACCTATTTTACGGTTACCCTCATTCCGCTCGATCAGGTGATCTTCTCCTATACGATTGATGAGATCAAACATATCATAACGAGCTCCACGCAAGTTGATTTTGCTGGTATTCTTACTCTATTGCTTGTAATAATTACCCCACTATTGTTGATAAGGACACTGAGAAACTTTCGAGCCGGAACTCCTATGGTGATCGTGTTCGCCGGGATCCTTGCGACATCCACCCTGGTTCTTTCCCTGGTTCAGCTGGATCGCAAAGACTTTTCCCGGGAGTTTGATTATTTCCTTGCCAACAACAAAATTCAATATGGAGTGAGGGCAATTACCTTGTATTTTGATAGCTCCACATTGCAATACACTTCCCTTTTTGCATCGGAGAAACCCAGGGGTTCTGGACCAAATGATGGAATCAGGGAGCTCAGCCGTCAGTATCAGAACATGAACAAAGGGTTTATCTACCTGAACGGTGACTATCCATTCTTTCGATTGGATAATACGCCGGATGTTCTGGGACCATATTTTAACCTGAAGGAGGAGAAACCGACTATCGTAGTTGTGATTGTCGAATCACTCACTCCCTCTTTCTGTGGAATGAATCCCTACTATGGAAGTTTCATGCCTTTTCTGGATTCCTTGATCTCCAAAAGCCTTTACTGGGAAAACATCCTGGCCACCAGCGAGCGAACCTTTGGCGTTTTGCCTGCCATCTTTGGATCACTACCTTATGCAAAGATCTGGAATTATAATGTAGGGGATCTTCCTGACCATTTTTCGTTGATCAGATACCTGAAAGAAAATGGATACTACTCAAACTTCTTCTATGGCGGTGATCCTACCATGTCCAATTACGAAGGATTCCTGAAGCGGGAAGGGTTAGATTACTCGCTTCATTCGTTTGGAGAGGTGTATCAAAAAAACATAATCCTCTATCCCCAGTCTACCTGGGGTTTCCCTGATGGTGACTTGTTCTCGCGTTCGTTTGAGATTCTGGATTCTTTACCAAATTCGCCCCGCCTGGATATCTACCTTACGCTTTCAATGCATGTACCGTTCTCAGTTCCCAATCAGGATTACTACCTGCAAAAATTATCGGAGAGAATCAAGTTCCAGGGTTTGGATGAAAAGAAACGTACTGAAATTGAGAAATCCAGATCAATCTTCTCATCGATACTTTACACCGATGATATGATTCGCAATTTCTTCAATGAATACAAAAAGCGTCCCGGTTTTGAGAACACCATCTTCATTATCACAGGCGATCATGCCATGCCCGAACTGAGATCTTCTTGGGAAACCCCTTCAGAAAAATACCGGGTCCCACTAATCATCTACTCTCCATTATTGAACAGTCCCGCTCAATTCAAGGCTGTCTCCTCTCACCTTGATATCACACCCACTATCCTGGCCTTGCTTAAACTACCTTATGACCTTAAGACCAAGTCATATTGTCACTGGCTTGGAAGCGCTCTTGATTCTGCCCAGCCAACAACTTATCCGCGCAGTGTTTTGTTTGTACGAAATAACAGAACTCAACCCGATTACTTCCGCGATCCCTATTTTCTCTCGTTTAATCTTCTTTTCAAAATGGATCCGGATAACCATCTGTTTCCGTCTAATGATTCCCTGATAATCAAAGCAATGGACCATGAAATTTCACTCATGAAAGTGCTATGCCAATATGCCATCGAAAAGAACGCCCTGATTCCCGGTTCAGCTTTTTTTAAAGATAAATTAGAAGAGACACCAATATCCCCTATTTACACGATCAAGTTTGACAACCTTCAAACCTCCAATGAGTTTATCAGGATTTTCAACCCAACTAAGCTCACCACGAATTTTGAATATATCGAGCTCGACATCAAGATGATGACGAAGGTTGATCAAGACTCATTGACTCTTCCACCATTAGTTCTCGAGGTTGTAGATTCCAACCTGAAATCATACCTATATTCCAGATTTGAGTGGGAAATTACTCCTTACCGACATGAGGTTGATTCTGGCTGGAGATCAATCCTAATTAACAAGGATATTGATTTGCTTTTTATAAAGGAAAAAAAGGACAAAATACTGAGACTCTACTTGTGGAATTACAATCAAATCCCGTTAACACTTGATTCCCTTGAAGTTTCTATCAAAGGATTTTACAATCTTGAAGAAAACAAATAAATTATGACCGATGACACACAAAATCATCATATTAGGAGGCGGCCTCGTAGGAGGTCCCATGGCGCTTGACCTGGCAAAGGAGGAAGAATTTCAGGTAACGGTAGCTGACAATAACAAGGAGGGTCTACAGAAACTGGCCGATGGGAGCCGAATTAAACCCATTCAGATGGACCTCAGTTTCCCGGAGGAGGTCTCTCAGCTGGTGAGCAGCTACGATATGGTGATCAATGCCGTTCCTGGCTTCATGGGGTTCAGGACCCTGAAAGCGATCATTGAGGCTGGCAAGAACGTGGTCGATATCGCCTTCTTCATTGAGGATCCGTTTGAGTTGGATCAACTTGCAAAGGAGAAAAACGTGACAGCCATCATGGATTGCGGTGTAGCGCCCGGGATGTGCAACGTGCTGATCGGATTTGCCGATCACCTGCTCGACGAAACCGACAAAGTGGCATACTATGTGGGCGGCCTCCCACAGGTGAGGGAGTGGCCTTACGAGTATAAGGCGGGATTTTCTCCCATCGATGTGATAGAGGAGTATACGCGTCCGGCCCGGCTGGTTGAAAACGGAAAGATAGTGGTGAAACCAGCTCTCTCGGATGCCGAACTGATGAATTTCCCCGGTATTGGTACGCTGGAGGCATTCAACAGCGACGGGCTTCGCTCCCTGATATACACGATCAAAGCCCCCAACATGAAGGAAAAGACTTTACGCTATCCAGGCCATATCGATAAGATGAAACTATTGCGTGAAACCGGTTTCTTCAGCCAGGAGTTCGTGGAAGTCAACGGCAAACAGATCCGTCCGATTGACCTGACCTCAAAGCTGCTCTTCCCGAAATGGAAGCTGAAAGAGGGGGAGGTCGACATCACGATTATGAAGGTGATCGTTGAAGGTAAGAAGGATGGGAAACGGATGCGATATACATACGATCTATTCGACACTTACGACCCGGTTACACGGATCCACTCCATGGCACGCACTACCGGATATACTGCCACGGTGGCCCTACGTATGATCGCCCGTGGTATCTATTCTCACAAAGGAATTACGGTACCTGAATTTCTCGGGAATAAACAGGAGTGCGTAAACTTCCTCCTTGCCGGACTGAAAGAACGGGGTGTCAACTACCGCGAGTCGATCAAACGATTCGACGATTAAAACTCATCAAACTTATATTTGTCGGGCTTTTTTGTGGACCGGTTCAGCGAATCACAGTTGAAGGTCACATCAATTTTGAACGATGGTCGGGGGAAATCCCTTTTGTAGATGCCGGTATTAAGGGAGTCGGCATAGACCTTCTGCATATAGATTGCCCATATTGGGAGTGCCATGTTTGCTCCCTGGCCCAGGGTCAGGGTACGGAAATGGGCGGCCCTGTCCTCGCACCCAACCCAAATGCCGGTCACCAGGTTGGGAGTAATTCCCATGAACCATCCGTCGCTCTGGTTTTGCGTAGTGCCCGTCTTGCCGGCAATCTCGTTCGTAAAGCCATATTTATACCTTAGCCTTACACTGGTTCCATACTCCACCACCCCTTTCAGCATCTCGATCATCAGGTAGGCCGTTTTTTCACTGATAGCCTCCTGTTGTTTTGGCACGAACTGCTCCAATACGTTACCAAATTTATCTTCAATCCGGGTGACGAAGATCGGTTCGATCCACTGCCCTTTGTTGGGGAAGGTACTCATGGCTCCAACCATCTCGTAAAGTGAGAGATCGGCCGAGCCGAGTGCGATGGAGTAAACCGGCGGAATATAACTGGTAACCCCCATCTTGTGAGCGATTGTGATCACATCCTGCGGGGAGTATTTTTTCATCAGATGACCGCTGATCCAGTTGTTGGAGTTGGCAAGCGCCCACTTCAGGGTCACCTCTTCCCCGATAAGGTCGCTGCTGGAGTTCTCAGGAGCCCATTTGTCACCATTCGGGAGTTCGATGACAGGCTGGACGTTGGGATAGCGGGTACAAGGCGTCTCCCCCTCCTGGATTGCCAGTGTATAGAGGAACGGTTTGAAGGTGGACCCCACCTGCCGCTTACTCAGGATCACGTGGTCGTACTGGAAGTATTTGTTGTCGATACCGCCGACATAGGCCCGGATATAGCCGGTATGGGGATCCATTGACATCAGGCCGACTTGTAGGAAGAACTTGTAGTACCGGATCGAATCAAGCGGTGTGAGCACTGTATCGATGGGGCCGTTCCACGAGAAGACCTTCATCTTTGCCGGTTGCTGGAAGTTTCTGTAGATCTCCTCCTCCGGGTACCCCTCTTTTTTTAGCCGGTAGTAACGATCGGTTCGCCGCATGGCTGAAATCAGTAATTTCTGGATCTCCTGCCGCTCGTTCTTTTCGAAGACAAACGGAGCATTTTTATACCCCTTCCAGTGGCTGAAGAACGAGGGTTGAAGCTCTTGCCCCATGTATTCCCGAACTGCTGCTTCGGCATAGGTTTGCAGGATGGTATTTATGGTGGTGTAGACCTTCATTCCGTCGCGATAGAGGTTATAAGGCGTACCATCCTCTTTGGAGTGGCTGTTGCACCATTCGGTGAGGTACATCCGCAGGTATTCCCTGAAATAGGTAGCGAGGCCGGAGGTATGATCCTGGATCCGGTAGTTTGACATATCAATAGGTAACTGGCTCAATGAGTCATATTCCATGCGTGAGATGTACCCGTACTTCTCCATCTGGTTCAACACGATGTTTCGGCGTGACCACGCACGGTCGGGATTACGCACTGGGCTGAAGAAAGTGGGCGCTTTGAGGATGCCGATCAGCAGGGCAGCCTCATCGGGATTGAGTTGATCCGGTTTTTTGTTGAAATAGGTTTTAGCAGCCGACTTGATCCCGAACGACATGCTTCCAAAGTCTACCGTATTCAGGTACATCGCGATGATCTCCTGCTTGGAGTAGTTGCGTTCCAGCTTCACGGCTGTCACCCACTCCTTTAGTTTCATCACAGCAAGCTCAATCTTGGTATACCTTGGCTTTCGCGGAAAGAGATTCTTGGCAAGTTGTTGCGTAATGGTACTGCCTCCCCCTTTATCGGTGCCTGTCAGGATACCAAAGGTCATCCGTACCGTAGCTTTGGGATCGATTCCCGAGTGGCTTTCAAAACGGGCATCTTCTGTAGCAATCAGTGCATTCACAATATTTGGGGAGAGGTCCTGGTAGTGGATGTTGGACCGGTTTTCAACGTAATACTTTCCAAGAAGTTTGCCATCGGCAGAGAAGATCTCAGTAGCCTGGTTGCTCTCCGGATTTTCCAGCTCCTGGAAGCTGGGGATCTTCCCGAGGAGGCCATAACCGATGCTGATAAAAAGGAAGATGACCAATATCATGGCCAGTAAGTAGGTGATCCAGAAACCCCAGATGAAGCGTCTGGCTTTCTTTGGGGGGATGGTATGTTTTTTTTTCGAGCTCATTCGTATAAGGGTGATGAGTTACTTGACCTTGTCAATCCGGATCCCGATATCCAGGACCCCATTCAGCTCCTCAACCCGCATCGCCTGCTCCAGTTCAAACCGGTAACTACCTGATACAGGGAATTGAATTCCCTGCTGAAACAGGAATCTGTTGAATCGCACATTTCCGCTGCCTGTCCCCAACCACTTTCCGTCGTATCCTGCCAGCATGCACTCTATTGTATCCAAGGCTATCCGGCCGTTTGGGAAAACAGTCTTCATAAAGAAATATAGGTTGCTGTATGAGTAGGTTATGTCGTTCCGCACATCAATATATATATTGTACACGCACATTGTATCTGGTATAACGGTAGAAAAGCCCAGGATGTTATCCGAACGCCAGCGGCCATCATCGATTTTTATGTTCTCTTCAAAAAACCTATTGTCATCACAGGAGGTGAAAAGCACCAGGAGGAGTGCGGTGAGGAGGAGAGATTCGATTTGGCTGAATAAGCGCATACGGGTTATGATCATTCTGCCAGGCTCATGAATGATCCAGGTAACTCATTTCATCATGGAGGCTTCCGTTTTCGAAATTGGTTTTCTGTTCCGTAATATGTGAGAAATCTTCCAGTTTAGGAGGAATCTTCCCGTTTTTATTCTCTTGGATGATGTGGATTACGTTGTCGACAGGGATCGCCATCTGGTTATGCGGATCGTTGGTGTAGGAGTACCACATCATCTTTTTGAAGATGTCGGTCTTTTGATGCATTGCATCCCCTTTTTTGGTCTTCAGGATCGTTTCGTTATTGGGAAAATCTTTCAAGGCATCCAGGTAGACTTCATATTCGTAGTTCAGGCAGCATTTCAACTTGCCGCATTGTCCGGCCAGTTTCTGGGGATTAAGCGAAAGTTGCTGGACACGGGCGGCCTGGGTTGTCACTGAGTGAAATTGGTTTATCCAGGTAGAACAGCAGAGTTCTCTCCCACACGATCCAATTCCGCCCAGCCTGCTAGCTTCCTGTCGAGCGCCGATTTGCCGCATCTCGATCCGCACCTTGAACTCATCGGCAAGCACTTTGATCAACTCCCTGAAGTCGACCCGATCCTCAGCGGTATAGTAGAAGATAGCTTTGGTGTGATCGCCCTGGAACTCTACATCGTTGATCTTCATGGAGAGGCCCAGGTTTTCGGCAATTTCCCGCGATTTGAACATGGTAGTGACCTCCATTTCCACGGCAGTAGTCCATTTCTCCACATCGGTGAGCCGCGCTCTTCGGTATACTTTCCTGATCTCATCGGATGCTGCAGCGACCCCTTTGGCCCGGAGTTGCAGTTTCACAATATCTCCTGCCATTGAAACGATACCGATATCGTGGCCGGGAGAGGCCTCAACGGCAACAATATCTCCGGTTTGCAGGTTCATGTCAGGTGTGGAGCGGAAAAAGTCCTTCCGACTGTTCTTGAATCGCACCTCTACCACATCAAAGGGAATATTTCCCGAGGGGACCGGGATCTTTCCAAACCAGTCGAACGTATCGAATTTGCTGCAACGGTGCTTGAAGATCTGGTCATTCTTTTGCCCTGCACGCGGAGGCTCACAACAACCCCGGCTCAGAAACGGATTGGCTTCAGGTTTCGTTGATTTTGCTTCGTTTTCTTCCATGGCTGTGAGAGTGGAGGCAAAGGTACAAAAAAAAGGATATTGAGATAATGGATGTTATCCTTTGAAAAGTGTTGTAATTTTCAGTGAGAGATCCAGGAAAAGGGTAGGGGTGTGAGCGTTTCGTTCGATATGGAAGATGGAGGTATTGAAGAGGTCGTAAAATACCGGAAGCTTTTCCTGGGTGAGGTAGGGCGAAAAGCGGCTGATGAAATTCGTCTCCTCGCTGCCGTCATCCACCGGGGCGGTGACACCATAGCTCAATGAGGAGCTTATTCCTGCAACCCGAAGGCCATAGAGCAGAAGGCTCTTCTGTCTCTCCCGGCCAATCTTGCCTGTTTCGTTGGCAAATCCTATCATCCCGGAGACATTCCCCGTAAAGCAAAGCCGCATCCAGTTTCGGAATGTCACAAAGTGGAGATGATCCTCCTCTTTCTTTCCCAGGTTGTTTCGGATGCTGGATTCGGGGATGCGGGGGACTCTGACAGGCAGACAGCGCGAGAGGATCGTCGGGATCACATGGTCGGGGTTATCGGAGACCAGCAGAAAGAGAGTCTTCTCGGGAGGCTCCTCCAGGATCTTCAGCAGCTTGGGGGCTGCGGCATAAGTGAGTTTCTCGATCATCCAGATGACGACCACTTTGTATTCCGATTCGTAACTCTTGTAAGCCAGGATCCGGTTGATCTCAGCTGCATCTTCGGTATAGATGGTGCCCTGTTTGTTTTCGATTCCGATGAAGTCATACCATTCGGGAAGTGACACCTGGTAATCATGACTCAGGAGGAACTCCCTCCATTCACTGATATAGTGTTTGCTTGACGGTTTTGACGGCACTTTTTTAGAAGTTGCTACCGGAAAGAAAAAGTGCAGGTCGGGGTGGGCGAGTTTCTGGTACTGGATGCAGGAGGGGCATGTGCCGCAACTGTCTGCCCCAGGGGTAGTACAGTTGATCAGTTGAGCGTAGGCGATGGCGAGAGCCAGTTTGCCCGAGCCTTCGGGGCCATAGAGAAGTTGGGCATGGCTGACTCGCTGGTCCTGAATGGTCTGGATCAGCTTCTGTTTAATAGAATTAGCTGCAGGAATATCACTGAATTTCATAACTCGACAAATGTAAACAAAGTAGTGTTTTCGCAGGAACAATCCAGGAATGCGGAAGTACTAAATTTATATCACCTTCGCGCAGATGAACTCCCGGTTCATGCGGGCGATGTTGGAGCGGGAGATCAGCTTCGGACATTCGGCTTCACAGGCGTAAGTGTTGGTACAGTTTCCGAAACCGAGTTCATCCATCATGGCTACCATCTTCTTCACGCGATCCTTGGCTTCTATTTTTCCTTGAGGCAGGAGGGCAAACTGGGAGACTTTGGCCGAGACAAAGAGCATAGCAGATGCGTTTTTGCATGCCGCAACGCAGGCGCCGCAACCGATGCAGGAGGCGGCATCCATTGATAGGTCAGACTCAACCTTGCCGATGAGGATGCTGTTGGCATCGGGGGTGCCTCCTGTATGGGAAGAGATGTAGCCTCCTTCCTGTATGATTTTGTCGAAAGCAGTGCGGTCGATGATCAGATCTTTGATCACCGGAAAGGGTTTGGCACGCCAGGGTTCGATCACGATGGTCGCACCGTCGCGGAATTTCCGCATATGGAGCTGACAGGTGGTTACAGCATCATCCGGGCCGTGGGGACGGCCGTTGATATAGAGGCTGCACATGCCGCAGATCCCTTCGCGGCAATCGTGGTCGAAGGCAACCGGCTCCTCGTCCTTGTTGATAAGCTGCTCATTCAGGATGTCGAGCATTTCCAGGAAGGAGCAGTTTTGAGAAATGTTGTCGAGTTGATATGTGACAAATTTGCCCTTTGCAGTGGCGTCTTTCTGTCTCCAGATCTTTAGCGTAAGTTTCATATCTTTAAAATTCCTAGTTCCTAATTCCTATTTATAAACTCGTTGCTTCACCTCAATCTCCTCATAATCAAGGGGTTCTTTGTGCAGGACGAAGTCGCCGGGACCTTTGTATTCCCATGCAGCGACGTACATGAAGTCTTTGTCGTTGCGCAGGCATTCACCCTCTTCGGTATGATATTCTTCCCGGCAATGGCCGCCACAGCTTTCGTTCCGCTCAAGGGCATCCAGGGCCATCAGCTCCCCGAGTTCCAGGAAATCGGCTACCCGGTTGGCTTTTTCCAATTCAACGTTGAGGTCGTTGAGCTTTCCGGGAATCTTCACGTCTTTCCAGAATTCAGCCCGCAGAACGCGGATCTCTTCGACCGCTTTCTTCAATCCTTCAGCATTACGGGCCATTCCTACATACTCCCACATAATTTTTCCCAGGGCTTTGTGGAAATGGTCGACCGATTTCGTGCCTTTTACAGCCATCAGCTTCTCAAGCCGCTCTTGTACGGTTTTTTCGGTCTGCACAAACTCCTCCTTGTCAGTAGAGATCCGGGCCACTTTGATCTGGTCGGCGAGGTACTCCTGGATGGTATAGGGGAGTACAAAATACCCATCGGCAAGGCCCTGCATGAGAGCGGAAGCTCCCAGGCGGTTGGCTCCGTGGTCGGAGAAGTTGGCTTCGCCGGCTACAAAAACTCCTTTTATGGTACTCATCAGCTCGTAGTCAACCCAGAGGCCACCCATGGTATAATGGACTGCCGGGAAAATCATCATCGGCGTCTCGTAGGGATTTTCATCTACGATTTTTTCATACATCTGGAAGAGGTTGCCATACCGCTCTTCGATCATTTGCTTCCCGAGACGTTTGATGGCATCGGCAAAATCGAGGTAGACAGCCAGGCCGGTGTCTCCCACGCCATGACCGGCATCACACCGCTCTTTGGCTGCGCGTGATGCGACATCGCGTGGAACCAGGTTCCCGAAAGCGGGATACCTTCTCTCGAGGAAGTAATCGCGGTCCTCTTCTTTGATGGCTTTGGGTTTCAACTCTCCTCGCTGGATCTTTTCTGCATCCTCCTTGTTCTTCGGAACCCAGATCCGGCCATCGTTGCGGAGGCTTTCGCTCATCAACGTCAGCTTCGACTGATAATCGCCGTGAACGGGGATGCAGGTGGGGTGGATCTGCGTGAAGCAGGGGTTAGCGAAGAAGGCGCCTTTCTTGAAGACCTGCCACGCTGCGCTGGAGTTCGATCCCATGGCGTTGGTGGAGAGGTAGAAGACATTGCCATAGCCTCCTGTTGCAATCACGACAGCATGTCCGAAATACCTCTCCAGCTCACCGGTGACGAGGTTGCGGGCGATGATGCCCCGGGCTCTGCCGTCGATCACAACCAGGTCCATCATCTCGTGCCGGTTGTACATCTCCACTTTCCCAAGCTTGATTTGGCGGCTCAGGGCGCCGTAAGCTCCCAGCAGCAACTGCTGGCCGGTTTGCCCACGGGCATAAAAGGTTCGGGAGACGAGCGCACCGCCAAACGAGCGGTTGTCGAGCATCCCTTCGTAATCCCTGGCAAAGGGAATCCCTTGGGCAACACACTGGTCGATGATGTTGTTACTCACCTCCGCCAGCCTGTAAACGTTGGCTTCGCGGGAGCGGTAGTCCCCGCCTTTGACAGTGTCATAAAACAGCCGGTAAATGCTGTCGCCGTCGTTGGGATAGTTTTTTGCCGCATTGATCCCTCCCTGGGCTGCAATGCTATGGGCGCGCCGTGGGCTGTCCTGGTAACAGAAGATCTTTACATTGAATCCCAGCTCTGCGAAAGATGCTGCAGCCGAGGCGCCAGCCAGGCCGGTGCCAACGACAATCACATCCAGCTTTCGTTTGTTGGCCGGGTTGACAAGGTTCTGATGTGCTTTGTAATGGGTCCACTTTTCTGCCATCGGGCCCTGTGGTATCTTTGAATTTAATTCTGCCATGATGCCTAACTGAAGATTAAAAAATAAAGAGGGATGATCATGTATCCCAGCGGGACCACAATCGAATAAATTGTTCCAAATCCCTGGATATAGGGAGTGTATGTCTTGTGCTCCAGCCCCAATGTCTGAAATGCGGCGCCAAACGCGTGGTTCAGGTGAAATGCCAGAACCACCATCAGGATCAGGTAGAGGAAGGAGTAGAAGGGTTGCGTGAAAAGCCAAATGGCGGCTTGATAAAAGTCGGGCTCGCCACCTTCAAGCAGCGGCACCGGACTTTCTGCCCACCCCAGCTTGATGAAGTAGAAGTTCATGAAATGGATGATCAGGAAGATCAGGACGATGCCGCCCGTATAAATCATGTACTTGCTGAGGAACGGGGTGACGGATTTATTGCTGACCTTATATTGAACCGGCCGCGATATCCAGTTTTTAACCTGCAGGATGATCCCCAGGATGATGTGGATAAAGAATCCGCCGAAAAGGAAGATCTCAAAGACTTTAACCACATAGTTTGTTCCCATGAAATGGGCCGCTTCATGAAACCATAGCCCTCCGTCGGAACGCAGAAGACACAGGTTGATTCCAAGGTGTACCACCAGGAACACCATCAGGAAAATACCCAGTAGTGCCATCCATATTTTTTTGGTGATGGATGAAAAATGAAGTAGAGATGAACTCATTGATATAGGATTATTAGAGATGATGAACAAATTTAGAGTATAATTTTTGTACCTTCGACACCTCGTATCGTATTTTATCAATATTTTAAATCAATCTAAATTATGTTTCCATCTAGCATTTACAAAGACAGAAGAAACCGCCTGAAAAAAGAAGTACAGGGCGGATTGATCTTTTTCCCAGGCAATCAGGAGGTATCGTTTAACTACCTGGCAAATACATATGCCTTTCGTCAGGACAGTAATTTTCTCTATTTCTTCGGTCTGGATCAGCCTGATTTGGCCGGCGTGATAGACCTGGACAGCGGCAAAGATACTCTTTTTGGGAATGACGTGGAGATTGGTGACATCATCTGGATGGGGAAGCAACCCTCCATGAAAGATCGGGGTGAACAGATCGGCGTGGAAGAGATCCTTCCAATGAATAAACTTGAAGAGACATTGCAGAGTGCCCTTGCCTCCGGAAGAAAGGTTCACTTTGCGCCTCCCTACCGTGGAGAGACGATCATCCAGATCTCCGAGCTACTGGGTTATCCCTTATCCGGCATCCGCAGCCAGGCATCCGAAAATCTGATCAGGGGTTTGGTAAAGCTCCGGATGAAGAAGGACCAACTTGAGATCCAGGAGATCGATAGCATGGTTGATGTAGCCTATCTGATGCATACGACTGCCATGAAGATGGCCCTGCCCGGCACCATCGAAAAGGAGATTGCTGGCACCATAGAAGGGATTGCACTTTCTCACGCCTGCGGTGTTTCTTTCCCGGTGATCCTCACCATCAACGGACAAACACTCCACAACCACTTTCATGGCAATATGCTTGTGTCGGAAAAGATGCTGGTGATCGATGCCGGCGCCGAATCGGAATACCATTATGCCAGCGATATCACCCGTACCGTTCCGGTAGGCGGGGAGTTTTCGCAGCGGCAAAAGGAGATATACAATATCGTACTGGCTGCCAACATGGCGGCTATTGAAGCGGTCAAGCCGGGAGTCCCCTTTCGCGACATCCATCTGATGGCTGGCCGCGAAATCGCCAGCGGGCTGATTTCACTCGGCATCATGAAAGGAAATGTGGATGATGCTGTCGCCCAGGGAGCTCATACGATGTTCTTCCCCCACGGACTTGGCCATCCCATTGGACTGGATGTGCATGACCTTGAGGGCGTGGGAGAGTATTTTGTGGGTTACGACCAGGAGATCCAGCGGAGCAAGGAGTTCGGATTGGGATTCTTACGGTTTGGCAGGAGGTTGCAGGAGAATTTCGTGATGACCATCGAGCCCGGCGTCTATTTCATCCCCGAACTGATCGACATCTGGAAGGCAGAAAGGAAAAATGCAGATTTCATCAACTACGATGTGGTTGAGACGTACAAAGATTTCGGCGGAATCAGGATTGAAGACGATGTAATGGTTACCGACAAAGGATCCCGCGTATTGGGAAAACCCATACCTAAGACCGTTGAAGAGATCGAATCCACCATGGCAGTCTGACAGATGCCGGATGCTGTTGCTTCGCTGCGTTTGAGATGACAATGATGCTGGAGTTCAGATATTGAATTGCCGTCTGCTTTTGCTGAGGGTTACCTTTTATGGAAATTGGTATTTGGAACATGAATATTATTTCAGTACTTTCATGACCTGAAACCGGGAATCTTTTTTCATGAAATCAATCCGAATCCAAGGCAAAAAAATTGCCTTCATCGATAATGGGGAGGGGCCATGTCTGGTCCTTCTGCATGGGTTTACCGAATCATCCGCCATATGGAACCGTTTCATCCGGAAGCTCAGCAACGAGTTCAGAGTTGTAGCTATTGACTTGCCTGGCTTTGGTCGAAGCGACTGCCTGGCCGAGGTTCATTCGATGGACCTGATGGCCCAAGTGGTAAAGAAAGTGCTTCTGAACCGGGGCATCAGGCAGTGCGTAATAGCCGGCCACTCCATGGGGGGTTATGTGACCCTGGCTTTTGCCCACCTCTATCCACGGATGCTGAAAGGGATCTGTATCTTCCATGCACACCCCTTTGCCGACACACCAGAAGCCTTGAGAAACAGGGACCGGGCGATAAAGGTGATCAAGACCAATACGTTCAACTTCATCCTGCAGTTTATTCCAACCCTTTTCCCTAACGGAACATACGACACTTACCGGAAACAGATTGACAAACTGATCGGAGAGGCATCCGGCCTCTCCAAAGAAGCGATCCTGGCTGCTATGATCGGGATGAAAGAACGTAAGTGCTCAGTCGAAATCGTGAAGAATTTGAAGATTCCTGTGCTTTATATCCTTGGCATGAAAGACACCAGGGTCCCGATGGAACGCGCAGGAGAGATGATCCGCCTTCCAAAACACTCCGAATCCCTGATTCTGCAGGATGTAGCGCATATGGGGTTTTACGAGGCACCGAGGAAGACCCTCCGTGTGTTGGGGGATTTTTCAAAACGATGCCTAAAACCTGATGCCTGATATCCGGCATCAGGTTACCGGTAGAACCCCATCTCCTCCACATACTTCCACACTTTTGCCGGCAGAAAATACTGCATGTCTTTACCTTCACGGATGCCTTCACGGATGAAGCTGGCAGAGATCTCGATCATGGGGGCGTCCACGAAGGTGAAAGAAGGATGAGGGGTGTCGTAAATTATGCCGGTTGCTTCGCTTCGCTCGCAATGACCTCGTGGACGAGGGTAGATGTAGAACTGGTAGTGGTTGAGTAGTTGTTCGTAATTTTTCCATCTATGAAAGCTAGGGAGGATATCGGAACCTGCCAGCATGATGAATTCATGGTTGGGGTGTTTCTCTTGTAGGTAAGTGAGGGTATCTATGGTGTAGGAGGGCTGGGGCAGGTGAAATTCGATGTTGGAGGCTTTGAACCGGGGTTCGTCTTCAACTGCTACATTCACCATGTATAACCTGTTGACATCGGATAACAGGGTCGATTTTTCCTTCAGCGGATTGTGTGGTGAGATGATGAACCAGACGTCGTGAATCTCAGTAAATTCAATCATGTAGCTGGCGATCATCAAGTGCCCGAGGTGGATCGGGTTGAAGGAACCGAAGAAAAGCCCGGTCTTTGTTGTATTGTTTCTCATATGATAGTCGTTCTCAGTTAGCAGGATGGAATCCTCATCATCCGGCATCCTGCATCCAGGTCCCTGCCAGTTCCCCGGCTTCTTTAATAGCTCTTGCCAGGACGTCGTTTACTACGATTCGGTCAAACCGGGAGGCATAGGTCATCTCCAGTTCCGCTTTGGCAATGCGTTTTTTCAGACTCTCTTCGCTGTCGGAACTCCGTTTCCGGAGCCGCTCTTCCAGGATATGAATTGATGGTGGCTGGATGAAGATTGCCAGCGCTGCTTCGCCGAAATGTTTTTTAAGGTTGACGCCACCTACCACATCTACATCGAACACAGGGACCTTCCCCGCTGCCCAGATCAGTTCCAGCTCAGACTTCAGGGTTCCGTAATAGCTGCCGGGATAGACCTCCTCCCACTCCACAAATTCATTCCGTTCAATCCTGCTTTTGAAATCATCCAACGAGATAAAATGGTAATCCTTTCCATCAATCTCGCTGCCCCGTATTGGACGGCTGCATGCCGATACCGAGAACTCCAGTCCGGGAATCTGCTTCAGAAGATGCTGTACGATCGTCGATTTTCCGGCGCCGGAGGGGGCTGATATGATGATGGCGCGAGTCATAAAATATTTAATAGTTGTTCTTTTATTTTCTCCAGTTCGTCCTTCATCTGCACCACAATCTGCTGGATGCCGGCGTGTGAGGCTTTGGAGCCAAGAGTATTGATCTCACGGCCCATCTCCTGGCAGATGAATCCCAGCTTTTTCCCCTGCGACTCGGTCTCGTTTAGCGTCTCCAGGAAGTAATCGCAATGTTTTCGGAGCCTCACCTTCTCTTCTGTGAAGTCCATCTTCTCGAGGTAGTAGATCAACTCCTGCTCAAACCGGTTTGAATCGGCCTGGGCTGCACCGTTATTCGCCAGAAACTGATCCAGCGCTTTCTGGAGGTTGTTGCGGACCATCTCTTTGCGCTCTCCATCCAGTGGTTCAATAGCGGTCAGCAGATTAACGATGCTCTCCACTCGCTTCACCATGTCGTCCTGAAGCACATTGCCCTCTAGCTCCCGAAAGCGCTCCACCGCTACCAGGGCTTCTTCCAGCTCTGAGCGAATGATTTCCCACTGCTGGGGGTCGATCTCTTCGCGGTCCGACTGAAGGATGTCGGGCATCCGCATCACAAGGGGAAGTAACCCCTCCGGATTCTCTTCACTGAAATCCAGCTGGAGCTCTTTCAATGCTTCGTAGTAACGATGTGCCAGTGCTTTGTTCAGCGTATAACTGAGTTTATCGCCCGTAGACTCAACAGAAATAAAAAGGTCAATTTTTCCGCGCTGAAGGGAGGAGAGGCGGGTACGGATTTCCAACTCCTTCTCGCGGAACCACAAGGGAATCTTTACATTCATGTCGATCCCTTTGCTGTTCAGCGCCTTGATCTCAATAGTAATTTGTTTCCCGGGGAGCTCCGCTACCGCTTTGCCGTATCCGGTCATCGATTTGATCATACCAGCCTATTTCAGGCAAAGCTACAAAAAATCGTTGCTTCGGTAAAGCTGTTGCAGGGATTGAACTATTTTTATAATTTTGGTTAGTCGTTGAATTTGAGAAATTTACCCGTTTAGCCGTGATGAAGTACTTGGTGATTGATGATGCTTTGAAGCTTTATAATCTGATGCTCAATGATATAGAGAAAGCTTCGTCTTATATCTACCTGGAGACATACAAGTTTTCCAACGATCACATGGGAATCAAATTCAAGGATGCCCTCACGCAGAAAGCGAGGAAGGGGGTTATTGTGAAGATACTGATCGACTCCTGGGGGCGGGGGCCGGTTTCAGAGACCTTTTTTACCGAACTGATCGAGCTGGGTGGGGAGGTGAAGTTTTTTGAAAAGATCAAGATCAGTTCCGACCTGTTCACCCGAGGGCATCGCCGCGATCACAGGAAGATCCTGGTGATCGACGATGAGATTTCATACATCGGCTCGGCCAATATCACCGGATACAACCTTAACTGGAGGGAGCTGGTGCTCCGTTTCAAAGGGGAGATCACCCCCACCTTCAGAAAAATTTTCGAGCAGAACTTTGAAGCCTTCAATCCTTATTATATCAAGGATAAGATGAGCTACAGCCGGACGATGAAGTTTGAGGATTACGAGATTGTCAGGGATGTCCCTTCCATTCCGCTTCAGCGCCTTAAGAAAAAATATACACAACTAATCCGCAGTGCCAAGAGTTGTGTGCTGATTGAGACCCCCTATTTCCTTCCCGGATTTTTATTACGGAAAGCCCTGATGGATGCAGGCAAGCGTGGGGTGAACGTGCGGGTGATCATGCCCAGGCATTCCGATGTGCGGATGGTAGACATCCTCCGGAACAAATACTTTGGGATGATGCACAAGAGTAACGTTGAGCTCCTCTTCTACACCCCGCACAACCTGCACGCCAAGCTGATGATCATTGACCAGAAGGTTTTCTCCATCTCCTCGGCCAACTTTGATTACAGGAGCTTCCGCTATCAGTACGAAATTGCGCTGATAGGCCATGAGCCGGAAATCCTGAAACAGCTGGATGCCCATGTAAAGGAGACACTCCGTAATTCAGAAGCGTTTGATTACCTCCGCTGGATGAACCGCCCCAAAATCGAGAAGATTTTTGAATACATCTTTCTACCGTTTCGACATCTTTTTTGACCCCCCGGATCCTCCTTCCGACTTGTCACCATGTATACCCCTGTAAAGATCAGCATCGCAGCAAGCACTTTCGGCAGGGTGATTCGCTCCATCCCTATTGAGACCGATGAAACTGCTGCAAGCACGGGTTGCAGGTACGTGTAGTAGCTTACCGCTGTGGGCGTGAGGATGTTGAGGGAGAAGTTGATCATCAGGTAGACCAGAAAGGTAGTAAGCACAATGATGTAAAAAAGGGCGCTCCATGCGTACCAGTCGAAATTGGCAAATGAGATGGAGAGCATCGACCGGGCCGACAGTGGGATAACGAAGATGAACCCGAAAAAGGAGACCCATTTCAGGATGGTAACAGTATGGTACTTCACAAGGAGAGGCTTGAGGAGCACCAGGTAAAGTGAGTAACAAACCATATTCATCAGGACCAGCACATTGCCAAGAGCTGTTTGTCCGCCAAACTGTAGGTGTCTGCCCCACAGGATCAGGATCAGCGCACCCGACATCCCCAGCAGGATACCCCCTGTTTTGCGGAAGGTCACCTTTTCGCGGATGATGATGCTGGCGAGGATCAGTACCATGATGGGATTGGTGACATGGATGATGGAGGCATCAACAGGGGTGGTGAGATTCAGTCCGGCATAAAAAAGGGTGATGTTGAGTGTAAATCCCACCAATCCGCAAAGAGCCAGCATCAGCAGGTCGCGGCGCTCCACCTTCTCGCGGATGAAGAGCCGCTGAAACACCCAGAAGAGGATCATCCCGCCCAGCAGCCGGATGAAGACCATCTGCAAGGGAGTGAGGTATGCTGGCATCATGCTTTTAGCGATGCTGTAATGGAGTCCAAAGATAATCGAGACTCCGAGCATGGAAAGGTGCGCTTTGGCAATACGCGACATGGCATGGATAAATTGAGGCAAAAGTAGTGAGATAAATAAGAATTAAGTGAATTATGAATTACGAATTAAAATCAGCGAATAGCGTCATTTTGACAGTGTTAACGCCTGTTCGAACGCCATTTTGACGACATCATCAGAATTTTTTCGTATCTTGATCCCCGGTACAAAAGTTGATCAACACCATGCAAAACAAATTGTTCATCAAAAAATATGGAGGACCAAACTATGGCAATTATCAGATGGCAACAGAAAAATCCGTTAGCCGACATCGTTTCAAATTTTTTCGATGCTGACTACGCTGATTTCTTCGGCAAACGCGCTTTTGACCCTTCAGCCAACATCATTGAGAAACCTACTGGTTTTGAGCTTGAAATTGCAGCTCCCGGATTGAAAAAGGAAGATTTCGACATCAACCTTGAGAACTCAGTACTAACGATCTCTTCAGAGATTGAAGATGAGAAACGGGAAGAGGGGAAAAACTACACGCGCAAAGAGTTTTATTTCGGATCATTCAGTCGTTCCTTTACCTTGCCGAAGTCGGTTGATACTGAGAAGATCAAAGCTGATTATACCAATGGCATCCTTAAGATCGATCTGCCGAAGCGGGCCGAAGCTGAGCTGGAGAGTAAAAAAGAGATCAAAATCTCCTGAGATGATCAATGCTCCTCTATGGATCTTATCCATTATCCGCAGTGCAGGAATCGATTCACCAGTTTGATCACCTCTTTTTCGCTTTCGCGGATATCTGTTCGGAGGTGCTGGTCGTCGAAACTTTTCAGTTTGCCGATGATTCCGTCGAGAATCTTTTTCGGAAATACTCCTTTTGTCTGGTAAATGGTGCGCTGCGCTTCCAGCGCCTCGGCTGACTCCCAGCATGAGGTGGGTAGGTGGTCCAGCTCGTTGACTCTATTCTTGTACTTTTCGTCGAAGATGTTGACGTCGACATAGGTCTTTTGCGCGAACTCCAGCCCATTGTTCATCTCCAGCCCGTGCCGTGCCGCTACGGCGAGACCGGCGAAGAGGAGGTAAACATCGGCCGACCCGTCGGGACAGCGAAACTCCACGGTTTGCTTGTCGCTGAAGCTATTCTGGCTGGTTGCTTCCAGTGGGTTGGCATTCAATAGCATGTTTTGTCGTGAGCCGGTCCATCCAAGTGGCACACGAACCAGCACAGAGCGGTTTCTGTCGCCCCAGCAGATGGTGGTAGGAGCTTCCTGGTGTGGAACCAGCCTGAAGTAGGAGGTTGGGATGGTATTCCCGAAAGCGGTGAGCGAACGTGCCATGGTGAGGTACCCGGCAATCGCTTTCCGCGCCGGATCCGACAATTTCCCTTTGTCAATCATCACGCTCTTACCGTTCTTCAACAACCGGGTGTGGATGTGCATCCCGCTACCTGCTTTTCCGGTAGTGATCTTAGGGGCAAATGTTACCGTAACCCCATGTTTGTAAGCCAGCGAGCGGAGGATCCACTTCGCGATCAGCAGCTGTTCGGCCGCATCTTCCAGCTTTACCGGCATGAATTCGATCTCGTTCTGTTCATACAACAATCCCGATTCGGTAAACGTGCCAACTTCAGAATGGCCGTATTTGATGAAGCCTCCACAATGTGCAATCGCCTGCATCGCTTCGGTGCGAAGCCCTTCCCACTTGCAGAAAGGGGCAGATTCGTGGTACCCGCGCTGGTCGGCTGCTTCGTAAAGGGAATCCTTTTCGCTGATCACGTAATACTCCAACTCGCCCATCACCTCGAAGTCGAGACCAGAGGAGCTTTTCAGCGATTGATGAGCCTTACGCATGATATACTCGGGAGAGCTCTCAAAGGGGTTTCCATCTTTATCATAATACGAGCAGAGGATATCCAGGGCCGGAATCTCCGAAAAGGGGTTGAGAAATGAGGTCCGGTAGCGGGGGATGACATAGAGATCAGATGAGCCGGTTTCCACATAGTGCGGAAAGAGGCTGGAGCCATCCACCCGCTCGCCGGCGCTGAGAATGTTCTCCAGGTGCTCGCGGCTCTTGATGATGAAATTCAGCGTCTTCAGCCTCCCATCGGCTCCGGCATACCGGAAGTTGACCATCTGGATTCCGTTGGCTTCAATGAAACGGACCAGGTCGTCCCGGGTAAAATCGTCGGAGGGTTTGTCGAGATAACGAATCAGCGGGTTGGGATTCAGGACTACAGCATCGTTCATAACACGTGGTTTCTTATCGTTGAAGGGGGTACAAAAGTAAGAATTTTATATTATTTTTGAACCATGGCCCCATCGCTGAACGAAGTCATCTTCTTTTCGCTCTTTTTGCTCTTCATCTTCCTGATGCTGGCGCTCGACCTGGGTGTGTTCAGCAAGCACGCGCACAAGCCGAAGTTTAAAGAAGCTCTTATCTGGACAGGGGTGTGGGTTACAATATCACTCCTGTTTTATGGATTCCTTAACCATTTCGGGAACATCCTGCACGGGCTGGACTCGGCGGAAGCCGTTGCGGCCAAGGTAAGCGAGTACCACCACCCCATCAAACTACTCGAAGGAATTTCCGACGAGGTGGCTATTGGCTTGTACAACAACAATCTGGCTCTCGAATACCTTACCGGTTACCTCATCGAGTATTCCCTCTCCGTGGACAATGTTTTTGTGATCATCCTGATCTTTCTCTCCTTTAACGTAAAGCAGCAGTACTACAAGAAGGTGCTTTTCTGGGGCATTCTGGGAGCGGTGGTGATGCGCTTCATCTTCATCTTTGCCGCCAGTGCACTGCTGCACTATTTTGAATGGCTCTTTGTGGTCTTTGGTGCATTATTAATCCTCCTGGGGGCCAAAATGGGTTATGATTTCATCTTTCACCGTCACAAAACCACCATCGATACCAAGCATCATCCGGTTGTCCGGTTTGCCTCCCGCTGGTTCTCCGTTACACGGGAAGATCACGGCGAGAAGTTCTGGGTGAGGCGCCAGGGGAAGATTGTCCTGACCCCCCTCTTTGTCGTTCTTCTCATCATTGAATTCTCCGATGTGCTCTTTGCCGTAGATTCTGTCCCCGCAGTCTTCTCAGTCACGAAAGACCCTTATATCGTTTTCTTCTCGAATATTTTTGCCATCCTGGGATTGCGGTCGCTCTTTTTCCTGGTGATGAACGTCATGAACCGGTTTGAAACGCTTAAAGTAGGCCTGGCCGTGCTGCTTGCCTTTGTGGGTGTCAAGATGATCCTGAATCACTTCCAATTGATGGCGCTAACAACCAGAGATTCCCTGCTGATCATCCTGGGCATCCTGGCAGCAAGCATCCTGGCATCCGTGGTGCTGAACTTTTTCCGAAAAAAAACAACCAAACCCGATTAAATCCAACTCGTTGAAAAAGAAAGAGGAAGAGTTACAGGAGAACCAGGAGATAGAGATCAGGTTACTGATTGAGGCGCTATTCCAGAAATATGGTTTTGATTTTAGAAACTACTCTCAGGCCCATCTCAAGCGGCGTATCATGAACCGTTTTCAGATATCGGGATTGAATTCCATTACGGAGATGACCCACAAGGCGATCTATGACAGCACATTTACTGACCAGTTGCTGATGGATCTCTCCATCACCGTTACCGAGATGTTCAGGGATCCCAGCTTTTACAAGGCGTTGAGACAAAGTGTGATACCCGTTCTAAGAACCTATCCCCATGTGAAGATCTGGCATGCCGGATGTGCCAGCGGTGAAGAGGTTTACTCCATGGCTATCATACTGAAGGAGGAGGGACTGCTACACAAAACCCAGATCTACGCCACCGATTTCAACCCACTGATCATACGGCATGCAAAACGGGCACAGTACCTGTTCAGCCGAATCAAGGAGTTCACTGTGAGTTACCAGAAAGCGGGAGGAAAGCGCTCCTTTTCCGACTATTATACCGCCAATGATGAAACGGCTACCCTGAACGATTCACTCAAGAAGAATATCGTCTTTGCTAACCACAATCTTGTAACGGATAGTGTTTTCGCAGAGATGAACCTGGTCGTTTGCCGGAATGTGCTGATCTATTTCGACAAGCAGTTGCAAGAAAGGGTAATCGAACTTTTTATGGAGTCTCTCCCCGGAGGGGGATTTCTCTGCCTCGGTTCCAAGGAAAACCTCCAGTTTTCATCGCATTTTAATGCATTTGAACCGGTTATTGATAAGGAAAGAATATATATAAAGAAATATTCTTCGTAATTTTATACGTTGGTGGGAGCGAAAAAAACGTATCAAGCGGTTGTAATCGGATCTTCGGCAGGCGGACTGAATGCCCTGAAGACCATCTTCGGGGCGCTCGACAAGCGGTTCCCGTTACCAATGATCGTGGTGCAACATATGAGTCCTGATGCCGACAACTACCTCTCTTCATTTCTTAACAGCATGAAGAAGATCAGGGTGAAGGAGGCTGATGAGAAGGAAATTCCACAGGCCGGGGTAGCCTATATAGCGCCTCCGAACTACCACCTGCTGATGGAGCATGACCACTCGTTTACCCTAACGGTGGGAGAGCGGGTGAACTACGCCAGACCGTCGATCGACATACTGTTTGAGACAGCGGCCGAAGCATACGGTGATGGACTGATCGGCATCATCCTGACAGGTGCCAACAACGATGGCAGTACCGGGCTGAAAAAGATTAAAGAGATGGGAGGCATCGCCATTGTACAGGATCCGGACGAGGCAGAATCGGATTCGATGCCACGGTCGGCGCTGGAAACAACAAAGCCCGACCACGTGCTTACGTTGAAAGAGATTGCAAACTTCTTGAACTCACTGATATGAATGTGAAACCAAAAGTACTGATCGTTGATGACAGGGTGAAGAACATCATCGTATTGGAAGAGATGCTCACCGACCTTGATATCGAATTGGTGCGGGCAATGTCGGGCCCGGAAGCGGTAGAAAAAGCAAATAAAACTGAATTTGCGCTCGTACTGATGGATGTCAGGATGCCGGGTATGGACGGTTTTGAGACCGTTGAAAAGATCCGGAAAGATCCCCTGAATGAGCTGATTCCGATCATCTATATCACTGCCTTTTATAACGAGGACTATTACCGGGTAAAAGGGATCAAAACCGGCGCTGTCGACTTCATCACAAAGCCGATTATCCCCGACATCCTGATCGGCAAGGTTACAGTGTTCATGAAGATCTATAAACAGCGGAAGAATCTGGAAGAGGAGATCATCTGGCGTGAACGGATCGAGAAGGACCTGAAGAAAGCCAAGGAGTTTGCCGAAGACGCCACACGCGCCAAGCAAAAGTTCCTCTCCACCATGAGCCATGAGATCCGTACACCACTAAACGCTATCATCAATACGGTAAACCTCCTCCGGGAAGAGGAGCCACGGGAGGATCAGATGGAAAGCGTGGAGATCCTGAAATTTTCTGCCGACAGCCTCCTGCAGATCGTGAACGACATACTTGACTACTCCAAGATCGATGCCGGACGAATTGAATTTGAAAAGGTGGAGTTTGAGTTGCGTAAGCTGATGACCGGTGTCAAGCAGAGTTTTGATTATGAGGGGAACAGGCGTAATCTCAAGATGGAGATCCTGATTGATGAGAGCATCCCCCCGGTCGTGCTGGGCGACTCAAACCGACTCACCCAGATCCTGATCAACCTGGTGGGAAACGCGGTGAAATTTACCGAAAAGGGCGGAGTCACTATCGTGGCGAAGCCGCTGAAGGGGCACAACGCCCAGATCGATATCGAGTTCCGCATCATCGACACGGGTATAGGCATCCCGGAAGATAAGATAGGGATGATCTTTGAGAGCTTCACACAAGCCAGCTCTTCCAGCACGCGAAAATACGGTGGCACCGGGTTAGGACTTGCCATCACCCAGAAACTGGTGGAACTGCAGGGTGGGGAGCTGAAGGTGAAAAGCAAGGTTGACAAGGGAAGCACTTTTTCGTTCTCGTTGCCTTTCATGGTGAGTGAAAAGACCCATGTAGAGGATGATGCACACCAGAAATCTGCCTTTCACAGCCTGAAAGGCTTGCGGGTGCTGGTGGTAGAGGATAATCTCGTCAACCAGAAGATTGTATCGAAATACCTGACCAAATGGGAGTCTAAGTTTGACATTGCCGAAAACGGAAAGATCGCCGTGGAGCTTGTGGAGAAAAACCATTACGACGTTGTGCTGATGGATTTGCACATGCCGGAGATGAGCGGCTATGAAGCTACCCTGAAGATCAGGGCGATGAAAGAAGACTATTACAAGGACCTTCCCATCATTGCGCTAACCGCTTCAGTCTTCCTTGAGGACCGCGAAAAGATCTTCGAGTTTGGCATGACCGGATTCATCACCAAGCCTTTTAACCCGAAAGAGCTGTTTTGGACGATATCGCCATTCCTGAAAAAAAGAGGATAACCCATCTCTAGGAAAATCATAAATCAATAGCATCAAATAACAAATAAATTCCAAATACGAATGACTCCATGGGTTGCCAGACGATTTTTTGGGAAATTCGTGAATTGAATATTGATTCTTATTTATTATTTGTGAATTGGTTTTTGGAATTTAGCAATTCAGTTGCTGCCTCGTAAGGGTTGAGGGTTCCATTAAACAACTCCTCCTCCAGTTGTTTTATCTTTTTCTGTATGACGGGATCCTGGTAGAACTGGTTGCGCAGTTTCTCTTCGATGGCCTGGTGGAATACATGCCAGTTCTGGCTGGTCCTGTTTCGCTGGAAGTGCCCGTGTTGCAGCATCGTGGTGTGGTAGGTCCGGATGATCTCCCATATTTCAGGAATTCCGTCGCCTGTTTTGGCGGAGCACACGTCGACTACCGGCATCCAGCCTGTTTGAGAAGGAGGGAAGAGGTGAATCGCTGTGGTGAAGTCCATCGCTGCAACTTGTGCTTTCCGGAAGTTGTCGCCATCGGCTTTGTTGATGATGATGGCGTCGGCCATCTCGATGATACCACGTTTGATCCCCTGCAGTTCGTCGCCAGCGCCGGCCAGCATCAACAGGAGGAAGAAGTCGACCATCGACTTCACCACTGTTTCGGATTGTCCTACCCCGACTGTCTCCACGAAGATCACATCGAACCCGGCTGCTTCACAAATATAGATCGTCTCCCGTGTTTTTCGTGCCACTCCACCCAGCGATCCCAATGAAGCGGATGGCCGGATGAAGGCATTGGGATCCACTGCCAGGCACTCCATACGTGTCTTGTCGCCCAGGATACTCCCCTTTGAGAGCGTGCTGCTGGGATCCACTGCAAGGACGGCCAGCTTATACCCAAGTCCTGTGATGTGTTTTCCAAGGGCTTCGATGAAAGTACTTTTGCCCACGCCTGGAGCGCCAGTGATGCCTATACGAATGGACGAAGGACGAAGGGCGAAGGATGAATTTTGTATTTTGATTTTCGTCTCTCGTCCCTCGTCTTTCGTCTCTCGTTTCTCGAGGCATGCCGATATTATTTCCTGAGCCTGAGCTTGGTGTTCGGGGCGGCTGCTTTCGACCAGGGTGATGGCTTTGGAGAGGATGGTTCGGTTTCCGGAGAGGATGCCTTCAATGAATTGTGATGTGGTGAGGGTGGTGGAGGTGGTGGATTTGAGTTTATGGATAGCTTCTTTGTTGATCTGGGAGGGGGTAGGGATACCGGGCTGGAGGCGGAGGGCTGATTTATGTTTTTTGGGATTGTCCATTGTGATATATGATGCAGGATGCCGGATATTGTATCTGGTATCTGGCATCTGATACAAAGGTATCATATAATTAGTTTTCCCTGAAAATTTTCCAAAAAGCTTAAAAGGTTGTATCTTTGCCGGCCTCTTTCTCTCCGTAGCTCAGCTGGCAGAGCAGTTGACTCTTAATCAACGGGCCGTAGGTTCGAGCCCTACCGGGGAGACTTTTAAACACCTTTAACCCTCTGTAAATCAATGTATTAACAGAGGGTTATTCATTTATTTTCTCAGAATTTTCTCATAAGTCACCCATAACTATCTGGTATGTCTTCTTTTAACACTTTTTTCGTAGAGTGGTTACTGGGTATTATCCAGATTAAGGAATATTATCTATATATAATGTGAACATGCACCTCACTTAAGAAAATTTAATCAATTCCTGAAGATTTCTCAAACTAACCATTCTTTTCATACTATCATAAGGAAAACAATTCTTATGAGAAACTTTAGTGAATTTTTTGAATTCTTGTCCCATTGCAGTTATCAAACCATTGTCGATGAAATCCGGGAGCAAGCTGTATGCATAAACTTTTAAAAACAACCAATGAGGGGCAAAGCTATGAGGATCTTCTTAGACTAACGGGAAATGAACCGTTAAAGGATGAACTTTATAGCTTGGGAATCACAGATATTTGTCTCTCTCCAACAGATACCAATCTGGTATGGGTGTCACTTAGTGGTTTTGACGCAGCTTCAAATAACCCTCCGAATGTCAAAAACAGGGTGTTCTTTTCTAACGAAGCAGGTAAAAACTTTTCAGATTTTTCCGAGGGTCTGCCAAATTTCCCAGTGAATTGTATCACATACTGGTAAGGAGAACAAGACTATAGACTATTTGCAGGTACCGATGTAGGTGTATATTACCGGGATCAAGAAATGGACCTTTGGGTTCCGTTCACCGCCGGAATGCCAAAAGCCATTGTTACAGAGATCGTGATTCTTCCCAAGGCCAAAATCATCCGAGCAAGCACCTTTGGCAGAGGGATCTATGAATCGAATCTTACCTGTCCCTTTTTCACCGATACGCTGTTGATTACATCCGATACGACATGGTCAAATCCATTCATTGCCGAGAGAAGTGTTTTGGTAAAATCACCTGCTATCCTAACAATCCAAACAACGGTGAAGTTTCCTCCGCTGGCCAAAATCATGGTTGAACCCGGTGCCACGTTGATTGTGGATAATGGTAAGCTGACCAACGGATGTTTTAACATGTGGCAGGGGATTGAAGTATGGGGACACAGCAACCTTTCTCAGGTTCCTACTTCAAACCAGGGTTTGGTTTCAATCCAGGGAAACTCCATCATTGAGAATGCCCGGTTTGGCGTATCCACTGGAGCAATAGATGGTGGGTGGAGTACATTTGGGGGGATCATTAGAGTATATAATTCAACATTCAGGAACAATTACAAGGATATTCAGTTCATGCCCTATCAATACACCAATCACAGCGTGTTTCAGAATGTGGTGTTCGAAACTACCTCCGGCTTAGCCAGCGGACAAAGCTATCCATCCGATCATGTCAGCATGTATGATGTGAACGGGATCCGGTTCCAGGGATGTACATTCAAAAATACAATGCACAATGATACAATCACAGAGATTAGTTACAGAGGAAACGGCATCCGGAGCATTGAGTCATCCTATACAATAACCGATCTGTGTATCAGCCCTGAACAACCTTGCACCAACTC